>DASYQD010000193.1:0-7841 GCA_036005845.1 Thermoanaerobaculia bacterium | reverse complement strand
TGCGTGTGCTGATGGCCATGCTGCGCGACCAGAAGACTTACGACACACAACGAGCTCATCCCGCCACCCCAACCATCGCGCCTGAGCGAGACGGCCTGTGAAGCCGCGATCGACTTGACAAGCCGTGGGAAGTCCGGCCGGGTGGTCACGGTCGACCGCAGTCGACACACACCCCTCAGCCAACCAAGGCGAAGGTGACCGCGACCTTGGCGACGAGCCGCTCATCCTGCAGCACCTCGCCTTCGGCAAAGGCGAGCGTGCGGCCGCGGCGCAGCAGCCGGCCGCGGCCGATCAGGCGGCCCGGCTTGGCGCGGGTGAGCAACGACAGCGAGACGGCGGCCGGCACCACCGGCGCGCCGACGGCGCCCGCCGCGGCGACCTCGCCCACCGTTGCCAGCACGGCGAAGTGGATGGTGCCGGGGACGACCTCGTGCTCGGGCCGGGTGTCGAGGACCACCTCGCCGTCCTCGCCGGCGGCGAGCCCGAGCACCGCGTTGAACGACGGCACGCCGGCAGTATAGCGTCGCCATCCGTGGCAGCCGTGGAACCCGTGCGGCGGCCCGGCGTCGTCGGAGCCGCGCCCTGAGCGACTTCTTCCAGGACCCGCCGCGTCTCACCAACACGTGGGACGGCGATCCCCTGCTGCGCTCTCTGCTCGCGGCGCTGCTGCCGCGCGACGTCTTCGCTGCCGTCGAGCCGCACCTGCGCCACTTGGGCGAGCGCGCCGCCACCGACCTGCTGCCGCTGGCCGCCGCCGCCGAGGCGCAGCCGCCGCGCCACGTGCCGTTCGACGCCTGGGGTCGCCGCGTCGACCGCCTCGAGCTGTCGCCCGGCTGGCTGGGTCTGAAGCGCGTGGCGGCCGAAGAGGGGCTCGTCGCCTGCGGCTACGAGCGCGCGTACGGAGCGTGGTCGCGCCCCTACCAGCACGCGCTGCTCTACCTCTTCAATCCGTCAGCCGCCACTTACCTTTGTCCGCTGGCGATGACCGATGGCGCCGCGCGCCTCTTGGAGACGGCGGCGCCGGAAGCGCTCGCCGCGCGCGTGCTGCCGCGGCTCCTCGCCCGCGACCCCGAGCGCTTCTGGACCGCCGGCCAATGGATGACCGAGCGCGGCGGCGGCTCCGACGTCGGCGGCGGCACGGCGACGCTGGCCACTGCCGAGTATCCAGATGCGACTGCCCACGGCGACGGCGATCCGGCGCACGCCGTCGAGGGCGGCCGCTGGCGGCTCTTCGGCTGCAAGTGGTTCACCTCGGCGATCGACTCCGACGTCGCCTTCACGCTGGCGCGGCTGCCCGGCGCGCCGCACGGCGGCGGCGGCCTCTCGGCCTTCTTCGTCGAACTGCGCGACGCTGAGGGACGCCTCCAGGGCATCCGCCTCGAGCGGTTGAAGGAGAAGCTGGGCACGCGTGCGCTGCCCACCGCCGAGCTCACGCTCGAGGGCACACCGGCCGCTCTCGTCGGCGCTCCCGGCGCCGGCGTGCGCACGATCGCCACGCTGATGAACGTGACCCGCGTCTACAACGCCAACGCCGCCGTCGGCGGCATGCGGCGCGCCGTCGATCTCGCCTGCGACTACGCGCGCCGGCGCCGCGCCTTCGGCAAGCCGCTCGTCGAGCACGCGCTCCACCGCGACACGCTGGCGGCGCTGCAGACCGAGGTCGCCGCCGGGCTCGTGCTGCTCTTCCGCGCCGCCACGCTGCAGGGGCGCGACGAGACGGGCGAGGCGACGGCGTCCGAGCGCGCGCTGCTGCTCCTCCTGACGCCGCTCGTCAAGCTGTTCACCGGCAAGCAGGCGGTGATGGTGGCGAGCGAGGCGCTCGAGTGCTTCGGCGGCATGGGCTACGTCGAAGACACCGGCCTGCCGCGGCTGCTGCGCGACGCGCAGGTGCTGCCGATCTGGGAAGGCACCACCAACGTGCTGTCGCTCGACGTGCTGCGCGCCATCGCGCGCGAGGAGGCGCTGCCGGCGCTGCTCGCCGACGTCGAGTTCCGCCTGCGCCTGACGCCGGGCCCGGCGGGGCGCCGGGTGCTGGAGGCGCTCGCCGGCACCGTCACCGCGCTCGAAGCCGGCGCCGCCGATCCCGAGCGCCTGTCGGCGAGCGCGCGCCGCATCGCGCTGGCGCTCGCCGCGGCCTACGCCGCGAGCCTGCTCGTCGACCGCGCGGCAGCGGCGGAATCGAACGGCGATCCCACGGCGCCGCAGTGGGCGGCCATCGCGCGCCGCTGGGTGGCGCGCTTGCAGCCGCCGAAGCTGCTCGACGCCGGCGAGATCGACGAAGACCGCCTGCTCGTCGGCGCCGGCAGCGAGCTGCCGTCGAACCTCGAAGCGCGCCCTTCGTAGCGTCTCGTCGGTGCGCCGAGCGCACTGGCGCGAGCCGCGCGCCCGCACGGAATCACCTCGCTGTGCAACGTTGCATGCGACTGTGGCATGTCGCCTGCAATCCCCGGCTGTCGGCGCATCGAGATCCAATGAATCCCATGCACACACAACTCAGCGCCCCCACCCTACCGAGGAGAGTTCCATGCGACTGTCGAACCTTGCGCTGGCGGCCCTGGCCGCTCTGGGAGTCCCGCTAGCCGCACACGCTCAGCTCGTCGCCCCCGCCAAGTCTCCCAAGGCATCCCTCGCCGGATGCGCGTGGACGGAGATCGGCCGCTTCCCCAACCTCGCACCGCGCGGTGTCGCCGCCGGTCCTGACGGCTCCCTGTTCCTCGCCGCCGACGATTTGACCGACGCGGCGCACCCGATGCTCGTCGTGCTCCGCCAGAGCGCGCCCGGCGCCGCGTGGGAGGGCGTCGATCGCTACCGGCCCACCGGTGTCGATTCTTCCGGCGCCCGCGCACTCCACGTCGACGCCGACGGCAACGTCTTCGTGCTCGGTTGGAAGACGGAGAACGACCGCCAGCAGCTGTTCCTGCGCCGCAGCCTCAACGGCGGCCTCGCCGGCACCTGGGAGAGCGGCGACGAGACCTGGCCCGCGACGCCGGGTGGCGCGCTGGGCAGCGACGGCTCCGGCCGCATCTACGTCGCCTACGGCTTCGCCGACAGCGGCGGCATCGGCTGGCGCGTGGAGTCGGCGCTGCGCGGCATCGGCGCCTTCGCTCCCGAGGACGAAGTGACCTTCAGCGGCCCGTTCGGCGCCGCCCCGCAGGACTTCGAACGCAAGGCCGACGGCACACTCGTCGTCGCCGGCCAGCTCGACGGCAACCCCGACGAGTGGGTGGTGCGCTCGCGTCCGACGCCGCGCGGCAACGCCGCCGGCGTCTGGCGCACGATCGACCGTTTCGAGCTGGCGCCCAACTCTTACGGCCTGGCGCCGCGGGCCATCGTCGCGACGTCCGACGGGCGGCTGCTCGTCGCCGGTCTCGGCGTGCGCGGCGGCGGCCAGGACGACTACCAGTGGCTCGAGCGCTGGCAGAACGCGCGCGGCAAGTGGAAGACGGTCGCCTACCAGCTCGCCACCGGCTTCAACAGCTTCGCTCAGGACGCCGCCGCCACGGCCGCCGGTGTCGCGGTGCTCGGCGTCGGCTACACGGCGGCGGGCGCCACCCTCGTGCTGCGCGAGAGCAGCGACGGCGGCAGCCACTGGCAGAACGCGCTGCAGCTCGCCGGCATCACCGACCCGTGGACGGCGCGGCTGGCGGTGAGCGCGAAGTCGGCGGCAGTGGCGGCATCGCTGCCGGGTGCGGCAGTCGTGCTCGGATGCAATCGATAGAGCCCAGTGAACTCTGGACCCTCCTGCCCCCTGGAGGGGCAGGAGGGCAGGGAGGACAGGGGTGAGAACAGTCAGCCGAAGGCTGACGTAACCCGCGTGACACACTCGGGCGATGCGACTGCCACTGCAGCGGGCGGTCCTGCCGCTCGTCCTCTACCTGCTGCTGATCGCGGCGCTCGCTTGGTGGGCCAACGAGGCGCTCGATGCCGCCGCCGCCGCCGTGATGGACGACACGGCGCACCTGGTGGCGTCGGAGGTCGCGGCCGCCCTCGACGAACAGCTGGTGAGCGACCTTCTCGAGGGCCAGCCCGGCGACCGTTTCCGCCTCATCGGCCAGCTCCAGCAGGTCACCAAGCGCTCGGCGATGGTGCGCTCGCTCGAAGTGGTAGACGGCCATGGCGAGATCTTCGCCAGCGAAAGCTTCGTGCGCACGGCGCGCCGCGCGCCGGTGCCGGCCGAGGTCTTCGGCACTCGCCGCGAGCCCATCCTCCACGCCGAACGCGGCGACGGGACCCGGCGACCGGCCTACGTGCTCCTGCTGCCTCTCCAGCGCGACGGCGCTCTCGTCGGCTACCTGCGGCTGGGCCTCGACGCCTCGCGGCTCGAGCCGCTCTACGACGAGCTGCGGCGGCGCCTCCTCCTCGGCGCCGTCGCCGGCCTGGTGCTGATTGCCGGGCTCTCCTACTTCGTGCACCTGCAGCTGCGGCGGCGCAACGACCAGCTCGTCGCCGCGCTCGAGCGCGCCGCGAGCGGCGAGACGGACGCGTCGGCGCCGCCGACATCGGACGAGCTCGCCCCAGCGCTCGCCGTCGCCGGCCGCCTCGGCCGCGAGCTGCAGCAGGAACGGCGGCGCAACGTCGCCGCCGACCGGCGCCTCCAGCGCCTCGCCGGGATGGTCGACGTCGGCTTGGTGCTGCTGTCGCGCGAACGGCAGGTGGAGTTCGCCAGCGCCCAAGCCCGCACGCTGCTCGGCCTGCCGGCGGACCCGTCCGCGGACGACTGGCGACGGGCGCTCCAGCCGCTGGAGAGCTTCTTGCAAACCGGCCCCGCAGACCGGGACAGCGGCAATCAGGCGGACCTCGAAGTCGTCCGCCTGGGCAAGAGACGCCGCGTCCGCTGCCAGGTCTATCCACTCGACGAAGAAGGGAACGCCGGACACTTGGTGCAACTGCGCGACCGCGAGCTGCTGCATGCCGTGGAGACCGACCTGCGAATGGCGGCGCAGCTGCGTGCCCTGACCCGCGTCTACCGCGGCGTCGCCCACGACCTGCGGGCGCCGCTCAACGCCATGGTGCTCAACCTCGAGCTGCTCCGCCGCTCGCTCGACCCGACGACGCCGCGCCGCGAGGACCTCGAGGCGAAGCAGCAGCGCTGGGTCACCGTCATCGAGCAGGAGCTGCAGCGCCTGCGCCGCGCCCTCGACGTGCTGCTGGCGCAGACGGCGCCGCCGTCGGAGAAGGCGGAGCCCTTCGACCTGCGCGGCGTGCTCGAGGAGATCGAGGCGCTGCTCTATCCGCAGGCGCGGCAGCAGCGCGTGACGGTGGACGTCAAGGTGCCCGACGATATGGTCACCGTCGTCGCGCTCCGCGACCAGATCAAGCAGTCGGCGCTCAACGTCGCCATCAACGCCCTCGAGGTGATGCCCGACGGCGGCACGCTGGCGATGACGCTCGAGCGCCACGACGGGCGGGCGCGGATGCGCATCTCCGACACCGGTCCGGGCATCCCGCCGGAGCTGCGCGAGAAGATCTTCGACATGCATTTCACCACCAAGGAGAGCGGCACCGGCATCGGCTTGTACGTGGCGCGCTCGATGTTCGAGGCGCAGGGGGGAACCCTCGAGGCGGCGAGCAGCGGGCCGGAAGGCACCACCTTCGAGCTCGATCTGCCGCTCCAGGGTCCAGGAGCTGATCACTGATGTTGCACGCTTTGGTAGTCGACGACGACGTCCACTCGCTCTCCGCGCTCGCCGAGCTGGTCGAGGCGGAGGGCTTCGACACCGCCACCGCCGACAACCTGGCGCGGGCCAGGCTGCAGCTCGAGCAGCGGGTGCCGGACGTGGTGCTGTCCGACCTCATGCTGCCCGACGGCCGCGGCACCGAGCTGCTCAAGGAGCTGCTCGAAGAGCCCACCGTCGAAGTCATCCTCATCACCGGCAAGGCGACGGTGGAGACGGCCGTCGAGGCGCTGCGCCTCGGCGCCTTCGACTACCTCACCAAGCCGATCGACCTCGGCCGCCTGAAGACGCTGCTGGCGCGGGTCAAGGACACGCGCGAGCTCAAACAGGAGGTCTCTTCGCTGCGCGCCGAGCTGCGCGACCTCGGCCGCTTCGGCCCGATGGTGGGCACGGCGCCGGCGATGCAGCGCGTCTACGACCTGATCGACAAGGTGGCGCCGACGGAGGCCACCGCCTTCTTGATCGGCGAGAGCGGCACCGGCAAGGAGCTCGCCGCGGAGACGGTCCATCGCCTCTCCAAGCGCCGCAAGGGGCCCTACCTGCCGCTCAACTGCGGCGCCGTATCGCCCACCCTCATCGAGAGCGAGCTCTTCGGCCACGAGAAGGGCAGCTTCACCGGCGCCCAGCGCCAGCACCGCGGCTACTTCGAGCGCGCCTCGGGCGGCACGCTGTTCCTCGACGAGATCACCGAGATGCCGATCGAGCTGCAGGTCAAGCTCCTGCGCGTGCTCGAGACCGGGCGCATCATCCGCGTCGGCGGCGACCGCGAGGTGGAGACCAACGTGCGCGTCATCGCCGCCACCAACCGCAACCCCGACGACGCGGTCAAGGACGGCAAGCTGCGCGAGGACCTCTTCTACCGCCTCAAGGTCTTCCCCATCACCCTGCCGCCGCTGCGCGAGCGCGAGGGCGACATCGAGACGCTCGCCAACTTCTTCCTGCACAACCTCAACAAGAAAGAGGGGATCAACAAGCGCTTCTCGGCCGACACCATGGAGCGCCTGCGGACGCACCACTGGCCGGGCAACGTGCGCGAGCTGCAGAACGTCGTGCAGCGGGCGTTCATCTTGGGCGAGCAGGAGATCACGCCCGACTGCCTGCCGGTCGAGCTGGGCGGCGACGCGCCGATGGCCGGCCCGCACCTGCACCTCAAGGTCGGGACGTCGCTCGAGGACGCCGAACGGCGGCTGATCCTGGCCACGCTCGACCAGTACGAGGGGGACAAGAAGGTGACGGCCGAGGTGCTGGGGATCAGCCTGAAGACGCTCTACAACCGGCTCAACCAGTACGCTCAGGTGTAGGCGCTGTAGATTCTACAAATGGGATCGGCAAGGAGGTCTTCCCGATGAGCGCACACGAGACCTCATCCTTCTTGGGTGCCGGACGTTGGCTCGGCGCGGCACTCTTGCTGGTCGTTGCCGTCGGTTGCTCGAGCACAAAGCCGGTGTCGATGCAGATCGACGACGCCGCGATCAAGACCGAGATCCTGGCGAAGTTGTCGACGAACGGGCAGACGAACCCGTTCCGGCTCGACGTGCAGGTGAGCGAGGGCGTGGTGCACTTGGCGGGCACGGTGGACAACGCCGAAGAGAAGGGGCTCGCCGAGCACGAGGCGCGCAGCGTCGACGGCGTGCGGCAGGTGATCAACGACATCCACGTCGGCGACGTGACCGGCGGGCAGATGGCGGACGACGGGACGATCACCGCCAAGGTGAAGGCGAAGCTCGCCGCGAGCGCCGAGATCAACCCGTTCAACGTGGATGTGGCGACGGCGCAGGGGATCGTCAGTTTGGTGGGGCGCGTGAAGACCGAGGAGCAGAAGGCCGAAGCCGAACGCATCGCCAGGGAAACCGCAGGCGTGCGTGGCGTACGGAACCTTCTCAAGGTCGGCGACCTCACTTAGAACGACCCGCGACGCAGCACCAGCTCGCGTGACGTCGCGCCGAGCGGTCAGAGTGAGCTGCGTACGTTCGTGACCATCCGGCCGGCGCGTGCTGGCGTGGCCGAGGGGCGCCCCCACGGGCACGGCTCATTGGTGCACCCTAGTGGGTGACTGCCCCGACAGCGCAGTGTTGTCGGGGTGGTCGGCCCGGTCTGCGAAGAGGGCCCGGACGGCTGGCCGCAAGACGGCCGAAGCGAGATGAGCCCCTTCGCAGAACCGGGAGG
>DASYQD010000192.1:0-11875 GCA_036005845.1 Thermoanaerobaculia bacterium | reverse complement strand
CAGCACGCTCGCGCCGGCGTTGTAGCAGTCGACCGCCTTCTGGACCTGCTCGGCCATCGTCACCGGGATGTCCTCGGGGAAGTCCGAAGGGATCCACTCGGGGCCGTACGGCGCGCAGGTGATGACGAGCTTGTCCTGGTTCTCGGGAAAGAGCGATCCGTCGAGGAAGTTCATGGCGGTCCTGGAAGAAAGTGCGTGTCGAAGCGGGCGGGAGGTGGAATCAGAACGTCGCGTCGCCGACGATGCCGGCGCGCTCCATCTTTCTGTGGCACGGCGGGTAGTCCATTACCGCGTAGTGCTGGGTCGAACGGTTGTCCCACATGGCGACGTCGTTCGGCTGCCAGCGCCAGCGCACCTGGTACTCGGGGATGAACGCCTGGCTGATGAGGTAGTTCAGCAGCAGCGAAGCGCCCGGGCTGGCGTCCTGGCCGACGCGGACATTGGTCGCGGTGTGGAAGTTGGTGAAGTGCGTCGTGAACGCGTTGACGAAGAGCACCTTCTCGCCGGTCTCGGGGTGGGTGCGGACGACCGGGTGCTCGGCGTCGGGGAACTGCGCGTGCAGGGCGAGGCGCTTCTCGATCGGCATCGCGGCACCGAAGCTCGCCTCGATGCTGTGGCGCGCGCGCAGCCCCGCGATCTGCGCCTTGACGTGCTCGGGCAACTTCTCGTAGGCGAGCACCATGTTCGCCCACATCGTGTCGCCGCCGACCGGCGGGCACTCGACGCAGCGAAGGACGCAGCCGAACGGCGGCTTCTCGCGCCAGGTCGCGTCGGTGTGCCACGCGTTCTCGTAGCGATCGGCCGGAGCGTCGGGCGACTTGTAGATGCGAACGAGCCCGGGGTGCGCGGGGTCGCTGCCGGCGACCGGATGGTCCTCGAGCTCGCCGAAGTTGCGCGCGAACGCGACATGCTCGGCACGGCTCATGTCCTGGCGGCGGAAGAAGAGGACGCGATGCTTCAGCAGCAGCGCGCGGATCTCGGCGACGAGCCCGGCGTCGCGCGAAGCGGCGCCGAGGTCGACGTTGCGGAGCTCCGCGCCAATGGCGCAGGTCAGCGGCTCGACCTGGATCGAGGCGAGGCTGGCAGCGCGCACGACGGCGGGCGCTGCGGGGGTCGAAACGGCCATGGTCCTGGTCTCCTGTCGCGTCAGGCCGACGACACCGGCCTTCAGACAGGAAGATTAGGCACCCGCACCGGCGCCTTCCCCCCCTTCGCAGAGGGGGACGCGAGGGGGCGCGGGCAGCGCCCGGGGCGATGCGGAGCCGGCGCCTAGGCGGTCTCGAGAAGGCCCAGGATGTGGGCCCGCGAAACGACCTGCTTGCGCGTCCCGGCGTCGAGCTTGGCGAACAGGTTCTTGACGTGCCACTTGACGGTCTCTTCGCCGACCTGCATGGCCCGACCGATCTCCTTGTTCGAGAGGTTGCGAGCGAGCAGCTCGAGGACCTCGCGCTCCTTGGGAGTGAGCGCCATGCTCGGCGTCGATCGCGCCCGCGCGGCGTCGCGCTGTGGCGGCACGCGCATCGGCGCGGCGAGCGGCCCCGGCGCGCCGGCGGTGTCGCCGCCGAGCACCTGGCGCGACCAGCCGTCGAGCTCGGGGTGGCCGTCGGCGAAGACGCGCTGCAGACCGTACGTGCGCGCCAGGTCGGCGACCTCGCGCAGCAGCCCTGCCGTCTTCTCGCCGCAGCGGTCGAGGACGAACGCGCGCAGGCCGACCAGCTCGATGTGCAGCCGGCCGAGCTTGAGCGTCTGCGCGACGGCGTCGGCGCGAGCCAGCGGCTCGGCAGCCGACCGCCACTCGCGCGCCGCGATCGCCGTGTGACCGAGCGCGACGTCGCGCAGCAGCGCGACGCTGCGTCGCCACAGGCGCCCCCGCGGCAGCTCCTCGTCGGCGAGCAGCGCGTCGATCCGAGCGCACAGGTCGCGGCACGTCTCGGCGCGAAAGCGCCGCGCGTGCAGCCGGACCTGCTCGGCGAAGCTCGCGATGCGCAAGCGTGGCAGCTGGCGTGCGACGCCGACCGCCTCGAGCGCGCCGAGCAGCTCGAGCGCCCGGTGCTCGGCGCCTTCGAGGTCGGCGATCCTCGCCATCGTCTGGAAGCCGAGCAGGACGGTCTCTGGCAAGCCGGTCCTCTCGAGGACGTCGAGGCGGTTGGCGAGGACCGCGGCGGCATCGGCCGCCTCGTCGCGGTCCCACAGGGCGGCGGCGAGCACCGCTGCGACCATGCACGTGAACGAGTCGCGGCGGCCGAAATCGATCTCGGCGCGCGCCAGCGCGGGCCGCAAGACCTGCTCGGCGAGCTGCACCTGCCCTTCGCACAGGTAGCTGAGGCCGAAGATGAAGTCACGCCAGCGGTCGGCGTACGCGAAGGCGGTGTCGTCGACCGGGTGCGCCGTGCGCTGGCCCCGCAGCCGCGCGAGCGCCGGTTCGCCGTCGAGCAGCGTGCGAAACGCCGAGCGGTTGGCGTGGATGCGCAAGAGCTGAGGATCGCGCAGTGGCGGATTGGCCATCCACGGGTCGTGCAGCTCGGCGAAGCGGTCGGGGTCGTCGGCGAACACCGCGGCGCTGCCGAGGATCAGCGCGCACTCGCAACGGCCAGCGTCGTCGATCCCCGGGCGCGACTGGATGCGCTCGACGAGCTGGCGCGCCTCTTCGTGCCGCTCGCTCACCGCCAGCACCCACGCGGCGGTGAGGAGCAGGCGAGGCCGCCGATCGAGCTCGGGGGCCGGCAGCCGCGCGACCCAGTCGAGCGCGGCGCCGCGGTGGCCGCGGGTGACAAACGCCTCGTAGAGGCTGCGCTCGGCGAGCTCGACCGCCTTCTCGTGCTGTCCCGAGGCGAGCGCATGGTTGGCGGCAGCCTCGATGTAGCCGCGGGCGGCGAGCCAGTCGGCGGCGCGCGCGTGCAGCCTCGCCTGCTCTGCGACCGGCAGGCCCGCGAAGCGGCGGCGCAGCTCCTCGCGCGCGAGCGAATGCATGCGCAGCCACTCGCTCTCCTCGCCGGCGACCAGAATCGGCGTGTCGCGCGCAAGCCGGCGCAGCCGCTCGGCAGCGTCGGCGCCGTCGAGCAGCGCGCGGCAGAGGTCGGGATGGACGTCGTCGAGGATCGACGCCTTGATGAGGAGCGCGGCGTCGTCGGCATCGAGGTTGGCGAGCAGGAGCGAAACGAACTGGCCGCGCTGCGCGCCGCCGCGCGTCGCGATCGCTGCCGCCTCGGCCTGCGGATCGGCCGCGGCAGCCATCGCCGAGATCGCCAGCTGCAGGCCGAGCGGCCAGCCTTCGGTCAGCTCGTGCAGCCGCGCCGCGGCGTCACGGTCGACGCGGCCACCGAAGCGGGCTTGCACGAGCTCGATCGTCTCATCGAGCTGGAATCGCAGCTGCGTCGGGCCGACGAGCGCGCACTGGCCGTAGGCGACGAGGTCGTCGATGCCGAGCTTCGCGTCGGCGCGCGCACCGACGCACACGCGCAGGTTCGTGGGCGCGTTGTGCAGCATGTACGCGAGCGATTCGCACGCGGCGGCGCCGAGGCGGTCGGAGTCGTCGACGACGAGGACGACCTCGAGCGCGAGCTGCGCGATCTCGGCGAGCCATGTCGTGACGCCTTCGAACGTGTCGCCGCTCGCGGTCTGGAACAACGTGTGGCCGAACGTCGGCCGTCCGGCGCCGTTGCGGACCGCGAGCACGAGCCCCTGGACGAGGCGCTGCGGATCGTCGTCGGCCTGGGCCGCGAGCCACGCGACGACAGTGCCTTGCGCGAGATGCTCGCGCCGCCATTGCGCGAGCAGCGATGTCTTGCCGTAGCCCGCCGGCGCCTGGACGAGCGCGACCTGGCGATCGCGGAACGCATCGGCGCCGGCGTGCAGGCGCTGGCGGACGACCTGGTGCTTCGGTACGCGCGGCGCCGTGACCTTGAGGAAGAGGTCGTGGGCAGGACCCACGCCCGTGGGCGATGGCGTAGCCAAGTCGTTGTCGGCAGCTTGCCGGGACACGTCGCCAATCTGGCGCCGCACCATGGTACCCGGCTCGCTTCGCGCGCACGCGCCCCCCCGCGACGGGGAGGGTCGAGCGCGCGGCGCGCGGCGAGCATCGCTCCATTCAACGAGGAGCCTTCGTGTACCGCCATCTGCTGGTCCCGCTCGACGGGACCGACCTGTCCGTCGAGGTGGTGAGCAACGCCGTCGCTTTGGCGCGGCCGCTCGGCGCCCGTATCACCTTCTTCCACGCCACCGAGGATCCGGCGGCGTCGCTGCGCGGCGAAGCCGACGCGGTGCGCCTGACGTCGCCCGAAGCCTACGACTACGCATTCAGCGGCAGGCCGCGCGAGCTGCTCGCCAAGGCGGAGGCGGCGGCGCGCGCGCTCGGCGTCCCGTGCACGTCGCTGCAGGCGGTCCACGACAAACCGGCGCAGGCGATCGTGGCCGCCGCGCGCGAGGCCGGCTGCGACCTCATCTTGATGGCGTCGCACGGCGGCCGCGGCCGGCTCGGCATGGCATTCTCGTCGGAGACCTTCGACGTGCTGATGAAGGCCGGGCTGCCGGTGCTCGTCGCCGCGACCGGCGAGGCTTCGGCGCCGGCGCACGCGATCGGCATCCTGCGCGACGAGCACCGCTCGCTCGCCGCGGTGCTGCACGCGTGGATGCACGCGCTCGCTCGCGCCCGCGAGGAAGACCGCGCGGTCGACCTGCCGCTGATGCGCGCGATCCTGCGCTACGTGCGCACGTTCCCGGTCGCGCTCCACCATCCGAAGGAAGAGCAGCAGCTCTTTCGCCGCCTCCGCGAGCGCACGCCCGTCGTCAACGCCGAGCTCGACGAGCTCGAGCGCCAGCACGAGCGCGACTGCCAGCTCGTCGAGGAGATCGGCGCGCTGGTCGAAGCGCTCGCGGGCGCCGGCGCCGCGACGCGAGCGTCGCTGGCGCGAACGCTCGAGGAAGCCGTCGGCCGCTACGCGACGTTCCAGTGGGACCACATGGGACGCGAGGAAGGCGTCGTCCTGCCGGCAGCACAGCGTCATCTCGACGCCGACGACTGGGCAGCGATCGATGCAGCGTTCGCCGAAAACGCCGACCCGCGCTTCGGCAGCGGCGAAGCCGACGGCGACTTCCGCCACCTCTTCTCGCGGATCGTCAACCTCGCGAACGCGTAGCCGCGCACGCGCCGGGATCCTGGTGCGACGGCAGCGCTTCCGGGCGCGTCTCGCCGAAGCCATCTCCAAGCCGTCGACGGTCGGAGCGCAGCCCGCCGCGACGGACTGCGACACTCGGCCGCCGTTCTGGTTTTCACGGATGCGAGTGGTACGTCCATTGCTCACAAGCGCGGCGTTCGCTCGCTGGGAGTCGGCCGGCTGTCCCGGTTCCCTTTCAGCGACCAGCGATCTCCCCGCAATCGGCGGCAGGCGTTCCAGGACCTCTCATTGCAACGCACCTTCCTGAGCACCGGCCAACGGCGAGCGCTGCTCGTGTTCGCGCTGGCGACGTTGCTCGGCGCGGTCGCCTCGCTCAGCTACGCCGTCGCCGAGCGCATGGCGCTGCGGTCCCTGCGCGAGGCCACCGTGCGCCGGATGGACCTCTACGCGCTCAACCTCGGCAACGAGATGCGGCGCTTCGAATACCTGCCGGAGGTCGTCGCCGCTGACCCGCGGGTGCAGGCGCTGCTCGAGCAGCCATCCGCCCACGGCTTGCAGGAGAACGTCAACGAGTATCTGCAGAAGATCGACGAAGACGCCGGCTCCTCGGCGATCTACGTGATGGACCTCACCGGCGTGACGTTGGCCGCGAGCAACCGGCGGCAGTCGGCCTCCGTCCTCGGCATGAACTTCTCATACCGCCCGTACTTCCAGGATGCGCTGAAGGGCGGAGACGGCAGGTTTTACGGCATCGGCACTGTCAGTCGCGAGCCGGGCTACTACTTCTCGTCGACAGTGCGCGACGGCGCCCAGCCGCTCGGCGTCATCGCGGTCAAGGTCGACCTCGAGCACCTCGACCAAATGTGGGCGCACAGCGGCGAGAAGATCCTCGTCGCCGACAGCAACGGGATCGTCTTCCTCTCGTCCGAGCCTGCCTGGAAGTTCAAGACCTTGCGCAGCCTGACCCGCGAGACGGTCGGTCGGCTCGCCGCGACCCGACAGTACACCGAGGCCGGAACGATCGAACCGCTTGCGCTCCACGAAGTCAGCCGCGAGTCAGACGGCAGCGCGATCGTCGATGTCGATGCCGAATCGCCGCGTCGTCGAGCCTGGGCCGGCTCGAGGTACGTCGTGCAGAGCCGCGCGCTTCCCGGCACGGACTGGCGGATGCTGGTCCTGGCCGACCTCGACCCGGTGCGCACGACCGCGCGCAGCAGCGCCGCACTCTCGGTCCTGACCCTCGTTCTCGTGATGTTCGCCCTGGCCCATCTCAACCAGCGGCGCAGGATCGTCGCGCAGCGCGACGCGGCAAGCGCGGCGCTCAAGCGCGCCTACGAGGAGCTCGAGGAAAAAGTCGACCTGCGCACCGCCGACCTCAGCAACGCCAATCGTCGCCTGCAAAGCGAGATCTCGGAGCGCACACGTGCCGAGGAGTCGTTGCGTGCGACGCTGCAAGAACTCGTGCATACGGCGAAGATGGCGGTACTCGGGCAGATGTCTGCGAGCATCACGCACGAGCTGAACCAGCCGCTTGCGGCGATGCAGACGCTGTCCGACAACACCGTGAAGCTGCTCGAGCGCGGCCGACACGACGAAGCGAGGGAGAACCTTCGCATGATCGCCCGCACCACGGCCCACATGGGCCGGATCACCGGCCAGCTGAAGAAGTTCGCGCGCCGCTCGGAGGTCGAGTCGGAGCCGGTCCAGATTCCGGGCGTCGTCAACGACGCGATCTTCCTGGTCAGGCAAGGCCAGCGCTTCCGCGACGTCCGGCTGGACAGCCGCATCGCCGACGGGCTGCCGCCCGCCCTGTGCGAGGCGAGCCGGCTCGAGCAGGTCGTCGTCAATCTCCTCGCCAACGCCGTCGACGCCGTCGAGCAAGCGGCGGACCCGGCCATCGAGATCGTCATCGAGCAGCGCGGCGAGTTCGTCGAGATCGAGGTGCACGACAACGGCCGCGGCTTGAGCGACGCCGCTCGCAGCCACCTGTTCGAGCCGTTCTTCACGACCAAGAAACAGGGTGTCGGCCTCGGCCTCGGGTTGGCGATCTCGAACGACATCGTCCGCCGCTTCGGCGGAACGCTGCGCGCCGAGGCAAGCTCGCGGCTGCTCGGCGCGGTGTTCATCGTGAGCCTGCGCACAGTCGTGCCGCATGGGGCTGCCTATGCCTGACGATGCGGTCGTCCTGTTCGTCGAGGACGACCCGACCGTTCGCTTCGGCAGCGCCCAGGCGCTCGAGCTCGCGGGCCGCACGGTCCAGGCCTTCGCCTCGGCCGAGGAGGTGCTGCCGGCGGTGAGACCGGGATTTCGCGGCGTCCTCGTCACCGACGTCCGCCTGCCGGGAATCGACGGATTGGCGCTGCTCGAGCGTGCCAAGCGGATCGATGCCGACCTTCCGGTCATCGTCGTCACCGGCCACGGCGATGTCTCGATGGCGGTGCAGGCAATGCGTGCCGGCGCCTACGACTTCATCGAGAAGCCGTTCTCCGCCGATCGGCTGAACGTGGCGATCGGCCGCGCTCTGGAAACCCGCCGCCTGACGCTGGAGGTGAATTCGCTGCGCAACCGGCTGTCGGGCCTGGAGTCGATCGAAGCCAAGCTCATCGGCCGCTCGACCGCGATGTCGAACCTGCGCCGCGTCGTTCTCGACATCGCATCCACCAACGCCGACGTGCTCATCACGGGCGAGACGGGGACGGGCAAGGAGCTGGTCGCCCGCTGCCTGCATGACTACAGCAAGCGCCGCAACGCCAATTTCGCGGCGATCAACTGCGGCGGCATTCCGGAGACGCTGTTCGAGAGCGAGGTGTTCGGCCACGAGGCCGGTGCCTTCACCGGCGCCAGCCGTCGGCGCGTCGGCAAGATGGAGCACGCTGCCGGCGGCACCTTGTTCCTGGACGAGATCGAATCGATGCCGGTGAGCCTCCAGGTCACGATGCTGCGCTGCCTGCAGGAGCGTCAGTTCGAGCGGCTCGGCTCGAACGAGCTGCAGCCGATGAGCTGCCGCGTCATCACGGCGACGAAGTCGGATCTTCTCCGACCGAGCGCCGAGCAGCCGTTCAGGAGCGACCTCTACTACCGACTCAGCATCGTCGTCCTCGAGCTTCCGCCGCTGCGCGAGCGGCGCGAGGACATCCCGATGCTGTTCGGCCACTTTCTCCTGCAGGCGTCGGCTCGCTACGAAAGACCCCTGTGCAGCGTTCCCGACGGCGTCATGAACGAGCTGATGGCACGGCCTTGGCCGGGTAACGTCCGCGAGCTGCGCAACGTTGCCGATCGCCTCGTCCTCGGTCTGCCGCTCGGCGAGCCGGGAACGAACCATGGTCTGACGCCGGCGCGTTCGCTCGACGAGCAGATGGCGATGTTCGAGCGGCACGTCATCGAGGAAGCGCTGTCGCGCTGCGGCGGCCGTGCCGTGCTTGCCAGTGAGCGACTCGGCCTGCCGAAGAAAACGCTCTACGACAAGATGAAGCGGCTCGGCATTTCGACCGAGGAATTTCGCAGCACCGCCGGCGAGAGGGCCTGAGCGCGGCGATCTTCGTCGTCAGCGAAGCGCTGCGGCGGCGGGTCGCCGTGCCGATGTGCGGATTCTCGGACCGCCGCGGCACGCGACGTGCGGTTTTTCAGCCGCCCGCAGACCGCTCGAAGCCCGGCACCGGGTGGAAGTGCCCGCAGTCTTCTCTGGCATGAACGATGCAATCCCGGAGCGCAGCCTCCGCATGCCTTGCGATCGGCAGACAAAGAAGACTCAGAGGAGACCTTCATGGCATTGATTTCGTCGGGCCAGTCCCGTGGTGTTGCAAAGCTCTACGCGGCTGCGCTTCTCGGAAGCGCGGCGCTGGCCGGCTGCGGTGGCGGCGGCAGCGCCGGCAGCAGCACGGGCGCAGTCGCGAGCGCAACCGATTCGGATCCGATCAAGACAGTCGCGGCGACGCAGCCCGTCAACGCCACTCCGGTCACGACCTGCGACGCCGCAGGCATCGGCAGCGCCCACCTCACGTCGGACCTGCCGACCTTGCCGACGACGAACCCGCCGAACGATTCGTCCGCGACCATCACTTCGGTCTCGACCGGGACCACCAGCTCGGGCGTGCCCTACTGCCTGGTCAAGGTGCTGGTGCCGCCGGCAATCAACATCTGGGTCGGCCTGCCCACCGGCGGCAACTGGAACGGGCGCCTGCAATCCGAGGGTGGCGGCGGCTTTGCCGGCAGCGTCGGCATTCCGGTCAACTCGATCTCCACCGGCTACATCGGCATCCAGACCGACACCGGGCACAACGGCGGCGGCGGTGCCTTCGGCATGCTGACACCGGTGCCCAACGGCGCTCCCAATGTCCAGTTGCAGACCGACTTCGCCTACCGCTCGGAACACGAGATGGCGGTGATCGGCAAGCAGCTGGCGCAAGCCTTCTACGGCACCTTGCCGGTGTTCTCGTATTGGAACGGCTGCTCGACCGGCGGACGACAGGGCCTGCGCATGGCCCAGGACTACCCGGGCGACTACAACGGCATCCTCGCCGGTGCGCCTGCGGTCCACTTCGACCGCCTCGGCGTCGCCCAGACCTGGCCGCAGCTGCCGATGCTTCTCGACACCGGCGCGCCGATCTCGTCGGCCAAGGAAAGCCTCGCCGTCAACGCCGCGATCGCGGCATGCGACGCGACCGACGGCGTCGCCGACGGCATGATCACCGATCCGCGGACGTGCACCTACAACCCGGTCAACGACTCGAGCATCACCAAGGCATCGTGCACATCGAGCGACAACACCTGCCTGACGCCGGCGGAGGCGGGTGCGATCCTGAAGATCTGGAACGGTCCGACCAACTCCCAGGGCAAGAAGCTCTGGTACGGCTACCAGCGCGGCGCGTCGCTCACCAGTGTCGCCGGCGCCAACCTGAACTCGATCCCGCTGCAGCAGGCGCAGTTCTGGATCTACTTCGACCCGACCTGGACGGTGAGCCAGCTGAACTACGCCAACTTCCAGCCGTTCATGCAAAAGACGATGGCGATGATGAACGCGCTGACGGCGAGCGAGAACCCGGACCTCTCGGCCTTCCGCAATCTCGGCGGCAAGATCGTGACGTGGCAGGGCTTTGCCGACCAGCTGATCCCGTCCGAAGACAGCATCGACTACTACGACTCGGTCACCAACTTCCTCGGTGGCGGATACGCCGCGACCCAGCAGTGGTATCGACATTTCATGGCGCCAGGCGTGGCCCATTGCGGCGGCGGCGTCGGACCGCAACCGCAGAACCTGTTCCCGACCGTCGTCAACTGGGTTGAAAACGGTATCGCGCCGGACACGATCCTCGCAACGAAGACGCTGTCGGGAGGCGGAACCCAAAGCCGACCTCTTTGCCCGTACCCGGCCATGGCCAAGTACAAGGGCTCCGGCGACACGAACGATGCAGCGAACTTCGTCTGCTCGACGACGCCGTGACCGTCGCGACGCACGAGGCGTGGAACCGTGCTCGATGAAGCGCAGATCCCGCGAACAAAACTCTGGAGAATCAAGATGAAGCTTCGCACTCTGTTGGTCGCCGTGTCGGCTGTCGCTGCAGGGTTGACCGCTGCCCATGCGGCGCCCATCGTCTACCAGGGCACGCTCGTCTCGGGCGCGGCGGCCACAGGCAACGTCGGCGGCTTCAGCTGGTTCCTCAACGACGGCACCGGCATCGACTTCTGGCAGTTTTCCGCCACCGCAGGCACGACCGTGACTCTGCAAGTGGATCGGCTGAACGGCAACCTCGACCCCGCCCTGTCCTTCTATCGAGGCACCACCAGTGCCGACACCTCCAGCTTCGTCGCCGGTGCCAGCTTCGGCGGCTTGACGTTCATCGGCAGCCTCGACGACGAGCACCCGCCCTTCGTCGGCCCGACCGGCTTCAGCGGCGACCCGTTCGGCACGTTCGCGATCAGCACGACCGGCGTGTACACCGTCGCCGTCGGCGGCAGCGACAGCACGGACGGCGGTGTCTATCCCTACCGGGTCACGATGACCGCCAGTCCCATCGCCGCCGTTCCCGAACCGTCGTCGTACCTGATGATGGCGATCGGTCTGGCAGGCGTTGGCTGGCTGCGCCGGCGCAAGACGCGAACGGCGAGCTAGGAGGCAGAACGCAGCCCCTCGCGAACGAAGCCGTGCGGGCCGGGTGCAAGCCCGAGCCTTCGCGGAGTCCGTGCCGCCAGGATGCCGCCCTCGCGCTGGAAGGGGCGCGCGCCGTCAGGCCCATCAGCGCGGATTGAGCGGCTTGACCGCCGCCTTGCCTTCGTAGCGGCCGTCGCTGCGGTGGGCGACCCGAGGGTGTCGCCGCCGAGCGTCCGGCCTTCGAGGCCCTCGAGCCCGGGCTCGCCGAAGTGGTGGACCCGAAGAGCTGCTGCGGCTTCACGCTCGCGGACATCGCCAACATGAAGGGCGTCTCCGCCCTGCAACGCCAGCGGGACAAGGCGCGGATGCTCCTGCACCGCGCGCTCGCGGCGAAAGGTTGAACCGATCCGGCAGAAGGCGGCATACACGGACCGACCCCCGGGCCGATCAGGAGCTGCACCATGAACGCACGACCGTTCCTCACCGCCCTCTGCACCGCGCTTCTGAGCGCCTCGCTCGCCCTTGCCGCAGGTGGCGGTGGCGGTGGCGGTGGCGGCGGTGGTGGTGGTGGCGGCGGTGGTGGTGGTGGCGGCGGTGGCGGTGGCGGTGGCGGTGGCGGTGGCGGCGCGCCTCGGCCTGAGCCTTCATGGGTCAGAGACAGATAAGAAAACTC
>DASYQD010000191.1:0-1822 GCA_036005845.1 Thermoanaerobaculia bacterium | reverse complement strand
CTTCAGCCGGGCGAGCTCGGTGCCGCTCGCGTGGCGGAGGCTGCGGGCGAAATTGGCCATGACCTCGTAGCGGTTGGCGATGATCGCCTCGAGCGTCTTGTTGTCGGCGACCGGCTTGATGACGCCGAGCTTGAGCTGCGGCGGCGTCTTCCTCACCGTCGCGAGGCCGAGCGCCTGCAGGCCGCGGATGTAGGCCCACCCGATGTCGAACTCGTACGGCTTGACCGAGAGCTTGGCCGACGTCGGATACGTGTGGTGGTTGTTGTGCAGCTCCTCGCCGCCGATCACGATGCCCCACGGCATGACGTTGCGGCTCGCATCGGGCGCCTCGAAGTTGCGGTAGCCCCAGAAGTGGCCGATGCCGTTGACGATGCCGGCCGCGGTGACCGGAATCCAGAGCATCTGCACCGCCCAGACCGTCGCGCCGATCGCGCCGAACAGGCACAGGTCGAGGATCAGCATCACGCCGACGCCCTGCCAGCTGTAGCGCGCGTAGAGGTTGCGCTCGAGCCAGTCGTCCGGCGTGCCGTGACCGTACTTGGCGAGCGTTTCCTGGTTCTTCGCCTCGGCGCGATAGAGCTCGGTGCCCTGCAGCAGGACCGTCTCGATGCCGCGCGTCTGCGGGCTGTGCGGATCGTCCGCAGTCTCGCACTTGGCGTGGTGCTTGCGGTGGATCGCGACCCATTCCTTGGTCACCATCCCCGAGCCGAGCCAGAGCCAGAAGCGGAAGAAGTGCGACACGATCGGGTGCAGGTCGAGCGCGCGGTGCGCCTGCGAGCGGTGCAGGAAGATCGTGACCGCCGCGATCGTGATGTGCGTCGTGATCAGCGTGTAGGCGACGATCTCCCACCCGTTGAAGCCCGAGAGGCCGTGGCTCAGCCAGTCGAGCAAGGCGGAAAACACCGAGGTCAGCACGTCCATCAGGACCTTTCGAGTAAGACTTTTTGGGAGGACTTCAATTCTATTCGAGGGCTCTAGGGAGATATCCCTCGAATCCAACGGATATCACGCCGCGGCTTGATCCTTGACTTCTTGGCAAGACTGCGCCCTAGGCGCGCTGCCAGACCGCGGCGAAGAAACCATCTGTTGCATGGCGATGAGTCCACAGGCGCAGCCGTTCGCCTTCGACGAGCGATCCGGCGCCGCCGACCTGGGCGCGGCGAAGCGCCTCCTCGGCGGCGACGCGGACGAAGGCGCCGCCGCCGGCGCGCTCGAAGTCGTCGGCGACGTCCTCGCCCTCGGCCGCGAGCACGCTGCACGTCGCGTAGACGAGCCTGCCGCCCGGCTTCACGAGGCGGGCGGCCGCGGCGAGGATCGTCCGCTGCGACGCCGCGAGCGCAGCCAGCGAAGCGTCGTTTTGGCGCCACTTGAGGTCGGGGTGGCGGCGCAGCGTCCCCGACCCCGTGCACGGCGCGTCGACGAGGACGCGATCGACCTTGCCGACGAGGCGCTCGATGCGCTCGTCGCGCTCCGACGCGATCTGCATCGGATGGACGTTGTCCAGGCCGCTCTTGGCCAGCCTGGGCCGCAGGGCCGCGAGACGATGCCCGGAGACGTCGAACGCGTAGAGCCGGCCGCTGCCGCGCATCTGGGCGCCGAGCGCGAGCGTCTTGCCGCCGGCGCCGGCGCAGAAGTCGACGACCGTCTCGCCGCGGCGCGCGCCGACGACGAGCGCGAGCAGCTGGCTGCCTTCGTCCTGGACCTCGACGATGCCGCTTTCGACCGCGTCGCCCTTCAGCAGCGAAGGCTTGCCCTCGACGCGAAGGCCGAGCGGCGAATGCGGCGTCGGCACGGCGACGACGCCCTCCGCCGCGAGCCGCTC
>DASYQD010000190.1:0-3103 GCA_036005845.1 Thermoanaerobaculia bacterium | reverse complement strand
GTCGCTGCGCTCCTCGCGATGACGGCGGTTGTCATCGCGAGGCCGCGCAGCGGCCGAGGCGATCTCGATGCTGTGTGCGCCGCAGGCTCAGCGACTCGAAGGCTTGACGGTGTCGGCGCCGGCGAGGGCGCCGGCGTCGCCGCAGGCTTCGGCGGTTCCCAGCCCGTCTCGAGGTTGATCGTCACCGTCACCTCGTCGCCGAGCAGCGCGCCACCGGTATCGAGGGCGCGGTTCCAGGTGATGTTGTAGTCCTTGCGGTCGACGGTGAAGGTGGTCGAGAAGCCGGCCTTCTCGCCGCCGCGGAAGGGCAACATGCCGAGCACCGATACCGGCACGGTGATCCGCTTGGTGACGCCGTGCATGGTGAGGTCGCCAGTGAGCGTCAGCTCGCCCGCCGCCTTCTTCTGCACCGAGACGCTCTTGAAGGTGAGCGTCGGGTACTTGGCGACGTCGAAGAAGTTCTCCGAGCGCAGGTCGTCGTCGCGACGCGGGGTGCCGGTGTCGATGCTCGCCGCCTGCACGGTGACGTCGACGACCGAATTCTCGGGCTTCGCCGGGTCGTAGGTGATGGTGCCCGCGAAATCGCCGAAGCGGCCGTCGACGTTGCTCACCAGGTGGCGGATGCGGAAACCGATCGAGCTGTGGTTGCGGTCGATCGTGAGGGTGCGCGGGCCGGTAGCGCCGGCGGGCTGCGCGTGGACCGCGGGCGCGGCAACGGCGAGCAACAAGGCGAGGGTGGCGAGCGGGCGGATGAAGCCGGGTATGCGCATGGAGTCTCCTCGGTTGTCGTCGAACGTGGTGAGTGCTGCGGCCAGGTGGGTTCGGTTCAAGTGGCGCGCGCGGCGGCCGCCGCGAGCTCGCGGTGCGCCGGCGGCTCCGCCTGCTCGGGGACCACCGCGCGGCCCAGCAGCTCCTCGCCCAGCGCGCGCAGCTCGGCGCGGAAGGTGCGCTCGCGCTCGGCCTTCTCGTCGGCGGAGAGGAACGAGGCGTGGAGGGCGGCCAGCGACAGCGCCGCGCAGGTCTCGGCGTCGTAGCCGAAGGTGTCGGCGAGGCGACGGTACTCGTCGGTGAGCGTGGTGGCGAAGAGCGGCGGGTCGTCGGAGTTGACGGTGACGAGGGCGCCCGCCGCACGCAGCCGTTCGAATAGGTGGCTCGCCAGGTCGGGCACGACGCCGAGCCGCACGTTGGAGGTCGGGCAGACCTCGAAGGGCACGCCCTCGGCGGCGAGCTCGGCGAGCAGCGCGGGGTCCTCGACGGCGCGCACGCCATGGCCGAGCCGCTCGGCGCCGAGGAGCTCGCGCACCGAGCGGATCGACGCCGGTCCGGCGTGCTCGCCGGCGTGGGCGACGCGCCGCAACCCCGCCGCCGCGGCGGCGCGGAAGTGGTCGACGAACGGCTCGTTGCCGTGCGTCGCCTCGAAGCCGGAGAGCCCGAGCGCCACCACTCCCCTGCCCTGCATCTCGAGCGCCCACTCCAGCGTGCGGTCGGCCCACTTGAAGGGCACGTTGCGCACCAGATCGGTGATGAGCCGCAGCCGCACGCCGTGGCGCCGCTCGACGTCGACCAGCGCCTCAGCGAACGCATCGCGCAGCTCGCTGCTGCTGTGGCCGAGCATCAGGTGGGTGCCGACGGTGAAGTGGACCTCGGTGTAGACGACGTTCTGCCGTGCCTGCTCGGCCGCCACGGCGTCGACGAGCTGCTGGAAGTCTTCCGGCTTTTTGAGGCAGCGGCAGATGGTGACGTAGATCTGCACGAAGTGCTCGAAGTCGCGGAAGCGGAACCACTCCTCGAGCCCGGCGAGCGAATCGGGCAGGTCGAGGCGATGCTTGCGCGCCAGCGCCAGCAGGCTCGCCGGCGGGATCGAGCCCTCGAGGTGGACGTGCAGCTCCACCTTCGGCATGCGAAGCAAGAACATTTCACCCCTATCCCCCCATCCCCCTGCCCCTCCAGGGACAGGGGGCGCCCCCGCCCGGCCTCGCTCCGAATGGGCCGACATTACGCAGTGACACCCTGCGGCGGCAGGCGCTCGCCGAGACGGCGCAGCACGGCTTCGGGCACCAGGCCGCGCAGGTCGCCGCCGAGACGGAAGACCTCCTTCACCAGGCGGCTGGAGACGAAGCTGTACTCCTCGTGCGGCGTCATGAAGACGGTCTCGATGCGCGGGTCGAGGCGGCGGTTCATCAGCGCCATCTGGAACTCGTACTCGAAGTCGGAGACGGCGCGCAGCCCGCGCACGATGGCGCAGGCGCCCATCTCGGCAACGAAGTGGACGAGCAGCCCGCTGAAGCTCTCGACGCGGAAGCCCGGGCCCTCCTGCGCCAGGAGCTCGCGCAGCATGGCAACGCGCTCGGGGACGCTGAACAGCGGCGCCTTGCCCTCGTTCTCGAGCACCGCCACCACCACCTCGTCGAACAGCGGCCGGCAGCGGCGCATGATGTCGAGGTGCCCCTCGTGAAGCGGGTCGAACGACCCGGGGTAGACGGCGATCCGCGCTGCGCCCATTGGGGCGCTATTTTGCCTCACTCGAGAGGTCGAAGGTGGCGCCGTTGAAGGCGGCGTCCATCACCTTGAGGATGACGAGCGCCGCGCCCTTCGGCGCCGCGACGGCCAGCACCTCGCGCTTGCCGTCGAGCAGGCCGTCCTGCGGCGCTGCCGGCTGCCAGGCGGCGGCGCCCACCGAGAAGGTGGCCTCGCGCAGCGGGTTGCCGGCGTCCTCGACCGCGGCGAGCAGGCGGTCGCCGTCGCGCTCGACGCTCACCAGGCGCGGCGGCGTGTGGTCGACGACCACCGGCTCGCTCACCCGCGCGTCGCGCAGCGCATCGGCGGGGCGCTCGTCGGTGCCGTCGCTGGCGGAGAGGCGGAAGCGGTAGACGCCGTCGGGCAGCGCCGTCTCGTCGAAGCTGTAGTAGGTGTCGGTGACGTCGGCAACCATCGGCAGCCAGCCCGGCGGCGTGTCGGCGGCGGCGCTCTTCGCGGCGTCCCCATTCGTGCCGTGACCGTCGGTGCCCGCGCCGTCGGTGCCGTGGCCGTCGGTGCCCGTGGACGTCGTCGAGCTCGCGCCCTCGGGCCGGAACGACAACGAGTAGGTGATGCTGTCGTTGTT
>DASYQD010000189.1:0-46411 GCA_036005845.1 Thermoanaerobaculia bacterium | reverse complement strand
GACGTTGATGCGGTCGGTGAGCACGCCCGGGGTCGTCTGCAGGATGGCCCAGGGGTCGCGAGCGGTGGGGATCTTCTCGAGCTCGGTCTGCGCCACCGTCGCACCGGTGCTGATGCGGCGCTCGTCGAGCAGCGGCGACTCGGTCGTCACCGTGATGGTGTCCTCGATCGCCGACTGCAGGGTCACCTCGATGTTGGTGTTGCGGCCGATGTTGATGACGATGTTCGGATAGTCCACGGTCGAGAAGCCCTGGAGCTCGGCCCGCAGGGCGTAGTCACCGGGCGAGAGGCTCAGGAAGCGGAACTGGCCCTGGGCGTTGGTCACCTGCACCTGCGGCGCGCCGCCGCCGGTCAGGGTGACGGTGACGCCGGGCAGGACGCCGCCGCTCTGGTCCTTGGCTTCACCGTAGAGGTTGCCGGTTTGCAGCTGGGCGAATGCCGGCGCGCCTGCGAGCAGGAGCACCAGCGCTGCCAGGAGCAGTGTAGAGAACTTGACGTGTTTCATCTCTCTCCTTGGTTCGATATTTCGGCCGGGTTGCTTGGACGGTCTACGAAAACGGAGCCTTCATCACAGCGAACGACTAATGGCGGCGACCACCTCCTTCCACGGGTCGAGAGTTCTGCGCGGGGGCGGTAGTACAAGGCCAGTGCCACTTCAGGGCTTTGGAGGGAAGGGCTTCAGGCCGCGTCGGGACTGCACCAAGTGGTTGGACGGCGGTTCAAATCAGGCGGCGGTGGTTCGCGGTGGGACAGCGCCGACCAGGGTGGTGGTACGCGGTGGATCAGTGGCTCCGCGGCGATGGGGGGAGTAAGTGGGATGCGAGTGAAAGTGACCACCCGCCGGCGGGTGGTGGAGTGGCGGAGGGCCGCCGCCCAGGGGCGCGCGGCGCGCTGTGTGGTTGCTGGGGGAGAGGCGCGCCGCTCATCGCAGCGCGCCGTTACAGCCGCTGTCGCGGAACATCCACCAAGCGCGCTGCTCAGGCCCCTGGACGGCGGCCCTCGGCCCCGCTGGCACCCGCCTTCAGCTGTGGTCGTCGAGCGACCTGATGGCAAGCTCAGGCGCTGCCGTGGCGTCTTCGGCGCTCTGCCTCACGCTCGCTTCACGTCGCTGGACTGGCGTCGCCGTGCCGCTCGGGCGCCGGGCTGCGCCACGCCGACTTTCCCGTCACAACTCGCGCTCCGCCCGCGGTCGACGGAATCAATCGGCAGCGCCGTCCCTGCGGAGCCGGCCAGCGACCGCCCAGGCCAGCGAAAGCGCGGGGCCCTCGTCATCCTCATCGCGATTGCAGACGCCATTTCCCGCAACACGTACAGCGACGTCACAGCCATCTCGTCGTCAGCTGGGCTTTCGTGCTCGTCGAGATCCTGCTGGGCCCTCTTATCTGTTGGTCGACTCGGTCCATCGCTGGTTGTTAGAGCCGACGTTACCTAGCTTCCGACGTCATGCGGCTGAGTAGCCGGGGACATGGGTAACACTCGAGTGGGGTTGCAGGTCTTGCTGGGATCGTCGAGGTGGCAAGGGAGGGGCAAAAAATGGGGGATTGTGCCGAACTTGACACCAGCGTAAGCCGGGGCGGTAGGGTCTGGTGGATGCGAGGTCGCCGTAGAGCTCGCGATGGGGAGCGCACTAATCTCCTCCGGGGTTGCCCCGGAGCGGGGGGCGTCCGATGACTACCAAGCACCGAGCGAAGAAATCGGAGGCTCAAAGGCGAGAAGCGATCCACCTCGCAAGGACGCGCGGTGGCGTCGGCGCTTTGGTACTGACCTCCATCCAGGTTCTCATGCTCGTCGTGGGTATTGAGCCAAACGTGCTCCTCGCGATTCCTCTAGGCGTGTTTACGGCCGCCCTTGCGTCATATTGGGTGTGGGTGGAAGTCAAGCACCGATTCCCCGGCAGGTGGACTCGCTGGATTGCGGCTTCACTGACGGCTGTCATTCTTATGGGCTTCACCGCTGCCGCTTCGGTCCATCTTCAAAGGCAACGGGCTACCACTCGGACAGGCGCCCCGGAAACCATCCCGGCCCAACTCGCGAGAGAGATCGCCAAGCAATTTCCCAGGAGTCCCGGCCAAGCGCCGGCAATTCGGGCCGAGCTAAAGCGCTGCGGCGATTATGAATGTGCCGAGCTGTGGAATGACGGCGGCCCCGTAGAGACGCTTAATGTTGAGCAGGTCTCTTTTCTTCAGGTGACGCGTAGCGCGTCGCTCACGACCAGCCAGGAGACACGATATCTTCCCATCTACTACTTTATGGACAGGCAAACAAACACGGGATCGGACCGGCCTGATCTCCACATTGATTTCCGTGCGCAGCGACGCGAGCGCCGGCTCGGCGATTAATGAGACAGCGCATGTTATCTCGCTCTCAAATGAGCTTGCCGCCTCTGGATTCTCGCTCGACCTGAAGCTTTATGTTCGCGTCTATTATTCCGGCATGCAAGGCGGAACAGCAGAGGAGGCTTTCGCCCTGACGCCCGGCGCCAATGACGAATACTCCGGGCCGCGTCTGCCCGTGAGGATTGACCTAACGCAGTTTACACATCGGATCGTGCCCCTGTTTTATAGGGGCGGTGTCGTCATGCCGTTGGATCACTATTCGGCTGACTCTTTAAGGCAGCAATGGTCATCCCTCGGAACTGCGGAGCTGCCGTGGCCGCTCTAATCTTCAATCCTAGGGAAATTGCGCACGGCGCGACGGATCGCCTCCGCCTTGCTGCACCGGTGCCGCTTGGCGTAGGCGACCAGTCCGGCTTCCTCGTCCTCGTGCAGGTAGGTGACTTCGCGTACGAGCCCGCGGCTCGTGGCGGGCTTGCGGATGGCTGGCGGCTCCCCTTCGCTGCTCGGCATGCCGGACCATACCGGCGCACTCGGGCCGCATTGGGCCATACTGTGCCGAGTGTGCGCTAGCGTCCTAGTCCAGCGGCATGAAATGAGCGCGAGGTAGAGGGTCGAGGTCTCCACGGCAGCGCTCGAGCTTGCCATCAGGTCGCTCGACGACCACAGATGGAGGCGGGTGCCAGCGGGGCCGAGGGGCCGCTGCCCAGGGGCCTGAGCAGCGCGCTTAGTAGCTGTGCCGCTACCGCAGCTGTAACGGCGCGATGCGATGAGCGGCGCGCCTCTCCCCCAGCAACCACGCAGCGCGCCGCGCGCCCCTGGGCGGCGGCCCCTCGGCCACGCCAGCACCCGCCGGCCGGCGACCAGCGGCCGCCGACCGACCACAACCCTCTTCCCCGCTCAGCCGCGCTCGACGCCGAGCTCGCGCGCTCTCCGCCGCAGCCGGGCGCGCGAGATGCCGAGACGCTGCGCGGCGTGGCTGACGTTGCCGGCGGTGTCGCGCAGGGCGGTGGCGAGGAGCGCGCGCTCGATGCGGGCGAGCTCCTCGTCGAGCGTTCGCGGGCGGGCGTCGGCGGCATCGTCGGCCGGCGCGGAGCTCGGTCCGTTCACCGCTGCGGCGACGCCGGGCGAGAGGTCGGCGAGCTGGATCTCGGCGGCGCCGGCGGCGCGAGCGGCGATGCGCGCCGCCTCGTGGCGCAGCTCGCGCACGTTGCCGGTCCAACGGTGGCGGACGAGGGCGGCGAGGGCCGCCGGCGCCAGGCGCGCACCGTGGCCGCGGGCGGCGCGCAGGAAGTGGTCGAAGAGCAGCGGCACGTCTTCGGCGCGCTCGCGCAGCGCCGGCACCGCGACGACGAAGCCGGCGAGGCGGTGGAAGAGGTCGAGGCGGAAGCGGCCGCTCGAGGTGACCTCGTCGAGCGGCACGTTGGTGGCGGCGACGATGCGCAGGTCGACGGCGGCGGCCTGGCCGCCCACCGGCTGCACCTTCTTCTCCTCGAGCACGCGCAGCAACTTCGACTGCAGCGGCAGGGGCAGCTCGCCGATCTCGTCGAGGAAGAGTGTGCCGCCGTGCGCCTCGCGGAACTTGCCGATGCGCTCGCTCACGCCGGTCGCCACGCCGCGCTCGATGCCGAAGAGCTCGGCTTCGAGCAGCTCGGCCGGGATCGCCGCGCAATTGATGGTGACGAAGGGGCGATCGCGGCGCGACGAGGAGTCGTGCAGCACGCGTGCGATGTGCTCCTTGCCGACGCCGGTCTCGCCGAGGACGAGCACGGGCAGGTTGCCCTCGACGACGGTGGCGAGCTCTTCGTAGAGCTTGCGCATCGCCGGCGAGCGGCCGACGACGACGTCGGGCGGAAAGACGAGGCCGCGCACCGGCGCCGGCGGCACCGCGCGCGGGCCGGCGGCGCGCTCGCGCAGGTAGTCGTGGCCGAAGAGGCGCGTGGCGACGCGCAGCAGCTCGGGCGTCGAAGCGACGAGCCGCGGGCCGCGGACGAAGAGGCCGAAGCCGGTGCCGCTCGGCGTGGTGAGGCCGGCGGCGGCCCAGCCCGGACGCGCCGCGACGACGATCTCGTCGACGTTCGTGGTGTTCGTGCCATTCGTGCCGCGCGGAGTGACCGCCGAGGCCGCTTCGACGAGGCCCGGCAGCGGATCGCCCCAGGCGGCGAGCGAGGTGAGCTGCCCGGCGCGCTCGGCGACGAAGACGCACGCGGCGTCGGCCGCGATGTTCTGGCAGAGGCTCGCCAGCATCTCGGCGCGGCCGGCCGAGGCGCCGCGGAGGCCCCAGTGGCAGAGCCTTTCGAGGAAGACGAGCGGCGACGCGGGCGGTGCCGCATCGTGCGCGGTGCGATCGCGAGAGGCGCCGTTTACTGCGGCGCGATCGCCGAGCGCATCCTGGGGCGCGACGCCGTTGCCGTTGCTGCTGCCATTTGCCGTCGCCGACGCGAGCGGCTCGTCGGCGGCCACCTCGCCGGCCTCGATCGCTGCCTGCACGTCGGCGCGGTGGAGCGTGAGCTGCACGTCGCCGACCTGGATGGTGTCGCCGGGCTCGAGCCCCGCCTCGCGCACCTGCACGCCGTTGAGCACGGCGGGCGCGGCGTGCGGGAACACCGACAGGCGCGCGCGCTCGGGCGAGAGGTGCAGCTTGGCGTGCTCGCGCGCCACGTCGCGGCCGCGCAACACGACCGAGCAGCCCTGGCTGGCGCCGAGAGTGACGACGCCCTCCGCGAGCGGCACCTGGCGCGTCACGTCGTTGGCGCGGACGCCGAGCACCCAGCGTCGCGAGGTAGCGCGCGACGGCGACCGCGAGACGCCGTACCCCGGCAAGGCTGCCGGTGCCGCACCGTTTCCGTTTGGTGGATTCATCGCTTTGGAAACCAGCGAAAAAGGGGGGCCGTGGTCCGGCCCCCGTAGGCTCCAAACGAGCCCACGGTAGTGCCAGCCCGGCGCGGAATGCCACGAGCGTGGCGCCATCCGCGCATCCGGCGGCACGACTCGCGGAATCCGCGGAACGAGCGTGCAGGCCCCGCGTGTCTTTGTCGGTGCACGTCCGGCGCGAATGCAACAGCCGCGCCGTAACTGCTTCGCCTGTTTGAATCTAGCCCTGCGGCTTGACAAACAGGACCATCGCTGTCCAGAATCGATCTCGCGAAGTTGAGACTGCGTCTCAAATGATTCAGGAACGCGAACAGTTCGCCGGCTATCTACGCGCGCAAGGGCTTCGCCTGACCGGCGAGCGGCTGGCGCTGTTCGAGGAGATCTACCGCCAGCACGGCCACCTCGACGCCGACGCGCTGCTTGCCGCCGTGCGCGAGCACGGCCACGACGTGTCGCGCGCCACCGTCTACCGCACGCTCGATCTCCTCGTGCGCTCGGGCCTGGTGCGAAAGCAGCGGGTCGGCGCGCGCGGGCAGCTCTTCGAGCACGTCCACCCCGGCCAGCAGCACGACCACCTGGTCTGCGCCGCCTGCGGCCGCGTCGTCGAGTTCGTCAGCCCCGGCATCACCGCGCTGCAGGCGGAGATCTGCCGCGCCCACGGTTTCTCGCCCGCCCACCACCAGCTGCAGATCACCGGCCTGTGCAATGCCTGCCGCGACGAGGCGGCGGCGCAGGCGCAGGCCTAGCGCCGCGTTTCACCTTTCGCAGAGCCGACGATGCTGGAAGCTTTGATCATCGCGTTGCGGGAGGGGATCGAGGCGGCGCTGCTGGTCGCCATCATCGTCGCCTTCCTGCGCAAGGAGGGGCGCGGCGAGCTGCTGCGCTACGTGTGGGCGGGGATCGGCGCCGCGGTGCTGGCGAGCGTCGCCGGCGGCATCGCGCTGCGCAGGGTGGCCGTGAACGAAGAGGTTTTCGAAGGGCTGCTCTACGTCGCCTCGGCGGTCGTCGTCTCCAGCATGCTGTGGTGGATGTGGCGGCACGCACGGGCGCTCTCGGGGCAGATCCGCGGCTCGCTCGGGCGCATCGTCGGGCGCGGCGGCGCGGCGGTGGGCGGCGGCCTCTTCTTGTTCACCTTCCTGATGATCTTCCGCGAGGGCGTCGAAACGGTTTTGTTCCTCGCCGCGGTGTCGCTGACGACGAGCGGCGTCGCGGCGCTGCTGGGCACGCTGCTCGGGCTGCTGCTCGCCACCGTCTTCGCCGTGCTCTTCATTCGCGGCAGCGTGCGGGTCGACCTCGGCCGGTTCCTGCGCGTGACGGCGGTCGCGCTGTTCATCTTCGTCGTGCAGCTGCTGGTCAACGGTTATCACGAGCTCGCCGAGGCCGGCTGGCTGCCGGCCAACCGCACCAGCATGGCGGCGGTGGGACCGCTGGTGCGCCACGACGTTTTCTTCCTGCTCGCCATCCTGGCGCTGCCGCTGCTGGCGCTGGCGATGCCGGGCGCGGAGAGAAACGTTTCTGTCGACGCCGCCGCGGCGAACCCGGCGGCCGAGCGGCTGCGCCACGCCGAGAGGCGCCGTGCCCGCCGCTCGCGCCTGGCGGCCTGCGGGCTGGGCGTCGCCGTGCTGTCGCTGCTCGGCATGGACGTCGCGTGGTCGCAGCCGGCCGCGCTGTCGCCGCCGGTGCCGCTGGTCGCCGATGCGAGCGGCCGGGTCAGCCTGCCCAAGAGCGAGCTCGACGACGGCGAGCTGCACCGCTACGCCGTCAACGTCGGCGGCCGCGAGGTGCGCTTCATCGCCCTCGAGGTGGCGCCCGGCCGCGCCGTCGCCGCCTTCGACGCCTGCGTCATCTGCGGCGCCGAAGGGTACGTGGAGGAGGGCGCCGAGATCCTCTGCCGCCACTGCCACTCGGCGGTCTACCCGCCGTCGATCGGCCAGCCCGGCGGCTGCAACCCGATCCCGGTCGATTTCACCGTCGCGGGCGGACGGCTGGTGCTGCCGGTGACGGCGCTGGCGGCCGGTGCGGGCGTCTTCGGCGACCACGCGGCCGCCCACCACTAGATCGAGTCTGGCGATGACGCTGCGCCTGCTGCTCGCCTCGCTGCTTCACGACCCGCGGCGCAAGCTGCTGGCGGCCGGCGTGGTGGCGCTCGGCGCGCTCGGCGCTGGGGCGCTGCTCGACCTCGTCCTCGGGGCGCGCGACGACCTGGCGCGCACGCTCGACGCGTACGGCGCCAACGTGCACGTCACGGCAGTGAACGAAACATTTTCTGTGGCGGAGCTCGACGCGCTCGACAAGATTTTCTGGCGCAACAACGTCGTCGCCGTGGCGCCGCTCTATCCGCTCCGCGTCAGCCTCGCACCGATGGGAGCGAGTGAACGAGCGGGTGCGGACGGCAACGATTCTCGGAACCGCAGCGCAGCCACCGCCGACGGCAGCGCCGGGACGATCCCCGGCGACGGCGGCGCGCCAACGGTCGTCACCCTGGTCGGCACCTGGTTCGACCACGCGCTGGGCTCGCACCGCGGCGGCCTGCCCAAGGTACGGCCGGCGCTGCCGGTCGACGGCAGATGGCCGGCGGAGGGTGCGGACGAGGTGGCGCTCGGGCGGCGGCTGGCGGCGAGCCTCGGTGTGGAGCGCGGCAGGACCGTCGCGGTCGCGCTCGGCGAGCGACGGGCGCCACTGCGCGTCGTCGGCATCGTCGGCGGCGGCGGCGCGGAGGAGGACGAGGCGCTGGCGCCGATCGAGGTGGCGCAGCGGCTCGCCAGTCGGCCCGGCGCCGCGCGCGAGGCGGAGGTGTTCGCCCTGACGGTGCCCGAACGTCCAGAAGGCCCGCTCGGCGCCCGCGACCCGGCATCGCTCTCGCGTGAGGAGTACGACGCCTGGTACTGCACGGCCTATCCGTCGGCCGTCGCCTACCAGATCGACGAGGCCCTCCCCGGCGCTCACGCCGCCGTCGTGCGCGAGGTGGCGAGCGCCAGCTCGGCACTGCTGCGTCGGCTCGAGGTGGGGCTGCTGGCGCTTGCCGCGCTGGTCCTCGCCGCCGCCGCTCTCGGCGTCGCGGCGACGCTCACCGCCGGCATCCTCGACCGCCGCCGCGAGCTGGCGCTCCTCGCGGCGCTGGGCAGCGAGCGGCGGCACATCGTCGCCCTCTACCTCGGCGAGACGGCGCTCCTCGGCACGGCCGGCGGCATCGTCGGCGGCGCGCTTGGACTGCTCGCCGCGCGCGCCGTGCGCGGCGGCCTGCTCGGCATGGCGGCGAGCTGGAACCCGGTGCTGCTGCCGGTGGTGGCGCTCGCCGGCGTGCTCGCGGCGATCGCCGGCGTCGCCTGGCCGCTGCTGCGGACCCTGCGGCAGCCCCTCACCGCCGCGTTGTGATGCGGTCATGGCCGCGGAGTCGTGCGTGTTAGCGCGAGTCCTCGCCGGCAGCGCGCGGCATCGGCCGGGCTACCTGCTGACGGTGCTGGTGGCGACTGCCGCGGCGACGACGGCACTCGCCGCGGCAGCCGGCCTGGGAGCGCGGCTGCACGCGATCGTGACGGCGGGTCATGCGCTGGGAGTCAACGTGCTGGTACGGCCGCAGCCCGGCGGCCCGGCGACGTTGCCGCTACGCGAGATCGCGCGGCTGCGCGCGCTGGCCGGCGTCGAGGCGGTGGCGCCGTGGGCAGAGCTGGGCGAGCGCGACGGACGGCCGCTGCTCGCCACGCGGCGCGAGGCGATCGCGCTGCATCGCGGCTGGATGGTCGAGGGCGCCTGGCCCGCCGCCGGCGAAGTGTTGGCCGGCGCCGCTACCGGGTTCGCGGCTGAGGGCACGGCTCTTCCGCGGGCACGCGGCGATGGCGATCCAAGGGGAGTCGCTCGCGGCGCGTCCGTCGACACGCCGATCGGCGTGCGCCTCGTTTCGGGCATCCTGCGCACCGGCGAAGCGCTCGACGGCGCGCTGATCGCCGACCTCGACTCTCTACCCGCCACGGCCGCCATCGGCGTTCAGCGCTTCGAGCTGCGCGCGGACCCGAGGCGCGTGGAGGCCGTCGCCGCCGCGGTCATGCGGACGGTCCCCGGCGCCGAGGCGCAACCGCTGCTGCGCGTCACCACGACGCGCGCGCGTCTCGTGCGGCGCCTCCTGTGGATCCTCGCCGGCGCCGGCGTGCTGACCGCGCTGCTCGCGCTGGGCACCCTCGCCGCCGCCAGCTTCGCGCAACTCCACGCGCGGCGTCGCGAGCTGGCGCTCTTCTTCGCCCTCGGCTACACGCGCGCCTGGGTGTCGCGCCTGCTGGGATTCGAGCTGCTGATCGTCGGCGCCGCCGCCTGGCTCCTCGGCTCCGCGGCCGGCGAGCTGCTGGCCGGCCTCTTCGCGCGCCGGCTGTTCGACGGCGATGGCGCCCTCTTCGCCGGCGGCGCGTGGGGTGCCGGGGCGGCGCTCGCCGGCGGCGCCGCGGTGCTCGCCGTCACCGGGCGGCTCACTGCGCGGCGGCTCGCCGGCCTCGAGCCCGCCGCGCTGCTGGCCGGCCGATGACCGCTCGCCACGACCCGCCGGCGACGGCGAATCTCTCGACCGCGCCAGAGTCGGCGCCGCGCGCGCCCCTCGTCCGTATCGCCGGCGCCGAGCGCCGTCACGGCAACGTCGTCGCCCTCGCGCCGCTCGATCTCGAAGTCGCCGCCGGCGAGTGGCTGAGCGTCACCGGCCCCTCGGGCTCGGGCAAGACGACGCTGCTCAACCTCCTCTCCGGCCTCGACCGCCCGACCGCCGGCAGCGTGCAGGTGGGCGGCGAGGAGGTGTCGCGGCTCTCCGGCACGGCACTCGCCCGCTACCGCCGCGAGCGCATCGGTCTGGTCTTCCAGGAGTTCCACCTCGTGCCCTACCTCTCGGCGCTCGACAACGTGATGCTGGCGCAGCACGTCCACTCGCTCGCCGACCGCGGCCAGGCCGAAGCGGCGCTGGTGCGCGTCGGCCTCGCGCACCGGCTGCGCCACCTGCCGGCGCAGCTCTCGGGCGGCGAGAAGCAGCGCGTCTGCGTCGCCCGCGCGCTCATCAACCACCCGCCGCTGCTGCTCGCCGACGAGCCGACAGGCAATCTCGATGCACAGAGCGAGGCCGAGGTGCTGGCGCTCCTCGCCGAGCTCCACGCCGCCGGACAGACGCTCGTCGTGGTGACGCACAACGCCGAGGTCGCCGCGCGCGGCGACCGCATCGTGCGCCTCGAGCACGGCCACTTGGTCGGCGAGCAGCGGCCACTCGACGACGAGGAGACCCTGCTCCTCCGCCTCTGGCTGCGTCGTGAGCGCGGCGAGACGCCGACGCCGCGCGAGCTCGCCGGCGGCGACCGCCTTGGCTGGGCGGCCGGCAACGGTGCGGCGCCACCAGCGGCGTTGCACGCACGCGCGGCGGCGCTGGTGCGCCGCCAGCGGCTCGCCGAGGTGCTGGTCGCGCGCACGCTGCAGGCCGGCGAGCCGCCGGCGTGCGGCACGGTGCCGCCGGTGCAGCCCGAACGCGAGGCGGCGATCGCCGAGCTGCTCGGCCATCCCACGGCCTGTCCGCACGGGCTGCCAATCCCGGCGGCGGACTGACGCCGGCCCGGCAGCGCCGCGTTGGTGCAAAACGGCGGTGCGGCTGCCGCGGTCCGGTCACGCCCGCACTACAATCGCCTCGCACCGCACCGCGAGGAAACGACTCCTGGCCGACGAACCGTCCGGCGTACCGCTGGCCGACTTCCTGCGCGATCTCGCCATCGCGTGGAAGAGCATGCTCGCCTATCCGCCGGGCCACCCGTCGCGCCGCGAGTCGTTCGTGCGCGCGCACCGGCAGCTCGCGCGCGTGCTCGCCACCGTGGCGCCCATCGTGCTCGGCGTCAGCCGCGACGGATTGATCCACGGCGAGACGAAGATCACCTCCACCGGCTCGCAGCGTCTCGCCGAGGCGCTCCACCGGCAGCGCGCCGCGCTGCTGGTGATCGATCCAGGCGTGGAGGCGAGCGAGCTCGAGACCTTCCTCTCGTCGCTGGCGCTCGACCGCCAGGGCGAGCAGGCGCCGCTGTGGGACCGCCTGGCGGCGGCGGGCGTGCGCGGCATCGCCGTCGAGCCGATCGACTACCAGTCGGTGGTGATGACGGAGGACGAAAGGGAGGAAACGCCGGCCGGGAGATCGATCTGGGAAACGGTGGCGCGCGAGCTGCTCGCCGGCCGCCAGCTCGCGCCGCATCAGCACGAGGCGGCGCTCGCCGCCTCAGGCTCGGCGGAGAGCCTGGCGGAGTGGATCGAGAACCTGCTGCGGCAGAGCGGCGGCCCCGGCGGCAGCGCAGCGTCGGCAACCGACCTCGGAGGCGAAGGCGCCGCCGGGAAAGGCGCCGAGAGTGGTGCAGGTGGCGGCACGGGTTCCGGCGGCGCACTCGATGGGGGCGCGACCGATGGTGGCGCGGGTTCCGGCGGCGCCGTCGCTGCGGGCGCCACCGGTGGCGCCGCGGCTGTCGGCGGCGGAGCCGCCAGCGGCGAAGGCGGCGCGATGGCGGTGGCAGCAAGTGCGACCGGCGCCTCGGCACCCGGCGCCGGCCTTGGCGCGGGCGTCGCGGGTGGAGGCGCCGCGTTTCACCAGACGGGTGGCAGTGCCACGGGCGCCGGCGGCGTTGTCGGCGGCGGCGTTGGCCGGGACGCCGCTCTCCTCACCACGTTGGGCGACGCCGTGGCGGCGCAGCTCGCGTCGCTGCGCGGCGCGTCGCGGCAGGGCGCGACGCGCGAGGTGCTCGAGGTCACCGCCAAGCTGCCGACCGCGGTCCGCCGTACGCTGCTAGGCGCCTCGCTGCGCGCCCTCGCGCTCGACGAGGACGCGGCCGACTCCCTGCGCGCCGTCGCCGCCGCGCAGCCGCCGGCGGGCGTGCTCAACACGCTGCGCCAGCTCGCCGGCGAACGCCAGAAACTGTCGGCCAGCGCGGTGCGGCTGGCGCGCGAGCTCGCCGCCGCCGCGCACGCCGCGCGCGAGGCGGCGGCGCCGGCCGATCCCGCCGCGGCCGGCGCCATCGCCGCGCTCTTCGCCGACCGCGACGTCGACCGCGTCGGCCAGCCGCCGCCGATGCCCGACGACCGCCGCGCGCTGGTGACGCTGCCGCAGCGGCGCGCCCTCGATCCGCTGCCCGACCTCGGCACGCGCCGCGACACGCTTGACGACGACGCGATCAGCCGCCAGCTCGCCGTCACCTTGCTCGAGGTGATCGCGGCGCGGCTGCCCAGCGAGGCTCCCGAAGAAGCGACGCTGTGGCGGATCGAGGACCTCTACCGCGGCTTCCTCATTGCCGGCCAGATCCAGCAGGCGGCGGCGATCGTCGAGGCGTTGCGCGAGCAGTTGCAGCTGGCGCGCGACGCCGGCACCGGCGACGCCGAGCTGCGGCGCTGCGTCGAGCGCCTCGCCAACCGCGAGGCGATGTCGGCGCTGCTCGCCGCCATGCCGCAGCTTCCTTCGCCGGCGGCGGCGCGCCAGCTCGTCGACGTGCTGGGGCCGGCCGCCGTGCGCCACCTCGTCGCCGCGCTGCCCGAGGAGACCGACCGCTCGCGGCGCCACCAGCTCCTCGACCTGCTCACCGCGCTGGGAGGGGCGGTGGTGCCGCACGCGACGCTGCTGCTCGCCGACTCGCGCTGGTTCGTGGTGCGCAACATGGTGCTGCTCCTGCGAGCGGTCGGCGACCAGACCTCGCTGCCGCAGGTGCGGCGCTGCGCGGAGCATCCCGACCTGCGCGTGCGTCTCGAGGCGATCAAGTCGCTCTTCGCCGCCGACAGTCAGCGCTCGGCCGACCTCTTGGCGCAGGCGATCAACGACCGCGACCCCAAGGTGGCCGAGGCCGCGATCGGCCTCGTCGGCTCGTACAACATCACGCAGGGCGTGGCGCCGCTCTTGGCGCTGCTGCGCCGCTGGGACCCGCTACGGCTGCGCCGCGGCGTGCGGGTGCACGCCATGCGCACGCTCGGCCGCCTCGCCGACCCGGCGGCGCTGCCGCACCTCGAGCCCTGGTTCCGCGACCGCCTGAGCTTCAAGCCGCGCGCCGAGCGGCTGGCCGCCTTCGAGGCGCTCGGCGGCTACCCCGAAACGGCGCGGCGGCCGTTCGTCGAACGCGGCCTGCGCTCGCGCGACGCCGAGGTGCGCGCGGTGTGCGCGCGTGTGACCGCGGCGCCCGCGCAACGCAGCCTGGACGAGACGCATGTCTGACCCTGAACGCCCGGAACGCTCCGATCGCCCCGAGGGCGGCCTGGCCTCCGACAAGGCGCTGGCGCTGCAGCGGCTGGTGCTCGCCATCGTGCACGCCATCAACAGCAGCGCGCTCTACCCCGCCGGCCACCCGCGCGTGCGCGAGGCGATCGACCAGCTCGTCGCCGGCCTCGAGAGCCTGCTCATCGCGCGCCACCAGCACGCCATCAACCTGTTGATGGTGGACGACGACCTGGTGGTGGACCAGCAGCCGTTCCGCTACGCCGGCCTGCACCTGCGCGGTTTCGTGCACGCCATGGCGCAGCTCGGCGTCGAGGGGATCACCCTTGCCCGCGGGCTCGACGTCGAAGAGGCCGCCGCGTTTTTGGTCAACATCGCCGAGCGCAACACCGCGGTGTCGACGCCGCACATCGTGATAGGGCGTGTGAAGCTGGCCTTCACCCACGACGCGCTGGGCGGCGGGGCCGGCCGGGAGGGTGACGGCGCCACAACCGGCGCCGGTGGCGCTGGAGCGGGCGGCGGCGACGGTGCCGGAATCGGTGGTGTCGGCGGCGGTGACGGGGCGGGCCATGGCGGCGCCGGCGGCAGGGGTGCCGGCCAGGGCGGCGGCGCGGGCGCGCTGCCCGGCGGCGCCGACGACGGCCGCCTCGCCCTGCTCGACGGCAAGCTCGAAGCGGCGCGCGAGGCCTTCATCCGCTGGCGCGTCGAGAGGAAGGGCGGCCTGCCGCAGATGGAGTCGCTGGTGTGGGGCTTCGTCGACGCGCTGGGTCGCGACACGCGCCTCACCTATCCGCTGGCGCCGCTGCGCGACGGCGACGAGCTCCTCTACGCGCACTCGGCCAACGTGGCTCTGCTCGTGCTCAGCCACGCCAAGGCGCTCGGCTTCCGCGGCGAGCTGCTCAAGGAGCTGGGCATGGCGGCGCTGCTGCACGACGTCGGCAAGCTCAGCCTGCCGACGGAGCTGCTGATCAAGGACGGCCCGCTCGACGAGGGCGAGTGGCGCGCCATGCGCCGCCACCCGCAGCTCGGCGCGGCGCGCCTCTGCGAGCTCGACCCGACGACGACGCTGGCGGCGCTCGTCGCCTACGAGCACCACCTGCGCTACGACGGCGAGCCCAGCTACCCGACGCTGCGCACGCCGCGGCGGCCGACCCTCGCCAGCCTGCTCACCGCCGTCGCCGACACCTTCGACACCGCGTTCAACGCGCGCCCGGCCGGCGGCGCCGCTTCGCGCGCGGCGGCGATGCAGCTGTTGCGCGCGCGCGCCGGCACCTGGCTCGACCCGCTCCTCGTGGCGAGCTTCTGCCGTTTGCACGAAGTCGCGGCGGCGTAGCTCGCGCACCGGTCACGGACAGGTGGCGAACGCCTCGGTGTCGGTGACCGCCGGCGCGCGGCGGCCGAGCGGGTTGTCGTAGCGCTTCACCTCGCCGGTCGCGGTGTCGGTGACGGTGAGCGTGTACTCGACGTTGGTGGTGGCGGCGTGGAAGACCCAGAAGTGCCCGTTGAGCCCACAGCCGTCGAGCACCTTGACCATGAGCTCCCAGTTGTCGGCGCTGAAGAACCAGAAGATGGCCGAGCCGTCGGTGGCCGGCGGCCCCACTTGGCCCTCGCCGGTGCGGCCCGCGAAGTCGCGCCAGGTCACCTCGACCTCGAAGCGCCCCTGGTGCAACGCGACGCGCGTGGAATCCGGCGCGTTGTGGCAGATGCCGGAGCCGCTGTCGGCGAGCGTGGATCCGGCCGCGGGGAGGAACTGCCAGTCATAGCCGCCCGGCCGCAGCCGCAGGCTGAGCACGCCGAAGCCGCTGTCGTCGCGCACCTCGCTGTTCCGCCGCGTGGCGGCGAACGGCCGCTGCTCGATGCCGCCGGTGCCGGCGACGAACTCGCGGATGCCGAAGTCGCGGTCGGTGTTGCCGCTCGGGTCCTGCGGCGCGAAGCGCTCGTAGTCGTGGTCGTGCCCGACGAGCACCACGTCGGCGCCGAAGCGATAGAGCGTCTGCCAAAACGCGTCGAACGTGGAGTCGTCGCCGTGCACGCCCGAGGAGAAGCGCGGGTGGTGCCAGTAGGCGAGCGTGCAGGCGCGCGGGTGCGCGGCGAGGTCGTCCTCGAGCCACTGGACCTGCGGCGAGCCCGGACCGCAGCCGCCGACGGCCCCGCAGTTGGAGTTGAGCGCGACGAGGTGCCAGCTGCCGACGTCGTAGCTGTACCAGCCGCGGCCGCGCTCGCCGACGCCGGCGCCGAAGTAGTCGAAGTAGCCGGCGGCGTCGCTCGTCTCGTACTCGTGATTGCCGGGCACCGGCCGCAGCAGCGGTCCCAGCCGGCCCCAGCTCGGCGCGAAGGAGACGAGATAGTCGGCGAGCGCGCCCTCCCAGTACTGGTTGTCGCCCAGCGGCAGCACGGCGTCGAATCCGCCGCCTACGAGAAGGTCCGAGGTGGCGCGCTGGCGGCAGCGCTCCGCAGTGCCGGCGCCGCCGTTGTAGCCGGGATCGGTGGGCGAGCAGGCGATGTCGCCGGCGGCGGCGATCAGCGGATCGTCGGCGCGCAGCGGTGCGCTCGCGGCCAGCGCGACGAGCGCGGCGGACAGCACGACGGCGGCGCGGGCGAAGGGCACTTGAATCGATAGTAGTCGAAGCCCGCCAACGCGGCCGTGCAAGATTTCGCCAGACGATTCCGTTCGAGGGCTACGCCGCAGCGCGGCGTATACTCCCGCGCTTCCATGCCGCTCGAGGTGTACAAGTTCGGCGGCGTCGCCATGGGCACGCCGGAGGCGATCCGCGCCGCGGTGGCGCGCGTCGCCGCCGCGCGCGCTGAGGGCGGGCAAGTCGCCTGCGTCGCCTCGGCGATGCAGGGCGTGACGGACTTGCTGCTCGCCGCCGGCCGCGCCGCGCTCGGCGGCGACGAGCAGGCCTGGCAGGAGGCAGCGACCAAGTTCGAATCGCGGCACCTGGACGTGGCCGCGGCGCTGCTCGGCGATTCGGCTCGCGCGGCCGCGGTCAACGAGGAGATCGCCGCCGCATCGCGCGAGCTGCGCGCCATGTGCGAAAGCATCGCCGTGCTGCGCGAGCTGACGCCGCGCGCGCAGGACGCGCTCGTCTCGCGCGGCGAGCGCGTGCTGTCGCGGCTCTTCGTCGCGGCGCTCGGCGAGGCCGGCGTCGACGCCGTCTACGTCGACGCCACCGACGTCATCCTCACCGAGCGCCGCCTCGGCGGCATCTGGCCGAGCTTTCCCAAGTGCGCCCGCGCCGCGCACGAGCGTGTGCTGCCGCTCCTCGCGCGCGGCCAGGTGGTGGTGATGCCCGGCTTCCTCGGCCGCGGTCCGGACGGCGAGCTCGTCACGCTCGGCCGCGGCGGTACCGACTTCTCGGCGGCCCTGCTCGCGCGCAGCCTCGACGCCGACGCGGTGACGCTGTGGAAGGAAGTCGACGGCCTGATGACCGCCGACCCCAAGAGCGTCGACGGCGCGCGCGTGCTCGCCGCGCTCCACTACCGCGAGGCGGCCGAGCTCGCCTACTACGGCGCCAAGGTGCTGCACCCCCGCACCATGATCCCGCTCGTCGACAAGAAGATCCCGCTCTTCGTCAGGAACGCCTTTCGCGACGTGCCCGGAACGCGCATCGCCGGCGACGTCGGCGCCGGCGACTACCCGGTGAAGGCGCTCACCGCCGTGCGCGCGCAGGCGCTGGTGGCGATCGAGGGCGGCGGCATGATCGGCGTCCCCGGCGTCGCCGGCCGCGCCTTCTCGGCGCTGTCGCAGGCGGGACACTCGGTGTCGATGATCAGCCAGGCGTCGAGCGAGGCGAGCATCTGCTTCGTGCTCCCGGGCGAGGAGGCGGAGCACGCCAAGCGCGCGCTCGAGGAGACCTTCGCCCTCGAGCGCCGCGAGCGGCTGATCGACCGCATCGCCGTCGAGCGCGGCGTGGCGCTCGTCGCCGTCGTCGGCCTCGGCATGCGCGGCCGGCCCGGCATCGCCGCGCGCACCTTCTCGGCGATCAGCGCGGCCGGCGTCAACGTGCTCGCCATCGCGCAGGGGTCGTCGGAGCTCAACATCACCGTCGCGGTACCCGAGGCCGATGCCACGCGCGCGTTGCAGGCGCTCCACCGCGAGTACCAGCTCGACAAGCGGCGGCCGCTCGCCGACACCACCGGGCGCGCCAGCAAGCTCACCCTGCTGGGCTTCGGGCAGATCGGCCGCGCGCTCGCCGAGCAGCTCGTGGCGCAGCAGAAGCACCTGCGCCAGCGGCTCGGTGTAGAGATCGAGGTCACTGCGATCGCCGACCGCTCCGGCGTGCGCGTCGAGGAACACGGCATCGACGCCGGCGCGCTGCGCGATCTCGCGGCGAAGAAGGCCGCCGGCGGGCGGCTCTTCGCCGACCGTTCGCCGCTGTCGCTGCAGGAGCTGCAGCAGGCGTTGCGTGACGAGCTCTGGCTGCTGCCGTCGCACCGGCCGATCCTCGTCGACCTGACGTCGGAGGAGACGGCGCCGCTGCTGCAGGAGGCGCTCGAGGAGGGCTTCCACGTCGTGCTCGCCAACAAGAAGCCGCTGGCGGGGCCGCAGCTCGCTTTCGAGGAGCTGCTCGACACGGCGCGGCGCGGCGGCCTGTCGCTGCGCTACGAGGCGACCGCCGGCGCCGGCCTGCCGGTGCTCGACACCCTCGCCAAGCTGCAGGAATCAGGCGATCGCGTGGAGAGCATCCTCGGCTGCTTCTCGGGCACGCTCGGCTTCCTGATGACAGCGCTCGAGAGCGGCACCCGCTTCAGCGCCGCCGTGCGCGAGGCGTGGCGGCGCGGCTACACCGAACCGGATCCGCGCGAGGATTTGTCGGGCCGCGACGTGGCGCGCAAGGCGCTCATCCTGGCGCGCACGCTCGGCCGCCGCGTCGAGCTCGACGAGATCGCGCTGGAGGCGCTCTTTCCGCCGCAGCTCGACGATGCCGACCCGGCCAGTTTCGTCGACAAGCTCGCCGCCCTCGACGAGCCGTTCGCCGAGCGCGCGGCCAAGGCGAAGCGCGACGGCAAGGTCCTGCGCTACGTGGCGCGCGTCGGCCCGCGCTCGATCCGCGTCGGCATCGAAGCGGTCGCCGCGGCCTCGCCGATGGGACGCCTGTCCGGCACCGCCAACCAAGTGGTGATCCAGAGCCGCCGGTACCACGACAACCCGCTGGTGGTGACCGGTCCGGGCGCCGGCGCGCAGGTGACCGCCGCGGGCGTGCTCAACGACATCGTCGCCATCACCGTGCAGGAACGGCGCGGCGAGTCACCGTCGCGCGCGGCGGCACGGCCGCGAAGGCGCCGAGCCCGCTAGAAACCCCTCGGCCGAGAACGCGCCGGCGTTCCGCGGCTGCGACGTGTGCCGCTACGCGATCAGGGTGTCAGCCGCGACCAGCGCGTCACGTTGCCGGTCTCGAAGCCGTCCTTGAACAGGTCGGCGGCGGCCGACCAGACCCAGGGCTCGAGCCCGCTCGCACCGTCGTCGGCGAAGAAGTAGAGCCGCCCGCCGACGGCGGTGAGCCCCTGCGGGCTCGACGGCTCGACGCCGGCCCGCAGGTCGGCAACGAGCTGCGCGCTCGTGCCGTCGGCATCGACACGCCAGATCTCGCTACCGTGCACGTCGTCGTTCGCCGCGAAGACGAGGCGGCCCATCCAGCCGGTGAGCTCCTGCGGCGATGACGACTCTGGCCCCGGCCGCACGTCGGCGACGATGTGCGTGCCGGCGAATCTGCCGTCGGTTACCCACGGCTCGCGGCCATGGACGCCATCGTCGGCGACGAAGTAGACGCGGTCGCCCACGGTCACCAGGTCGCGCGGCTCAGACCCCGCGGCGCCGGCGCGGATTTCGAGCAGTGTCGCGTTGCCGGGCGTGCCGTCGGTCACCCACAGCTCGTCGCCGTGAGTGCCGTCGGTGGCGGCGAAGACGCCGCGCGGGCCGAGCGCGGCGACCAGCCGTTCTTCCTCGAAGCCTCCCGGTTCGCGGAACGTCGACATGCCGTTCTCGGGCCCCGGCAGCAGATCCACGACCCGCTGGGTGCCGCCGTCGGTGCCGTCACTCACCCACAGCTCGTTGCCACCGCTTCCGTCCCCGGCGGGAAAGTAGAGACGGTCCCCGCTCTCACCGTCGCCCGTGACCACCAGCGGGCCGGGCCTGAAGCCGTAGGCATCGTGCACAGGCACCGCCCCGCTGGGGCCGCCGTCGATCTTCCAAATTCCGGAGTAGGAGGCGAAGAAGAGGTGCGTCGAGCCGGCGGTGAAGCCATGAGAGGGCCCGCCCCCGAAGGAGATCGGTGCCGTGCCGGCAGGCGTGCCATCGCTCCGCCAGACCGTGTACCCCTCGTAGAAGTAGACCGCGCCGTTCCAGGACGTGAGCTCAGCGGGCCCGAACTGGAAATCCGTTTCGTGGGTGAGCTGTGTGACGCCCCCGAAGGCCGAGTGTGCCCACAGCTGCTGCGGCGGCCAGTCGTAGAAGGGCGGCGGGCTGACGTCGTCGGTGGCGGAGAACAGCACCTCGTCCCCCAGCGGCGCGATGCTGTGAAGGCTCGAGGTCGGCGCCATCGAGTTGGCGGGGCCGGGCGCGAGGTCGACCGCCAGCGCGGTCCCCGATTCGCTGCCGTCGCTGCGCCACAGCTCGGTGCCGTGCTCGGCCTCGTGAGCCGGAAAGGCCACGCCTCCGGCGACGGCAAAGATCTGTGGCGGGCAGATTCTCACACCGCACCAAGCCAGCGCTCCGGGTCTGGTCCCGCCCGCGTGGATGACGGCGGTGCCTCCCTCGCCCGCGTGGGCGGCGCGGATCGTCCACCCGAGCCGTGGGTCGTAAGACCCGAGCAAGGTCGTGGGACCTACTCCACCCACGGGCCTCCCTGCGGTCGAACCTCCGCGTCCGGGAGTGAGGTCCTCGAGTAGGGACGTCCCGGCCGCAGTCCCGTCGCTTTGCCACCATTCGACCCCGCTGTTGCCGTCATCACCGGCGAACCAGAGCCTGCCGGCGACCGCGCCGATGCCGCGATACCCAAAGGGCAAGCCGCTGGCGCCGCCTGGGCCGAGGTCGGTCACCCGCTGCGTGCCCGCCAGTGTGCCGTCGGTCGACCATAGCTCGCGACCGGTTGCATCCTGATAGCCGGGGAAGTAGAGACGGCCACCCAGCTCGGCGAAGCCGCTCGGGCTCAGCTGATCGCTGCCGTGCGCGGCGTCGCCCAACGGATAGGTGCCCGCCGCAGTGCCATCGCTGCGCCAGAGCGCGCTTGGCAAGCCGGCCCCCGCGTGGGCTCCGAAGTAGAGGACGCTCGCCCAGTCGTAGAACCCATAGGCCCAGCTGCCGTCGGCACCGGGCGCGATGTCAAGCACCAGCCGCGTACCCGCGGGAGTTCCATCCGTTGCCCACAGCTCCCTGCCGTGGACGCCGTCGTCGGCGACGAAGAAGACGTTGCCGCCGGCCCGACGCGGCTCGCTCCAGGAGCCGGGATAGGGCTGATACCAGTCCAGTCCGTCGACCGCACCGGGGCTGACGTCGGCAAGCATCGCCGTGTTCGCAGCGGTACCGTCGGCGCTGAGCCAGACCTCCCGCCCGTGCGTTGCGTCCTCGGCGGCGAAGACGAGGCCCTTGCCCGGCAGCCAGGTCGAGTGACTCGGCCCGTTGTGATATCCGTAGGGACTGCCCGGCAGCAGGTCGGCGACGAGGTGGGTGCCGGCCGCGGTGCCGTCGCTCCACCACAGCTCGTTGCCGTGGACGCCGTCGTCGGCCACGAAGGCGACGCCACCGGGGATCGCCGTGATGAAGCAGGGCTGCGACCACGCGAGGCCGGGCGCCACGTCGGCGACCATGTGAGTGCCCGCCGCCGTGCCGTCGCTCCTCCACAGCTCGCGCCCGTGAGCGCCGTCGTTGGCGGCGAAGTAGAGAACGCCGCCGGACTCGACCAGCTCGTAGTAGAGGAATCCGTCGCACGATCCCGGGCAGACGTCGCGCACGGTGTGCGTGCCGGCGGTGGTGCCATCGGTAGCCCGCAGCTCGAGACCGGTGGTGGGTTCCCAGGCCGCGAAGTAGGCCTCACCGCCGAGAGGCACGAAGAGCGCCGGATTGAGGTTCTGCGTGTCCGGTAATGGCTCCTGAACGGTTGCGATGTCGCGCAGGAGGCCCGGCAGGCCGGTCTGCGCTCCGGCACTCGCGCAAATGACGAGGGCTAGAACGAACGCGGAGCAGCCGCGGGCACAGAGTGCAAACGTTTCATGGCGAAACAGCATAGTACGCTCGGGCCGCTCTCGGGGTCAAGTCGCGGCGCGCTGTAGACTGCGCGGCTTCCATGAGCGGCGAGCCGACTCAGGGCGCGAGCGTGGCAGCCTTCGCGCCGGGCTCGATCGGCAACGTCGGACCGGGGTTCGACGTGCCGGGCCTGGCGATCGACGGGATCGGCGACACCGTCTCGGTAGGGCTCGCGCCGGAGGGGCCTTCGCGCTCGAGAACGGCACCCACTTCAGCGCGGCGGTGCGCGAGGCGTGGCGGCGCGGCTACGCCGAGCCCGATGTCCGGCACCGCCAATCAGGTGGTGATCCAGAGCCGCCGGTACCACGACAACCCGCTGGTGGTCACCAGCCCCGGGGCCGGCGCGCAAGTGACCGCCGCCGGCGTGCTCAACGACATCGTCGCTATCACCGTGCAGGAGCGGCGCGGCGAGGCGCCGCCGTCCCGCACCGCATCGAACGGACGCCGGCGGGCGCGCCGCTAGTCGGCGCCTCGCTGCGTGCCGGTCCGCCGCAGGGCGCCGCGATTAGAACGAGAAGGCGCGCGACCAGCGCGCTACGGCGCCGGTCTCGAAGCCGTCCGCGAAGACCTCGTTCGCGGCCGACCACACCCAAGGCTCGAGCCCGGTCACTCCATCGTCGGCGAAGAAGTAGAGCCGCTCGCCGACGGCGGTCATCCCCTGCGGGCTCGACGGCTCGGCGCCGGGCCGCAGGTCGGTGACGAGCTGGGCGCCGGTGCCGCCGGGGTCAGCGCGCCACAGCTCCATTCCGTGCACGTCGTCGTCGGCCGCGAAGACGAGGCGGCCCATCCAGGCCGCGAGCTCGCGCGGGCTCGAGGACTCGACGCCGGCGCGGATGTCCGCGACCAGGTGCGTGCCCGCCGGCGTGCCGTCGCTCACCCACGGCTCGACGCCGTGCACTCCATCGTCGGCGGCGAAGTAGACCTGGCTGCCGACGGGGGTGAGCCACCGAGGCTGCGAGCCAAGCGGGCCCGGCCGCACCTCGAGCAGCGCGGCGTTGGCCGGTGAGCCGTTGCTCATCCACAGCTCCTCGCCGGCCACGCCATCGTCGGCGGCGAAGAAGACGTTGGGGCCGACTGCCGCGAGCAGTGGGATCTCCTCGAGGCCCACCGCGATGACCGTCGGCATGCTGCCGGCCGGCCCCGGCCGCAGATCGACGACGCGGCGCGTGCCGGCGTCGGTGCCGTCGCTCGTCCACAGCTCGTTGCCGGCCGCCGCGTCGGCGGCGCCGAAGTAGACCCGATCGTGCCCGCTGCCGTCGCCGGTGACGACCGGCGGCGCGGAGAGGCCGTAGTCGAATCCGGAGTTGAGCGCCGCGGTGCCGATGCCAGTGCCGTCCGACCGCCACAACGCGCCGGCCGCGAAGTAGAGGGCATCGCTGCCCGGCGCGAACCAGTGCGCGCCCACGGCGGCGGCGCTCAAGGGCGCGGTCCCCGCCGCGCTGCCGTCGCTCTTCCACAGGCCATTCTCCGCCGCGAGATAACCGGCGCCGTTCCACGCCGCGAGGTCGCCGGGCGCGACGCTCCACGGCTCGGCGGTCAGCGCCGTGACGTTGCCCGCCGCGTCGGCGCGGCGCAGCTGCACGGCCGCGTCCTCGCACGGCGACGTGCCGCAGTCGCTGGCCACCAGCAGCAAGTCGTCGCCGAACGCGGCGCGTGCGTGTGCGGGCCAGTAATAAGTCGAGAAGTAGGGACCGGGAGCGATGTCGGCCACCAGCCGCGTCCCCGCTTCGGTGCCGTCGCTGCGCCAGGTCTCGCCGCCATGCGGTCCGTCGAAGGCGGCGAAGGCGACGCCGCCCGTTACCGGCGTCACCGTCGCCGGGCAGTTCCACAGGGTGCAGAAGACCATCGAGCCGGCGCGGTCACCGGCCGCCCATACCACCGGTGCCCCCGCGACGCCGGGTTCGCCGGCGCGCAACGCGACCGCGCGGTCGGGGTCGTAGCCGAGGAGCAGGACGTGACCGCCGATCGCGCGCGGGAACGGCCCAGAGAACGGATCGACCCCGGCGGCTGCGCCCGGCATGAGGTCCGCCACCAGGAAGGTGCCCGCGACGGTGCCGTCGCTCTGCCACCACTCGATGCCGTGCACGCCGTCGTCGGCGGGAAACCAGAGGCGGCCGGCGGCGGCGGTGAAGCCGCGGAGGCCGCCGATGCTGTGGTCGGGGCCCGGCCGGATGTCGACGGCAAGCTGCGTACCCGCCAGCGTGCCGTCGGTCCGCCACAGCTCGCGGCCGGTCGCCGCCGAAGAACCGGCGAAGTAGACGACACCGCCGAGCAGCCCGTAGCCGACCGGATTGAGGTCCTGGGAACCGTGAGCCGCGTCGCCGAGCGCTACCGTCCCCGCGGCGGTGCCGTTGGTGCGCCACAGCGGCCGCGTGAAACCCGGACCGTAGGCGCCGAAGAGGAGGTCGGAACCGAAAGGAAAGAAGTTGCTTGGATGGGAGCTGTCGAGCCCGGGCGCGAGGTCGGCAACCATCCCGGTACCCGCGGCCGTTCCATCGGTCGCCCATAGCTCGCGGCCGTGACTGCCGTCGTCGGCGGTGAAGTAGACCTTGGACCCCGCCACCGCCGGTTCAGCGTAAGCGTCGGGATAGGCCTGGTAGTAGTCGAGCCCGGAAGCCGCTCCCGGTCGCACGTCGGCCAACATCTGGGTGGTCGCGGCGGTGCCTTGCGTGAGCCACAGCTCGCGGCCGTGGGTCCCGTCGTCGGCAACGAAGACGAGGCCACGCCCAGCCAGCCAGGTCAGGTGGGACGGTCCGTCGCCGGTTTGCGGTCCCGCCCCCGGCTGCACGTCGGCGACCAGGTGCGTGCCGGCCGGCGTGCCGTCGCTCCACCAGAGCTCCTCGCCATGGTCGATATCGACGGCGGCGAAGTAGATGCCTCCCGGAGCGGGCGTGAGGAACCCCGGAGACGCTCCGTGATCGCCGCCCGGCAGGACCTCCGAGAGCCGGTACGTTCCGGCGCGCGTGCCGTCGCTGCGCCACAGCTCGCGTCCGTGCACGGGGTCGTCGCCGACGAAGTAGAGGACGCCGCCCGACTCCACCAGCTCGAAGCCGTAGAAGCCGCCGCACGAGCCCGGGCAGACGTCGCGCACGGTGCGCGTGCCGGCGGCGGTGCCGTCGGTGGCGCGCAGCTCGAGCCCTTCGGTGAGGTCCCAGCCCGCGAAGTAGAGCTCGCCGCCGAGCGGCACGAACACCGCGGTGCCGGGCACGAGCTGTCCCCAATTCGGTGACGGCGACGGGGCGATGTCGCGCAGCAGCGACGGCAACCCCGTCTGCGCGCGGGCGGCCGCCGACAACGCCGCGGCGGCTGCCAGGGCCAGCAGCACGTTCCTGGAGATCGGCGCGCGGCGCATGTCTTGGGTCTCGGGAAACGTTGATGATACGCCCCGAACTGTCCGCCGGCTCGCGTTCGCCTCTCCGGCCGCGCTGTAGACTGCGCGGCTTCCATGAGCGGCGAGACGATCCAGGGCGTGGCCGCAGCCGCCTTCGCGCCCGGCTCGATCGGCAATGCCGGACCGGGCTTCGACGTGCTGGGGCTGGCGATCGACGGGGTCGGCGACACCGTTTCGGTGCGGCTGGCGACGGTGGGGCCTTCGCGCGTCGAAAGCGTCACCGGCCGCGACGCCGGCGAGGTGCCGTGCGATTGCGCCGCCAACAGCGCGGCGATCGCGGCGCGCGAGTACTTGCGACGGCGCGGTATCGCGGGCGAGATCGTCATCCGCATCGATAAGGGGCTGCCGCTCTCGGGCGGCCTCGGCGGCAGCGCCGCGAGCAGCGTGGCCGGCGCGTTTGCGGCGCATTTGCTTGCGTGCGCTTTGGACGATGCGCGCAACAGCGGCGAGACGACCCGCGCCGATGACGCAGGCGGTGCAAAGCGCCGTGCGGACGAGCGCGACGCCAGCCCCGACGACGACGCGCGGGCGCTCGAATCCGACGTCGTCGCCGACTTGCTGGCCGCTGCACTCGCCGGCGAAACGGCCGTGGCCGGTCCGCACCTCGACAACATCGGCCCATCGCTCTTAGGCGGCTTGGTGCTCTCACGCAGCGTCGAGCCGATCGACGTCGTGCCGCTGACGGTGGCGGCGCCATGGTGGCTGGCGCTGTGGACTCCGCAGGTGCGCGTCGAGACGCGCGCGGCGCGGGCCATCCTGCCGGCGCAAAGCGACCGCGGGCTGTGGGTGCGGCAGATGGCGAACACCGCGGCGCTGGTGCACGCCTTCGCGGCCGGCGATGGCGCGCTGCTCGCGCGCGCGCTCGACGACGGCTACGCCGAGCCGTTGCGGGCGCCGCTGATCCCGCATTTCCACGCCGTCAAGGCGGCGGCGATCGGCGCCGGCGCGTTCGGCGGCTCGATCTCGGGCTCGGGGCCGACGGTGTTCGCGATCGCCGCCGACGAGACGACGGCGCGCGGCGCCGCGGCGGCCATGCAGCGCGCGGGCGAGGTGGGCTCGACGATCCACGCCGGCGCCATCGCACGCCGCGGAGCGCGCCGCGCATGAGCGAGTGGCTCCAGTGCGGCACCTGCGCGCGCCGCTATCCGCTCGACGAGGTGCGCTACACCTGCGACTGCGGGGGACTCCTCGCCGTCGAGCGGCCGGCGATCGCGCTCGACCGCGCCACCATCGACGCGCGCCGCCTCTCGCGCGCGCCCGCCGACCAGAGCGGCGTCTGGCGCTTCCGCGAAGCCGTGCTCGACGTCGCCGCCGGCGCGCTGGTGACGCACCCCGAGGGCGGCACGCGGCTGTACGCACGCGGCGATCTCCTCTTCAAGCACGAGGGCGAGAACCCCACCGGCTCGTTCAAGGACCGCGGCATGACGGTGGCGATCACGCAGGCGGTTCGCCTCGGCGCCCGCGCCGTCGCCTGCGCCTCGACCGGCAACACCTCGGCGTCGCTCGCCGCGTACGCCGCGCAGGCCGGCATCCCCGGCATCGTCTTCGTGCCGGCGGGCAAGGTGGCGAGCGGCAAGCTGGCGCAGACGCTCGCCTACGGCGCCCGCTGTCTGCAGGTGCGCGGCGACTTCGACGCCGCCATGCGGCTCGTGCGCGAGGCCTGCGACAAGCTCGGCATCTATCTCGTCAACTCGATCAACCCGTTCCGCATCGAGGGGCAGAAGACGATCGTCTGGGAGCTGCTGCAGGACCTCGACTGGCAGGCGCCGGACTGGATCGTCGTCCCCGCCGGCAATCTCGGCAACACCAGCGCCTTCGGCAAGGCGTTGCGCGAGGCGCTCGCGGCCGGCTGGATCGACCGCATGCCGCGCCTCGCCGCCGTGCAGGCACGCGGCGCCAACCCGTTCTTCCGCTCGTTCCGCGACGGGTTCGCCAACCGCCATCGCGTCGCCGCCGAAACGGTGGCCAGCGCCATCCGCATCGGCGACCCGGTCTCGCACGACCGTGCGGTCGCCGCCATCCGCGACACGAACGGCATCGTCACCGAGGTGACCGACGAGGAGCTGATGGCCGCCAAGCGCAAGATCGACGGCATGGGCATCGGCTGCGAGCCCGCATCCGCAACGACCCTCGCCGGCGTCGAGCGCCTGCGCCGCGAAGGCACCATCGCCGCGAGCGATCGCGTCGTCTGCGTCCTCACCGGCCACGTGCTGAAAGATCCAGAAGCGGCTTGGCAGCCGGAAGGGCTAGTAGAGATCGAGCCTACCGTCGCCGCGGTGGAGGCGATCCTCGCCCGGTGATCGGCGACCCAGCAGTCTTGACACGTATGTGCAGGCCGGTCACGCTCGATCCGATGCGGATCACTATCGAGATCACCGATCAACAGCATTCCAAGCTCTTGGAAATCGCTGCCCGCCGCGGCGAGAGAGGCTTCGCGGACCGTATGGAGAAGAGCGCGCGTAAGTTGCGTCGGTCCTGGCGGTAATCGAGCCTCGGTCATCCGTGGGCGCGGCCGCCGCGTAGTGCAGACGATGAGGCTCGCACGCCTGCTCTCGACTCTCGCTTTGGCGATGATGTCGAGCGCCGTCGGTCTCCCCGCCTTCGCGCACGACTTCTGGATCGAGCCGTCGACGTACCGTCCCGAGCCGCTGCAGCGGGTGACGCTGCGGCATCGGGTGGGGACTCACTTCCTCGGCGATCCCGTGCCGCGGGACGAGGATCTGCTCGTACGCTTCGTCTCGCTGTCGCGCAACGGCGAGCTGCGGGTGCCGGGCGTGCACGGGATGGACCCGGCGGGGATTGCGCAGGCGCCTGAGTCGGGGACGCTGGTCGTCGCCTACGAGAGCCGCGGCTCGGTGGCGGAGCTGACGCCCGACAAGATGGCGCGCTACGCGGAGGACGAGGGCGTCGCGTCGCAGCTACCCGCCGGCTGGCAGGGCAAGCCGCTGTTGCGCGACCGCTTCTCGCGCTCGGTGAAGTCGCTGCTGGTGGTGCACGGCGGCGGCAGTGCCGGCTTTGACCGCATCGCCGGGCTCCCGTTCGAGCTGGTGCCGCTCGCCGATCCGGCGGCGCTCGCCGCCGGCGGTGCGCTGCCGGTGCGCCTGTTGTGGCAAGGTAAGCCCATGCCGGGCATCCAGGTGGCGGCGCTGTCGCGGCTCGACCCGTCGCAGCCGCTCGTCGCGCGCACCGACGCGGACGGTCGCGTCACCTTCACGCTGCCGCGCACGGGCGAGTGGCTGATCAAGGCGGTGAAGATCCTTCCCGTGACCGCGGGCGACGGCGCCGATTTCGCCAGCGTGTGGACGTCGCTGACGTTCGTGGCCGGAGAGCCATGAGGTCCGTCCGACTCGCGGCCGCGATGCGCAGCGCGCGAAGCCACGGGGGCATGCGGCGCGCTGCGCCAGCCCGCCGGCCCATCGCACCTCGTGCAGCGCTGCTCTTCTCCGCGGCTCTTCTCCTCGCCGGCGCCGCGCGCGCCCACGAGATCGGCGCCGGCCGCGTCGAGGTCTTCCTCGCCCGCGACGGCGGCTTCCGCGTCGACCTGCAGATCGATCCCGACCTGACGCTGCAGCGTCTGGAGCTCGCGGCCGGCGAGGCGCTGACGCCCGGGCTGGCGGACGCACCGCTGCGCACGGCGCTCCTCGCGCGCCGCGACGCCCTGCGCGCCACGGCGACCCTCACCTCCGGCGACGTCCCGCTGGCCACCTCGTTCGACTACGTGCCCGTCCCTCCCGCGGCAAACGGGCGACGCGAGGTGGTCGTTCGCCTCGAAGGGCGCCTGCCCGCCGGCAAGCCGGACCTCCAGCTCTCCTGGTCGCTGCCCGCCAGCCGCTACGCGCTCGTCGTCCACCGCGAGGGCGACACGGGCGACCTCGAGACGGACTGGGTGGAGCCCGGCGAGCCGGGGCCGCCGCTGCGCCGCGCATCGGCCCCGCCGTCGCGGCTGGCGGTGGCGCGGCAGTATTTGGCGCTCGGCTTCACCCACATCCTGCCGCGCGGGCTCGACCACGTGCTCTTCGTTCTCGGCATCTTCTTCTTCGCCACCCGCCTCAAGCCGGTGCTGGCGCAGGTCACCGCCTTCACGCTGGCGCACTCGATCACGCTCGGGCTCTCGATCTACGGCATCTTCTCGCTGCCCTCATCGATCGTCGAGCCGCTCATCGCGCTCTCCATCGTCTACGTCGCGGTCGAGAACGTGCTGCACCCGCAGCTGACGCCCTGGCGGGTCGCCGTCGTCTTCTGCTTCGGCCTCCTCCACGGCCTCGGCTTCGCCGGCGCGCTCTCCTCGCTCGGACTGCCGCGCTCGGAGTTCCTGACCGCGCTCGTCACCTTCAACCTCGGCGTAGAGGGCGGGCAGCTGGCGGTGATCGCGCTCGCCTTCCTCGCCGTCGGCTCGTGGGCGCGGCGCGAGGTCTGGTACCGCAGCCGCGTCGTCGTCCCCGCCTCGCTGGCGATCGCCGCCGTCGGCCTCTACTGGACCGTGCAGCGCACTTTCTGAGCCCGTCGCCGCGGCGGCGGCGACCCCTGATATCGTCGCCGCCAAGGGTGAGATGCAGGTGCCGACGCTCGACGAGATCCGTCACGTGGTGGCCCTCGAGCTCGGGGTCAAGCAGGTGGGCGGCGACGACCACCTGGTGAACGACCTGGGCATGGAGTCGATCGACCTGGTGTCGATCCTCTCCGCCATCGAGGACCGCTGGGGCGTGACGGCGCAGGACGCCGACCTGTCGCAGGTCGCGACGGTGGCGGACCTGCACGAGCTGATCGGACACCTCGCCAAGCGCGCGCAGTGAGCGCCGCCGCGGCGAGCCTGATCGAGACGCTCGAGCGGCGCGGCCGCAACGGCGGCGACCGCGCGGCGTGTTGGTGGCGCGGGCGCCCGCTCGCTTGGCGTCAGCTCGGGCGCGGCATCGACGCCACGGCGCGCGCCCTGCACGCTCGCGGCGTCGCGCCGGGCGATCGTGTCTTGCTGGTGATCGAGGAAGGCGACGCGTTCCTCTCCGCGTTCTGGGGCGCGCTGCGCGCCGGCGCCGTGGCGGTGCCGATGCTGCCGCGCTCGGGCGCCGGGCGGCTGCTCGACACCGCGGCCTGGCTCGGCGCGGCCGGCATCGTCGCCGACCGCGAGCCCGCGGAGCGATGGCAGGAGCTGCAGGCGGCGCTGCCGAGCGGCGGACCTTGGCTCCTCGACGGCGACGAAGCCGCGGCGGCGCCCGCGGGCACACCACTGCCCGCCGCGCCCGCGCAGGATCAAGTGGCGTTCCTCCAGCTCACCTCCGGCACGACCGGCGCGCAGAAGGCGGTGCGCATCCGCCACCGCGACCTGGCGAAGAACGTCCAACAGATGAGTGCCGGCTTCGGCATCACCGGCGACGACGTCTTTCTCTCCTGGCTGCCGCTGCACCACGACATGGGCCTCATCCTGATGAGCATGGTGCCGCTCGCGCACGGCTGCGCGCTGCACCTGCAGCCGCCCGGCATGCCCGCCATCCGCGGCTGGATGGACGAGGCGGCGCGCTGCGGCGCCACCTTCACGGCGGCGCCCGACTTCGCCTACCGCCTCTGCCTGCGCCTGGCGCGCGAGCGCGACGGGCTCGACCTGTCGCGTCTGCGCGTGGCGCTCGACGCCGCCGAGCCGGTGCGCGCCTCGACGGTGGAGGAGTTCGAGCGCGCCTTCGGCCTCGCCAACGTGATCACGCCCGCGTACGGCCTCGCCGAGGCGACGGTGGGCGTCTCCACCTGGCCCCCGGGCACGCCGATCCGCGTCGACGCGCGCGGTTACGTGGCGGTGGGCGCCGGCTTCCCCGGCGTGCGGCTGCGCGTCGACGGCGAGAGCGGCTCCCTGCCGGCCGGCGAGGTGGGCGAGGTGAAGGTGGCGAGCCCGTCGCTTGCCGCCGGCTATTGGGGCGACCCGCTGCCGATCGATGACGACGACCATCGCTGGCTCTCCACCGGCGACCTCGGCTACCTCGACGCCGACGGCATCCTCTTCATCGCCGGCCGCAGCAAGGAAGTCATCAACCTCGGCGGGCTGACGCTGGCGCCGCGCGAGATCGAAGAGACCGTCGACCGCCTGCCCTTCGTGCGCCGTTCGGCGGCGGTCGGCATCGACCGCGGCCGACTCGAGGGCGAGCAAGTCTTCGTCTTCGTGGAGCTGCTCCGCGGCGCGCGCGGCGAGCGCGAGGAGCAGTCCGCCGCGGTCGTCGCCGCCTTTCACGAACGCCTCGGCATGCGGCCTGGGCGCGTGTGCTTGCTGGAGTCCGGCGCCATCCCGATGACCGCCAACGGCAAGCTGCGCTACGGCGAGCTGCGCCGGCTCTACCTCGAGGGCGAGCTGAAAAAGGGCGGCGCTCTGCTCTTCCCCGACGCCTGAGCCGTGCGCGTCTAGAGTCGCACCATGGCGCGTCGCCCTTTCCGTGCGCTGCGCGATCGGCCGCCCAAGCCACGCTACGACGTCGTCGTGGTGGGTGCGGGCATCGGCGGCCTGCTCTGCGCCAACCTGCTGGTCAAGGCCGGCCTCAGCGTCCTGCTCGTCGAGCAGCACTACATGGTGGGCGGCTTCTGCAGCACCTTCCGCCGCGCCGGCTTCACCTTCGACGCCTCGACGCACTTCTATCCGCTGCTCGGCAACCGGAAGACCTTGCCGGGAAAGCTGCTCGCCGACCTCGGCGTCGAGACGGAGTGGGTGAAGATGGACCCGGTCGACACCTTCCACTTCCCCGACGGCTCGCGCTTCGCCGTCCCCTGCGAGCTGAGCGACTACCTCGCCGCCGTCAAGGCACGCTTCCCGCACCAGGCGGAGGCCCTCGACCGCTTCTTCGCCGCCGTGCGCGAGGCCTACCTCGTCGGCCTGCTCGCCTACTTCAGAAACCGCGAGTCGCCGCGCTTCCCCGCCCTGCGCGACCTCACGCTGCGCGACGTGCTCACCCGCTTCTTCGACGACGAGCGGCTGCGCCTGCTGCTCACCGCCGACTGCCCGCACTGGGGCTCGCCGCCGAGCCGCATCTCGTTCCTCTTCGACTCCATGCTGCGGCTCTCCTACTTCCTCGGCAACTACTACCCGGTGGGCGGCTCGCAAGCCTTCGCCGACGGGCTCGCCCACTGCTTCGAGGAGCGCGGCGGCGACATCCTGATGAGCACGCGGGTCGACCGCATCCTGGTCGAGGACGGCGCCGCGGTGGGCGTCGACGGCGAGACCGACCGCGGCACGCTCGCCGGCCGCCACCGCGTGCTCGCCGGCGCCGTCGTCTGCAACGCCGACCTGCGGCTTGCGCTCAGCACGCTGCTGCCGCCGGGCACGGTGCCGGCCGCCGAGACGGCGCGGGCGGCGGGCCTGCGTCCGTCGTGGCCCTGCTACCTGACGCACGTCGGGCTCTCAGGCATCGACGCCGCCACGCTGGAGGAGGCGCAGGGCTACCACTGGCAGCGCTGGGACGCCGACGAGCTGGGCGACCGCGACGACTTCCGGAACGGCGCGCTGCGCTGCAAGGTGTTCGTGCCGACGCTCTACGAGCCGGCGATGGCGCCGCCGGGCAAGCAGATCATCATCCTGCAGAAGGTGATGCCGGTCGATTACGCGCGCATCGCCGACTGGCCGGCCCACAAGCAGCAGGTGCAGGACTTCATGCTGGCGCAGCTCGAGCGCGCCATCCCCGGCATCTCCAGGCACGTCGAGGTGGCGACGACGGCGACGGCGCACACCGCTTGGCGTTTCACGCTCAACGAGGAGGGCGCCATGCTGGGATGGGAGATGGCGCCCGACCAGCTCGGCGACGCGCGGCCGGGGCTGCAGGGTGCGGTCCGCAACCTCGTCTTCACGGGCCATTGGGTGCAGCCCGGCGGCGGCATCACGCCGGTGATCGTCTCCGCCATCCATGCCGCCGAAGCGGTGGCGGGGAAGCAGTTGGCGGAAAGGGTCCTCTGAGCTGAGCTGAGTCGCACTCGCGGGAGCGGGCTACGGCGTGTCCGACTCCGGCGGCCGCGGCGGCGGTGCCGCCGCAGTCCGCCGCACACGCTCGAGCGGCGGCAGCAAGCGCAGCGCCGGACGGATGAGCGTCTCCGCCCGCCACTGGCGGTGCCGCGCGTCGTCGGGGAAGCGCTCGGTCTCGGGGTACGGGTACTGCGACATGGCGTGGAAGGGCAGCGGCTCGACGCTCTGCGAGAAGGCGGTGTTGGCGTCGCCGTCCTTGGCCCAGCCGTCGACGAGCAGCAGGTAGTCGCGCCGCCAACCGGCGTCGAGCGGCGGCAGCGCCGCGGCGTCGAAGTCGAGGGCGACCTCGTCGCCCGAGCCCATCACCACCAGGAAATCGTCGGCCGCGGCCAAGAGCTCGCGCACGTCGCCGAAGCGGGTGTAGAGCCCGGGCGTCGGGTTCCACGGCGGCTGCGCGAGCAGCCGGTGGTAGTCGAACTTCTCGGGCTGCTGGCGCCGCGGGTCGATGGTGGGCACCGAGAAGCCGCGGAAGTGGAGGTCGGCGCTCGCCGGCTCGACTCGCGTCAGACGCACGGGCGCCGGCTCGTCGGCTTCGGCGAGGAAGATCTCGTCCCAGTAGACGCAGAGGTTGGTGACGATGCGCACCTCGCGCGAAGCGGTGAGCCACTTGCCCGTCAAGTCGACGACGATCGTCTTCGGCTTGCCGGCCGGGATGCCCATGTCGGCGACCACGGTCTGCCACTCGCCGCGCTCGTCCTTCACCTGGAGCTGCGGCATGAGGAGACCGCCGCCCTGGCGCTGCGCGGTGCCGAGGAAGGTGCTGCCGTCGGCCCAGTCGACCCAGCCGGAGAGCACCAGCACCGTGCGCTTGCCGGGACCGGCATTTGACGCCGACGCGGCGGTGCCGAAGTCGAGGTCCAGGTGGTGCGCGGAAGCGACGCCGGCAAAGTCGTGCGGGAAGTCGGTCGGATAGCGGCCGTCGCGCGCCTGCAGCTCCGCCCGCACGTCCCTGCCGCCGTTGCCGGTGGCGCGCACCGGGTGGATGCGGCGCTCGACGCCGAAGAGACGGAACTCCGGGAACGGCGGCCCGACGAACTTCTCGTTGGTGAAGACCTCGACCTTCGCCGGGTGGTCGACGGCGACGAGCTGGATCTGGTCGAGGTAGGAAACCTCGCGCAGCTCTTCGGTGACATGCACGCTGAGGCGGCCGTCGACCGGCACCAGCGCCTCGCCGGGCACCTGCACGTACTCGTCGTGGTCGACCGGGAAGTACTCGCCGTCGCCGGCGCTGGCGCCGAGCGGCGCGACGCCGAGCACGTCGGTGATGAAGCGGTAGCGCGCGCCGTCCCAGGTGAAGATCATCGGGCAGGAGCCGGAGAGCCGCGGCGCCTCCTTGATCGTGCGGCCCTCGCCAGCGTGCATGCCGGTCTCGTTCTGGATCAGGCCGTTGCCCCAGGTGATGCGCACGGTGTCGGCGGCGTCGCGGCGGCCGAGGCCGAAGAGCAGCGGCACGCCGGCGTAGCGGCGCTTCTGGTAGCTGCCGCCGGCCTTGACCTCGACCTCGGAGCCGGGCGCCAGCTGCAGGTTCTTGACGCCGCGCAGGCCGATGCGCAGCCACCTGCCGGTGCCGGGCGTCTGGTTGACGAGCAGGCGCACGCTGTGGCCGCCGGGGCCGCCGGCGAGGAGCGCCAGGTCGGTGCGGCCGTCGGCGTCGAAGTCGGCGGCGACGAGGTCGTCGATCGCGCCGCCGCTTCCCGGCAACGGCGTGGCGGCGCCGAACGCGCCTGCGCCGCGAGCGAAGAACACCGCGCCGGCGACCACGAGGTCGGCGGCGCCGCGCGACTGCAGGTCGGCGAAGGTGAAGGGCACGCGCGCCGCGGCGGGCGGCGCCACCGGGCGCCAGCCGGCCTCGAGCTTCCCCTCCTCGCGCTGGTTGACGAGCCGCAGCGGCCGGCCCGCGACGGTGGCGGTGACGTCGGTCCAGCCGTCGCCGTCGGCATCGAAGGCGGCGAGAGCATGCGCGCCCGCCGGCAGCGCCGGCAGCGGTTCGGAGGTGTAGCGGCCGCCGAGCCGATCGCGGTAGAGCACGCCCGGATGGTCGGCGTAAGAGACGGCGAGGTCCTCGTCCTGGTCGTTGGCGACGACGTCGAGGACGGCGACGGACAGCGCGTGGCCGGCGACGAAGGGAAAGCGCGCGGTGTTGTCGGTCCACGTGCCGTCGCCGTTGTTGCGCAGCAGCGCTGCCGAGTCGCCGAGCAGCACCAGGTCGACGTCGTAGTCGTGGTCCTCGTCGACCCAGGCGGCGGCGCGGAAGGCTTTGCCGGGCAGCGGCGCCGCGACCTCGGCGAAGCGCCCGCCGCGGTTGGCGAGCAGGTGGACGCCCTTGCCGGTGAGCACGGCGAGGTCGGCGCGGCCGTCGTTGTCGAAGTCGCCGGGCACCGCGGCGACGACGTCGGCGAGCGCGTCGAGCCCGGCGCCGGCGACGAGCCGCGCGCCGCTGGCGAGGAGCTGGAGGCGGCCGCCGCTCCAGGCAAGGAGGTCGGGCTTCTCGTCGCCGTCGGCGTCGATCAACGCGAGGCCCGCGGCCTCGGGCGCGCCCCCCTTGCCGCCGGCGAGCGCCACCGGCGGCCGGGCGGCGAAGCTCGGCGGCTTGGGCGGCGGCAGCGCCGCGGCCGCTCCCACCCCGCGCGGCTCCACCGGGTCGAGCAGCTCCGAGTAGCGGTTCCACTGCGGGTCCTCGGGCACCGCCGCGCCGGCCTGCGCCGCCTTGAGCTCGCGGAACGCGGCCAGCGCCTTGGCCGCGTCGTCGGCGCGGCCCGCCTGGCGATAGAGAGCGTGGAGCTGGTAGCGGGGCGCCGCCATGTCGGGATCGAGGCGCGCCGCCTCCTCGAGCTCGTGCAGCGCGCGCTCGTTCTGGCCGGCGATCTTGTAGAGCACGCCGAGGTTGTAGTGGGTGGCGGCGTCGTTGGGGACGCGCGCCGCCATGCCCTCGAGCTGCGCCCGCGCCTCGTCGCTGCGCGAGGCGCGCTGGTAGGCGATGCCGAGGTTCCACCAAGTGTGCGGCAGCGCCGGCGCCTGCTTCTGCACGGCGACGAGCTCGGCGATGCCTTCGGCCTCCTTGCCGGCGCGCAGCAGGGCGAGGCCGTAGTTGAGGCGGTCGGCGGCGGAACCGGGCGCCAGCGCCACCGCCTTGTGGAGCTCCTCGACCGCCTGGTACTGCGTCGTCGGGTTCTCGTAGAGCGCCTTGCCGACGTTGCGGTGGCGCGCCAGCTCTTCGGCGCGCGCCGCCGGAGACGCGGGCTCCGCAGCCGACAGCCGCCACGAGGCGAGCATCAGAAGCGCCGTGGCGCACACGAGCGCCGAGCGCGCGGCGCGCCGCCGCCAAGACTGCCCGACGGTCACGGCTGGACGCCGCTCCCCTCGCGCACCGTGCTCGTGCGGTCGATCGGCACGTTCACCGTCTCCACGGCGCCGCTCGGCCAGCGGATCTCCACCGCGTCGACGTGCGTCGCGGCGCCGAGGCCGAAGTGCAGCGCCTTGCTGCTCTGGCTCGAGTAGCCGTTGCCGCCGTCGAGCTCGACGATCTGCACGAGGCCGCCGGCGCGCACGGTCACCCGCGCCCCGACCGCATCGCGGTTGCTCTTGGTGCCGACGAGCCGCAGCGCCAGCCAGTGCGCGCGCGGCTCGGTGCGGTTGAGATAGAGCAGGCTCTCCTGGTCGGCGTTGGTCTGGAAGAGATCGAGCCGGCCGTCGCCGTCGAAGTCGGCCACCGCCACGCCGCGGCCGTCGCCCTCGTTGTCGACGCCGGCCGCCGCGCCCACCTCGGCGAAGGAGCCGCCGGCGAGGTTCCTGAACAGCTTCTTCTTCTGGAAGCCGCTCCAGCTCATCTTGCCGATCGGCGGGTAGCTCGCCACGTCGGTGAAGTCGACGCCGGGCCGGATGATCATCTCGACCAGCACCGGGATGTAGTTGTCGGGCCCCGCCGAGCGCAGGCCGTTGACCGCGAAGAGATCGGGCCAGCCGTCGTCGTCGAAGTCGCCCCACTTCGCCGCCCAGCCCCACAGCGTGTCGCAGGTGCCGGTCTCCTTGGAGAGATCGGTGAAGGTGGGCCGCGCCGGCGGCGCTCCGGGTTTCGACGGCGCCGCGCCGTCGTTGTGCCAGAGCATGTTGCACTCCTTCATGTACTCGTCGGTGATGTTGGTGACGTAGACGTCGAGCCAGCCGTCGCGGTCGTAGTCGGCGACGTCGACGTTCATCCCCTTCTTGGTGTCGATGCCGATCGCCTGCGCGGTGCCGTCGGCGAAGGTGCCGTCGCGCTGGTTCCAGAACAGGCGGTCGGTGCCGTAGTCGCAGGCGAGATAGAGGTCCTGCCAGCCGTCGTTGTCGAGATCGGCGTGGCCGACGTCGAGCGTCCAGCCGGTGTGGGCGGCGAGGCCGGCCTGCTTCGTGGTGTCGGCGAAGCGCACCCAGCCGCCACCGCTCGCGGTGCCGAGGTTGTGCCAGAGCGTCACGCCGCCGCCGTTGGTGGCGTTGTCGAGGTCGTTGGGCAGCACGTGGCGGTCGGGCAGCGCCACCAGGTCGACGGGCTTGAAGTAGTTGCCGAAGAGGAGATCGACGCGGCCGTCGTTGTCGTAGTCGAAAGCGATGGCGGCGATGGTGTTGCCAAACGCGCTGAGCCCCGACGCCGCGGTCTCGTCGCGGAAACGGCCGCCCCCGAGGTTGCGGTAGAGCAGCGGCGTGCCGAAGCGCGCCACCAGCAGGTCTTCCTTGCCGTCGTTGTCGGCGTCGAACCAGAGCGCGTCGGCGACGATGGCCGAGCCCTCGTTGCCGCCGCCGACGCCCGCCTCGGCGGTGACGTCGCGGAAGCGCGGCACGCCGTCCGGACCGTCGCCTTCGTTGTGGAGGAGGTGGCTCGTACGGCCGCTGTCGGAGTCGGTGACGAAGAGGTCGTCGCGGCCGTCGCCGTCGTAGTCGCCGGCCGCGGCGGCGGCGCCGCCGGAGGTGAACATGCCGAGCACGTCGGCGTAGGCGCCGGCGAACTTGTGCGTGTGGTGGCGGAGGCGCGCGCCGGCGGCGGCGCCGGCCTCGACGAAGCGCAGCGACGCGCGCGCGCTGCCCGTGCTCGCCGGTGCAGGATGCGCCGGCGGTGCGCCAAGCGCGTCGGCCGCGGCGAGCGGTCCGCCGGCGAACAGCAGCGCGCCGGCGAGCACCCACGTCGCGCGGCCGCTCATTGCGGTGCCCACAGCACGGCGAGGTCGGTGTCCACCCGCTTGGCGGGATCCATCGACCCTTCGATCAGCGCCGTCAGCTCCTCGCCCTGTTTGTCGAGGCGCGCCTGCAGCCGCGGCTCGCCGGGGAACCGCCGCAAGCCCTCCTGCCAGGTGGCGCGCGCCTTGTCGAGCTGGTCGAGCTTCCAGTAGCCGTCGCCGAGCGCGATCCAGGCGCGCACGTGGTAGGGGCGGTTGCCCTCGGCGTCGCCGCGCGCCACCGCCTTCTCGAGGTCGGCGACGCCGAGCGGCGTGCGGCCGAAGACCTTCGGCCAGTAGAGGTAGCTGTTGCCGCGGGTGTAGAGGCCGAGCCAGCTCTCCTGCAGGTCGAGCGACTTGCCGAAGAGGGTGAGCGCGCTGTTGGCGAGGATCACCTGGGTGATGGCGCCGGCGGCGGGGATCTTGTCGACGTAGGCGTAGCCGTAGTTGAGGAGCGCGTTGGCGGCGCCGGGGTGCTCGTCGGTGAGCTTGCCGAAGAAGGCGATGGCGCGGTCGTAGGCGGCGCAGGCGATGACGCTCTTGCGGTAGTCGCTGCCGTAGCGCAGGTTGTCGGCGTCGGCGCGTAGCGCCGCCTCGAAGTGGTCGAGCGCCGCCGGACAGTCCTTCGCTGCGGCGGCCTGCTGCGCCGCCGCGGCCTCGGCGGCGCCGGGCGTCGGCTGCGTCGCTGACGCGCGTAACGGCAATGAACCAGCGGTAAAGACGATGGCGACGACGACGGCAAGGCGGCCGGCAGTCGAGATGGTAGTCCTCATGGTGTCTCACCCCCGATGACGAACGGTTCCACACCCTCGCGCCCTTCGACGGCGCGCTGGATGCGGTCGACGGCGACGCCGGTCAACACTTGTTTACGTCCCGACGGCCAGAGCACCTCGACGCGATCGACCGTCGTCGCCGCGCCGAGCCCGAAGTGCAGCCGCCGCGTGCCCTGCGCCGCGAAGCCGTTGCCGGGATCGACGAAGCGCAGCAGCGTCCGCCCGCCGGCGGTGAGCCGCACCTGGGCGCCGATCGCCTCGCTGCCGCTGGCCTTGCCGCCGGCGAGCACCAGCTCGACCCAGTGCGGCCCCGGCGGCAGCACGTTGCGGTAGAGGTACGGCGCCGCGCCGGCATTGGCGACGAAGAGGTCCATGCGGCCGTCGGCGTCGAAGTCGGCGACGGCGACGCCGCGGCCGTCACGCGTCGAGTCGAGGCCGTGACGCGCCGCCTGCTCGCTGAACAGGCCGCCGCCCTCGTTGTGGAAGAGCTTCTTGGCCTGGTGGCCCGACAGGCTCTTGTTGCCCATCGGCGGCCAGTCGCGGGCGTCGGAGAAGTCGCCGCCCTTCTGCTCGCTGAGGCGGATCACCATGGCGAAGACGTCGGGCACGTAGCTCTCCGGGCCGGCGGAGACCCAGCCGTTGAGCACGTAGAGATCGAGCCAGCCGTCGTTGTCATAGTCGAAGAGCTTGCCTCCCCACCCCCAGCCGGTGTCGCGGGTCCCCGACTCGGCAGCGACGTCGGCGAAGCGCGGGCCGTCGGCGCCGCTGGATCCCTCGTTGTGCCAGAGGAAGTTGCCTTCGCGCATGTAGTCGTCGGTGATGTTGGTGACGTAGACGTCGAGCCAGCCGTCGCCGTCGTAGTCGCCCCACTCGGCGTTCATCCCCTTCTTGGTGTCGATGCCGATGGCGGTGGCGGTGCGGTCGGCGAAGGTGCCGTTGCCGCGGTTCTCGAAGAAGCGGTCGGCGCCGAAGTCGTCGGCGACGTAGAGGTCCAAGTCGCCGTCGTTGTCGGCATCGCCGGCGCCGACGTCGAGCGCCCAGCCGCTCTGGCGCAGGCCGGCGGCGTCGGTGGCGTCGGCGAAGGTCACCTGGCCGCCGGGGCCCGGTCCCTGGTTGCGCCACAGCGTCACGCCGCCGCCGTTCTTCGCCGTCTCGAAGTTCTCGGGGAAGAAGCGCGGGCTCGGCGGCGTGAAGACGTCGACCGGCGCGAAGTAGTTGCCGACCAGGAAGTCGAGCCGGCCGTCGCGGTCGTAGTCGAAGGCGATGGCGCTGATGCCGTTGGCGTAGCGGTCGATGCCGGCGGCCTGCGTGACGTCGACGAAGCAGGCGTGGTTGGCCGTCTTCGACTCGCAGCGCTGGTTGTGGAAGAGCTGGTTGTGGCCGAAGCGGACGACGAGGAGGTCCGGCCGCCCGTCGTCGTCGTAGTCGAAGAAGAGGGCGTCGGCCGAGGCGTCGTGGGCGTCGTTGCCCGCCGCGACGCCGGCCTGCTCCGCCACGTCGGCGAAGCGCAGGTCGCCGAGGTTACGGTAAAGGTGGTTCTCGCCGGTCTCCGCCGAGTCGGTGACGAAGAGGTCCTCGCGGCCGTCGCCGTCGAAGTCGGCGACCGCCGCCGCGGCGCCGAGCGCGGTGTAGCCCGCCATCACCTCGGAGTAGGCGTTGTGGAACTGGCGCAGGCCGTGCGGCACGTCGACGCCGGCCGCGGCGGTGACGTCGGCGAAGGCGCGCGGTGGCGCCGCGCTCCCCACCGGCGCCGCACCACTCGGTGGCGCCGCACCATCCGATGGCAACGCACCATCCGATGGCAACGCACCAAGCGTGGCGAGCACGAGCGCCAGCACCGGAAGCCGCCCGGCGCGCGCCGCCAGCGCAGGTCCCGCGGTCACCCCGCGGGCGCTCCGTAGCGCTTCTCGATCACGGCGTCGCGTCCCTCGGTGATTTCCACGATGCGTTGTCCGGCGACGTTGCGGAAGGTCTGCACGCGCTGCGGCGCGGCGCCGCCGTCGGCGCGCGGCCAGCGCACGACGAGCTCGTCGACGCGCTGCGCCTTGCCGAGGCCGAAGTGGAGCCGCAGCTGGTTCTGGCTGCCGTAGCCGTCGCCGGCCGAGACCTCGCGGGTGAGGCGGAGGTTGCCGGCGCGGGCGGTGACGCGGGCGCCCACCGCGTCGCGGTTGCTCGTGGTGCCGACGAGCTCCACTTCGAGCCAGCCGTCGCCGTCGTCGAAGTCGTTGCGCAGCAACGCGTGGCGGTCGGTCGAGGCGGCGACGGCGATGTCGAGGCGGCCGCGGTTCCAGAAGTCGGCGACGGCGATGCCGCGGCTGTTGAGCAGCAAGTCGCTGCCGGTGGCGCGGCCCACCTCGCGGAAGCCGACGCGGCCGCGCGGGCCGGGCCCCTCGTTGTGCAGGAAGCGGTTGCGCTCGTAGCCGTGCCAGGACTGGCGGCCGAAGTATTTGGGGTCGAAGAAGGTCCCTTTCTTGTACTCGTCCTGCCGGCTCACCACGTTGTTGAGGAAGTCGAGCTCGATCTCGGTGCCGGGGTCGTTGTAGACCCAGCCGTTGGTCGAGTAGATGTCCTGCCAGCCGTCGTTGTCGAAGTCGGCGAAGGCCGAGCCCCAGAACCAGCCCAGCGGATTGGTGCCGGTCTCCGCGGTGACGTCCTCGAAGGTACCGTCGCCGCGGTTCCTGAGCAGGTTGTTGCCCGACGCCATCTGCTGGAAGACGTCGACGAACGCAAAGCCCGACTGGCGGAAGATCTCCAGGTAGAGCGGCATGTCGCTCTTCCACACCCCCTGCCGCCACGAGTTGAGCATGTCGCGGTGCACCGTCGGCGTCTCGGCGAACCAGGCGTGCTCGGAGCGGATCTGCGCCACGTAGAGGTCGAGCCTGCCGTCGTTGTCGTAATCGCCGAAGGAGGAGCTCATGCCGGCGCCGTAGGCGAGCGTGCCGGACTCGACGGTGACGTCGCTGAAGGTGGGCCGGCTGCGCGGCCCGTCCGCCGGGCCGTCGTTGTGGTAGAGCGTCTTCCTGCCGAAGTCGTTGGCGACATAGATGTCGGGCCAGCCGTCGTCGTCGTAGTCGCCGAAGGCGGTGCCGAGGCAGAGACCGACCTCGCCGACACCCGCCTCCTCGGTGACGTTGGTGAAGCGGCCGTCGCCGTCGTTGTGGTAGAGCTGGTTGGGCTCGCCGTTTCTGGCGTAGAAGGTGGTCGGGATCTTGGTGCGCGGGTCGAGGTAGCGGCCGACGTAGAGGTCGAGGCGGCCGTCGCCGTCGTAGTCGGCCCACGAGGCGACCGTCGTGCAGCAGTCGGCGCCGATGCCGGAGCGCGCGGTGACGTCGGCGAAGCGCACGCGGCCCCGGGCGTCGGGGCCTTCGTTGTGGAAGAGCTGGTTGGGCTCGAAGGTGCGCGAGACGAAGAGGTCGCGGCGGCCGTCGTTGTCGTAGTCGCCGAAGACGCCCACCGAGACGCCGGAGAGGCCGGCGAGGCCGGCGGCGGCGGTGACGTCCTCGAAGGTGCCGTCGCCGCGGTTGCGGAAGAGCCGCGACTCGACGCCGTCGGGGACGAAGAGGTCGTAGAAGCCGTCGCCGTCGACGTCGGCGGCGCTGATCCCGGCCGGGCCGTAGCGGATCATGCCGAAGCGCAGCGGCCGGTCGAGGAAGCCCGGGTACCAGCGGTTGGTGAAGTCGACGCCGGCTGAGTGCGCGACGTCGGCGAACCACGGCCGCTCGCTCTCCACGCGCTCGCCGTCGACCAGCTCGGCGCTCTTGATGCGCGGCCCCTCCGGCCCCAGCGCCAGCGCCAGGCGGAAGATGGCGCGGTCGATCACCGGGTGGCCGGCGCCGCGCGGCGTGCCGATCGCCTCGAAGCGGACGCGGACGTGGAGGTCGCCGGTGTCCTGCCAGGAGTCGAAGCGGTGGAGGTGGAGCTCGAGGGACTCGAGGTTGTCGAAGCCGTCGACGTAGCGGCGCCATTCGTCGAGCGCGGCGCCGCGATCGGTGCCCGCTCCAGCGCCGGCGAAGCGCAAAGCGCGGATGCCGCTGCGTTGCTGGACCGGCGCACGTTCGAGCAGGCCGAGCGCGCTGCCGCGGTAGTCGGCGGCATAGAGGCGCTCGGCCGCGGGGAGGTCGCCGGCGCGCAGCGCGCGCGCCAGCGCGTCGAGACCGACGACGACCGTCTTGCCGCGCTCGAAGAACGCGCGGCCGCGCGGCTCGACCTGCCGAGCGGTCGTCCACGCGAGGTAGACGGCGACCGCCGGAACGAGCGTCAGACCGAAGAAGAGCGGGCGTTTCTGAACCGCCCGCAGCCGCTCACCAATCGACATCGAGGCTTCCCCTGCATGCTACCGTGCGCGCGCACGTCCCCAAGGAGGGTTGGCCAATGGACTCCCGTCTTCGCTACGCCGCGGCGGCCTGCCAGACGGACTTTCCGAATCCGCCCACTCGCCGCGGTATCAAGGCACACGTCGACCGCATGCTGGCGATGATCGCGCAAGCGGTCGAAGGCTACTCGCCGTTCCTTCCCGTCAAGCTGGTGGTGTTCCCCGAGTTCGCCCATGCCGCGCCAGTGTACGCGACGGCCGCCGAGCTGCTCGACAAGCTCGCCCTGCCCATCCCCAACGAGCACACCGCCCGCTACGAGGAGAAGGCCCGCGAGTACGGGATCTACGTGCAAACCGGCACCTTCCTGGAGCGCGACGACCGTTGGCCGGGGGTCGTCTTCAACACGACGTGCCTGATCGGCCCCGAGGGGCTGCTCACACGCTATCGCAAAGTGAACCCGTGGATCCCGTGGGAGGTGCACGCCAGCCCGCACGACCTGCCCGGCTACGACGAGGAGATGTTCCCAGTGGCGAAGACGCCGATCGGCAACCTCGGCGTGGCGATCTGCTACGACTGGCTCTTCCCCGAGGCGCTGCGCCAGCTCACCGCCAACGGCGCCGAGGTGCTGATCCGCGTCTCCGCCTACATGGACCCGTGGGGAGCGACGCCGCCGATGGACTGGTGGACGGTGGTCAACCGCTGCCGCGCGTTGGAAAACATTGCCTACGTGGTGGCCGCCAACCAGGGCGCCAGCCTGTCGCACTATCCGCCGTTCTCCTGGCCCGGCGGCAGCATGGTGGTCGACTTCGAGGGCCGCGTGCTGGCCCAGGCCGATCCCGGCCCGGGCGAGAAGATCGTCGTCGCGCCGGTCGACGTCGACGCGCTGCGCCATGAACGCGCGGTGCGGCGCGGGCACCAGACTCTCGGCCACCTGCGCAGCGAGTGCTACCCGATGTACCGGCAGGGCTTCTACCCCGCCGGCCGCGGCGCCAAGCCGGAGGCGTTGAGCGTCGAGGGCGCCGACGAGGCCACCGCCGCGGTGAAGCGCACGCTGGGCTACGGCTGAGAACATCGCTCAGCCGGCGAGCGGGCGCGGCGGCAGCACGCACCCGGAAATCGAGCAGTCGTGGTCCGCGCCGTCGGCGAAGCCGCGCTCGACGAGGTCGCGCAGGCGGTCGCGGTTCAAGTCGAGGATGCCGACCCCGGTGTCGCTCAGGTCGTCGCGCGGATGGTAGCGGTGGACGGTGAGGCGGCGCAGGCGCCGCCCGCTCCCCGCCCGGCCGAGCACGCGGCCGAGCGCCAGCTCCACGTCCTCGTCCACCATCGGCGGCTTGGCCTCGTCGCCCTCGACGAGGTCGAGCGCGCGGTTGATCATCGCCGCGTCGCCGATGTCGTCGTTGACCACCTTCGCCCAGCCGATCGCCTGCTGGCGATAGAGGGTGCCCAGCGTGCTCGTCTGCTCGTGCAGCGGGATGGAGCGGATCTCGGGGTCGAGGTAGACGACGTGCAGCTCGTCGGCGCCGGCGTCGGCCGCCGGCTTGAGCGGCGTGTTCATCAGCACGCCGCCGTCGACGTGCGGCTCGGCGCCGATCATCACCGGCGGGAAGAAGCCGGGGATGGCGCTCGACGCCATGATGATCTGCGGGCCGCGGCGGTCGGTCATGTCGGCGTTGTCGAACAGCTCGAGCACGCCGGTGGCCCAGTTGGTGGAAGCCACCCGCAGCCGCCGCGTGGAGCTGCGGATGAGGTCGAACTGGATGCTCTCCTGAATCGTCTGCTCCCAGGGGTCGGTCGAGATCAGCGAGGCGAAGTCGAGCAGCTCGAGGGCGCGCTGGCGCACCGGCGCCTCGCGGTTGCGCACGAAGTGCGCGGCGCGCTGCAGGCCCTCCCACAGTAGGCTGCTGCCGTCGTCCATGATGCGCAGGAACGGCCGCATCGGGTTGTGCAGATAGCGGGCGGGGTCGAGCAGCTCCAGCGGGTCGCCGCGAAAGCGGTAGGCGCCGTTGCCGCGGCCGGGGATCTCCGCCATGCGGTTGAGCCACACCGCTTCGAGGTCGCCGATCGCGGCGGCGCCGTAGCTGTCCCACCCGGCGGCGAGGAAGGCGGCATTGAAGGAGCCGATCGAGGTGCCGCAGAGCACCGTCGGCACCAGCGGCTGGTAACCGGTCGACTCCGACTTGCCGGCCAGCAGCGCCTTGACCACGCCCACTTCGTAGGCGCCGTGGGCGCCGCCGCCCGAGAGCACCAGCGCCTGCACCGGCGGCGGCGCCGGCGCCGGCGCGATCGCGCCGTCGGGCGCCACGCTAGAAGCTCCGCCCCTGGATCGCCCACTCCGGCAGCGCCGCGGTGTCGAGCCAGTCCGCCACGTATCGCCAGGTGCTGAGCGAGCCGGCGATCGTCTGGTAGTGCTGCATGAAGTGTTTCAGCAGGAAGACCTCGTCGATCTGGTCGCGCGAGATGCAGAGGTCTTGCGCGGCGGCGCCGCCGGTCAGCAGGTTGGCGAGGTCGATGTAGGTGTAGACCGGATCGAAGGTGAAGCGCGGCGCCGGCAGCCGGCCCATGGCGACCGCGAGCGGCGCGAACAGGCGGGTGGCGAGGCCCAGCGATGCCGCATCGGCGAGGCGCAGGCCGAGGCCGACCGGGTCGAAGGTGAAGCCGACGATCTGGGTGGGCCGGTTGGCGCCGAACGACATCGCGACGCGCGTCACACCGCCCTCGCGCACCTCGAAGTCGATGCGCTCGAAGGCGACGTCGAACTCGCCCGGGCCGTAGGCGAGGAAGCCGCGGCGCGGGCTCTTGATGAAGGAGTAACCGAAGCCGTAGCGGCCGAGGACGCCCGGCTCGGGGTCCTGCTCGTCGGTGATGTAGTCGCGGCTCAAGACGAGGTAGCTGTCTTCCTGCAGCGGCACCACGAATTGCGGCGTGCCGGCGCCGAAGGGCTGGAAGACGAAGTTGAAGTCGAAGATGCAGACCTTGACCACGATCCACTCGTAGACCGGGCCGAGCTCCCGCAGGTCGACGATGGCGAAGCGCTCCTCGGCGGGGAACTCGCCGATCTCGCCGCCCTCGGCGCGCTTGTAGTAGAGCTGCTGGAAGCCGAAGCCCTTGTACATCGGGTTCTC
>DASYQD010000188.1:0-16016 GCA_036005845.1 Thermoanaerobaculia bacterium | reverse complement strand
CTCAAGGTGGTGACGCTGCGCATCCCGCCGCTGCGCGAGCGCCGCGCCGACGTGCCGTTGCTCGTCGAGCACTACCTCAAGCAGCTCTGCGCCGAGCACGGCAAGGAAGACAAGACCGTCGAGCACGAGGCGATGGAGGCGCTCGCCGCCTTCGACTGGCCGGGCAACGTGCGGCAGCTCAAGAATGCGATCGAGACGATCGTCATCTTCCACCAGGGCCGCGTGGTGGGGATCGAAGACCTGCCGGCCGAGCTGCGCGAGGGCGGCGGCAGCGTGGCCACCACCAGCGGGGGAGTGCGCCGCGAGACCTCCGCGCCGAGCACCGACGGCACGCCGCGTACGATGGAAGCGATCGAGCGCCAGGCGATCCTCGAGACGCTGTCGCGCACCGGCGGCCACCGCGCGCAGGCGGCGCACCTGCTCGGTATCGGCCTGCGCACGCTGCAGCGCAAGCTGAAGGAATACAAAGACCAGGGCTACTGGAACGACTGATTCGGATCACCGAGAGCGGAAGGGGGGCGCATGGAGATCCCGAACGAGGTCCTCATCCACAACGAGCTGCTGGGCCTCAAAGGCGCCCGCGGCACCCTCATCCGCATCGCACCCGAGGCCTACTACGAGGTCAACCTGCGCTTCGGCGGCAACACCCACCGCGTGCTGCTGCCCATCGTCGGCACGGTGGTGATCGCCGCCGAGCCGGAGCCCAACGTCGGCGAGCAGGTGGAGATCGAGCGATAGTGGTGCAGGCGAGCCGCTATTGCGGCTGCCAGAGCTCGTAGGCGAACTCGGTGTGCGTGGCCGCTCCGCCGGGCTCGGCGTGCGGGGCGACGGCGATCTGCAGCGGACCACCGCCGGACAGCGGCAGGTCGAGATCGAGCTCCTGCCAGCGGCGGAAGGGGTTGGCGGCGACGTAGGGGAAGGTGGCGAGCTTCCTGCCGGCGACGTAGACGTCGGCCTCCGGAGCGCCGGCGGCGGCGTCGAGCAGGCGGCGGAGACGCAGCGGCCCCGGGCGCGGAGAGCGGAGCGTGAAGCGCGACTTGCCACTGCCGAACGAGCAGCCGATAGCAGTGCGCGTCTGCGGCGGGTCGCTCTCGAACGTGCCCGTGACCGCGGCGCAGCGGGCACGGCGCGGCGGCTGGTAGTGGTGGTCGCGCGTCGATCGCGCGCTGGTGAGGTCGAGGCGGTCGACGAGCTGCCACGCGCCGGCGTCGCGCGAATAGCCGTAGGCGACGGCGCGAGCGTCCATGCGCAGGTGGCCGGTGGGTGGACCCGGCCCGTTCTCGAGCGCCACGCGCAGGCCGCCATGGAAGGGCACGGCGTCGGCGAGCAGCAGCCGGTACATGCCGTCGACGCTGTCGCCGGCGCTCGTCTGCAGCTGATAGATCGAGCCGTGCAGCGGCGCGATCACCGCGCCGCGGTCGAAGAAGAAGCCGCCGTTGAAGAAGTCTTCGACGCCGGTGCCGTAGATCGAGGGGCTGGTGGCGCCGTCGACGTAGACGCGTTCGTCGCCTTCGAGGTAGTCGCGTGCCGGCGTGCCGATGCCGGCGAGCTGGAGGAAGAGCCCGACCCACTTGCCGGCGCCGCTGTGCTCGAGAAGCGTCAGGTCGCGCTCTGGGTCGGCGGTCTCGAGGCTGCGCGCCGTGGCGAAGAACGGCGCCGCGTCGGGGGCCGGTGGCGCCTCGCTCCATCCCAGCTCCCACTCGACTTCGACGGGCTGCGGGCCCGCCGCATCCTCGCTCCGCAGACTGACGCGCGCCGAGCGCGCGAAGGGCATGGGGAAGTAGGCGTAGAGGAGGCCGTCGTCGTCGGCGCCGGCGAGCAGAGAACGCATGGTGGGCACCGGCGCCGGGCTGGCGGCGAAGAAATCGGCGAGCGTCAGGTCCACTCGCCGCGCGCCGTCGAAGTCGAGCAGCAGCCGCAGCCGGCCCCAGCTCTCGCGCGGCGCGCGCAGGCGCAGCCGGCGCAGCTCGCCGGCGCCTTGGCGCTCCCACGCCACGCGCTCTTCACCTACGGCCAGCGTCTGCAGCAGCTGCGACAGGTGAGGCTGCGGTTGCGGCCATGGATCGACGCCGGCGGGAGTGGACAGCGCGGCCCGAAGCCCGCTGAGGTCCTCGTCGCCGCGGAAGCTCGTCACCCCGGCAGCGCTCGCCAACCGGTGGAAACCGATCTGATACCAGATGCGTGCCGACTCGGCGCCGACCAGCGACACCGTGCAGCCGCGCCGATACGGGATGGGCACGTAGCTGACGTTGCCGCCGCTGCTCCTGAAGAGGTCGAGCGCGAGCGGCGCCGTGAACGGCGGATGCGTGCCGTCGAACAGCTCCGGCAGCGGCAGGTCGACGCGCGGCACGCTCTCGCCGTCGACGCGGACGCGGATGCGCACGTTGCGATCGAGCGTCGTGCTGCCGCCGCCGGCGGCGCCCATCGTCATCCAGATACGGGTGATGGCGCCGGCGCCGGGCTCGTCGAAGATCACCGCTTCGCCGTCGGCGACGCGTAGGAAGCGGGTGTCGCCGGCCGAGCTGCGGTCGAAGCGGCACTGCGACGGGCAGTGGCTGCTGCGCAGCAGCACCTGGTCGCCGTCCGGCAGCCGCGCCAGCTGTGACAGGTCGCGCCACCACTCCCACGGGAGCGCCGCTGCCGCGGGCGACGGCGGTATGAAGACGATGAATACCGCGAGCAGCGCCGCTGCCGCGTGGGTGCGAGCCGCGGCGGGCTTTGCGGTCACCGCGCGCCCATCGCCGCCAGCATCTCGCGCACCGCCTCGGCGAGCCCGACGAAGATCGCGCGCGAGATCAGCCAGTGGCCGATGTTGAGCTCCTCCATCTGCGGCAGCGCCGCCACCGGGCCGACGTTGCTGGTGGTGAGCCCGTGGCCGGCGTAAACACGAAACCCGGCGGCGTGCCCCTGCTCGGCGGCGGCGCGCATGCCGGTCAGGTGCAGCTCGCCGTCGAGGCCGCTGCTCCGCGTGTAAGCGTCGGTGTTGATCTCGAAACCCTCGACGACGCCGCTGCCGATCTCGGCGAGCCGCTCGATCTGCTCCGGGTGCGGGTCGAGGAACATCGACACGGCGATGCCGGCGTCGCGCAGCCGCAGCGCCGCCTCGCGCAGCCGGTCGCCGTGCGCAGGCAGGTCGAGCCCGCCCTCCGTAGTCACCTCGTCGGGCCGCTCCGGCACCAGCGACACCTGGTGAGGCCGCACCTTCAGCGCGATGCCCAGCATCTCCTCGCTCGCCGCCATCTCGAGGTTGAGCTTGCCGCGCACGTTCTGCCGCAGCGCCACGAGGTCCGCGTCCTGCACGTGACGGCGGTCGCCGCGCAGGTGTGCGGTGATGCCCGACGCGCCGGCGTCCTCGGCGATGCGGGCCGCTTCCACCACGTCCGGGTAAGGCGCGCGCCGCGCCTGGCGCAGCGTGGCGACGTGGTCGACGTTGACGGAGAGACAGGGGGCCATGGCGGGATCCTAGCGCGGCGTCCCTACGCGGTCGCAGCGCCGGACGTGCGCAGGATTTGCAGCTGTCGAATCGAGTGCGAGTGTCCGAGAGTAGCGAAGGCGCGCTGGCCCGCCCTCACTCCACCCGCGGCGTCTCCGTCCCGTAGACGTACTTCTCGAACCACGGCCGCCAGCTCTTGCCGGTCAGGCGATCGAGCGGAGCCACCAGGTCGCCGGTGTACGCGACCTGGTAGCGATGCTCGCGGAGGACGTGGCGGATCCAGGTGAAGAACAGGCGTTCGCCGTCCGCCCGATTGCCGGCCTGACGGATCAGCTCTTCGCGCAGGGCCTGCAGGACGATCGGTCCCTTGCCGTAGACGAGCCGGAAGTAATCGGTGGCGCCTGCTTCCCCTTGGCCGAACAAGTGGGTGGCGAGGAACAGGCTGCTGTTCGCGCCAAGGGCTCCCGTGCGCTGCTTCCACTCGCCGAGCTGATAATTCCACGCGTTGTCGCGCGCCTTGCCCTCGCCGAGCGAGAGCGTGAGGCAGACCGTCGACAGGTACTCGGCGAAGCTCTCGGAGAGCCAGAAGTCCTCGGCGTCGCGGATCTTTTCCACGTGCGGGTACCAGGCGTGCGCTGTCTCGTGCGCGAGGCGCGCGTCGACGTTGGCCATCATCGTCTTCTCGAACTGCCGCCTCCCCGGGCCGGGGACCGCCGCCACCCGTGCCTTGCTGACGAACGCTTCCTGGGTGATGAAGATGAAGCCCGCCGGGGCGATACCGAAGCCCCACTCCTTGACCTCCAGAACGCGCAGCTCCTTGAAAGGGTAGGGCTCGGCCAGGAGATCGGCGAGGCAGCCACGGACAGCCGTGACCACGTGGCTCACACGCTCCATCTCCGCCGGGTCGTGAAGGCCGTACGTCGAGACGTCCACGCGCACCCCGCCCTCGGTCGTCGAGGTCGTTTCGTACTTGCCGGCGGCGAGATAGAGATGCGACATCGGTCCGGCGAGCTCGGTCACCAGCCGCGTCGACTGGTCGGACTCCACGCGCGAGACGGTCTTGCCCGGCGCGAGCGGTACCAGCGGCTTCGGAGTCTCGAGCGTGACGTGGTAGGTCGCGGCGGTCGTGCCGCCGGGCTCCGCCGGCTGGGGATACCAGTCGTCGCCCGCCACGTACCAGACCACGTCGCCCTTCGGCCGTTCGAGCATCGCCGCCGTGTACTCGACCGCGACCTCCACGGTCGCGCCCGCGGAAGATGGCTGTGGCAGCGCCACGAGGAGCCGCCCGCGATCGTGCACGTAGACGGCCGACTGCCCGTCGAGCCTCACTTCCACCTGCTCGATCGTGCGCAGCGTCTCGGACAGGCTGGCAAACTCGTTGTCGAGCCTGAGCGACAGCACGCGCATCCCGGCGCGGTCGAGACGCAACTTCACCTTGGCGCGGACTCGCGCACGCTCGCCCGCGAGCTCGACGAGCTCGAGGTCGGCGGACGTCGCGACCAGGTCGAACGGCCGGCGGCGCGACCACCAATCGCCGGAGGTCGGCTGCGCGGCGAGCTCCACGTTCGACCAGCGTCCGCGGAAGGCGCTGCGGGAGTCGACCGGCTGGGCGACGCCGAGACTCTCGAGCGCGAGCGTGGAGCGAGCGTCCCAGTCGAGGACGTAGTCGTCGCGCTCGCCATGCAGTAGGCCCCACGCGTAGTGGGGATCGGCGTTCTGATCGGCCACCACCATGTCGTGCGCGGGGTTGCCGTCGAAGCGCCGAGCCAGCCGCTCGGTCGCCCAGCCCGGCAGCTCGCGCGGCGCCATGGGCGCGAAATCCGGGATGCCGGCAGCCACCTCCCAGCTCCAGATCGCCGCGCCGCGCAGCTTCTCCGAGAGCAGGAGAGCGTTCGCTGAGTTGGTCCCTCGGGTTGCCTTTCCCTGCGTCATCGCCAGGTGCGAGACCTTCTCGACCAGCCGCCGAGCCACCGGCAGCGTTACCGGATCGTCGACGCGATGCGACCAGCTCACGTCGCCGTCGAACAGCACGCCGCACGGCCGGCCGTCGGCCACCATGCGGTAGACCTTCGTGCCCGCGGCGGGTCGAAGGGTCGTGCGGCCGAGCTCGAGATGGTCGGGCGCTGCTGCATCCGCGTCAAGCCGCGGTGCCTCGAGCGAGTGATAGAGCGCGCGCAGGTCGGTCGGAGCATGCTCAGCCGCGGCGGGGCCGGGCAGGGTTGCGATGCAGGTGATTGCGAGCAGGAATCGAAGCCTGTTCAGTCGGTTCACGCGCGCCAATCTAGCAGTCATCGCGGGTAAGTCCGCATATCAACGTCAGCCGTCGCGTCCACGCGCTCGTTTGGCCCCGCGCGCTAGGAACAAATGAAATTGCAGGCGCCCGCTTCCGCCGTGTCCTGCAGCCGGCGCGATGCTCAAGCCGGGGCTTGGCACGCCCACACTATCGGTTGCCTTTGGTGCGATTGTGGGTAACACACAGCATTTGGCAGTTCTCAGGCGAGGTTGCCCCGCCTTTGCTCCATGCGGACACGTGGTCCGCATCCATCTCGGCGAACTTCCATATCCGGTTCTTATTGGCAGCATGGCCGCCCGTGCAGTGCGGACAGTTTGATGTGCCGTCGGCTTCCGCAGCGGCAGTCTGCCTGGCGTAGACGGCTCTCTTGGTGCCCTCGTCGAACACCCGTACATCCAGGAGCTTCGAATCCTGATGGCCGCCAAGAATGTATTCGAAGACGCCGCGGCGGTTCTTAACGTAAGGGTCAGCGTAGAGCCGCTTGACCCCTCCAGAAACGCTGATCGGATCATATGATTTGGATGGGGCGGGCGACTCGCTTGCACAGATGTGCATCTCGGTGGTTTCAAAGGCGAACCAGGGTACGCAAAAAAGTCCCTTTAGGTTGCCAGTCTGGTCGAACACGTGGTAGCAGCCTTGCCGCGTGGTCGAGCGGCCGTCGAGCAGCCTCAAGGAGGGTTATTGCGGCAATGGCGGCGAGAGAGATCACACCTACAAAGAGAACGACGGGGACACGAGAGCCTGGATCGATGGACCAAGCTGTGACAGTGGCAGCGAAACCCAACGCGCCGATCGTTGTGGTCCACGCTGTTCGAAAGAAGGCGTCCAGTAGCCGGAGAAGACTTCTGGGTGCCTTCGGGGAGGGCTGCATGACGAGGTCGAGGTTATACCGGCGCTGCCTAACCTAGCACTTGGCGACATCCGAGATATGCGAAAAGCGCGACTTCCGGCCGCAGGCGGGCGGCTGCTCGCGCAGGGAGGAAGAGAGGCGCGGCCACCATCGCCAGCGCGGCGCAGCGCAGGCTCCCGCGCACGTTCATAGGGCGATCCTACCGTCGCGCGCGCGTCGACGGCCTACGCGCCGACCGCTTCGCGGATCGCGCTCTCGAGCCGCGCCGCCTGCGCTTCGAGCGCCGCCAGCTCCGGCCCTTCGAGCATGATGCGGGCGAGCGGCTCGGTGCCGCTGTAGCGCAGCACGAGACGGCCGTTGCCCTGGAGCTCGGCTTCGACCGCCTGCTGCTGCGCCGCCACCTGCGGCAGCTCCGCGAACGGCCGCTTCTCGCGCACGCGCACGTTGCGCAGGATCTGCGGGAAGCGCCGGAAGCCGGCGAGGAGCTGCGCCAGCGGGCGCTTGTTGCGGCGCACGAGGTGGGCGAGGGTGAGCGCGGTGACGAGGCCGTCGCCGGTCGAGGTGGTGGGCGCGTGCACCAGGTGACCCGACTGCTCGCCGCCGAGCTTGATGCCCTGCGCGCGCATCGTCTCCATCACTGTGCGGTCGCCGACGTCGCAGCGCACCACGTCGATGCCGCTCGCGCGCAGGCCGTGCTCGAGGCCGAGGTTGCTCATCGAGGTGGCGACGATCGCCGCCGGCTCGAGGTGTCCCTCGGCGAAGAGAGACCGCGCCCACAGATAGAGCATGGCGTCGCCGTCGCGCACCTCGCCCTGCGCGTCGACGAGCAGCGCGCGGTCGCCGTCGCCGTCGAAGGCGATGCCCAGGTCGGCGCCGGACTCGACGACCGCCGCGGCCAGCGCCTCGGGGTGCGTCGAGCCGGAGTGGAGGTTGATGTTGCGGCCGTCGGGCGCGCCGGCGAGCTGGCGCACCGTCGCGCCGTGGGCGGCGAACACGCGCGGCGCGATCTCGTGGGTCGCGCCGTTCGCGGTGTCGAGGACCACCGACAGCCCGGCGAGCGCGCCCGTTCCCGGCAGCAGACCGGTAAGGAAGCCGACGTACGCTTCGTAGCCGCTGCGGTCCACGTGCAGCGACGGCTCGGCGGCGTCGCGCGCGCTTTCCGCGAGGTGCTGCTCCAGCGCCCGCTCGAGCTTCGCCTCCGCCGCCGGCGACCACTTGTGCCCCTGCTCGTCGAAGAGCTTGATGCCGTTGTCGGGCCACGGGTTGTGGCTCGCCGACACGGTGACTCCGGCGCGGGCGCCGAGCGCGCGTACCGCCCAGGCCACGCCGGGCGTCGGGATGGTGTCGAGGTAGGTGACGCGCGCTCCGGCATCGACGAGGCCCGCCGCCAGCCAATGGCAGAGCGGCAGCGTGCTGTCGCGCGTGTCGCCGCCCATCACCACGAGCGGCTCCCTCATTTCCGCCGCGAGCGTCAGCCCGAGCTCGCGGCCCAGCGCCAGCACCGTCGGGCGGTCGAGCGGATGCTCGCCGAACGGGGCGCGGATGCCGTCGGTGCCGAACAGCCGCGGCTGCGCTGGATTACTCACAGCTGGCGCTTGCTCGCTCACGTGCGCTCTCGCTTGCGGCTTCGATGCCGGCTCAGCTGCGCCGCCGCGGCGTCGGCGTCGGCTCGGCCACCGGCGGCGGTTGCTGCATCGGCACGGTCACCGACACCACCTGCGTCTGCATCTGGACGAGCGGGTCGGGCGACACCAGGAGCGCCGACTCCTGGAAGTCGAGCGCGTGGCCGTCGAGGCTGATCGGGTTGGCGCGCACGGCGGAGAGCCGGCTCACTACCTTGCGCGGCCCGGTCACCAGCACCTCGGCCGGCGTGGCGCGCGGCTTGCCGGCGAGCTGCGCGCCGGCGGCCGGCTCGCCGACCAGCGGCACCTCGACCGGCAGCAGCCGGCGCACCTCCTGGTCGACGTGGAGGCGCAGCACGCTGGGCTCGATGGAGACGGCCTCGATGCCCTCGGGCATCATCACGTCCTCGGGCAGCAGCCGCACCTCCAGCGGGCCTTCGCGGTCGGCGCGCACCACCACCTGGACGTCGATCTGGTAGGGGTTGACCCGGCGGATGGCGCGCTCGCTGCCGCGCAGCCGCACGCGCACGGTTCCCTGCGGGTCGAGGATCATCATGCCGGGCGGCGGATTGTACGTCACCGTCGCATCGACGATTTTTTCCGCCGGCCGCTCGCCGCGCCGCTCGACGGTGACCCACAGCCAGAGCAGTACGGCGAGCGCCAGCGCCATGAGGCGCAGCGCGCCGAGGCGGCCGCGCCGGCTCACCGCCGCTTCCTCCCCAGGCGGTGGCCGCCGCGCGGGTAGAGGTCGGTGATCAGCAGCTTGTAGAGGGTGTTGCGCAGCGCGTTGGAGTCGAGGTCGCGGATCAGCGTTCCCTGGTGCGCCACCGAGACGCGGCCGGTCTCTTCGGAGACGACCACGGCCACCGCGTCGGTCTCCTCGCTGATGCCGAGCGCCGCGCGGTGGCGTGTGCCGTACTCCTTCGACAGCTCGGCGGTGCGGGTGAGCGGCAGGTAGCACGCCGCCGCTGCGAGGCGGTCGCCCTGCACGATCACCGCGCCGTCGTGCAGCGTCGTGTGCGGGTTGAAGATGTTGAGCAGCAGGTCGTAGGAGACCACGGCGTCGAGGCGGATGCCGTTGTCGACGAAGTTCTTGAGGCCGGCCATGCGCTCGAGCACGATCAGCGCGCCGACGCGGCGCGCCGACATCGCGGTGGCGGCGAGCACCACCTCGTGGAACACCGACTCGACGCGCTGGTGCGCGCCGATGCCCCAGATCGGTTTGCTGCCGAACTGCGCCAGCGCGCGGCGGATCTCGTCCTGGAAGAGGACGATGATGGCGAAGGGGAGGAAGGTGAGGAAGGCGGAGAGCGCCGTCTGCAGCGTCAGCAGGTCGAAGAGGCGCGCCAGGTAGTAGACGCCGACGAGCACCAGGATGCCGTAGACGACCTGCACCGCGCGCGTGCCGCGGATGAGCAGCAACAGGTTGTAGATGACGACGGCGACGAGGAAGACGTCGAGCGCGTCGCGCCAGGTGATCTGCTGCAGGAACTGGACGACCGCGTTCACGGAGGTCAAGCCTGCGCGATGGCGCGGTCGATGGCAAGGAACTCCACCGTCGCCGCGACGTCGTGCACGCGCACGATGGCGGCGCCGTGGCGCGCCGCCCAGCCGACGGCGGCGAGGCTGCCGGCGAGGCGCTCCGCGGGCGGCGCGCCGGTGAGCTCGCCGATGAAGCTCTTGCGGCTGGCGCCGACGAGCAGCGGGCGGCCGAGCTCGCCGAGGGCGTCGAGGCGCCGCAGCAGCGCCAGGTTGTGGACGCGCGTCTTGGCGAAGCCGATGCCGGGGTCGAGCACCACCTGCGCGCGGTCGACGCCGGCGGCCTCGGCGCGCGCGAGCGCGGCGGCGAGCTCGGCGCGCACTTCGGCGACCACGTCGTCGTAGCGGGCATGGAGGTGCATGTCGGCGAGCTCGCCGCGGCTGTGCATGAGCACCAGCGGGCAGCCGGCTGCAGCGACGGCGCGCAGCAGCGCGGGGTCGGCGCCGCCGCTCACGTCGTTGACGAGGTCCGCGCCGGCCGCGAGCGCGGCGCGCGCCACGTCGCCCTTGCGCGTGTCGACCGACAGCACAACGTCGGTATCGGCGCGCAGCCGCTCGAGCGCCGGCAGCAGGCGTGCGATCTCTTCTTCTGCAGGCACCGCCGCGGCGCCGGCGCCGTAGGTCTTCCCCGCCGGCCGCGTCGACTCGGCGCCGAGGTCGAGCAGCTCGGCACCGGCGGCGAGCATCGTCCGCGCCTGCATGAGCACCGGCTCGGGATCGATGCGCCCGGCACCGCCTTCGCCGCCGGTCCAGAACCTGCCGCCGTCGCTGAACGAGTCGGGCGTCAGGTTGAGCACGCCCATCACCTGTGTCCGGCCGCCGCCCAGCGCGAGGGTGCGCCCGCGCGGCAAGGACAGCCGCCACGAGGGGACCGCCGCCGGCGCCGATGCTTCGCTGTCCAGGAGCGGAGCGGGCGTGGCGGCGGCCTTCAAAGGATCAACGGATCAAGGGATCAGGCCGGGGCCACTCCCGGCTTCAGACCACCCAGCGGCGGCAGGCGCTCGCCTTCGGGGTCCGGCGGCGCCTCGACGATGCCGCCCGGCGGGCCGCCGGCCCGCGGCCGCATCGGCTCCTTCGGCCGCGGCAGCGTCAGGCCCGTCATCTCCTCGATGATGGCGTACACCGTCGCGCCGTCGAGCGACTCCTTCTCCAGCAGCTCGTTGGCGATGCGGTCGAGCACCGGCCGCTGCTCGGTGAGGATGCTCGTCGCCAGCGCGTAACCGGCGTTGACGATGCGCTTGACCTCGCCGTCGATGTGCTGCGCCGTGGACTCGCTGTAGTCGGCGCGCTGCGCGAAATCGCGGCCGAGGAACACCGGCTCGTCCTTCTCGCCGTACGACAGCGGCCCGAGCTCGGACATCCCCCACTCGCACACCATCCGTCGCGCCATGTCGGTGGCGCGCTCGATGTCGTTGCCGGCGCCGGTGGTGATCTCGTTTTGCGTCAGCTCCTCGGCGACGCGGCCGCCCATCAGGATGGCGATGCGGTGCTCGAGGAACGACTTCTTGTAGGTGTGCTTGTCCTCGGTCGGCAGCTGCATGGTGAGCCCCAGCGCCTGGCCGCGCGGGATGATCGTCACCTTGTGCAGCGGGTCGTGCCCGGGGCAGAAGACGGCGACGATGGCGTGGCCGGCCTCATGGTAGGCGGTGACCTGCTTGTCGTCGTCGGTGAGCACGAGGGTCTTGCGCTCGACCCCCATCAGCACCTTGTCCTTGGCGAACTCGAAGTCCTCCATCGACACCTTGAGCTTGTTGCGGCGGGCGGCGACGAGGGCGGCCTCATTGACGAGGTTGGCGAGGTCGGCGCCGGAGAAGCCGGGCGTGCCGCGGGCGATGGTCTCCAGGTTGACGTCGTCGTGGAGCGGGATCGTCTTGGTGTGCACCTTGAGGATGCCGACGCGGCCGTGGAGGTCGGGGCGGTCGACCACCACGCGGCGGTCGAAGCGGCCGGGGCGGAGGAGCGCCGGGTCGAGCACGTCGGGGCGGTTGGTGGCGGCGATCAAGATGACGCCCTCGTTGGTCTCGAAGCCGTCCATCTCGACGAGGAGCTGATTGAGCGTCTGCTCGCGCTCGTCGTGGCCGCCGCCGAGGCCGGCGCCGCGGTGGCGGCCGACGGCGTCGATCTCGTCGATGAAGATGATGCAGGGCGCATTCTTCTTGCCCTGCTCGAAGAGGTCGCGGACGCGGCTGGCGCCGACGCCGACGAACATCTCGACGAAGTCGGAGCCGGAGATCGAGAAGAAGGGGACGTTGGCCTCACCGGCGATGGCGCGGGCGAGCAGCGTCTTGCCCGTTCCCGGCGAGCCCATCAGCAGGACGCCCTTGGGGATCTTGCCGCCGAGCTTCTGGAACTTCTGCGGCTCCTTCAGGAACTCGACGATCTCCCACAGCTCTTCCTTCGCCTCCTCGCAGCCGGCGACGTCGCTGAAGGTGACCTTGCGCGTCGAGGTGTTGAGCAGCTTGGCGCGGCTCTTCCCGAACGAGAGCGCGCGGTTGCCGCCGCTCTGCATCTGGCGCATGAAGATGACCCACAGGCCGATGATCACCAGGAACGGCGCCCAGGTGAGGAGCACGGTGAGCAGCGGGTTGTCGCGCACCTTCTGCGCCTTGATCTCGACGCCCGACTGCCGCAGCTCCTTCACCAGGTCCGGGTAGTTGGGGACCTGGGTGGCGAACTCCTCGCCCTTGGTGTAGCGGCCGCCGCCCTTGAAGTGGCCCTTGAGGCCGCCGTCGTCCTGCACGGTGACGTCGAGGACGCGCCCCGCCTCCACCTGCTCCATGAACTCGCTGAAGGTGAGCTCGTGGCTGCGGTTCTTGCCGGCCTGGAAGGCGTTCCACAGGACGATCACCAGGACGAAGATGACCATCCACCAGAAGATCGTCTTGAGAGTGCCGTTCACTGTCGGATGTTCCTTTGCTGCATTCGGGGGAGACGCGGGAGGGCTATCCCTCACACCTTCAACGCATGAACCCCCTGTTCGATTCCGGGTCCACCCTCCGCCAGGTAGCCGATGTAGGGCAGGTTGCCGTGCCTGCCGTGGTGCTTCATGCCGTAGCCGACGAGGCGCGCCGAGCGCTCGGTGGTGAAGACGCTGTAGTCGACCTGGCAGTGGGTCTTGCGCTCCTTGGGCAGATCGACGAGGGCGATGAAGCGCACCTTGCGGGCGCCGCGCTGCAGGAGCTGGTTGGCGAGGTAGGTCTCGATGACGGCGCTGCTGACGACGTCCTTCAACACCAGCACGCTCTGGCCGGAGACCTCGAGCGGGATCGGGTAGTGGATGTCGACCACCTCCTCGGCCCCGTCCTCCTCGCGCGCCGTGTACTCGACCTGCATGAACTCGTAGCGCAGCGGCGTGCTGATCGAGCGGATCAAGTCGGCGAGGAAGATCACCGAGCCGCCGAGCAGCGTGACGACCAGCGGGTCCTCGTGCGCCACCTCGCGCTGCAGCCGCTGGCCGAGCGCCTGCACCCGCGCGGCGATGGCGCGGGCGTCGAAGAGGATCTTGATCGTCGGCGCGCTCATCGGGTCTCCACCGTGGCGGGCGCGCCGCGCCGCATCCGGCGGACACGGGCGGCGACGGGCGGCTGCGACGAGCGAACGGTCGTGCCGGCTTCGCTGATCTCCACCTCCCCGCGTTCCTCGACAGTATAAGTGAAAGGTGATGCGGCCACTTCCGGGCGCTCTGGATGACCAAGTGCAGCGGGCTCGACGCGCAGCCGGCCGGCCCGATCGGTGCGCCACCGCCAGCCGCCGCCGCAGTCGCAGGTGACGCGATCGCAGCGGTAGAGCTGCCGCCGCAGCTCGGCGACCGCCACCGCGCGCGGCGGGTATTCGACGCCCGAGCGGCGGTGGAGGAGGGCCAATGCCCACGGCAGCAGCTCGGCGGGAAGGCGGCGAAGGTCGCGGAGCGGTAGCCGCGGCGGCGCAGCGTCTGCGCGGCTCTCGGCGAGCGCCGGCAGAAGCTCGACCAGCCGCCGTTCGACGCCGGCGGCGAGCAGTGCCGCGGCAGCGCCGAGACTGCGGGCGCCGGCCGCGGCTTTCTCGCCAAGGACCGGCAGCAGCAGGTGGCGCAGGCGGTTGCGCGGGAGGGAGAGATCGTGGTTCGTCGGGTCCGCGAGCGGCGCGAGCTGCGCGGCGACGATTGCGGCGCGGAGATCGCGGCGCGGCACCGAGAGGAGCGGGCGTACGACGGTCTGGTGACGAGGCGCCATGCCGGCGAGGCCGGCGAGGCCCGAGCCGTGCGCGAGCCGCAGCAGCACCGTCTCCGCTTGGTCGTCGGCATGGTGCGCGGTGAGCACGAAACGCGCGCCCAGCTCGCGGCGCAGCTCGTCGAGCAGCCGATAGCGGATGCGGCGGGCGGCGGCCTCGCGGCTCTCGCGCTTCGCGTTGTCGGGCGAAGGCGCGACGAGCAGGCGAAAGGGGACGTCGAGCTGACCCGCCAGCCGCCTCGCTACTTCCGCCCTCGCGGCGGAGCCGGGATCGAGACGATGGTCGACGTGCGCGGCGATCGGATGCAGGCGTAACTTCGACGCCGGCCGTCGCACGGCGAGCAACAACGCCAGCGAATCGGGTCCGCCCGAGAACGCCACGACGATCGGCTCTTCGGCGTTCGCGGCGCCGCCGGCGCCGTGCTCGCGCAGGCACCGTTCGACCGCGGCCGCCAGCGCCGCGATCGCCCCCTCGCTCGCTCCGAGGAGGGAAGTGGTGGCGGTGACGGGACTCGAACCCATGACCTAGCGGTTATGAGCCGCTCGCTCTAACCAGCTGAGCTACACCGCCGCCGAAGAGGGCGAACCTTAGTCGAAAGAGGCGCTTGCTTCAAGGCGACGGCGGCCGCCGCGGCGCTCACTTCGCGGCGTCGTAGCGCTTGGCGACCTCGGCCCAGTTGACGACGTTCCACCACGCCGCCAGGTAGTCCGGCCGCCGGTTCTGGTACTTGAGGTAGTAGGCGTGCTCCCACACGTCCACGCCCAACAGCGGCGTCTTGCCTTCCATCAGCGGGCTGTCCTGGTTGGCGCTCGAGGTGACCTCCAGCTTGCCGCCGCTCGCCGTCAACCACCCCCAGCCCGAGCCGAAGCGCTTCGTCGCCGCGTCGTTGAGCTTCTCCTTGAAGCCTTCGAAGCTGCCGAACGCCGAGGCGATCGCCTCCGCCAGGGCGCCGGTGGGCGGACCGCCGCCGTCGGGGCCCATGATCTGCCAGAAGAAGGAGTGGTTGGCGTGGCCGCCGCCGTGGTTGCGCACCACCGTGCGCACGTCCTCGGGCACCGAGTCGATGCCGCGCAGCAGGTCTTCGACGCTCTTGCTGCCCAGCTCGGGGTGCTTCTCGATGGCGCCGTTCAAGTTGGTGACGTAGGCCTGGTGATGCTTGGTGTGGTGGATCTCCATCGTCCGCGCGTCGATGTGCGGCTCGAGGGCGTCGTAGGCATAGGGGAGCTTCGGCAGTTCGTACATCGTGAAATCCTCCAGCGATGACGATAGCACCGGCTTTCACAAGCCCAGTGCTACGCCGGCTGCCCGCCGCCGTCACACCTCCACCATCGCCGCCAGCTCCGGTCCGGGCATCGCCGCGAGCTGGTGCCGCAGCCGGTGGAGCACGGTGTGGATGCTGCTGGCGGTGAGCGCGCCGGCGAGCCGCCGTGAGATCTCGGCCGCCGTGCACCCCTCGACGGCGGCCAGCTCGAGGATGCGCAGGTTGCGCGCTCCATGCTCGGGACCGCCGAGCTCGTGGACGCGGCGGCGCAGCGCCCGCGCCTGCTCGCGCGCCAGCAGCCGCTCCTCCGGCGTCGGCCCTGGCGCGCGGTGCTCGCCCAGCGACGGTCCGACCTCGCGGTGTTGCCCGTCGGCTTCTCCCTGTGGCGGGCCGCCGCGCTTGCGCGCGCAGCGCGAGCGCACCTCGTCGACGGCGACGTTGCGCACCACGCGGTGCAGGTAGGCCCAGAGCTGGCCGTGGGTCCACTCGCCGATGTCCATCGGCAGGCGTCCGACGAGCAGGCGGCAGTAGACCTCCTGCACCAGCTCGTCCACCTCGCAAGGCTCCGGCCGCCATCCCATGCGGCGCATCGCCGCCGCCACGCAGCGCACCAGCTCCTGGCCGTGGGCGCGCGCGAACTCCTCCCAATACCGCGCGGCGAGCGCGCCGCCGGTCTCCCGTCCCTCTCCTCCTCCATCCCGTCGCTGAAACGGCTCGAACATCCTCCGCTCTCCTTGGTTGGGGAGCGGAGGTGGAGCGGGGCGGCCGGGAACGAGCCGGCGGGCCCCACGACAGGGAAGCCGCAACAT
>DASYQD010000187.1:0-29585 GCA_036005845.1 Thermoanaerobaculia bacterium | reverse complement strand
GCGATTGTCTGAGGCCGCTTAAAGGCGGGGCACGAACTGCGAGCTTGCGTACTTCGGTCTGACCGCCTGCGGCCTCAGACCGGCTCGCGTCTTCGCGAGACGTTCGCCGACGCCCGCCGCGGACCTCGCCGCCGAGTTAGTTGGGTCAGGCCGCGCGATGGGCCGCCGCCGCTCCCACCGGCCCGCCCGGCCGTACCACAACGACCGCAGCCGCTCTTCTCTTACGCAACGCTAGGCGCTGCGATCACGGCACCAAGCCGGCCCGACGAATCGCTTGATCCGTGTCCTCCATCACCGCGGCCACATCGGCGAAGTCGAACTTCGGAATGCGCAGCAAGCTCCACGGCGGCAACCCCTCGCGCGGTGCCACGCCCTTCGCCAGCGGATACTCGTAAGTCTGCTCGGCAATCGCCTTCTGCGCTTCGCGCGACAGCAAGAAACGCACGAGATCGAGCGCCCGCGGGTCCGCCGCCAGCACCCCGACTCCAGCCGCGTTCACGAATCCCGCCACCCCTTCCCCGGGCATGAACGCCACCGCGAGCCGCCCCGCCGGCACCGCCTCCGCTTCGCGCCACAGCGAGTAGTGATTCACCAGCCCAAACGCGATCTCGCCGCGCACCACCGCCTGCACCACGGCCGCGTTGTTCTCGTACAAATGCGGGTGGTTCTTCTTGATCCCCGACAACAAGGCGGCGAGCTCGTCGCGTCCCTTCAGCACGCGATACAACGCCAGCTGCGCCTGGAACGAATCGTTGGCGGGCGCGATGCCGAACCGGCCCTCGTACTTCGCGTCGGCCACTTCCTCCAAGGTGCGCGGCAGGGCTTCCTTCGGCGTCACCGCCGGGTCGTAGACGACCGCCCGCGCGCGCGCCGAGAGGCCCACCCAATCGTGCTTCGCCTCCGTACCGGCGAAGCGCGGCTCCACCTGCTGCACGATCTCCATCGGCAACTCGTGCAGCAGTCCCTTGCGCGACAGCGCGCCCAGCGCCGCCGCGTCCTGCGCCACGAACACGGCGGCCGGGGTCTGCGTGCCCTCGGCGACGATCTCCTGCTCGAGGCCCCAGGTGTCGCCGTAGCGCACGACCAGCGACGCGCCGCTCTCGGCGCCGAAGCGGTCGAAGAGCGGCTTCATCAACGGCTCGCTGCGGCCGCAGTAGATGGTGAGCGGGCCGCTGGGTACTTTGGCGCTCGCGGCCTGCGCCGCGTCGGCGGCGTCGTGCGGCCGGATTGGCGCGATCACCGCGCCGCGCCGAAACCCGCCCAAGCCGAGCAGCAGCAGCACGCCGCCCGCCACCAACACCAACGCCAACAGCCACATCCAACCACGCCGTGCCGGCCGCCCCGGCCCCTGCGGCGAGCCTTGCATCTGCCTATCCTGCATCCGCCGAACGCGAAGCACGCCGCGTGCCGTGCATCGCGGTGCGGACACTCACCGGGAGCGGGTAGAGGCGAGCTGGCGCAGGTGGAGGCGGTCCTCGCTCGAGACGCGCAGGAACTCCACGCCCACCTCGTAGCCGTCGCCCTTGGGGAGCTGGTACACGGCGCGGCCGTCGGCGGTGACGACGCGGCCGGCGAGCGAGATCGACACCTTCATCAGCGACAGGTAGCCGATGTCCTGCGGGCTCGCGAAGCTGCAACCGCCCTCGCCGATGCTCCGCGTGCGCGAGAAGCCCTGCGCGCCGCGCTCCTCCAGCACCTCGATGAACACCGGGTGCTCGACGTGGAGCCGCGGATAGCGGCGCTTGCGCAGGTGGCCATCGACCACGACCATGGATACTAACTCTTTCCCTGCGCGCCCGCGCCGATTTGTCTACTCAGCGCGGCCTGCAGGTCCTGGCCGCGATCACATCCGCGGCGCGAGATCAAAGCGAGTGCCTGGCGCCACCGGCAAGACGGCCGGTCGTGGTCTGCTCCAGGACAGGATCCTCCTCGACGTAGCGAAACCCTCGCGCCGTGAGCTGGCGAACGAGGCGCTCCGCATCGGCATCGCCGGAGACGACGACGGCGAGGTCGACGTCGCGGGTCTGGCGAGGCTCGGCGTGCACGGCGACCGCCAGGCCGCCGACGATCGCCCACCTGGCGCCGAGGTCGTCCAGCTCCCTGCGGGTGCGGATGATGGCCGCGGCGAGCAGGCTCAAGAGCTAGCGGCCTCGAACGGCCCAGGCCTGCGAGAGAGGTTGATCGGCCTTCGTCAGCCAGCGACGAAACCGCGCTTCGATCTCGCCGTCATTGGCGTCCGGGTATCGGCGCCGGAGGTTCTGGCGCATGAGGTCCATGCTCGAATCGAACAGCTCCAGCACGACCTGGAAGGCCTGCTGCGGATCGAGAGGGCCGGGTGCGCTCACCGCGCGATCATACTCCAACAGAAGTTTCTTGCAGCGATCTAACCGCTTCTCTCACAATGCGTTAGCGGCAAAGTGAAGACTGCGCGCTATAGCTCGTCGACCGCCACGAGCGGGTTGAGCGCGCGCGCCGCTTGCAGCGCCGTCTTTGCCTCCGCCTCCGCCCCGCGGAGGCGCAGCAGGGCGGCGCGCTCCACCAGCGCCTCGGCCCACCGCGGGTGCAGCGCCAGCGCGCGGTCGAGGGCGGCGAGGCCTTCGTTGATGGTCGCCGCGGGGGCCGCGGCGCCGCTTTGCCGGGCCTGCCATGCCGCGGCGCGCCTCGCACGCTCGGCCCGCGCGAGGTGCACGTCGGCGCTCTCCGAATTGTGCGCGAGCCCGGTGGCCACCGCGTCCGCGGCACGCGCCAGCGCGGCCGCCGGCGAGCGTCCGTTGCGCGCCTCCCAACGCGCCAGCAGCAGCGCCTCACGCGCCGCCTCGACGTCGTTGTCGGCATCGGTCGGAGCGACTCGCCGGGCTTCGTCGATCGCACGCGCCGCCAGGGCGAGCGCCTCTCCAGGATCCTCGCCGTGCCGTACGCGCGCCAGCGCTTCGAGCCGGTGCGCGTAGGCGATGTTGAGTTGCGGCAGCGAGTACTCTGCTCGCAGCCTCAACGCGTCTTCGTAGCGTGCAATCGCTTCGCGTAGCGCGGCGTTCGGGTCCTCGCCACGCGCCAGCTGGTATTCGCCCAGCGTCAGGTAGACGTTGCCAAAGTTATTGAGATAGCCAGGGTTCGAGGCATTCAACGCCACGCCGCGCCGGAACGCCGCGAGCGAGCGCTGCAGCGCCGGCCGCGGGTCGCGCCCCGCCGCGGCCTCGGCCGTAGCGGTGTTGGTCCAGGCGGCGCCGAGGTTGGCGTGCGCGGTGGCCGCACCCTCCCACAACGCCAGCGCGCGCTCGTAGGCGGCGATCGCTTGGCGGCGCGACAGCTCGCTCGGCAAGCCGTGGGCTTCCTGGTAGCGCGTCTCCAGCATGCGCACGTTGCCGAGGCCGTTGAAGTTGAAAGCGCGGCGCGGCTCGAGCCGGATGGCGGCGCGATAGGCCTCGGCCGCGCGCGCGAGCTCCGGCCGCGGATCGATGCCGCGCTCGAGCTGCCAGCGGGTCATGGTGTCGTGGACGTTGCCCAGCGCCGCCCAAGCGTCGTCGGCGCCGGGATCGAGCTGAAGCTGGCGCTGAAGCGCCGCGTGCGCGCGCGCCTCCATCGGCGAGGGATCGACGCCGATGCGCATCCGGTCTTCGGCAACGAGCGTCAGCACTCTTCCCAAATCGCCCCAAGCTCGCGGCAGCCGCGCGTCGAGCGACAGCGCGCGCTCGCAGGCGGCGATGGCCGGCGCGGCGTCGGCCTCGACCACCGGCCGCCGTAGGCGCAGCACGCGCAACTCCGCCCACTGCCGCGAGCACTCCTCGGCGTGCGCCGGCGCGCCGCTGCGGGCGACCGCCATCGCCCGTGCGTTCGCCTCCCCGGCGCGGGCGTAGGCGGCGAGCGCGGCGTCGAGGTCGCCACGGTCGGCCGCGTCCTCGCCTTCGCGCCGCCACGCCAAACCCTGAAGCTGCCGCGCCTCGTAGAGCCACGGCCGCGCCAGCGCTGCTCGCTCGGCCGCCGCGCGCGCCGCGGCGTATCGTCCCTCGTAGAGCGCCAGCAGCGCCTCCACGAGCTCGGGTGCGTCGAGGCCGGGCTGCGCGCTCGACGAAGCGGCCGCGGCGCGCCGCAGCTGCGCCCGCGCCGGGTCGCGGAAGCGGCGCTCGAGCTCGACGCGCAACGGCGCATCGGCGTTGGCCTGCTTCACGGCGACGAGGCGCTGCAGGCGGTCGAAGTACTGCTGCCCGAGCGCCTGGCCCAGCGCGTAGCTCACCTCCGGGCCGCGCTCTCCCGCCTGCCAGGCCGCCTGCAGGTGGCGAAGCGCCTCCTCGCTCTGCCCCAGCGCCAGCGCACCGCGGCCGAGCGCGTAGAGGCCGGCGCCGCGCGCTCCCCGGCCCATGCCGTTCATCTCGCGCTCGATGCGCGCCATTGCCGCACGCACCGCGGCGCGCTCGGGACCCGTGTCGTGCGCCGGCGCCAGCTCGGCGACGCGCAGCAGCGACTCCATCTCCTTGGCGGCGGTGCCGAAACGCCGCGCCGCGTCGGCGCGCGCCGTCGCCTCGATGCGTGCGTGCATCGCAGCGACGGCGAGGGCAACGATCAGCGCCGCGGCGATCGCGCCGGCGATCGCCACGCGCGGATGCCGCGCCACGCGCTTGCGCCAGCGGTAGGCGAAGCTCGCCCGCCGCGCCTCCACCGGCTCGCCGTCGAGCCAGCGTCGCAGGTCGCCGGCAAGCGCTTTCGCCGAGTCGTAGCGCCGCGCCGGGTCCTTCTCCAGGCACTTCATCACCACCGTCTCGAGGTCGGCGGGCAGCGACGGCACCAGATGGCGCAGCGGCGGCGGCTCCTCCTGCAGCAGCTTGACGATGGCCTCGGCGAGGTTCGACGCCGGCAGCGGCAGCCGGCCGGCGATCAGCTCGTAGAGGATGGCACCGAGGCTGTAGACGTCGGCGCGGCGGTCGAGCGCCGCGTCGTCGCCGCTCGCCTGCTCGGGCGCCATGTAGCCGGGCGTGCCGGAGAGCGAGCCGCTGACGGTGATGCCGGTAACGCGTTGGTCGCGCGCCAGGCCGAAGTCGACGACGTAGGGGTGCAGGCCGTCCTCGGCCCAGGCGACGAGGATGTTGCCCGGCTTCAGGTCGCGGTGGATGAGGCCGATCTTGTGCGCGGCGTGCACGGCCTCGGCAACGCGTGCCACCAGGCGGACGCGTTCCTCGAGCGGCAGGGCGCGCGCGGCCCGGTTGAGCGTCGCGCCGCCGATCTCCTGCATGGCGATGTAGGGCTGCCCCTCGACTTCGCCGACCTCGTAGACGCGGCAAACGCCGGGGTGGTCGACGCGCGCCTGCGACTGCGCTTCGCGCTGGAAGCGCGCAGTGCGCAGCGGGTCGGCGTGATGCAGGAACTTGAGCGCCACCCAGCGCTGGAGCTGCGGGTCCCAGGCGCGATAGACCTCACCCATGCCGCCGGCGCCGAGCTTGCCGACGATCTGGTAACGCCGCCAGCCGCGCAGGAAAGCCGGTACGTCGGGCGGCGGCGGCTGGCCGGCGGGCTCGGTCAGCGGACCGTCGGCGGCGCGCCGAAAAGGATGCGTGGCGTGCGCGCGAGCATCGGCCGCGGCGGTGGGCGCGCCCAACTCGCCGCTAGTCCAGTCAGGCGGCGGCAGAGGCTCGGCGGGGTCCATGACTTCGAGCGGGCTCGCCACCATTGTCTCGCAGCAGCGGCCGAAGGTACGCACGTCGGCAGGCGCACGGATTCGTTCGGCGCCGTGGTAGGCGGGCGGCGAGCTCAGCTCGCGCCGAGGACGTCTTTGAGCTTCTTGCCTTCGGCGAACATCCGCGCCACGGCATCGGGCAGGCCGCGATCGCGCACCGAGGCGGCGGCCGCCTCGTGGTCGTAGTCGACGCGGCGGCGGTCGAACGTGACCTCGCCGCCGTCAATCTGCAGCAGGCCCCAGGCGGCGCGCGGGTCGCCGTCGCCCGGACGGCCGACGCTGCCGGGATTGAGGAAGCGGCTGCCGCTCGCGGCGCGGTCCATTGCCGCGTGCGTGTGGCCGCAGACGACGAGCGCGGTGCCGGCTTCGGCGGCGAGCTCGTCGAGCCGCTGCGCCGGCGTGTTCGGCCAGACGTGCTCGTCGATCGCCGCCGGGCTGCCGTGCACGAGCAGCGCCTCGCCCAGCGAGCCGAGCGGCATTCGCCGCTTGTCGGGCAGCTCGGCGAGGAAGGCGAAGGTGCCGGGCGTCAATTCGTTGCCGGCCCACTCGAGCGCGGCCCGCTTCTCGCGCGGCGCCTCCGTGGGCAGCGCGTCGGCGGCGGCGGCGAGCACCTCGCGATCCATGTCGCCGACGACGCCGATGGCGCCCGCGGCGCGCAGCAGCGTCACCGACTCGTCGGGAAACGCGCCGTAGCCGACCCAGTCGCCGGCCAGCCACAGCTCGTCGTAGCCCTCGCGGCGCGCGTCGGCGAGCACCGCCTCTAGCGCGTGCAGGTTGGCGTGGACGTCGGCGAGCAGAGCGATTCGCATGGGGCACGACCCTGCACATCAGGTGCCGGCGGGACCCGTCATTGCGAGGAGCGCAGCGACGAAGCAATCTCGACGCCGCAGCATCGAAATCGCTTCGCTCCGCTCACGATGACGAGACCTGCTAGTCCTCTAGCCGCCAGCTACCGCCCTGCCGCAACAGGAACTCCTGGCTGTTGAAGGGCTTCTCGCCCTCCTTCGGCTGCACCTTCTCGTAGGAACCGTCGGGCAGCAGGCGCCAAGCCTTGGCGCTGTCGCGCAGCTGCGTGAAGAGCACGCCGTCGCGCAGCGCCGCGCGCAGCGGCGGGCTCTCGATCGGGAAGAGGACCTCGACTCGGCCGTCGAGGTTGCGCGGCATCAGGTCGGCGCTGCCTAGGAACAGCTCCTCGTCGCCGCCGTTTCGGAAGTAGTACACCCGCGAGTGCTCGAGGAAGCGGCCGACGATGGAGGTGACGGTGATCGTCTCCGACACCCGCGGAACGCCCGGCCGCAGGCAGCAGATGCCGCGTACCTGCAGGTCGATCTTCACTCCCGCCTGCGAGGCGCGGTAGAGCGCGCGGATGCACGCCTTGTCGACCAGCGCGTTCATCTTGAAGGCGAGGTAGCCGTCACCGTGGCGGAGATGGCGTTCGGTCTCGCGTTCGATGCGCTCGAGCAACTCGTCGCGCATGCGGCCCGGCGCCACCAGCAGCTTCCTGTAGCGCTCCTTGCGCGAATAGCCGGTCAAGGCGTTGAAGAAGTCGGAGACGTCCTCGGCCAGCTCGGGATCGGCGGAGAAGAAGCCGAGGTCGCCGTACGCGCGCGCCGTCGCCGGGTTGTAGTTGCCGGTGGCGAGGTGGACGTAGCGCCGGATGTCGTCGCCCTCGCGCCGCACGACGAGGCAGACCTTGGCGTGCGTCTTGAGGCCGAGCACGCCGTAGACGACGTGCACGCCGGCGCTGTCGAGCGCCCGCGCCCACTCGATGTTCTTCTCCTCGTCGAAGCGCGCTCGCAGCTCGACCAGGACCGAGACCTGCTTGCCGTTCTCGCGCGCCTCCATCAGCGCCTGCACGATCGGCGAGTTGAGGCCGACGCGGTAGAGCGTCTGCTTGATCGCCAGCACGTCGGGGTCGCGCGCCGCCCATTCGACGAAGCTCACCACCGGCGCGAAGCTGTCGTAGGGGTGGTAGAGCGCGAAGTCGCGGCGGCGGATGGCGGCGAACGGCCCTTCGTCGCCGAGCAGCGGCAGCTGTACGACCGGAGTCGCCGGCGGGTACTTGAGGTCGGGGCGGTCGAGGCTGTAGAGCTGGATGAGGTCGGCGCGCCCGATCGGGCTCTTGGTCATGAAGATCTGGTAGGGCTGCAGCCCGAGGTTGCGCACCAGGATGTCGCGGATGCGCTGCGGCATGCGCTCGTCGATCTCGAGGCGCACCGCGGAGCCGAAGTGGCGCTGCCCGACGACCTCGACCATCGCCGTCAGCAGGTCGCCCGCCTCGTCCTCCTCGATGTCGACGTCGGCGTCGCGGGTGACGCGGAACGGATGGGCGGAGACGACCTCGAGCCCCGGGAAGAGCAGGTCGAGGTTGGCGCACACCACCTCTTCGATCCAGACGAAGGTGGGCGCCTCGTCGCCCTCGAGCCCGAGCGAGCCCGCCTCGCCGTCGCTCGGGATGCGCAGCAGGCGCGGGAACGTGCCCGGCACCTTGAGACGCGCGAAGCGCTCGCCGTGCACCGGGTCGCGGACGACGACGGCGAGGTTGATCGACAGGTTCGAGATGTGCGGGAACGGGTGGCTGGGGTCGAAGGCGAGCGGCGTCAGCGTCGGAAAGATGCCGCGCTCGAAGTGCTTGCGCAGCGCCTTGCGCTGCTTGCCCTTGAGCTCGCTCCAGTCGAGCACCTGGATGCCGGCTTCGCGCAGCTTCGGCTGCAGGTCGGAGCGCCAGCCCTCGATGAGCGCCTCGCGCATCGGCATCAGGCGCTCGCGGATGGCGGTGAGCTGCTCGGCCGGGCTCATGCCGTCGGGCGGCCGGCTGACGACGCCGGTCTCGAGCTGGCGCCGCAGGCCCGAGACGCGCACCATGAAGAACTCGTCGAGATTGCTGGCGAAGATGGATAGGAAGCGGACGCGCTCGAGCAGCGGCAGGTTGGGATCGCGCGCTTCGGAGAGCACGCGGCGATCGAACTCGAGCCATGACAGCTCGCGGTTGATGTAGTAGCTCGCGTGGCTGACATTGGTGCGCGGCGCCGCGCCGCGCTTCTTCTTCCCCTTGCCCTTCTTCGGCGCCGCCGACGCGACGGCGGCGAGGGGCGGCGACGCCGATTCTTCGACGACCTCGACCGGCGGCTCTTCGACCAGCGGCTCTGCCATACACTCCTCTGCGATGAAAACGCTGCTACTCCTGCGCCATGCCAGGGCGATGCGCGAGCCCGCCGACGACGACCCCGCGCGGCCGCTCGCGCCCGAAGGGGAGGATGCGGCGGCGCGGGTGGGACGCTTCCTCGCCGCAGCCGGCGTCGTGCCCGACGCCCTGCTCGCCTCCCCCGCCCTCCGCGCCCGCGACACCCTGGAACGGGTGGCGGCCGCGGCCGGCTGGGAGGGGCCTCGGCAGGAACGCCCCTTCTATGAGACTACCCCGGCGGGCGTCCTCGCCAGCTTGCGCGAGCTGCCAGGGACGGTCGAAGTGGCCCTCGCCGTGGGTCATGAGCCGACCTGGTCCGACACCACCTCGCGGCTCATCGGCGGCGGCAACGTCCGGCTGCCGACGTGCGCGGTAGCCGCCGTCGGGCTCGACATCCTGGGCTGGGGCGAGCTGGCCGGCGGCCGCGGCGAGCTGCTCTGGCTGGTGGCGCCCAAGCTGCTTCCACGCAGCGGTGATATCGCCGCCAAGTGACCGCGCGGTCACCACCTGGTGACAGGGCGGTGACCCGCGCCGTTCGCGGCGGGCTCGCGCCCATCGACGAGGCGAGCGGGTGCTAGCGTCCTCGCGCGCCGCGTCGCCGCCGATGACGTACCAACTCCATCAGCGCGAGAGCCTCGCCACCGGCCTGCGCCGCGTCGCGGTCGAGCAGGCGGCCGCGGCGGGAGAGCACCTTGCGGACGTGGCGGCGCCGGCGGAAGCGGTGCACGAAGCGCGCAAGCGGAGCAAGGAAGCGCGCGCCGCGCTGCGGCTGCTGCGCGGCGCCTGGGGACCCGAGCTCGAGCGTTCGGCGCGCGCCAAGTTCCGCGACGCGGCGGGCACCGTTTCCGCGATCCGCGATGCCGAGGTGACGGTGGAAGCGCTGGAAAAGCTGCGCCGCTACCAGCGCCTGCTGCGCAGCGAGCGCGAGGCCGCGGAGCGGGTGCTGAGCGAGCGGCGCGACGCCGCGGACGCCGCCGTCACCGCCGCCATGCGCGAGTTGCTGGCGACTTCGTTCGCTGGGGCCGCGCAGGCGCTGCCCGCGGTGCAGCTCGCCACGCCCGAATCGGTGACCGAGTCGCTGGCGCGTGTCTACCGCCGCGGCAAGCGCCGCATGAAAGCGGCTTACGCGAACGGCGAGGCGGCCGACTTCCACGCCTGGCGCAAGTCGACCAAGGACCTCTGGTACGCCGTCCGCCTCTTCGAGCCCGCCTGGCCCGGGCCGCTGGGCACCCTGGCCGCAGCGATCCACGAGCTGTCGCAGCTCCTCGGCGACGAGCACGACCTCACCGTCCTGCGCGACGCGCTGGCAGCCGCCGGCGGCGACCCACCGCTGCTCACGCCACGCCTGCAGCGCGCCATCGCCCGCCGCCAACGCCGCCTACGAGAACGCGCCCGCGAAGCCGGCAATCGCCTCTGGGCTGAAAAGCCACGAACCTTCGCGAGACGCATCCTCGACTACTGGCAAGGCTGGCACCGAACGGCGCGGTGATCGGCGCAGGCGGCGGTTCCACCCAGTCGCACATATCACCTGTTCAGATCACATATTGCGGTAGCAACCAACACTGTACGTCATCGTCGTAGCCATCAGCGATGGCATTCACGGCAATGGCGAGGCTCGCTGCATTATTTTCGTCCAATCTTGTCGCGAATACTCTCTCGGTTCGCCTCTCAGTGCTTGCTACGCCGAACTCCCGTCGGCCTTCCCGATCTTTGCCTGTATACGTTGCCTTGCCCCACACCGACACCACTGCGATGCCCTTGTAGTCACCGAGAAGCACCTCGGTCCCAAACGGTACACAAACGCCGCTACCCTCAATCGGTTCTGGCTCAAACGAGCCACCGACCCTCACCTCGCGAGGAGTCGGATCTAGTAATTCAAGAAAGAGGCGCAGGCGCGTTTTCTGACGCATCAAGAGACCGATAGAAACTCGAACCTGATCCTGAATCCCTAGACGTTCGGCAACTAGCCACGCATCCCGAATAACCTCCCCAACCGTCACGACTTCTGGTGGGAGGTCCATCTCCTGCATTGCCAGCGCATTCTCAAAGAGCACCCGGCCTGAGGAGTATATAACGCATTCTACCGGCAATTTGAACTTTAGTGCTTCGGCGAATAGTAGGACCACCTGCGCCCATTCATGCAAGCCTCGTAGATTCGCATCGGCAGGAGCGGTGTCGAGCCGCACAGTCATCTGTGAACGTCCCACGACCAGATCGAGGCATTGGCTCCTGAAGCGAGCCTTAAGGAAATTGATATCGATCGCATGACCGAGACCGCCGGGAAGTATCATGTCCATTGTAATCCGCGCAGCGGAGCTTCCAAGCCGGAACACTACCTCGGCGCTACCTGTTGTCTCAGGATTTAGCGTCAACTCGCCAGCCGGAAGAGTCTTGAGAACGCAGGGAATGTCGAACCGATTATCCGACACCTCTGCACCCAAGACACTCAAAGAATCTCTCAAGCCGAGCGTGAGATCCACGAGGTATTCCGGCAACGCAACGCCTTTCAGGCTCTCCTCGCTAAACTTGAGCGTTAGACTCTTTGTGTTCGGTCCGTCCGGACCGTATCCTATCGTCTCCACGAGTGCCAACTTGCGCTTTACGTACTCCTCCAGGCTGCAGCCAATGTGATTCCGAATGGCGCGTACCAAAGCGCTGCCAGCGGGGAGCTCGAGTCTGGTCTGAGTAGCACCAGTCACGCTGAGTTTCCTGTTGCGAAGATCCTTCCCTTGCACATCGAGCCTGCGAATTCGACGCAGGACGCGGTCAGTCATTTCCTCAGCCAAGGGCACTAAGTATGCCGCCTGAGGGCAATCAGCACCTCCAAAGTCTAGGATGAGGAAGAACGCAGGAAGCGGATGGGTAATTAACTTTTGCAGGTTCGTGAGACTAACCTGATGTCGGAGACGTCCGGTGTCGGTCGCCTTCACCTGTAACAGGCACGAGAAATAGGCGGGCTCCCTGTCACGCGGCAAGGTGAGAGGCCCGCTCGGAGGGTCGGGCGGTAGCTCAAGCAGGTAGTCCCACCCGTTGCGGTCTTGGGTGGACTTCTGGGCGCTAATGCCTTCGGCAGCTGCCCAGCTTACGAGGGTCGCCTCTCCAAGGAGCCCTAGATCTCTCGCCATCTGCCCTTCTGTCTCCGCAGCAGACATTCTACATCTCGAAGTCTCGCCATGCGACCAACATCAGTAGAGAGTGTAGGCCCTCCGCACGTCCCGTGCGACAGCAATCTGGTGTGGGTAAACTCTCGAGACCAAAGTGGCATAGCGCCCGTTTCTTGAGATCGTTCTCAAAAGGGCGCACGAATGAAACCGGGCCACGGCTCAAATCTCCGTGCATGGAACGTCTGCAGCTCCTTGCTTACCGTCAGAGCGAGACGATCTACCCCCAGGCAAAAGGTGATGCGGTGCGAACCGTTGATCAGCTGGTGGATCTCGCGCCGTCGCGGCTCGGCATCACGCGACCGCGAAGCGGATGTCCGCGAGCTACGCGACAGTCGCGAAGTTCCTTGCCCAGCGAGAAGCAGAATCCGGATGGTCCTGAGCGATGTGATCGGCGGTCTGAACGAAGCGCTGGATCGCCCGCTGCGACCAGACGACCTTCACGACCGAAGACGGGAGAGAACTCGCTCGCGCGCTTCGGCGTGCGGCACGCCCTCGTCGTTGGCGAGCTGGGCTTCGGCCGCATGGATGTCGCGGAGCAGCTCGAGCTCGTTGAGTAGGCGCTCGTACTCGCCGGCATCCACTACGACCGCGGCGCTCTCTCCTTGCTGCGTGAGGACGAGGGCACGCCGCGTCTTCTGCACTTGCTCGATCAGCGCCGCGGCGTGCGCGGCGAACTCGCCAACAGGCTTGGCCTCGGCGGTGGAACGAACCGGCGGCATCGTCTCATTCTAGCGCCGTCGCGGCGCACTACTCCCAGCGCAGCTCCCAACCAGCGGCTCCCAGCCACGTCGCCTCGTGCTCGAGGTCGGCGCGGGTCAAGGGGTGGGCGCGGAGCCAGCCGCGCGGGAAGCGGAGGCGCAGCGACCGCTCGGCCGCCGTGGCCGCGACCGCGGGGAGCTCGCGGCTGCCGCGGCCACGGTGCAGCAGGGTGGCGACGCGTAGCAGCACGGCCAGCGCCGCTACTTGCGCTTGACGTTCGGGCGGCAGCTCTTCGAAGCTGGCCTTCGGCCACTTGCGTCGGTGGCCGCGTACGAGCAGCGCCAGCACCTGTTGCTCCTGCAGCGAGAAGCCGGCGAGCTCGGAATTGCCGACGAGATAGGCGCCGTGCTTGTGGTGACCGCCGTGCGCGACGGCGAGGCCGATCTCGTGCACGCGCGCGGCCCAGCCTAGGTAGTCGCGCGCTTCGTTGCCCGCCAGGCCCCACGCGCCTTCCACCTGCGCCAGCAACGCGAGCGCGGTCGACTCGACGCGTTCGGCTTGCGCGCGGTCGACGCGGTACTGGTCCTGCAGCCGCGCGATGGTGCGCGGGCGCACGTCGCGCTTGCCGAGGCGGCCCAACAGGTCGACGAGCACGCCTTCGCGCAGCGAGCCGCGGGAGGCGACCATGCGCTCGACGCCGAAGGCGCGAAAGAAGGCCCACAGGATGGCGAGGCCGCCCGGCAGGACCGCCGCGCGCTCGCGCGACAAGCCCGAGAGCCGCAGCGACGAGATATCGCCCGCCGAGAGCATCGCCTTGCGCAGCTTGCGCAGCGCCGGCAGCGTGATGCCGTCCGCCGACCAGCCGTTGCGCCGCACCACGGCGGCGATCGCACGCACCGTGCCCGACGAGCCGGCGCAGGTATCCCACTCGACGCCGCGCAGCTCGCCTTCGAGTCCTTCGAGCTCGACGCGAGTCGCCTCGACCGCGCGCCGCAGCGAGTCGCGCCGCAGCCGGCCGTCCGGGAAGTGCGCCAGCGTCATACCGACGCAGCCGACATAGAGGCTCTCCATGCGCTCCGCCGACGTGCCGCGGCCGAGGATGCACTCGGTGCTGCCGCCGCCGATGTCGACGACGAGGCGTCGCTCATCGCCCGGTCCGAGGTCCTGCGCCACGCCTTGGTAGACGAGCCGCGCCTCCTCCTGCCCCGAGATCACGTCCACCGGATGACCGAGCGCCGTCTTCGCCCTTTCGAGGAACGAGCGCGCCCCGCGCGCTCTGCGTAAGGTATTGGTGCCTACCGCGCGGACGTTGCCTCGCGGCAGCTCGCGCAGTCGCTCGCCGAAGCGCGCCAGGCAGGCGAGAGCGCGCTGCTCGCCCTCGCCAGTCAGCCGCCCGTCAGGCCCCAGCGCCGCCGCCAATCGCACGCCCTCGCGCAGGCTGTCGCGGCGGCGCAATGCGCCGTCGACAACGTCGGCGATCACCATGCGGAAGCTGTTCGATCCCAGGTCGACGGCGGCGAGGCTGGAGTGCGTCGCGGGCCTTCTCGCCATCGCGCCGCACTCTACAAGCCTGCCGATATCCGCGGACGATGGTCGCGAAGCCAAACCGCGACACCGCCGTCACCGGACCGTCACAAGGAAGTCCGCGACCCGACGAACGGCCGCGCTACCTTCGGCAGGACGACATGGAACACCGCCACCTGCACACCCACCTCGACGCCATCCGCCTGCGCCTCATCGAGATGGCGGCGCAGGTCGAGTCGATGATCGCCACCGCCACGCGCGCGTTGATCGAGCGCGACGACGCGCTGGTCGAGCGGGTCATCGAGCAGGACAGCGACGTCGACCGCATGGAGGTCGAGATCGACGACGACTGCCACTCGGTGCTGGCGCGCAACCAGCCGACGGCGATCGACATGCGCTTCCTGGTGGCGGTGATGAAGATCACCGCCGACCTCGAGCGCATGGCCGATTCGGCGGTCAACATCGCGCAGGCCGCCGGGCAGCTCAACCGCGAGCCGCCGCTCAAGCCCTACGTCGACCTGCCGCGCATCTCGACGCGCGTGCAGGCGATGGTGCGCGAGAGCCTCGACGCCTTCGTCAGCCGCGACACCGCGCTGGCCACCAGCGTCGTCAAGGAGGACGACGAGGTCGACCAGCTCTACCGCCGCCTCTTCGCCGAGCTCGTCGAGCTGATGCGGCACGACAACACGTCGGTGCCGCGGGCGCTGCACCTGCTGCTCGTGGCACGCAACTTCGAGCGCATCGCCGACCACGCCACGAACATCGCCGAGGACGTCATCTATTACGTCGAGGGCCGCGACATCCGCCACGCCGGCGGCAAGGCCGGCGCCAAGGCCCCGGCCTCCGGCTGATCTCCCACCCGCCCGCGGCCGCGCGGGCGTTGCTCATACGAGGGACGAACACCATGCGCCAATCCCGGCTCTTCGCCTCGCTCCTTCTCCTCGTCAGCCTCGTCGCGGGCTGCAAGCGCGAGCCCGCCGCCGGCGGATCCGGCGAGCCGGCGGCGGCCGGCGGCGGCCGCGACGTCCTGCGCATCGTCGGCTCCTCGACCGTCTACCCCTTCGCCACTGCCGTGGCCGAGCACTTCGCCCGCAGCGGCCGCAAGGCGCCGGTCATCGAGTCCACCGGCACTGGCGGCGGCCTGAAGCTCTTCTGCGCCGGCGCCGGCATCGACACGCCCGACATCGCCAACGCCTCGCGCAAGATCAAGGGCTCCGAGATCGACAATTGCAAGAGCAACGGCGTCGACGCCATCGTCGAGGTACCCGTCGGCTACGACGGCATCGTCATCGCCAACACCAAGGCGGCGCCGCGCTTCAGCCTGACGCGCCGGCAGCTCTTCCTCGCCCTTGCCAAGCAGGTGCCGGGCGACGACGGCCAGCTCCGCGACAACCCCAACCAGACCTGGCGGCAGGTCGACAAGAGCCTCCCCGACCGGAAGATCGAGGTGCTCGGCCCGCCGACGACTTCGGGCACCCGCGACGCCTTCATCGAGCTGGTGATGGAGGAAGGCTGCTCGACCTTCTCGTGGGTCAAGGCGCTCAAGGAGAGCGACGAGAAGCGCTACAAGGGCATCTGCGACGCGCTGCGCGAGGACGGCGCCTACGTCGACGCCGGCGAGAACGACAACCTCATCGTGCAGAAGCTGGGGGCCAACGCCAACGCGCTCGGCATCTTCGGCTACAGCTTCCTCGACCAGAACCGCGACAAGCTGCAGGGCTCACTGGTCGAGAACGTCGAGCCCACGTTCGACGCCATCGCCGCGCGCCGGTATCCGGTCTCGCGCGAGCTCTTCATCTACGTCAAGAGAGCGCACGTCGACAGCGTGCCCGGCATCAGGGAGTTCGTGGGCGAATTCGTCGCCGACGACGCTGTCGGCGAGGACGGCTATCTGGGTCAGATCGGCCTCATCCCGCTGCCGGCTGCCGAGCTCGGCAGGGCACGGCAGACCGCCGCCGCGCTCGCGCCCAACGTCGCCGCTCCCTAGAGGCAAGGAGACGGCACGTGGAGACCACGATGACCGAGCCGCAGGCGGCTGCAGCGAACCCCGAGGTGATTGCCGCGGCGGTGCAGGCGCCCGCGGGCGAGGCGGAGGTCTTCGCCGATCCTGTCTTCGACGTGCGCGACCTCTCGCTCTGGTACGGCGAGAAGCAGGCGCTGAAGACGATCTCGCTGCAGATCCCGCAGCGCCGCATCACCGCCTTCATCGGCCCTTCGGGCTGCGGCAAGTCGACGCTGATCCGCTGCCTCAACCGCCTCAACGACCTCGTCGAAGGCGTGCGCATCGAGGGCGACGTGCTGTTCGAAGGCGACAGCATCTTCGACCCGCGCCTGGATGTGAACCTGCTGCGCAAGCGCATCGGCATGGTCTTCCAGAAGTCCAACCCGTTTCCCAAGTCGATCTGGGAGAACGTCGCCTACGGCTGCAAGCTGCAGGGCATCACCAAGCGCAAGGAGCTCGACGACATCGTCGAGAAGAGCCTGCGCAACGCCGCGCTCTGGGACGAGGTCCACGACCGTCTGCACGAGAGCGCCCTCGGCCTCTCCGGCGGCCAGCAGCAGCGGCTCTGCATCGCTCGCGCGATCGCCGTGGAGCCCGAGGTCATCCTGCTCGACGAGCCCTGCTCCGCCCTCGACCCCATCGCCACCGCCAAGGTCGAAGAGCTGATGCAGAACCTCAAGGACGAGTACACGCAGGTCATCGTCACCCACAACATGCAGCAGGCCTCGCGGGTCTCCGACTACACCGCCTTCCTCTACCTCGGCGAGCTCATCGAGTTCGGCGAGACCGAGAAGCTCTTCATCAAGCCGGGGAAGCAGCAGACCGAGGACTACATCACCGGCCGCTTCGGCTGAGCGAGGCCTCAGGTCTCCTTGTCGGCGACGTGCTCGCGAACGGCCTGGTCGTAGAACTGGTCCGGGATGTCGGGGCTCTCCCGCTCGAGCTGATCGAGGTTCTCGATGATGGTCTTGAGCGCGTCGAGATGCTGCTCGCGGTCCGCCGCCTCGCCGGCGAGCCGCAGCTGAAAGACGTCGAAGTTGCGCCGCAGAGAAGCGTACGATGCCGCGGAAGAACGATGCTTCTCGGCGAGCTCCGAGTGCCTGAAGAAGGTCTGGATCGCGGCCATCACGGCGGCGGCCAGTGACAGGAGGCCGGTGGCGATCTTCCAGCCGGTCGACGGATCCTTGCTGAGCGTGGCGAATACCGTGCTGCCCACCACGGTGGAGATCGCCACGATGGGGACGCCGAGCATCGAGTGCATGCGGCTGTTGCGCTTCGCGGCCAGGTAGTGGGCGCGCGCCTTCCGGCGCGCCCGCACGCGGTGGTACTCCGCGCGCTCGCGGATGTCGGCGACCGGCACCACGCGCGAGGTTTGCCTCATGCCCGGCTCGTCGTCGAGCTCTTGCGGCATCGGCAGCGCGCCCGATTCGGCCGCGTCGCCGCGGCGTGCCCGGCGGAAGAGGTCGAGCAGCTTCTTCTTCACGTGTGGGATCCCGCCGGGCCGTCGGCCGCCCGTCGGCACGCCCTCCCGTACTGACGCGTTGCCCGTGACGCTACACCAAGCCGCGGCGTCACGACGCGTTCAGGCGGCGGAACGCGTCATGCGTCGCTTTGGCAGCATGGCTGAATCGATCATTTTGGTCGATTCGTGCTACATTGACTTACCCTGGAGGTACACCGATGCCCAACACCCACACCTTCCGCAACCGCAAGGGCGAGCTCGTCTCGATGCCGGAGCTCTCCGCTTCGCAGGCGAAGACCGCCTTCGGCGAGGTCCTCGAGCGCGTCGCCACCACCGGCGGCGTCGCGATCACCCGCCACAACGTCCCCAAGGCGGTCGTCATCTCGTGGGAGGAGTTCGAGTCGCTGAGCCGCGCGCGCAACGAATCACTGAAATCGCTCACCGGCCGGTTCGACGGGCTGGTGGCCAGCATGCAGACCCCCCGCGCCAGAGCGGCCATGGCGAAACTATTCGCCGCCTCGCCGGAAGAGCTCGGACGGGCGGCCGTGGAAGCCGCACGCCCACGCCGCGCTGCTGCTGCCCGCCGCACGCGCCGCTGATCGAGCATGCCGCCGCAGATCGGAGTGCTCGCGGGCGTCAACGGCGCGGGCAAGAGCAGCATCGGCGGCGCGACTCTGCGCGCGGCAGGAGGTGACTACTACAATCCGGACGAGCTCGCGCGCGAGCTGATGGAGAAGGGTGCGAGCCCCGACGAGGCGAACGCACGCGCGTGGGCGGCGGGTCGGGACCTCCTCCAACAAGCCATCGACCGCGGGACCAGCTTCTCCTTCGAGACCACACTCGGAGGCAACACCATCACACGCCTGCTGCAGGAGGGGGCGTCGCGCGGCAGCGAGGTGTCCATCTGGTTCGTCGGGCTCGCAAACGCTGACCTGCACGTTGCCCGCGTGCGTGCGCGGGTCGGACGCGGCGGGCACGACATCCCCGAGGCGCTGATCCGCCAACGCTACGAGCACAGCCGGCTCAACCTGATCGCGTTGCTGCCCTCCCTCACCGAGCTGCAGCTCTACGACAACAGCGCCGAGGGCGACCTCACCGCCGGGATCGTGCCGCGTCCTCGCTTGGTGCTCCATCTGAAGCGCGGACGGGTGGTCGGACCTGCGGATCTCGCGGCAACGCCCGAGTGGGCGCGGCCCATCGTCGCGGCGGCACTGCGGTCTCGCGGCTGACGGGATCGCGCGAGCTCATTGTCGAGCTGCGGGATTTCCGGCCGGCTGCCCCTCTAACCTGCGCCATGCACGGTCGCATCCTCCTGATCGGCTCGATCGTCGCGGCGCTGCCCCTCGCCTCGGCGCAAGCGCAGGCCGGCGACAAGCCGGCGCCGACGTTCGGCGAGACGGTCGAGGTCCGCGTCGTCAACGTCGAGACCGTCGTCGTCGACGCCGCCAACCAGCCGGTGCACGGGCTCACGAAGGCTGACTTCCGCCTTCTCGTCGACGGCAAGGAAGTGCCGATCGACCACTTCGACGAGGTGCTCGAAGCGAGCGCTGCCACGGCGCCGCCTGCGGCGGCGACGCCCGGCGTTCCGACGCCGCCCACCGAGGTCGCCCGCGCCTTGCTCGTCCTCGTCGACGATTCCTTCGCCGTGCAGGCTCCCCGCAACGCCGCGCTCCAGTCGCTCGGGCGCGAGCTGTCCACGCTCGGCGCCGCCGACCAGGCCGCCGTCGTCGCCTTCGACGGCCGCCGGCTCGACACCCTCGCGTCGTGGACGAGCGATCGCCGCGTCCTCGCCGATGCGCTCGCCGCCGCGGCCAAGCGCCCGGCGCTGGGCAGCCGGTTCATCGCCGAAGACCGCGGGATGGGCGAGGACGTCGACCTCACCATCGAAGCCGCGCTCGAAGCCGGCCTCGATCCCGACGAGCTGGGGATGGTCACCGCGCCGCTGTACAAGCGAGTCAACCCGGCCGCGCGCACGCAGCTGCGGCGGACGACGGACGCCATGGCCGGCGCCCTGCGCGGCTTCGAGACGCCGCCGGGGCGCAAGGTGCTCGTGCTCCTGACCGGCGGCTGGTCGACGCGCGTCGCGCCGCAGCTCTTCGGGCCGCTCGTCGAGTCCGCCAACCGGCTCGGCTACACGCTCTACGCCGTCGACGTCGCCACCAACGAGCCGGCGGCGACCAAGGCGCTCGATGCGCTGGCGCGTGCCACCGGCGGCCGCGACGCCAGCGGCCTCGGCCGCAAGCTGCTGGCGACGATCAGCAGGGACGCCGGCAGCTACTACTGGCTGGGCTTCGACGCCGACTTCCGCGGCAACGACAGCGTGCACAAGGTCGAGGTGCAAGTGCTGCGGCCGGGGCTGCGCGTGCGGTCGCGCAGCAGCTACTCGGACGTGTCCGGGCGCACCGAGACGTCGATGCGGGCCGAAGGTGTCTCGCTCTTCGGCGGCGCGCCGGAGGACAAGCGGCTGATCGTCATCGTCGAGGGGACGAAGGATCTCGCGCGCAAGAAGCACGAGGTGGAGCTGGCGGTCACCCTCGGCGTGCCGGTCGAGGCGCTGAGTTTCTCGCCCGCGCCGGAGGGCGGCTTCCTGGCCGAGGTCCCGCTCGCCATCCTGGCACTCGACAAGGACGGCGGGCGCTCGGAGATCGCCAGCCGCCTGCGCGTCGCGCTGAGCGGGGCGCCGCCGACGCAGGGCCTCGCCCGCTTCCGTACTACCGTCAAGCTGCGCCGCGTCGACCAGCGGGTAGTCTTCACCGTCGAGGCGGCCGACGGCCGCTTCCTCTGGGGCGACACCGAGCTGAAGTTCTAGCTCCGGAAGCTCGTTCGTCGATCTCACGCAATCTCGTTCGTCGTACGGTCAGGAACGGGTACGAAGCGCCGATACCGGCGAGCCCGCTCCCCAACGAACGACCAGGAGGTCACGACCGATGCAATTCCTCTCCATGATCTGGATCGACGAGAAGACGATCAAGCCGCCCACCGAGAAGCTGATGGCCGACATGGGCAAACTGATGGAGGAGATGACCAAGGCCGGCGTGCTCGTCGACACCGCCGGGCTGCGGCCGACGTCGGAGGGCGTCCGCGTACGCCTGCGCCGCGGCAAGCTGTCGACCACCGACGGCCCGTTCACCGAAGCGAAGGAAGTCATCGGCGGCTACGCCATCCTCGAGGCCAAGTCGCTCGCCGAGGCGATCGACTACACCAAGCGCTTCCTGCAGGTCCACGGCGACGACTGGGACCTCGAGTGCGAGGTGCGGCAGCTCGAGCGGGGCGAGCCCGGCGGCGCGTCGTAACGGGCGGACCGTGCGGGTAGCCGCGCTCTACGACATCCACGGCAACCTCCCGGCGCTGGAGGCGGTCATCGAGGACGTCTCCGGCGCCGAGGTCGACCTCATCGTCGTGGGCGGCGACGTCCTTCCCGGGCCGATGCCGCGCGAGGCGCTGCGGCGGCTGCTCGAGATCGATCTGCCGGCGCAGTTCATCTTCGGCAACGGCGAGAAAGCGGTGCTCGCCCAGCCGGAGGCCGCGCGGACCGGATCGGTGACCTATTGGGGCACGGCTTCCGGCGCACGGCCGCCGGACAGCGTCGTCGAGACGTTGCGCTGGACGGCCGCGCAGGTTGCGGACCTCGAGCCGGTGCTCGCGCGCTGGCCGATGACCGCGCAGCTCGACATCGACGGGCTCGGCACGGTGCTCTTCTGCCACGGCACGCCGCGCAGCGAGACGGAAAGCTTCACGCGACGGACGGCCGACGAGCACTTGCTGCCGCTGTTCGAGCCGCTCGGCGTGGACGTAATCGTGTGCGGCCACACGCACATGCAGTTCGACCGGCGAGTCGGCCGCACGCGCGTGCTGAATGCGGGCAGCGTCGGCATGCCGTTCGGCCGGCCGGGCGCCTATTGGCTCTTGCTCGGGCCGGAGGTCGAGCTGCGGCGGACCGAATACGACCTCGGCGCCGCCGCGGAGCGCATTCGCGGTACGGACTATCCGCAGGCGAAGGAGCTCGCGGCGCAAATTCTCGAACCACCGTCGGAAGAGACGATGCTCGAGCTCTTCGCGAAGTTGCACGGCTGAGGCCGACAGTCGGCCTCAGCCCGGGGACATGAGTCCTCGCCTGCGGCTCGGCCCCGTGGTTCGAGTTGCGGCCGTAAGCCACCGGCGACCCTCTGGCGCTGGCGCAGGTCCTCGAGTTCGGCTCGACCGCGCGCGATGGCTCACGAAGAGCCGGCACGAGTGAACACTTCGACGAGCAACGCGTACGCCGCGTCGCCGATGCCCGGCTGCGTCGCTTCACTCGGCCCGCCGATGCTGAGCGTCGCGATCGGCTCGCTGCGCAGCCAGTCGACGATGCGCGCTACCGCCCGCGGATCGCCCGGGTCGCACTCGAGCACCGGCTTGCCGTAGCGGCGCGCGCATTCGACCGCCCACGCTGTACCCCGGTCGGCCGCGACCGCGCGATCGGCCGCAGCGCCCCGATGTGCGCGGGCCTCGTCGTCCGCCGTCAGGATCAACGTCGCGTCCGAGTCGCGCACGTTCCACTCGGTGCGTAGGGAGCGCGGCACGTCGGGCGCGTCCGGGCTGCGCTCCACCGGCGTCTCGTGCAGCGGGAACCGCTCCGGGATAAGCCCCGCCTCGCTCTCGCGTCCCGGTGGGCACCAGCCGCCGATCTGGAGGCCGCACACCTCCGCCGCGCGGAGCGCCGCCTGGTCGACGCCGGTCTGGCCGCCGCTGATCACCTTGCCGAGCCGCGCTCGCGCCATCTGCTAACGGAGTCTGCCATCCGTCGTCTAATGAACGAATGGAGGCGGGCGACCTGGAGCTGGAGCTGGTGGGCCGAGCCGCCGCGGGGGACGAGGACGCCTTCCGAACGCTGGTGGACCGTCATGGACGCATGGTTTTCAATCTCGCCTATCGCATCACCGCCGACCGCGCCACCGCCGAGGACATCGTGCAGGAGACGTTCCTTCGCGCCTACCGCGCGCTGGACCGCTTCGACGGCCGCGCCGGCTTCGGCACCTGGGTCCACCGCATCGCCATGAACGCATCGCTCGACACCCTGCGCCAGGTGAAGACGCGCCGCGAGGTCGCCTACGAGAGCGAGGAAGGCGTGCTCGACCCGGCGCCGTCGCCGGAACCCGGACCCGAGCGCGTGGCGGAGAGCGGCGACCTGCGCCGTGCTCTCTCGCGCGCCATGAAGACCCTGACCGACGTCGAGCGCGTCGCCTTCGTGCTGCGCCACTACGAGGGCCGGAGCACGGTGGAGATCGGCGAGCGGCTGGGCCTGCAGTCGAGCGCCACGCGCCAGGCCGTCTTCCGCGCCGTCCGCAAGCTGCGGCTCGCGCTCGTCCCGTTCCTGCACGAACGACTTCAGGAACCCGCCGCCGAATCGGGAGCACCTTCCGGATGACCACGAGCATGCAACACGACCACCCCAGCGACGAGGAACTGATCCTCTACCACTACGGCGAGTCGCCTGACGCCGAGGCGATCACGGCGATCCTGGCGCGCTCCGCCGCCGCGCAGCAGCGCTACGCCGAGCTGCGCGCGCTGCTCGCCGCGGCCGACGCGTGGACGCCACCCGAGCTGCCGGCGAGCTTCACCGAAGAGGTGTGGCAGCGCCTGCAGCCGCGCCTCGCGACCGAGGGCAGCGGCGGCGCCGCCCGGCAGCGCGCGCAGGCCGGCGGCGAGACCGCGGCGGCAGCCGCTACGGCGCCGATGCCTTCGCTCGATGAAGCGCCCTCGACAGGCGCGCCGAGCCGCAGCGATCTCGCGGTCATGGAATCTGCGAACGGGGCGCCGACGAACGTGCTCCCCGCAGCCCACCGTTTCCGCACCCGCGTCCGCCGCTACGTCCCCGCCGCCGCGGCCGCGGTCCTCCTGCTCGCCGTCGGCTACATCGCCGGCCGCCTCGCACCGAACGTCGCGCCGGCGCCGCCGACTCTCTCCGCCGACTCTCGCCAGCGCCTCCTCGCCGAGACGCTCGCCGACCACCTCGAGCGCTCGCAGCGCCTCTTCACCGAGCTCGCCAACGCCTCGCCGGAGGAGACCGCTTCGCTCGCCGGCGAGCAGCGGACGGCGCAGGAGCTGCTCTCCGCCAACCGCCTCTACCGCACCGCCGCCGAGCGCGGCGGCCGCGAGGGCGTCGTGGCGCTGCTGGACGACATGGAACCGGTGCTGCTCGAGCTGGCGCACCTGCCCGCCGAGCCGCACCCGGCCGACTTCGAGTTCCTGCGCCGCCGCATCGAATCGCAGAACCTGCTCTTCAAGACCCGGGTCGCCTCCGAGCTGCTGACGCGCTCGCTGCGGTCCGAATCCGCTCCCACGACCCGCTCCACTATCTGACCGGAGACCACACGCCATGAAGTCGTTCCGTACTCGCCTGCGTCCTCTCGGCATCGCGCTCGCCGCCGCGGCGCTGGTGCTGCCCGCCGCCGCCTCGGCCACCGGCGCCGGCATCGCCTTGACCGGTCCCTGGGGAGTCGTCGGCTGGCTCGCCGGCGACGCCGCCGGCGGCAGCGGCGCCGCGCGTTCCGCCGCCTACCGCGAGGGCCAGCAGGCGCTCGACGCCGAGAACTGGAAGAAGGCCGCCGAGGTGTTCCGTCGCGTCGCCGCCGAGAAGGGCGGCGAGGCCGACGCCGCGCTCTACTGGCTCGCCTACGCGTTGTCGAAGGACGGCAGGGAATCCGACGCCCTCGCCGCGCTGCGCGAGCTGCGCGGCAACTATCCGCACAGCAGCTGGATCGACGACGGCGCCGCGCTCGAAGTGGAGATGCGCGGGCCGCAGTCGGTGGCGGTCGGCAGCGCCGCCGAGACCGAGGAGCTCAAGCTCTACGCCCTCAACGCGCTGATGCAAACCGAGTCGTCGCGCGCCGTGCCGGTGCTGCAGAAGTTCCTGCAGGGCAACGCGTCGCCGCGGCTCAAGAAGCAGGCGCTCTTCGTGCTCGGCCAGAGCGACTCGCCCGAGGCGCGCGCGGCGCTCGCCGCGGTGGCGCAGGGCCGCAGCACCCCGGGCATGCAGCGCGAGGCGATCGAGATGCTGGGCGTCGCCGGCGGCCGGGACTCGGTGGCGACGCTGGCGCAAATCTACCGCGACAGTGCAGACACCGCGGTGCGCGAGGCGGTGCTGCACTCCTACCTCGTCGCCGACGCCGAGGGCGAGGTGCTCGCCATCGCGCAGAACGACAAGGACCCGCAGATGCGCCGCAAGGCCGTTCAGCAGCTCGGCGCCATGGGCGCCGATGCGTCGCTGCGGCAGCTGTACTCGCGCGAGGCGTCGGCGGACGTGCGCCGCGCCGTCCTCGAAGCGATGGGCGTCGCCGGCGACGTCGAGGACCTGGCGCAGGCGGCGCGCGGCGAGAAGGACGTCGATCTCCGTCGCGCCGCCATCCACGGTCTCGGCATCACCGACTCGAAGCGGTCGGGCGAGGCGCTCAAGCAGCTCTACGCGCAGTACACCGACGGCGAGACGCGGCGCGCCGTCATCGAAGGGCTGTTCATCCAGGACAACGCCAAGGCGCTGATCGAGCTGTTCCGCGCCGAGAAGGACACCGGGCTGCGCCGCGCCATCGTGCAGAAGCTGTCGCTGATGGACTCGCCGGAAGCCACCGAGCTGATGCTGAAGATGCTCGACGAGTGAGGTAGGAGAGACGACCATGCGCAACACCAGGATGCTGTTCGTTCTGTTCGCGGCGGTGCTGCCGCTTCACGGTACGTCCGCCCGTGCCGCGGCGGCGGGTGCGGAGTCGGCGCCGCCGGTGGCGCTCGAATCGGCGGCCGTGCCGCGCGTGCGCGGCGGTGAGGTGCGGCAGGTCTCCATTGCGGGCTCGCTCGCCGACACGCTGAAGCAGGTCGGCTCGCGGGAGCGCGGACCGCTCTGGTTCGCGTGGGCGGTCGCGGCGACGCCGGCGCTCGGCAACGCCTGCTGCCTCGACGAGAAGTTCCGCGGCTGCGCCTGCCGCCTCGAAGCGAAGAACCAGAGCTGGGGCAGCCGGGACGGCCGCCCCGGCAGCGGCCGCGAGCTGGTGCTGGCGCGCTGGAACGGCGGCCAGGTCGAGCGCGTGCGCGCCTTCAGCACGAGCTGCGAGCTCGACAGCGGCGGGCTTCTCGTCGTGCACGTCACCGGCGTTGAGCCGGCGCAGAGCGCGGCGCTGCTCGAAGAGCTGACGCGCCGCTCGGCACCGAAGCACCGGGACGGATCGGAGCCGCTGGCCGCGCTCGCCTACCACGCCGGCCGCGAAGCGGACGAAGCGCTGCACCGGCTCGCCGCGGCCGATCGATCGCGAGACGAGCGCGACCAGGCGCTGTTCTGGATCGGCCAGGCCCGCGGCGAGGAGGGCGCCCGCTTCTTGAGCGGCGTCGCGCACGACGATCCCTCGCCCGACATCCGGAAGAAGGCCATCTTCTCGTTGTCCCAGAACGACGGCCCCAGCGCCATCCCCGCCATCATCGACGTGGCAAAGACCGATCACGATCCCGACGTGCGCAGCCAAGCCCTCTTCTGGCTCGCCCAATCGGGGGCCGAGCAGGCGCCGAAAGTCATCCTCGCCCGCCTCGACGACGATCCGTCGCTCGAGGTGCGCAAGCAAGCCGTCTTCGCCATCACCCAGCTCAAGGAAGGCCAGTCCGTGCCGCTGCTGATGCGCATCGCCCGCGAACGCCGCGACCCGACGATCCGCCAACAAGCCATCTTCTGGCTCGGCCAGTCCGAAGACCCGCGCGCCCTCGACTTCTTCGCGAAGATCCTCGGGCAGTAGGCGAGCCAGTTATGAGCGTCGGTGGCCTTTGGTGGCCTTTGCCGGTCTATGCCGTGAATTGGACGGGCGTGGCGTTCTGGCAGTGCTGGTCAGGTTGGCAGTGCGGGGCCTCTTTCGCCGCACGCCGTTCATCTCGGCAAACAGCCGTTGAGCCCCATTTCGCACCTCAGGGTTTACATCCATGAGGCGGGCCTCACCGTTGAGGTAGGCGTCGAATGCGGCACGCAGAGGCCAGTATCGATCACCGAGTCTTGTCTCGTCGAACCACTCGAGAAGCCTTTCGCCATAACCACGCTCTGCGGCCAGAGCCAGCAGGCGGAGCAGGTCGTCCTGGAAGTCGGTGAGGAGCTCCGGATGCCCCTGATCCAGGACGCTCCCAAGCTCGCTAACAGCCTTGGCGAAGTCGTCATGGGCCAAGGCGTGGAATCCGCACAATAGCCCCGCACCGTGAGCCGGGAATCGTCTAACCGCCATTAGATAGACCTCTTCCGCCTCGACTTCGCGCCCTTGCAAAGGTAGGAGGAGATAGGCGAGGTTCGCTAGCGGAGGCACGCTATCCGGGTCGAGCTTGACTGCAGTCCGATATGCGGTCTCGGCCTCGTCAGGACGACAGAGCGGGCCTGCCAACAGGTTGCCGAGGCTGTTCCACGTAAATGCGTCGTTTGCGTCGAGCTCGATTGCTCGTCGAAGCGAAGCCTCGGCTTCTCCAACATGATCAGGGTGACCCATCAGCAGGGTCCCGAGGTTGGCCCAGGCGGTTGCGTCCTTCGGTTCGAGCTCGATCGCTTTCCGAAAAGCAGCTTCGGCTTCCTCCAAACGATCGCGCGATCGTGCCTGAAGGACGCCGACGTTGTTCCAGGGCGCCGCCAGCTTCGAGTTCAGCTCGATCGCTTTGCGGTATAGGGCCTCGGCCTCGTCGAGACGGCTCGGCTGGTCGGCCAGCACGTCACCTAGGCCGATCCAAGCGGCTGCGTACTGAGAATCGAGCTCGATTGCTCTCCGCAGCATCCTTTCTGATTCTTCAAGCCGATCGAGCCGACCTCCCAACAGTAGGCCTAGGTTGTACCAGTAACCCGCGACCGTCGGAGAGAGATCGATCGCCCTTCGATATGCAGCCTCCGCTTCCCCCTGGCGGCCCTCCGCTCCTTCCAACAGATTACCGACTTCATTCCACGGCACTGCATCCTGGGGATTTCGTTCAATTTGTTTGCGAAGAAAGGCCTCAAGCGCGCGACGTTGTTGGGGCGCTTGGGCGCTCGTGTGTTTGGCCGATGTCGGCACATCTCCAAGCTTGTACCGCCGCCTGAGGGCTTCCGCCAGCTCTTGGTCGTCCACCGCCTCAATCAACGCCAGGCAATAGCTGACGTCGGTGTGCTTCCCTGCTTCTGACCGCTCCAGCAATCCCGCCGCGTATTCGCGTAGCTCCTGCGGACTGTAGATCTTGCGCAACATTTCGGTTAGCCAGCGGAGCCGGGCACGTTGTCGCCGCTGGCCGTGACGCATCAGATACCAGATATTGAAGAACCGCTCGGCTACCTGGAATGCGGTTCTCCTAGACGTAGAAAGCGTCGCCTTCTCGACTACACCGTCCTTCACCAACCGATCAAGGTACGTCGAAGCGGTGTTCACGTCGAGGCCCGCCACAACGCTGACGTCGGCGGCAGTCACAGGGTTCCATGCCAGCGCCACTGCGTCGAACACCACCCGCGCTTGGGGGGGCAGCTCCTCGACCCGCGCTTTGTAGAGTGGAGTTGCCTGGTCGAGCAGACCCTCGAGATCGCGCATGACATCCCCGTCACCGCGCATCTCGAGGATAAGGTAGAGCATCGCGAGTGTACGCGGATTGCCGCCCGTGAGGTCATACAGGACGCGCACCCGAGTCGGGTCGCGGTCGAGCGCCGCTAGCACGGCCCGTCCCGTCCCTTGGCGCTCGCCAGCAAAGCGGCGCAAGCAGCACACAACCTCGTCGTGCCGCAGCTTCTCGAGGACGTCCACTTGGAAAAAGTCGAAGAACGGACCGTCTTGTTTGGCCGCGGCTTCGAGCGGGCCCGCAGAGGCGCCGATCACGACGATTCCGCCGCGCTGCTGCAGGAGCCGCCTGAGGCTCCACTGCTTCTCCTTGAGACCAGCAAGGAGGATGTCGATGTTGTCGAGCATCAGCAGTGGCCGTCTGCCTTCTGCCTTCATCCATCGCTGGAATACCTCGAGTGCCTCACTGCCCTCTTCGTCATCGTCGATCCGACCCAGGTGGGCTACGTCGCGGTCGACCCGCTCCGCTTTCTCATCCTGTCCGGAGGCCTCGAAGCAGTCGCCGAGGGCGTCGAGGCAGTTGCACCAGAAGACGTGAAGGTTGTGGACGTTGTACTGCTCTTCTCGGAAGGTCAGCGGCAGGAGCACCGCCGCGAGCTCCGGCTGTGCACGAACCCCGAGCGCCACCCGGCGCAGCATGCTGGTCTTACCCATGCCGCGTTGGCCGACGATCAGGCGATGCTGTGCGAGTCCGCGATGAGTCACATCGCCAAGCCGCCCCAGGATCTTGGCCACCAGTTCTTGGCGGGCAACGAAGCCAGCGAGAAAGCTGTCGTCCCCGAGCAGCGCCGGGTTGTAAAACGCAAGCTCCAGCAGCTTGCCCATCGCCGCCCCTCAGACGGTTGGCGGCGCCACGTAGCGCAGCCACCATTCGCGGAGGAGGTTCATGCGGAATCTGAAGCGGCCACGAGTGTCGCCGCTGAGGTAACCGTCGGCCTCTAGGGTGTCGAGGTACTCGCGAAGCACCTCGCCGCCGAGGCCCTCGCCGCCTCGATTCAAGGTGAGCAAAAGCGTGTCGGGAGTCGCACCCTCAGGATCGCGTGCGATCTCCGCGAGCAAGTTGAAGAGCCGGGTCTTCTCGGGGTCCGGGTAGTTCTTGTCGAGATGCTCGCGCCAGGTCGACCAGTAGATCCTGTGCTCTAACTGAAGAAGCGAATCCCCCGCAGTGTTGGCGACGGTTTCGTCGATCACCATCGCTGCCGCCCTCTCGCAGGCAACCTCTCCGATCTTCGCGAGGTAGTACGGAGCGAGCCAACTCAGACGGGAGAGCAGCGCTCTCACACCATCGTCCGTGATGGAGCAGCCGTTCCGCTTCGCTATCTG
>DASYQD010000186.1:0-38399 GCA_036005845.1 Thermoanaerobaculia bacterium | reverse complement strand
GAGCTCGACGTCCGCGGCGACTTCCAGCGCTACCTGCTCAAGGTCTTGAAGCGCGACAGCGGCATCGCCGTCGAAGAGGTGGAGAACGTCGAGTACCCGAGCGACGATTTCGAAGCGCTGTCGCACGACCGCGACTTCTGGCGCGCGCTCGGCGAGCGCACGAGCGCCGACCTCGTCCTCGCCGGCAGCCTCGACTTCGACATCCAGGACAAGAGCGGCTATCGCCTCGAGGAGTACACCTCGCAGTACGACGGCCGCACCTACTACCGCCAGGTGCTCGTCGAGGAGACCGGCTTCGAGTTCGACATCCTGATGCAGGTCTACGACGGCAAGACCGGCGAGATGCTCTACTCGGACAACTTCAAGGACTTCAAGACGCTCGAGGGCGCCGGCGCCGACCCGGTGGAAGGGATGTTCCAGAACCTCTTCGCGCTCGAGGACCGCATCGTCGGCATCTTCGCCAAGAAGGACGTCGAGTCGACGCGCGTCCTCTACACGCCTTGAACGGTCGAACGGGAGAGCTATGAGCACCTGCCCTCGCCACGGTCGTTCCTCCGCCCTCTTGCGCGGCGCTGCCGTCTTCGCGGCGCTCCTCGGCCTCGCCGTTCTGCTGCCCGCGCCCGCGCAGGCGCAGTTCGGCAAGAACAAGATCCAGTACCAGCACTTCAAGTGGCAGATCTACCACTCGCCCCACTTCGACGTGTACTACTACCCCGAGGAGGAGGCGCTGCTGCAGCGCGTGGTGTCGTTCGCCGAGAGCGCCTACGACGAGCTGTCGCGGCGGCTCGACTACCAGATCGAGAGCTCGACGCCGCTCATCTTCTACAAGACCCACACCGAGTTCGAGCAGAACAACGTCCAGCTCGGGTTCCTGCCCGAGAACGTCGGCGCCTTCTCGACCGACATCCGCTTCCGCATGGTCCTGCCGGTCGACCTGCCCGACGCGCAGCTGCACACGCTGGTGCTCCACGAGCTGACGCACATCTTCCAGTTCCACCTGCTCTTCAACGGACACGTCAGCCGCAGCCTCACGGCGCAGCCGCCCGGCTGGCTGACCGAGGGGATGGCGAGCTACTACGCCAAGGACGAGAAGACCTCCGACAAGATGGTGCTGCGCGACGCGGTCGTCAATGACCTGGTGCCGCCCATCGCCAAGGCGCAGGGCTCGAGCTACTTCCAGTACCGCTTCGGCCACGCCGTCTTCGACTTCATGGAGTCGCGCTGGGGAGCGCAGGGCGTGCTCGACTTCCTCTTCGAGTACCGCAGCACTCTCGGCGGCAGCATCGACCGCGCGGTCAAACGCGCCTTCCGCGTCGATGCCGACGACTTCGACGCCGACTTCCGCCGCTGGCTGCGCGACAAGTACCTGCCCGAGCTGGTCAAGACCGGCGAGCCGAGCTACTTCGGACGCCGCTTCTTCGGCGAGGAGGGGCGCAACGCCGAGTACTTCGCCCCCGCGGTGTCGCCGTCGGGCGACCTCGTCGCCGCCATCGGCAACCCCAGGGACGACCTCGACGTCGTCCTCTTCGACACCCAGGGCCGCAAGCCGCTGCGCAACCTGACCAAGGGCTGGGGGACCAAGTACCAGCACCTGTCGGGACAGTTCCTCGACTCCGAGCGGCGCACCGGCTCCGATCTCGCGTTCTCCCCCGACGGCAACTGGCTCGCGGTGTTCGCCAAGCGCGAGAAGGGCCGCAGCCTGCTCCTCGTCGACGTCATCCACGGCGGCGTCTCGCGCGTCATCGACCTCGACGTGCAGCAGCCGTTCGCGCCGGCCTGGAGCCCCGACAGCCGCCGGATCGCCTTCGCCGGCAACCTCAACGGCTACTTCGACATCTTCACCATCGACGTCGAGAGCCGGCAGGTCACCAACCTGACCAACGACCAGCGCTTCGACGGCGGCCCGGTCTTCTCGCCGGACGGCAAGTGGCTCGTCTACAGCTCCGAGGTGGGCCCCTACATCAAGCTCTTCCGGCTCGACCTCGCCAATCCGTCGAGCCGGCAGGAGCTGACGCGGGGCGAGTGGAACGACCTCGATCCCAGCTTCACCCGCGACGGCAACACGATCTTCTTCACCTCCGACCGCAACGGCTTCGAGAACGTCTACAGCCTCGACCTGCAGACCGGTGCGATCCGCCAGCACACCAACGCCGTCACCGGCTGCTTCATGCCGGGCGCCGTCGAGCGCGCCGACGGCACGCGGGCGCTCGTCTACGTCGGCTACTGGAAGGGCAGCTTCGACCTCTACCGCGCCGACCTCGACCAGGTCCCCGAGGTGATCGAGACGATTCCCGACATCACGGCGCTCGCCCCGGCGCCGAACCCGGAGCTGCGAGCCTACGAGCCCGACATCCAGGTGACGATCAACGACGAGAACAAGGAGCGCTACCGCGGCTTCAAGCTCTTCCTGGAGGACGGCGACGCCGGCGTCGGCGTCACCTCGGACCAGCTCGTCGTCTCGCAGACGCAGCTCACCTTCTCCGACTACCTGGGCGACAAGCGGCTCTTCCTGCAGTTCAACTCGGTGGCGAGCTTCTCCGACTTCAACGTCGTCTACCTCAACCTCGCGCGGCGGCTGCAGTGGGGCGCCACCGTCTACGACACCCGCACCTTCTTCCTCGGCATCACCGACGCCGGCCGGCTCGCCCGCCGTTCCGCCTTCCGCCAGACGGGCGCCACCGGCTTCCTCTTCTATCCGCTCGACTTCTACCACCGCGTCGAGGGCTCGCTCGGCTACGTGCGGCGGCAGTACGACTTCCAGAGCTTCGTCTTCAACCCGACGACGCAGCAGTTCCTGCCCTTCATCGAGCCGCGCACCGACAGCTACCCCGAGCTGGGGCTCGCCTTCGTCGGCGATTCGACGGTGGAGGCGCCGTGGGGGCCGATCACCGGCCGCCGCTACCGCCTCGAGGGCAGCTACGCACCCGCCATCGGCAGCAGTGACAAGAACGCCGCCACCACCATCAACCCGGACGCCAGCTCGATCACCTCCTCGGCGGCGCTCGACTTCCGGCAGTACCTGTCGATCACGCGCCGCACCCAGTTCGCCTTCCGGCTCTTCGCCGGTTCGTCGTGGGGGCAGAGCCCGAACGTCTTCTACTTCGGCGGCCTCGACACCGTGCGCGGCTTCGACTTCCGCGAGTTCGTCGGCGACCGCGCCTTTTACACCAACTTCGAGCTGCGTTTCCCGCTGCTCGACGCGCTGGTGCTGCCCTTCGGCGTCATTCAGGGGATCCGCGGGCGCGTCTTCCTCGACGTCGGCGGCTCCTGGTTCGACTACGCCGGAGAGACCTTCAAGTTCTGGGACAACGACAACAACCGCCTGGCGCCCGACAACTTCCGCACCGGCCAGCGCGGGCCCAAGTCGGCCTACGGCTGGGGCTTCACCGCCAACCTGCTCGGCCTCGAGCTGAACTGGGACTTCGCCAAGCGGTGGGACGGCAAGCAGACGCTCTCCAACGGCTTCGAGACGACGTTCTGGATCGGCAGCCGCTTCTGAGCCTCGAACGGCCTCGATGAACGACGGCGACGACGGGTCGCGCAACGAGCTCGAGGTGCTCCTCGAGATGGGGGTCGAGCTGGCGAGCACGCTCGACCTCTCGCACGTGCTGTCGCTGGCGCTGCAGAAGGCCGAGGAGCTGTGCCACGCCGAGTCGAGCTCGATCTGGGAGCTCGACGACGAGAAGAAGGAGCTCTTCTTCCGCGTCGTGCGCGGTCGCGCCGCCGGCGAGATCCAGTCGCTGCGCGTGCCGTTGGGGCGCGGCATCGTCGGCAGCGTGGCGCTCTCCGGCCAAGCCGAGATCGTCAACCAGGTGGCGGCGGACCCGCGCTGGAGCGGCGACCGCGATCCGCACTTCACGACCCGCAACATCCTCACCGTGCCGCTGATCGCGCGCGGCACCGTGATCGGCGTGCTGCAGCTCCTCAACCGCGGCGGCGGCGAGGGCTTCACCGCCGACGACCTGCGGCGCATGCAGCTCTTCGCCGGCGTCCTCGCCGCGGCGGTGCAGAACGCGCGGCTCTACGCCGAGCAGAAACGGTCGTTCCTCGAGATGGTGACGGCGCTCTCGGAAGCCATCGAGCGGCGCGACCCCTACACCGGCGGTCACGTGCGGCGGGTGGTCACCTATTCGGTCCTGCTGGGCCAGGAGCTCGACCTGCCGCCCGACCGGCTCGAGGAGCTGCGCCTCGCCGCCATCCTCCACGACATCGGCAAGATCGCCGTGCCCGACCAGATCCTGCGCAAGCCGGCGCGCCTCGACGCCGACGAGGTGGCGGTGATGGCGCGCCACACCGTCGACGGCGCCGACATGGTGGGGCGCATCCGCAGCCTGCGCCATCTCGTGCCCGGCATCCGCAGCCACCACGAGCGCCTCGACGGCCGCGGCTATCCCGATGGTCTCGTGGACGTAGACCTGCCGCTCATCCCGCGCATCATCGGCGTCGCCGACACCTTCGACGCCATGACGACCGACCGCCCGTACCGAAAAGCGCTCACTCCAGCGGCGGCCGCGGAGGAGATCGCGCGCCTCGCCGGCACGCAGTTCTGCCCGCGGGTGGCGGCGGCGTTCGCCCGCCTCTACGCCCGCGGCGCCTTCACGCTGGAGCAGGGCGAACAGCTGCTCGCGTCCTTGTCGGCCCTCGCACCACAGGCGTAAGATCCTCTAGTCACATGAAGATACAGGTGCTCGGCGGCTTCGGCGGCGAGAGTCTCGACTGCCGCATGACCTGCCTGTTGATCAACGAGCACGTGGCGCTCGACGCCGGCTCGCTGTCGCAGGCGCTGCCCGTCGAGGAGCAGGTGAAGGTGCATTCCATCGTGCTGTCGCACTCGCACATGGACCACACCAACTCGCTCCCGTTCTTCATCGAGAACGTCTACGGCAAGAGCAACGGCGCCATCCGCATCCACAGCTCGCCGGCCACCATCTACGCCATCCGCAAGTACCTGTTCAACAACGCCACCTGGCCCGACTTCACGCGGCTGCCCAACCACCTGCTGCCGGCGGTGCTCTTCGAGGAGCTGGCCGACGAGGTGCCGCTCGAGCTCGACGGCGTGAGCTTCACGCCGATCCCGGTCGACCACCTGGTGCCGACGCACGGCTTCCTGCTGCGCCAGGGGCGGAGCGCGGTGCTGTGGTCGAGCGACACCGGGCCGACGACGCGCTTCTGGGAGATCGCCAACCAGACCCCGGACCTCAAGGCCTTGTGCATCGACGTCTCCTTCGACAACGGGCTGCAGGAGATCGCCGACGTCTCGCTCCACCTGACGCCGCGTACGCTCGAGCGCGAGCTCGAGAAGCTCGAGCGCAAGGTGCCGATCCTGCTCCACCACCTGAAGCCGCCGTGCATCTCCCGCATCTGCGCCGAGGTGAAGGCGATGCGCAACCCGGACTTGGCGTTCCTCGAGCAGGGGAAGACGTACGAATTCTAGCCACCGCCGCCGGGATAGATTGAGCCGCGCGTGAGGCAGGCCTCCCTCTTCCCCGAGCTCGACGGCCCTGTTCGGGAACCGGTGGTGCCCCGCCGCCCGATGCGGCTCGTGGTGCTCGGCTCGGGCAGCGAGGGTAACGCGGTGGTGATCGAGGCGGGTGGTCGGCGGCTCCTCGTCGACGCCGGCTTCTCGGCGCGCGAGATCAAGCGCCGGCTCGCCAAGGTCGGGCTGGAGCCGGAAGACCTCCACGGCGTCGTGCTCACCCACGAGCACCTCGACCACGTGCGCGGCGTCGAGCGCTTCTGCCGCAAGCGGCGGGTGCCGATCTACGCGACGGCCGGCACGGTGGGCGGCATGAGCCTGCGGCCGGAGGTGGCGGCGCTCGTGCGCTGCTGCCGCTCCGGCGTGCCCTTCGAGGCGGGCGGGTTCGTCGTCGAGCTGTTCAGCGTGCCGCACGATGCCCGCGAGCCGGTCGGCGTGGTCGTCGAAGACCCCGGCGGCGGCGGACGGGTGGGGCTCGTCTCCGACCTCGGCTGCCGGAGCCGGCTCGCCTGGTCGCGGCTCGGCGGGGTGCACGCGCTGGTGCTCGAGGCCAACCACGACCTCGAGATGCTGCGCAACGGGCCCTACCCCTGGCCCCTCAAGCAGCGGGTGGCGGGGCGGCACGGCCACCTCTCCAACGCCGACGCCGCCGACGGGTTGGCCGAGCTGGCGCACGAGGGCCTTCAGCACGTGGTGCTCTACCACCTGTCGCAGGTCAACAACCTGCCGGCGCTGGCGGCGGCGGTGGTGGGGGAGGAGCTCACCCGGCTGCGCACGCAGGCGGCGATGACGATCTCCGGGCAATTCGAGCCAACCCCTTGGCTCACTGTCGGTTAAGGGGCCGGCTGACCCCCAGCTGCGCGGGCTGGGCCGCGGAGGTCCACATGGCTTGGGGAGCGCCCGCGCTCCTCATGACGCCTGGTTTTTGCTAGTCTTCGCGCAAATCATCGGCGCCGCGCGGGCCAACCCCCGTCAGCTCAGGCGCTTCACAGATCTTTCATGGATCCGGAGCCCAACCCGTGAAGGCAAGAGTGCTGGTCTACCCCCGGCGCGAGGTCCTCGACCCCCAGGGGCGGGCCATCCAGCAAGCGTTGACACGGCTGGGGTTCCAGGCCGTGCGCGACGTGCGCGCCGGGAAGAGCTTCGAGATCGAGCTGGCCGCTTCCGGCGAGGACGGGCGCCGGCAGGTCGAGGCGATGTGCCAGCAGCTGCTGGCCAACCCGATCGTCGAGAGCTGGGAGGTCGAGGCGGCCGGCGACGGCGCGGGCAAGGGTAGGAGCAAGGCCAGCGCCTCCGCCCCCTCGCCCAAACCCGCGGAGGGCGAGCCCGCCCGCCGCGACGTCAGCGGCGCGACGACGGCGGTGGGCGAGCCGACCGGCCCACGCGCGGCCGCCGCGCCGCCGCTGGCGCCGCCGGGGCCGGGATCCCGAATGGGTCCGCCGCCTGGCGCCAAGCCCACGATTCCGGCGACGGCCGCGAAGCCGACGGCTACCAGACCAGCCCGCCCGCGTCCGGCCACTGGTCCCGCCGCCGCTCCCGTCCCGCCGAAGTCGGCTGTGGCAGCCAAGCCCGCTGCCGCCAAGCCGAAACCGGCAGTGAAGGCCAAGCCAGTAGCCAAGGCGAAGCCATCCGCCAAGCCGAAGCCCGCGGCCAAAGCTAAGGTGGCAGCCAAGGCGAAGCCGGCGCCGAAGCCCAAGGCCGCCGCCAAGTCGGCGGCGAAGGCCAAGCCGAAGCCTGCCGCGAAAGCCAAGCCCGCCGGCAAGCCGAAGTCCAAACTCGCGGCGAAGCCCAAGGCCGCGGCGAAGCCCAAGTCTGTACCGAAGGCCAAGTCTGGCGCGAAGCTCAAGTCTGGCGCGAAGGCCAAGTCTGGCGCGAAGCCCAAGTCTGCGGCGAAGTCCAAGCCCGCCGCGAAGTCGAAGGCCGCATCCAAGCCCGCAGCCAGGGCCAAGCCCGCGACCAAGCCAAAGCCCGGGGCCAAGGGCAAGCCGGCGAAGAAGGCGGCCAAGAAGAAACTGACGCAGGGCTCGCGCCGATGAGGTGCGGGATCGTCGTCTTCCCCGGCAGCAACTGCGACCACGACGTCTACCACGTCTGGAAGCACGTGCTGGGCGAGGACGCGACCTTCCTCTGGCACGACGACACCCACCTGCAGGACAGCGAGCTCGTGGTCCTCCCGGGCGGCTTCTCTTACGGCGACTACCTGCGCGCCGGCGCCATGGCGGCGCAGTCGCCGATCATGGCGGCGGTGAAGCGCCACGCCGACGCCGGTGGCCTGGTGCTCGGCGTCTGCAACGGCTTCCAGATCCTCTGCGAGGCGGGCCTCCTTCCCGGCCTGCTGATGCGCAACGAGGGCTTGCGCTTCCTGTCGCGCGACGTCTACCTTCGCGTCGAGCGCGACGACCTGCCGTACACCCATCGCCTGCGCCGCGGTCAGGTGCTGCGCATGCCCATCGCCCATGGCGACGGCCTCTACTTCGACCGCGCCGACAAGCTCGATGCGCTGGAGAAGAACGGCCAAGTCGTTTTCCGCTACAGCTCGCCGGACGGCAAGGTCGACGCTGCCAACGACGAGTGGAACCCGAACGGCTCGCAGCGCTCGATCGCCGGCATCGCCAACCGCGCCGGCAACGTCATGGCGCTGATGCCGCACCCCGAGCGCTGCGCCGAGGCGCTCGCCGGCAACGAGGACGGCGCCGAGCTGTGGCGCTCGGTGGCCGAGTCCGCCGTCACCTCCGGCCGCCGCCGCGCGGGATCGGCGCGTTGACCGCGGTGCTCGATCAGCCGCAAGTCGACGTCGCCCTCGCCAAGCAGCAGGGGCTGACGGCGGAGGAGTACGAACAGCTCGTCGAGGTGCTCGGCCGCACGCCGAGCTACACCGAGCTCGGCATCGCCGCCGCGCTCTGGTCCGAGCACTGCTCGTACAAGTCGTCGAAGGTCTACCTCAAGGAGCTGCCGACCGACGGGCCGTACGTGCTGCAGGGCCCGGGCGAGAACGCCGGCGTCGTCGACATCGGCCTGGGCTGGGTGGCGGTCTTCAAGATGGAGAGCCACAACCACCCGAGCTACATCGCGCCCTACCAGGGCGCCGCCACCGGTGTCGGCGGCATCCTGCGCGACGTCTTCACCATGGGCGCGCGGCCGATCGCGGTGATGGATTCGCTGTCGTTCGGCTCGCTCGACGCACCACGGATGAGGCAGCTCGTCGACGGCGTCGTACGCGGCGTCGGCGACTACGGCAACTGCGTCGGCATCCCCAACGTCGGCGGCGAGACCCGCTTCCACCCCTGCTACGACGGCAACATCCTGGTCAACGCCTTCGCGCTCGGCGTGGCGCGGCGCGACGCCATCCACAAGGCGCGCGCGGCGGGCCCGGGCAACCCCATCCTCTACGTCGGCAGCCGCACCGGCCGCGACGGCATCCACGGCGCGACCATGGCCTCGGAAGCGTTCTCGGAGGAGAGCGCCCACAAGCTGCCCACGGTGCAGGTGGGCGATCCCTTCGCCGAGAAGGTGTTGCTCGAGGCCACCTTGCAGGCGCTCAAGTCGGGCGCCGTCGTCGCCGTGCAGGACATGGGCGCGGCGGGCCTCACCAGCTCGTCGTTCGAGATGGCGGCGCGCGGCGGCACCGGCATGGAGCTCGACCTCGACCGCGTGCCGCTGCGCGAGAAGGGGCTCGGACCGTTCGAGATCATGCTCTCCGAAAGTCAGGAGCGCATGCTCTTCGTCGCCCGCCGCGGCATGGAGGACGAGCTGGTCCGCATCTTCCACCGCTGGGACCTGGAAGTGGCGGACATCGGTCGCGTGAGCTCCACCGGCAGGGCCGAGGTGCGCTTCCACGGCGAGGTGGTGGCCGACCTGCCGATCGCCTCGATCACCGACGAAGCGCCCGTCTACCGCCGGCCGGTGCGCGAGCCGCGCGACCTCATCGTGCGCCAGCGGCCGCCCGCGGTGCCGCCGCCCGACGACCTCGCGGGCACTCTGCGCCGGCTGCTCGACACCCCCGACCTCGGCAGCAAAGAGTGGATCACCCGCCAGTACGACTCGACGGTGCGCACCAACACCGTCCTCGGCCCCGGCGGCGACGCCGCCGTGCTGCAGCTCAAGGGCACGCCGCTCGGCATCGCGCTCACCTGCGACGTCAACCCCGTCTACTGCGCGCTCGACCCCTGCATGGGCGCCATGCAGGCGGTGGCCGAGGCGGTGCGCAACCTCGCCTGCGTCGGCGCCGAGCCGGTGGGGCTCACCGACTGTCTCAACTTCGGCAACCCCGAGAACCCCGAGATCTCGTGGCAGTTCCGCGAATCGATCCGCGGCATCGCGAAGGCCTGCCGCGCGCTCGAGGTGCCGGTGATCTCGGGCAACGTCTCGCTCTACAACGAGACGGCGGGGCAGTCGATCCACCCGACGCCGGCGATCGCCATGGTGGGCATCATCCCCGACATCCGCCAGCTCCCGGCGTCGTGGTTCACCACCGCCGGCGACCGCGTCATCCTGCTCGGCGACGACCGCCGCGAGCACGGCGGCTCGGCGTACCTGCGACTGCTGCACGGCGTCGAGCAGGGACGGCCGCCGGCCGTCGACCTCGATGCCGAGACGAAGCTCGCCGAGCTGCTGCGCCTGCTCGTCTTCGAGCAGTGGCTGCACACAGCGCACGACGTGTCGGAAGGCGGCCTCGCGGTGACGCTCGCAGAAGCATGCTTCGGGCGCGGGCTGGGTGCCGAGCTCGAAGTGTCGCTCGACCCGGCGCAGCTCTTCTCCGAGACCCAGGCGCGCGCGGTGATCGCCGTGCCGTCGAAGCACGTCAAGGCGGTGCTCCAGACCGCCGAGGACTTCGGCGTGTCGGCGCGCGATGCCGGCAAGGTCGGTGGCGGCAAGCTGCAGGTCAAACTCTCCGGCGGCAAGCTGGCGGCTGACGTCGAAGAACTCCGCCAAGTCTGGGCGACGGCGCTGCCGCGCGCGCTCGGGTTGTAGCGCCGGCGAAGCCGCGCGGAGGCGAAATATCGCTCCGGCGTTCACCCGTTGACAGAATCATGACCGCTTCCGTCCGCTGCGGCCCGCATGAGAGACTGCCGATGGTGCCGGGCCGACACCACCTCTACTTCCATGCGCCGTGTTTCGACGGCATCACCAGTGCCGCGCTGTTGCACGACTTCCTACGGCATCACGAGGGCGCGGACAGCGTCGAGCTGCACACCGCCAACTACCACCTCAATCCGACGTGGGCTCAGCTAGAGCTTGCCGCACCCGCGTCCGTAGTCGATTTTCTCTATCATCCTGACGCCGAGATCTGGTTCGATCACCACCCGACGACGTTCCTGAGCCCAGCCTTCGAGCGCGACTTTGCCAGCCGCCGAAGCTCGCGTCGAGCCTACGAGCCCGTGGCGACGTCGTGCTCGCTTTTCCTCTGGCGTCACCTCTTCGATGCCTTCGGCTTCCGCATCGAGGCGATGGCCGAGAAGGTATTCGCCGCCGACCGGATCGACTCGGCACGATACGAATCCGCCGCAGAGGCGCTGTTCTCCGCGGCTCCGGCTCTGCGCATCAACGCCTCGCTGGCCGTCGGCGAAACGGATGAGTACTCGAAGCGTCTGGTCCGGGCGTTCCTGGTCGACAGTCTTGCCGAGATCGCCGGCTCGGCCGAGGTCAGCGCCAAGTACCGACAGTACCAAGGGCTCCGGGACCTCGGCCTGCAGCGCTTCGTTGCCGGCGCGCATCTCGAAAGCGACGGCATCGTCGTTTTCGTGGTCGACGGCGCCGGTGCCCTCGTCAACCGGTACGCCCCCTTTTACTACTTTCCCGATGCCCCGTACTCTCTGGGAGTGGTCTACGACGGCAAGAGCGGCAAGATCACCGCGATGCGGAACCCCTGGTTGAGCTTCGAGTCGGTGCCGCTCGGCCAAATCATGGCCAGGTTTGGCGGCGGCGGGCATCAGCGAGTCGGGTCCACGCGCGTCAACGCCGCTTCTCCCGAAGACGCCGGGAAGCTGATGCCCAGAATCCTTGGTGCGCTCCGTGATGCCTGGCGAACGCAAAGAAGGGAGCGGCCCCATGATGGAGCGCTTCAACTTCTATGACATTTACGGGTATGTGCTGCCCGGCGGGTTCTGGCTGGCGCTCCTCTGGCTTCCCGCCGTCCTGGTCGTAGGCTTCCCAGACGGGGCGAAAGCCGAGATCGCCGCAGTGGCGTTGGTTGGCGGCTATGTCGCCGGCCACCTGCTGCAGGCGCTGGTCCGCAACCAAGGGCGCGAGCGGTATCTATCGGAGTTGCTGCTCGATGACATGGTGGCCGGCGGCGGTAGCGGCCGCCGACACGCCTCGCTCTCGAAGCCGGTCCGAGATCTCCTCGCCGTCCATATCCGGAGCCGTTTCGGCGTTGATGTCGCCGAGCCGAGTCATCGAAAGGATGCTTTTTTCCTTTGCCGCACCTCGCTGATCCAGGCCAAGGCGGGCTCCTATGTCGAGCAGTATCAGGGCATGCATTCGCTGATGCGGGGACTCGCCGCGGCGCTCCTGTTGTCCTTCCTCTATTACCTGGGTTGGCTCCTCGCCGCTGGATGCAGTGCTGTAGGGGCCGCGGAGGACGACTACTGCCTCCGCTGGGCACTGATCATGGCCATGCTTCCCGCGGCTGTGACCTGGATTGCCGAGCGCGGGGCGACATGGTTGTCGCGTTGGTTTGACGAACGCGACGCGCCCAGCCAAGTCCCGGCCGCCGAATCTGCCGGAGCAGCCAGGATACGGCGTTGGCTAGGGGCGGTCGCCAACCAAGCGGCATTCGTCGTCGTCGGCGCCGGACTGGCAGTTCTCGGCTGGTTCGGCGGCCGGTGGTACGGCATCGGCGGAGCGCGCGGATATGTTCTCGCCATTCTCGCTTCGCTCTTTCTCTTCGCATTCTTCCGCTTCAAGGCAGCCGCGCAGTCCTTCGACGAGTCCTTGGCAAAGGCCGTCTATCAAGACTTCGTGGTGCTCGCGACCGCCCCAGCCGGAAAGGCAGGCGCGCGCGACGGATCGTCCCCGACGTGAGAAACTGAACGGGTCGGGCTCCTTTACTCCCCACCATGTGCGGCATCTTCGGCATCGACGCCCGCGAGGACGCGGCGAACTTCGCCTACCTCGGGCTGTATGCGCTGCAGCACCGCGGACAGGAGAGCGCCGGCATCGTCTCCTGGGACGGCGAGCGCATGCACGTCGAGCGTGGCATGGGTGAGGCGGCCGACATCTTCGAAGAGCCGGTCCTCAAGCGGCTCCTTGGCGACGCCGCCATCGGCCACACCCGCTACTCGACGGCCGGCTCCTCGGTGCTCGCCAACGCGCAGCCGATCGTCGTCAACACGTCGATGGGGCCGCTCGGCATCGTCCACAACGGCAACCTCGTCAACGCGGTCGAGGTGCGCCAGCGGCTCGAGCGCGACGGCGCCATCTTCCAGACATCGTCGGATACCGAGGTGATTCTCCATCTCATGGCGCGCGAGCCGCGGCAGAGCGTCGCCGAGGCGCTGATGCTCGCGCTCGAGCAGGTGCGCGGCGCCTACTCGCTGCTGCTGATCTCGCGCGACGGCGTCATCGCGGCGCGCGATCCGTGGGGCTTCCGGCCGCTGCTGCTCGGCGATGCACCGGGGATCGACGGCGGGCCCAGCAGCCCCTGTTTCGCCTCGGAAGGCTGCGCCTTCGACTTGATCGGCGCCGCCACCGTGCGCGAGCTTGCGCCGGGCGAAGTGGTCATCGCGCACGGCGGCCGCTTGCAGAGCTTCCACCTGCCGCAGGTACCGGAGCCGACCCGCTGCATCTTCGAGCACGTCTACTTCGCGCGCCCGGACAGCATCGTCTTCGGCGACGCGGTGTCGGAGGTGCGCCGCCGGCTGGGCGCGCAGCTCGCGCGCGAGGCGCCGGCCGACGCCGACCTCGTCTGCCCAGTGCCCGACAGCGGCGTCTTCGCCGCCCTCGGCTACGCGCGCGAGTCGGGGCTGCCGTTCGAGTTCGGGCTCATCCGCAATCACTACGTCGGCCGCACCTTCATCGAGCCGAAGAGCTCCATCCGCCACTTCGGCGTCAAGGTGAAGCTCAACCCGGTGCGCGAGGTGATCGCCGGCAAGCGCGTCGTGCTGCTCGACGACTCCATCGTGCGCGGCACCACGTCGAAGAAGATCGTGCGCATGCTGAAGGACGCCGGCGCCAAAGAAGTGCACCTACGCATCTCGTCGCCGCCGACGGCGTGGCCCTGCCGCTACGGCATCGACACGCCGACGCGCGAGGAGCTCATCGCCGCCAACCTGCCGGTCGAGGACATCCGCCGCTTCGTCGAGGCCGACAGCCTCGCCTACCTGTCGCTCGACGGCCTCTTGAAGTCGGTCTCGGGGCCGCGCGACAGCTACTGCACCGCCTGCTGGACGGGCGAGTACCGCGTGCCGATGGCGGGCGAGGACGCGCGGCAGCGGCTGCTGTTCCCGATCCGCGCCGAGGGCGGCGAGTGACGCCGGAGGTGGCGGCGGGCGACGCTTACCGCAGCGCCGGGGTAGACATCGACGCGCAGGACCGCGCGCTGGCGACCGTCAAGGAGCTAGTGCGGTCGACGGTGGTGCCAGGAGTGCTCTCGGAGCTGGGCGGCTTCGGCGGCCTCTTCGCGCTCTCACGCGAGCTGCGCGAGCCGGTGCTCGCCGCCTCGGCCGACGGCGTCGGCACCAAGCTCATGGTGGCGAAGCTGGCCGGAGACTTCTCGACCGTCGGCCGCGACCTCGTCAACCACTGCGTCAACGACATCCTGGTGCAGGGAGCGCGGCCACTGTTCTTCCTCGACTACGTCGGCGCCGGCGTGCTCGAGCCCGAGCAGGTGGTGGCGCTCGTCGGCGGCGTCGCGGCCGGCTGCCGCGAGAACGGCTGTGCGCTGCTGGGCGGCGAGACGGCGGAGATGCCCGGGTTCTACCAGCCCGGCGACTACGAGCTGGTGGGGTTCATCGTCGGCGCCGCCGAGCGCGACCGGCTGCTGGGGCCCGCACGCGTCGGCGTCGGCGACGCGCTGATCGGGCTGCCGTCGGCGGGGCTGCACACCAACGGCTACTCGCTGGCGCGGCGGGTGCTGTTCGACCAGCTCGGCTTGCAGATCGACGATCGGCTGCCGGCGCCTGCTTCATCCGGAACGGGCGAGCGCGGCGCGATGCCGACGGTGCGCGAAGCGCTGCTGGCGCCGCACGTGTCGTACCTCGCGCCGCTGTCCGGGCTGCTCGACCACCACCCGGGCCTGCACGCCATGGCACACGTCACCGGCGGCGGGCTCACCGACAACGTGCCGCGCAGCCTGCCGGCCGGCTGCCGCGCGCGCATCCGCCTGGCGAGCTGGACGGTGCCGCCGCTCTTCCGCTTGCTCGGGGGACTGGGCAGCGTCGCGGACGACGAGATGCGGCGCGTGTTCAATCTCGGCGTGGGGATGGTGCTCGTCGTCGCGACAGGTGCGCGTGACGAAGTGCTTGAGCACCTGGCGCGCGCGGGTTGTCCCGGCTTCGAGCTCGGCGAGGTCGTGGCCGGAGAGCCCGGCGTGGAGTACGTCGAGTCGTGACGACGCCGCTCGGCGTCATCGCTGAACGCATGGCCGGCGCCGGGTCCACCGAGGACGTTCCGCGCGACGGGTCGTTGGCGCGCATCGGCGTCCTGCTGTCCGGCCGCGGCAGCAACTTCCTCGCGCTTCATGCCGCCATCCAGCGCGGCGAGCTGCCGGCGCGGATCGCGATGGTGGTGAGTGACGTCCCGGAGGCGCCGGGTCTCGCGCGCGCCGGCGAGCTCGGCTTGCCGACGGCCGCGCTGGCCCGGCGCGATTTCGCCGATCGCACCGCACACGAAGCGGCGATCCTCACTGCGCTCGCAGACCGCGGCGTCGAGTGGGTCTGCCTTGCCGGCTTCATGCGGCTGCTCTCGCCCGGCTTCCTGCGCGCCTACCCGCAACGAGTGCTCAACGTGCACCCCAGCCTGCTGCCGGCCTTTCCGGGGCTACACCCGCAACGCCAAGCACTCGAGCACGGCGTCAAGGTCTCCGGCTGCACGGTGCACTTCGTCGACGAGGGAGTCGACAGCGGCCCAATCGTCGTGCAGCGGGCGGTGCCCGTGCTCGATGGCGACGACGAGGCGACGCTCGCGGCGCGCATCCTCGCCGAGGAGCACCGAGGCTACCCCGAGGCGCTGCGGCGGCTGCTCACCGAGCCCTGGCGCGTCGTCGAGAGGCGCGTCGCGTTCGGGGCCGCCGTCGGGGAGTCGGCGGTCGAGCCGCCGGTGCAGGCAGCGCGCGGGTAGGGCAGCAGGCGCGGCGGCGAGGCGTCCTCGACCACCTCGAGGAGCCAGGCGCGGCGCTCGCGCTCGAAGGCGAGCAGCCGGCAATCCTCGGCCGGCGACATGGCGCGCGCCCACAGCACGCGTGTGCCGAAGAGGTCGGCGTCGTCGTACACCCACTCAGCGCGCGGGTCGTGCCCGGCGCCGTAGCGCACGATCACCAGCTGCCGGTCCGGCATCGCGAGCAGCCGCCGCTGCAAGGCGGCGCGCTGGAGGTACCACTCGTCCGGATCGGCGCGCAGCTCCCAGGCGCGCACCGTCAGCGCCAGCAGCACGACGAGCGGGACGGTCGCCGCGAGCCGGGCGCCGAGCTGGCGCGAGGACGGCGACGGGTGCGCGCGGCGCCAGACGCGCAGGTGGCGCCATCCTTCGACGACGAGGTAGATCGCCAGGCAGGCGCCCGGCGCGACGTAGTGGACGCGGCTGGGCAGCACCACGAGCTGGCTCGCCAGCAGCGCCAGCACGCCGGCCCCGGCCCACCGCGGCCCCGGCCACCGGAACGCCCATGGCAGCCCGGCGAGCGCGACCGTCAGGGCGCCGCCGAAGTAGAAGCTCAGCAGGCGCCAGCTCTTCTCGCCCGCCGCCGCGAGCCAGCCGCGCAGCGTGTGCTGCCGCCGCCACTCCGCGCCTTCGAAGTCGCGGAAGAAGCGCGCGATCACCGGGTGCGGCGACGGCTCGACGGCGCGCGGCTGCTGCCAGAGGAAGAGCGGCACGCTCGCGTAGCGCTGGTCGTAGAGGCGATACGGCATCGTCCACGGGCTGCCGGTGACCCGCCACTGATACCAGCCGATCCACGCGAAGCCGGCGGCGAGCAGGAGCGCGGTTGCCGGCAAGGCGCGCCGCACCAGACGACGCCGATGGTCCCTGTTGCGCAGCGTGTCAAGCAAGACGGGTACGAGCGCCACGATCGAAGCGACGAGCCCTTCCCACGGCCGACTCGTCGCCAGCACCAGCAGGCCCGCGGCGAGGGCGATGCCGTCGCGCGTGCGAGGTTGGGATCGGCGCACGGCGATCCCGGTTCGCGCCGCCGCGTCAGCCCCGACGCGACGCCGTAGTGTTCGAGCATCCGCGCTGTCGCCGCCGCTCGCTGCGTTCGCGCGATCTGTCGGCAACGGCGTGACAGCCAGCGACACGAACGATCTGGGTGTGTGGCGTCCTCTCCACGACGGTGCGCGCAGTCGCGCGGCCGCGCCGAACAGCAGCGCTCCACCGGCGGCGGCGACGAAGCCGCGCGAGTAGCCGTGGCTCCACGGGCTCGCCACCACCAGCGAGCCCGCCGCGAGCAGCGCGCCGAGCCGCGCCCACGGCGGGCGCAGCCAGCCGGCGAGCATCCACGCCGCGGCGGCGACGAAGAGCGCGCCGGAGAGCCACACCCCGACGATCGGGTGACCGAGCCGCTCACCGAGCGCGAGCACCAGTCCTTGCGCCGGCGGGTACTTCGAGGCGTAGGTCGGCTGCAGCAGCACGTGGAAGGTCTCGAAGTGCCACCAGAGCGGATGCGTGGGATTGGTGAGTCGCCCGCGAGCGAAGGTGTCGGCGGCGAGCAGGTAGCTGAACTCGTCGTGGAGCTGCGGCTCGGGCAAGCCGACCAGCGCGCCGACCGCCGCCTGACCGGCGAAGGTGGCGGCGGCGAGCGCGGCAGTCCACGCACCGAAACCGATCGGGGCATGCAGGAGACGATCGAGATAACGGCGCCAGCGATCGAACGTCACGGGCAAGAGCCAGGCGAGCAGCGCGGTGGCGACGACGAGCGCGAGCGTGACGGCGGCGGCCATGGCTAGCGGCCGCTGCGCGAGGAGTCGGGCCTACCCGCGTCGCGATCTGCGGCGGCCGGAGCGGATCGGCGCCTCGCACCTCGCAGGAACCGCCGCCCCGCCCATACCAACAGCGGCAGCACGAGCAGCAGCGCGGCGTTGCGCAATGCGGGCAGGAGCTCCGGCTCGTGGTAGACGAAGCGAACGCCGCGCGCGCCCGCGGGCACGTCCACGGTCATCCGCCCGTCGTCGGAGCGCAGAGCCAGCGGTTCGCCGTCGAGCGTCGCTGCCGAAAATCCCGGCACGGCCAGGAAGCAGGCCACCAGCCTTCGCGCTTGCGAAGCCGGCGCGAAAGTCGCGGTGAGCGAGCGTCCACCGACCCGCGGCGTGAGCCTTTCGCGCGAGCCGTCGGTTGTCGCCACGTAGACGAGCGGCTCCGCCCGCGGATCGTGGAAGACGATCCGTCGCGAATCCTCGGCCACGCGCTGCAGGCCGGCGCGCGCGAGTTGCTCCGCGTAGCTTGCCGTCTCGCTCGGGTCCTCGGCGTTCTTGCCCAGTAGATACCACGACACCGCCCACTGCTCGAACGCCGCGACGGGGACAGCCGCCGGCTTGTAGACAGCGTCGAAACGCAGCCGCCGGCCGTCGTCCGCGATCAGGCCGGTGACGTAGCGCGCGTGCAGGTTCGACAGCAGGTTCGCATAGCCGGCGTACTGGAAGAGGCCCCAGTACGAGGCGTAGTTGAAGCCCACCTGCGCCGACGAGTAGGGATCGTCGCTGTGCCAGCCGAGCGACACGATGCGGCCGCCGGCGAGCCGCGCCGCGAGCGGCTCTTGCAGCGGCACCGGCTGCAGGTGGCGCCGGTGGTTGAAGCTGCGCTGCGGGAAGAACGCGTAGAGCGCCGCGAGGCTGCCGAGCTGCACCGCCATCGCGGCCACGATCAGTGCCGTCGTCCGCGGCGCGCCGAAGCGCATTCGCGACCACCTTTCCACTGCCGTCAAGGTCATCGCCGCGACGACGACGACGAAGAAGACGAGAAAGGCGTTGACGCGAAAGTGCCAGCGGAACCGATTGAGCACCGGCACGAGAAAGAGCAGCCGGTCGATCGTGCCGGTCGTCCACAGGAAGGCGACGAGCAGCGGCACCGCGAACACCCGCACCGGCAGCGCGGCGACGCCGCCCCGCCGCAGCAGCAGCGGCGCCGCGAGCAGCAGCGCCACCGTCAGCCAGCCGACGAACGACAGGTAGGGGAACACGCGGTCCCACGAGCCGACGAGGAGCTGGTAGTACACCGGATCGGCGCGGTAGGGATCGACGAACCCCTGCAGCCACGAGATCAGGTCGAAGCCGCCGGCGTGGAAGTAGCCGTAGGGGATGCGGCCGCCGCGGTCGCTCGACTCCGCGACGTGCGCCTGCAGCGGCTGAATCACCGGCACGCTCACCGCCGCGGTGAGGTAGAGGGCGAGCAGGTACGGCCCGGCCGAGGTCACGAACGCGCGCCAGCCAGCCATCGCCGACCGCGGCAGCGCCAGTGCCGCGCACAGCGCCTCGAAGCAGAGCGCGTAGACGAAGAGCTGCACGTGCCCCCCGTAGAGCAGCAGCGCGTGCAGCACCACCAGCCAGGCGCCCGCGCCGGCGCTCGGCCGCCGCACCAGCCGGCAGGCGAGGTGGATCATCCACGGCAGGTAGGCGATGACCAGCGCGACGTGCCACCACGAGCAGGCGGTATAGATCGCGTTGCTGCTCAGCGGCCACGCCAGCGCGGCGAACGCCGTCGCCCACCGCGACAGGCCGAGCGCGCGCAGCAGCCGGCTCATGCCGAGCAGCCCGATCGCGAAGTGCGCGATCACCAGGATGTCGATCGCTGCGTCCGGATAGCCGAACAGCGCGCGGCTCAGCCACACTCCCAGGTAGACGGGCGGGTAGAGAAACGGCACCGAGCCGACTGCGAACGACGGCTCGCCCAAGAACTGGTGGAAGTTGTAGAGCGCCAGCTCGCCGTGCCCGAGCGAGCGCGCGTACTGAACGAGCAGGCCGAGCGAGCCGGTGCGGTTGTCGTCCTGCAGGAAGTAGAACGGCTGCCGCGCCTCGAGCAACACGAAGAAGGCCGCCAGCACGGCGAGCAGCAGAGCATCGACGCGCCAAGCGAGTCGATCGCGCGGGCTCCTCCGGCCGTACGAGTCCGTCTCCGACGCGTCGGGCTCAGCGCGTGCCGCCCGGTCGGCCTCCGCGCCGGGCGCCGCGATGGCCGCTGCTCCCATCGACCCAGTCATTGACGACACCGTGTCGCGAATCGTAGCCGCAGGTTGCGCCCGCGAGCCGGAGGCGGCTACCCTCCGCCCCTCATGCCGAAGACCGCCGTCATCGTCGGCGCCGGCCCGGCCGGTCTGGCCGCCGCCTACGAGCTGCTGGAGCGCACCGACGTCGTGCCGGTCGTGCTCGAGGCAAGCGAGCTGATGGGCGGCATCGCGCGAACCGTCGAGTACCACGGCAACCGCATCGACATCGGCGGCCACCGCTTCTTCTCGAAGAGCGACCGCGTCATGGAGTGGTGGCTGCGCTTCCTGCCGCTGCAGAGGCTTCCCGAAGGCCAGGCTCGCATCGCCTACCAGAACCGCTGGCGCACCGTGGACGGCAACGGCGCCGGTCCCGATCCCGAGCGCGAGGACCGCGTCATGCTGCTGCGGCCGCGCAAGTCGCGCATCTACCACCGCCGCAAGCTCTTCGAATACCCGATCTCGCTCACCCCCGACACCCTGCTCAAGCTCGGCCTGCTGCGCAGCGCCCGCATCGGCCTCTCCTACCTGCGCGCGGCGGCCTTTCCCATCGAGCCCGAAGAGAACCTCGAGCACTTCTTCGTCAATCGCTTCGGCCGCGAGCTCTACCTCACCTTCTTCAAGGACTACACCGAGAAGGTGTGGGGCACGCCCTGCAACGAGATCAGCGCCGCGTGGGGTGCGCAGCGCGTCAAGGGGCTGTCGATAGCGAAAGCGCTGGCGCACTTCGCCAAGAGCGCGCTGCGCGGCGTCACCGGCGGCGGCAAGAAGGACATCGCGCAGAAAGGCACCGAGACCTCGCTCATCGAGCAGTTCCTCTACCCCAAGCTCGGCCCCGGCCAGATGTGGGACGAGGTGGCCGCGGCGGTGCGCGCGAAGGGTGGGCGAGTGCTCACCGGCTGGCGCGCCGAAGGCATCGAGACCGCCGGCGAGCACGTGGTCACCGTCACAGCGCGCAACCTCGCAACCGGCGCCAGCGAGCGCTTTGCTGGCGACTGGTTCTTCTCGACGATGCCGATCCGCGAGCTGGTGCGAGCGCTCGACGTGCCGCCACCGCCGGCCATCGCGTCGATCGCCGAAGGTCTTCTCTACCGCGACTTCGTCACCGTCGGTCTGCTGCTCGACCGCCTGCTGTTGACCGAGCCGGACGGCAGCCCGGTGCGCGACAACTGGATCTACATCCAGGAGCCCGACGTGCTCGTCGGCCGCCTGCAGATCTTCAACAACTGGAGCCCGTGGATGGTCGCCGACCCCGGCAAGGTGTGGGTCGGCCTCGAGTACTTCTGCGACGAGGGCGACGCGCTCTGGTCACGCAGCGACGCCGACCTCATCGAGCTGGCGAAGACCGAGCTGGCCCGCATCCGCATCGCCGACCCCGCCGCCGTGCGCGACGGCACCGTGCTGCGCATGCCGAAGACCTACCCGGCCTACTTCGGCAGCTACGATCGCTTCGACGAGCTGCGCTCGTGGCTCGACCGCTTCGACAACCTCTTCCTCGTCGGGCGCAACGGCATGCACCGCTACAACAACCAGGACCACTCGATCCTCGCCGCGATGACCGCCGTCGACAACATCCTCGCCGGCCGCGCCGACAAGTCGAATCTCTGGGCGGTCAACACCGAAGAGGAGTACCACGAGGAGAAGTGAGCGGCCCTGCCGCGCCGAGGCTCCGTCAGAGACGGCGGATCAGCGCGTTCAGCTCCTCGGGGCCGAACGGCTTCTGGATGCTGGCGGCGGCGCCCGACCGCAGGGCGGTGTTCGTCTCCTCCTCGGTCCCCTCGCTCCCGACCACGACGACCGCGGGCGCCTCGTCACCGAGCTTGCGCAGCTCGGCCAGGAGCTCCAGCCCGTCCATGTTCACCATGTGGAGGGCGGTGATCACGAGGTCGACGTCCTCGCGCTCTCGGAAGCGGTCGAGCGCTTGACGCCCGTCCTGGGCGTAGACCAGCCGGTAGGTTCCCAGCGCCACTTCGTACATCTTGTGCATGAGCTTCGAGGAATCGACGACGAGGATGACTCGCGGTTCCATGCCGGCTTCCTCCGAGTTGGATGCGCGCAGTTTAACGGCATCGGGTAAGACCTTCACCGGCGAGCGGGCGTGCAACAAGACGCGGCCCTGCTCGTACCAGCCTCGAAAGGGAGGGGGACCGATGAGGAGCACCGATCCGGCCGGTGTAGCCGCACGCGAGAATCGCCGGCGCGCCCCGCGCTGGGAGGCGCTGCTCCAGGATGTCCGCTTCGGCCTGCGCACCCTGCGCCGCTCGGGCGGCTACACGCTCGCCGCCGTCGGCGTGCTGGCGCTGGGGATCGGCGCCAACACCGCCGCCTTCTCGGTCATCCACGGCGTGCTGCTGGCGCCGCTGCCGTTCCGCGACGGCCAGCAGCTCATGCTCGTCCGCCAGTCGGCGCCGGCGGCGCAGCTCCCCAACGCCGGTGTCGCCATCCCCGAGCTCGGCGCCTACCGCGCGCGGCTCACCGCGTTGCGCGGGCTCGTCGAGTACCACGGCATGTCGTTCACGCTGCTCGACAAGGGCGAGCCCGACCGCGTCGACACCGGCGTCGTCTCCGCCAACTTCTTCGACGTGCTCGGCATCAATCCCATCCACGGCCGCGGCTTCGTCGCCGACGACGAGAAGCACGGCGCCGAAGCGGTGCTCATCCTCTCCAACGAGTACTGGCGGCAGAAGTTCGGCGGCGACCCGAAGGTTATCGGCAAGGTGGTCGAGATGAACGACCGGCCGCACACGATCGTCGGCGTGCTCCCGGACTTCCCGCAATACCCGCGCAAGAACGACGTCTACATGCCGAGCTCGGCCTGCCCCTTCCGCGACCAGGCGGGGCAGACGCTGCAGGGCGGGTTCCGCAGCTTCGCGGCGCTCACCGTCTTCGGCCGCCTGGCGCCTGGTGTGACGCCGCGGCAGGCGTCGGCGCAGGTGACGGCGGTGTCGTCGGGCTTCGTCCATGAGCACGCGGCGGACTACAAGCAAGCCCGCGACCTCGTCGGTCATGTCGAGCCGCTGCAGGAGACGCTGGTACAGGACGCGCGGCCGCTGCTCTGGACCCTCGCCGGCACGACGCTGCTCGTGCTGCTCATCGCCTGCGCCAACGTCGCCAACCTGTCGATCGCGCGCGCCGCGCGCCGCAGCCGCGAGCTGGCGCTGCGGAGTGCCATGGGCGCTGGGCGGCGGCGCCTGCTGGCGCAGCTCCTCACCGAGAGCGTGCTGGTGGCGCTCGCCGGCGGCGTGCTCGGCGTCGCGCTCGCCTGGTTGTCGCAGCGGATGCTGGTCGGCTTCGTGTCGCGCTTCACCCAGCGCACCGGCGAGGTGGCGATCGACGGCCGCGTGCTGCTCTTCACGCTCGGCGTGTCGATCCTCACCGGGCTCGTCTTCGGCGCCGCGCCGGCGCTGGTGGCCCGGCGCAACCTCATGCTCGCGTTGCGCGAGGGCACGGCGCAGGGCGGCGGCGGCGCGCGGCAGCGGCTGCGCGGCGCGCTGGTCGTGGCGCAGGTGGCGGTGTCGTTCGTGCTGCTCGTCGGCGCGGCCCTGCTGCTGCGCAGCTTCCAGCGCCTCGCCACCGTCGACCTCGGCTACGACGGCACGCGGGTGATGAGCGCCGCCATCTTCGGCAATTTCACGACCGTCAACCAGAAGGACGCGCTGCACATCAACGCGCAGATCCTCGACCGCCTGCGCGGGGCGCCGGGCGTGGTGTCGGCGGCGTTGACCAGCGCGGTGCCGCTCTCCAACATCCAGCCCGGCGTGGCGACCATCCGCCTCGACGACGGCAAGGGCGAGGGCGGCACGACGCTGCAGATCGACCCCAACGTGGCGAGCGACGGCTACTTCGAGACGCTCGGCATCCCGCTCATGACCGGCCGCTCGTTCCGGCTCTCCGACGACGCCGGCACGCCGACGGTGGCGGTCGTCAACCAGTCGCTGGCGCGCCTCCTCGCCAGCCGGGACGGGCGCGATCCGCTGGGCTCCCGCTTCCTCTTCGAAGGCGCGCCGCCGCCGCCGGCGGGACAGAGCCCGTGGATCACCGTCGTCGGCATCGTCGGCGACTTCCAGCTCTACGATCCGACGCAGAAGGTGCCGCCGCAGGTCTATCTCAGCTACCGCCAGACCGGCGGCTTCGCCGGTCGCATCATGGCGCGCAGCGCCGGCGACCCGCACGATCTCGTGCCGGCGATCGCCAGCGCCGTGCACGCGGTCGATCCGAAGAGCCCGGTGGAGGAGCTGCAGACCGTCGCCGAGCTGCGCCGCGGCCAGCTCGCCACGCCGCAGCTCACCGCCACGCTGCTCGGCGCCTTCGCCGCGGTGGCATTGCTGGTGACGCTGTCGGGAATCGCCGGCGTCGTCGGCAACTCGGTCACCCAGCGCACGCGCGAGCTCGGCGTGCGCATGGCGCTTGGCGCCTCGCGCGGCTCGGTGCTGAGGCTGGTGCTCGGCGAAGGTTTCCTCCTCGTCGGCGTCGGCCTCGTGCTCGGCTTGGGCGGCGCGCTGGCGTTCAGCCGGCTCGAGGCGCGCTTCCTCTTCGCCACGCCGCCGACCGATCCGCTCACCTACTCGGCGGTCGGCTTCGTCTTCGCGCTCGCCGCGTTCCTGGCGCTGCTGGCGCCGGCGCGGCGCGCCACGGCGGTGGCGCCGCAGGTGGCGTTCAGGACGGACTAGCCCTCAGGACGGAACATCCAGCGGCGGCGCGCCCAGGCCGCGGCGCAAAGCGCGCAGTGAGAAGGCGCCGATGACCGCTTGGATCAGCAGCGCCAAGGCGTAGGAGGCGATCGTCAGCGCCAGCACCCCCGCCTGCCGGCTGGCCAGGTCGGCGCCCGGCGCCCATTCGGCGAAGAGCGACACCTGCATCGCCTGCACGGTGCCGAGACCCGACGGTGTGATCGGCAGCGCGCTCACCAGCATGAGGATCGGCCACACGGCGAGCCCGAAGCGCAGCGGCACCGGCATTCCCCAGACCCGGTAGAGGCCCCAGTTGAGGAGCACCAGCACCGCCATGTGCGGCACCCGCGCCGCGCCGGCGACGAGGTGGCCGCGCAGGCCGGCGACGAGCAGCGGCCGCAGCAGCGCGACGCGCTGCGCCCAGCCGGGACGCATGGAAATGACGACGAGGTAGGCGACGATGCCGGCGAGCGCCAGCGCCGCGATCGGCAGCGCCGGCCGCGCCAGCCACGGCGGCGCCAGCAGCAGACCGGCCGCCACCACCAGCACGAGCGCCAGCCCCTGCGTCGCCAGCATCAGCAGCAGCGCGCCGCCGGCGTTCCAGCCGCCGCGTCCGGCGCGCGCCAGGTACCAGCCGAAGGCGCCCTGGCCGGCGCCGAAGTGCACGAGGTTGAGCAGGTAGGTGGCACCGCGCATGGCGAGCACGTCGCGATGAGGCGGCGAGCCGCCGCACTGCCGTAGCGTCACCACGGTCGCCCAGGAATCGATGACGAGCAGCAGCGCGAGCTCGAACGCCACGTAAGCGGTGAGCGCGCCCCAGCGGCCGCCGGCGAGCGCCGCGGCGACGGCGGCGAGCGGCACCCGCAGCAGCAGCCAGACGAGGATGGCGGCGCCGAGCAGCCACGGCAGCAGCGCGCGCAGGCGGCGACCCCAGATGGCGCGGTCCGTCGAAGGTGGCGAGCTCGGCAACAGGTGTGCGGCCTCGCGGCGGGTCGCGCGGGTGCGGGGCGGCGGGATGCTACTACGCAGATGCGTAGCACCTACCGATGCCGCGCCGCGCATATCATCGGCGCATCGCCGCCGACTCGTCGCTCGACGCCGCTCCCGTTGATGCCGCCGCTCGTCCGCCCGCCGCGGAACGCTGGCGCCGCATCAACCTCGGCTGCGGCCGCGACGTGCGGCCTGGCTGGCTGAACGCCGACCGCGTGCCCCTCGCCGGCGTCGACGTCGTGCTCGACCTCGAGTCGCCGCTGCCCTTTCGCGACGGCGCCTTCACCGAGGTCTTCTCGTCGCACGTGCTCGAGCATGTCGATCGCTTCCTGCCGCTGATGGCGGAGCTGCACCGCGCCACCGCCGCCGGCGGGCGGCAGCGCCACGTCGTGCCGCACCTCTCCTTCTTCGGCTCCTACACCGACCCCACGCACCGGCGCTTCTTCGGCTACCACAGCTTCGACTACCTCTCCGACGCCGGCGACTACAACTTCTACACGCCGGTGCGCTTCCGCATCGTCGAGCGGCGGATCTGCTTCTACTGGATCAACAACGCGCGCCGGCGCGTCGAAGGGCGGCTGCTCACCTGGCTGATCAACCGCGTGCCGCGCTTCTACGAGCGCTTCGTCTGCTGGATGCTGCCCGCCAACGAGGTCTGGTTCGAGCTCGAGCCGCAGCCGCTTGCCCCCGCGCGCGGAGGGGCCGGACGCCCTGCGACGCCCGCTCCGCGCGCATGAAGGTCGCGGTCGTCATCGTCAACTACGACCGCCGCGAGCTGCTGCGCGAGTGCCTGGCAAGCCTCGAAGCGGGCGCTCCGGGCAAGGACACCAGGCCGCTCGTCGTCGTCGTCGACAACGGCTCCGTCGACGGCTCGCCGGAGGCGGCGCGCGCCGCGTGCCCAACGGCCGAGGTGCTGGTGCTGCCGCACAACACCGGCTTCTCGCACGCCTACAACGTCGGCATCCGCCGGGCGCTGGCGTTGGGTGCCGAGGGCGTGCTGGTGCTCAACAACGACACCCGCGTGGCGCCCGGCGCGCTCGCGGCGCTTGCCGCCGCTTGCGATGTTCCGCCGACCGCGCCCGCCGCGGATTCGAACGACGAGCCGCCGCGCATCGGCATGGTCGCCGCGCGCGTCGTGCTCGCCGTCGACGGCGGGGCGTCCGACGCCCAGATCCTCGACGGCACCGGTCAGCGCATCACCCTCGACGGCTTCGGCAAGCTCGAGGACGCCGGCCGAGCGCTGGACGCCGCCAACGAGCCGCGCGAGACCTTCTGCCCCTACGGCGCCGCCGCCTTCTTCCGCCGCGAGCTGCTCGAGGACGTGGCGCCCGACGGCGAATGGTTCGACGAGGACTTCCGCCTCTACTGCGAGGAGCTCGACCTCGGCTGGCGCGCGCGGCTGCGCGGCTGGAGCTGCGTCTATGCGCCCGCCGCCGTCGTCTTCCACCAGCGGGGCGGCACGGCGGGGCAGTACTCGGAGCTCCTCGGCTACTACACCAGCCGCAACACGCTGTGGAACGTTCTCAAAAACTATCCACGCTGGTACGCTGGGCGCGCTCTGCTGCTCACATTGCTGCGGCCGCTGGTGCTGCTCGTCGGGTTGCTCGCCGGCAAGGGTCCGGCGAGCAAGTTCGGCGCCCGCATCTCGCCTGCCCGCCTCGCGGCGGTGATGCTGCGCGGCTGGCGCGACGCCGTGCGCGGCGCGCCCGCCATGCTGCGCAAGCGACGCCGCATCCAGGCGCGCCGCCTCGCTTCCGATGAGGAAGTGGCGCGCTGGTTCCGCGAGCTCGGCGAGCCCTTCCTCGGCGGATTGCTGCGGTGAGAGCCGGCGGTGGGGAATTCGCCGCTTCGTGTCCGTCTAAACAGATCAGCCTCTCCCAGCCTTCGGAGCCGCCCCGCCGCCAGGTCGCGCGACCTGGGAACGGCCGGGGTGGGTCGAAACGCGTGCGTACCTTGCGAGGGAAACCGATGCGAGAGCCGAGCCGGAGTCGCGGACTGCTGCCTTCCCGCTGCGATCGAGCCATCCTCGGGCTGCTGGCGTGCCTGCCGTTGTGCCTCCTGGCGCTCGGCTGCACGCAGGCCAATGCCAAGGAGAGCGCCTACCCGGCCGCCGGCCACGTGCCGGACACGCGAGCGGGCTGGAACCAGCCCGACCCCGGCGCGCCGTACGACGAGCCCAAGGGCGGCAAGACGATGCGCGGCACGCCCATCACTCCGCGCACCAAGTACTGCTTCCCGGCCGAGACCCGCAACCTCTTCTCGCAGGTCGACATGGTGGTCGGCAAGGACGGCCGGCTGGCGCCCTTCGACTGGGCCGACACCGCCGGCAACATCGAGGACGGCCCCTCGCTCTGCCTGACCTGCGGCCGCAACGGCATACGCGGCCAGAACACCTGGATCCTCTGGGGCGAGGGCAACGAGGCGTTCTGGGGCTGGCTCCAGGAGCAGGGCTACGGGCTCACCGACTTCCTCATCCTCCTCGACTCGCGGCAGCGCTACCAGCGCTTCGCCACCGCGGGCCTGCTCAACCAGCCGGGCATGAAGCCGCAGACCAACCCCGACGACCGCATCCTCGGGCTCTACCTCGACGTCGCCGACGGCAACAAGATCATCCTCCAGCAGCCGCCCACCGACATCGATCCCAAGACCCACCAGCTCGAGCAGGGCCCGCCGCCCGATCCGCACCACCCGCCGAAGCCGCTCTTCATCCCCGGCGACCCCAAGCTCTACGAGTCGGTGCTCAAGAGCCTGGCGAAAGACGGCCTCGACTACACCGTCTACGGCTACCCCAGCGGCATCGTCGGTCTGCGCCTGATGCCCAACCCCGACTTCTTCGGCAACACGCCGCAGGCGGCGACGGCGCGCCGCTACTGGGACCAGCGCGTGGTCAGCAACGGCAACGCCTACTACCAGGACCCGCGCATCGCCGCCGACCCCAGCCTGATCCGCCCGTTCCGCGTCAGCATGTCGTGCGGCTTCTGCCACATCGCGCCGCACCCGCTCAACCCGCCGGTGGACCCCGAGCGGCCGGAGTGGGCGAACATGTCGAGCACCATCGGCAACCAGTACTGGCGCGCGAGCAAGGCCTTCGCCAACCTCACCCAGCAGAACAACGCCCTCTACCAGTTCCTCGCCAGCCAGCAGCCGGGCACCATCGACACCTCGCTGGTGTCGACCGACCAGATCAACAACGCCAACACGATCACCAACATCTGGGCGATGCCGGCGCGCCTGGCGCGCGCGCAGCTCAACCCGCGCGAGCAGCAGAGCGACTGGAACCTGCTGATCCCCACCATCGAGGACCCGACGCAGAAGACCAACCCGCGCCTCACGCCGCGCATCCTGCTCGACGGCGCCGACAGCGTCGGCGTCTTCGGCGCGCTCTCCCGCGTCTACATCAACATCGGCACCTTCCCCGAGGAGTGGTTCCGCTGCCACAACGCCATCATCGGCTTCAAGCCGCAGCGGCCGTTCAACGTCCAGAACCTGATCTCCAACTCGGTGTTCTGGAACGTCGGCGACGAGTACCGCGTTCCGTACCTGGCGAGCTTCTTCACCTACGCCAGCCCATCCCAGGGCGTGCCGATCACGACGCCGATGAAGCTCGCCGACGCGCTCGTGGCGACGGCACCGAAGCCGGAGACGGCGCCGGCCTCTTCGGGCACGCCGACCTACCCGGCGTCGACGACGTACGAGGAGGCGTCGACAGCCGCGGCGCCGCCGACGTCGACAGCGCCGGTGTCGCCGGCGTCCCCGCAACCGTCGCCGGCTGCGCAGCCGGCGGCGTACACCGCGGCGCCGCCGCCCGCCCAGTCGCCGGCCTATCCGCCGGCGTCGACTTACGAGGCGCCGCCGGCGCCGGTGGCCGCGGCCCCGCCTCTTTCGCAGAGCCGCGATCCTCAGGCGCAAGCAGTCCTCGCCAGTGAAGCGGGCCTGGTGCCGGCGGGCCGCAAGGTCTTCCTACAGAACTGCGCCGTCTGCCACTCCAGCAAGCAGCCGCAGGGCTTCGCGCTCCACTTCAATACCGAGTGGAGGAAGCAGCCCGCGCCGCCGCCGAACGGTCCGGCGGAGTACACGCTGCCGCAGACCTTCGCCGACTGGGAAGCGTTCCGCGGCAGCCCGCAGTTCGCCGACTACCGCCGCCGCATCGAGGCCTTCGCCGCCAGCAACCCCGGCGGCGAGGACTTCCTCCTCGACAACTACATGTCGACCGACATCCGCGTGCCGATCACCCTCGTCGGCACCAACTCCGGCCGCTCGATGGGCACCAACGCCATGAAGGGCCAGGTGTGGGACAACTTCTCGTCCGACACCTACAAGGCGCTGCCCGCCGTCGGCGAGGTGCACTTCTACAACCCGTGGTCGGGCAAGGGGCTCGACCAGTGGGGGAACAACGACGTCTACGTCCCGGAGGGCGGCGGTCCCGGCTACTACCGGCCGGCGTCGCTGATCAGCATTTGGGCCACCTCACCGCTGCTGCACAACAACTCGCTCGGCCTGTTCAACAACGACCCGTCGGTGCACGGCCGCCTCGCCGCCTTCGACGACGCCATCGACAAGCTGCTGTGGAAGTCGAAGCGGCGCGTCCCGAACCCGCAGCACGCCGACGGCGACCTCCGCTATCACCGGCCCGACCTCGCCGACGGCGATCCCGGCTTCATCTACCGCTCGACGGCGGAGACGAGCCTCATCTTCGCCCCCGGCTTCATCAAGCCGATCGTCGAGGGCGTGCTCGGCTCCTTCTGGACCGGCTTCCTCACCTTCTGGCTGTGGATCCTGCTCGGCCTGCTGCTCGTCGCGCTGGCGCTCTTCGCCGGGCCGCGCTGGGCCGGGTTCGTCTATCTCTTCATCGGGCTGCTCATTGCCATCATCCTCGCCGTCACCCGCATCTACACGATCTACCCGGTCTTCTGGCTGCTGCCGCTGCTCCTGATCGGCATCGCGCTGCTCATCTGGCTGGTGCTCTACCGCAGGTCGCCGTGGACCTGGCGGACGCTGGTCCTCGTCGTCGCCGTCCTGGTGCTCGTCATCGGCGTCGTGCTCCACCTCTTCGTCTGCGGCAAGCTGGTCGGCATCGACACCGCCGCCGTGCTGGCGCCGTTCCCGGAGGGCATGCCGGTCAACCTGCTGTGGAGCATCAACCCCGAGGCGCCGGTGACTCGCCTCGTGGGCGGCATCTCCGGTCTCACCCGCGGGCTGCTGGTGATCCACAAGCACCACCTGCAAGGGGCCGAGGCGTTGCACGCCTTCGAACGCGAGGCGGCGCTGCCGTTGCTGCGCGCCAGCAAGTGCCCTGACTACGTGCTCGACCGCGGCCACTGGTTCGCGGAGGGGCTGAGCAACGAGGAGAAGCAGCAGCTCAAGGCGTTCCTGAGGACGCTGTGACGATGGCTACCGACACCGCCCCCAAGCCAGACCCTCTGGAGCTGGCGTCGGACCCGCTGAAGACGCCCTTCGACTACATCGTCGTCGGCTCGGGCGCCGGCGGCGGCGTGCTGGCGGCGCGTCTCGCGCGCCTCGGCAAGCGCGTGCTGGTGCTCGAGGCCGGCACCGACGTCGCCAGCGAGCGCCAGGGTTGCGAGACGCTCGACCCGGTGGCGCAGGCGGAGGCCAAGCTGCGTCTGGTCTACGAGGTGCCGCTCTACTACGGGGCGGCCTCCGAGGACGACCAGATGAGCTGGGGTTTCTCGGTGCGCCACTTCGGCGACACCGCGGAGCAGCAGAAGGACCCCAAGTACAACCCGTCGCACGATCCGTCGGCGACGCCCAACCCGAACTGGCCCGACGGCAAGGGCGGCATCTTCTACCCGCGCGTGTCGGGGCTCGGCGGCTGCACCAACCACTACGCGATGATCGTGGTCAAGCCCAACGACTACGACTGGGAGCGCATCGCCGCGCTGACCGGCGACTCGAGCTGGCAGCCGTCGGCGATGCAGGGCTACTTCGCGCTCATCGAGCAGGTCCTCTACTACGCCGTCTACCGCTCGTCGTTCCGCAAGGCGCTGGGACAGATCGCCGCCTGGTGGCGGCGCCTGGTCGCCTTCTTCAGCCCGCAAGACCAGCTCGACCAGGGCGGCCACGGCCACGACGGCTGGCAGAAGACGAGCTTCATCTCGCCGGCGCTCATCATCGCCATCGCCTTCACCGACCTCACCTTCATCCGCGTCCTCATCGGCGCCATCCTCTGGCTGCTCAAGAAGGACGGCAACTGGAAGGCCTTCCTCAAGTCGATCTTCTCGCTCTCGGTGGTGCGCTTCCTCGATCCCAACTTCCGCCGCGACTGGCCGGCGACGCCCAACGTCGCCCTGAAGTTCATCCCCATCGGCACCAACGGCAGCCGCCGCATCGGGCTGCGCGAATGGCTGCTCAAGAGCGCCATCGACTACCCCGAGAACTTGACCATCGTCACCTGCGCGCTGGCGACGCGCGTCATCTTCGAAGCCGGCCAGCCGGTGGAGACCGAGGAGGTGGGCGAGCCGCGCCCGCCGGTGCCGCGCGCCATCGGTGTCGAGATCGCGGAGGGCCGCCACCTCTACGAGGCGAGCCCCGAGTCGGTCTCCGAGGCCGAGTCGAACAAGGCGCCCAAGCGCCAGCTCTTCGCCCGGCGCGAGGTCATCCTCTCCGGCGGCACCTACAACTCCCCGCAGCTGCTCAACCTCTCCGGCATCGGCGACCAGGCGGAGCTCGCGAAGTACGGCATCGATGGGCTGCGCGACCGCAACGGCAAGAAGATCGCGGAGGGCATCGACCTGCCGGGCGTCGGCAAGAACCTGCAGGACCGCTACGAGGTCGGCGTCATCACGCAGACGAAGAAGCCGTTCACCTCCCTCGACGGCGACACGCTGGTGCCGCCGGGCCCGGGCCAGCCGCCCGACAAGGACCTCAAGCGCTGGCTCGCCGACGGCAGCGGGCTCTACGCCACCAACGGCGGCGCCATCGCCTTCCTGGCGCGCTCCGGGCAGCAGCCGCCCGATCGCCCGGAGGCCGACCTCTTCGTCTTCGGCGTGCCGGCCGCCTTCCGCGGCTACTACTGGGACTGGTCGCGGCAGCTCCTCTACCCCGAGCAGGTACCGCCGGGCGAGCCGATCGACCAGCGCAACATCTGGACGTGGGTGATCCTCAAGGCCTACACCCACAACGGCGGCACGGTGAAGCTGCGCTCCAAGTCGCCGTTCGCGCAGATGGAGATCGATACCGACTCCTTCGCCCGCGACCCCGAGACCGGCCTCTATACCGACGGCGCGCGCAAGGACCTCGCGGCCGTCGAGGCCGCCGTCGCGATGGTGCGCGACATCAACGCCTCGATCTCGCTCATGGACCGCGAGGTGCAGCCGGGCCCGGGCCTCACCACCAGCGCGCAGATCAAGGACTGGATCCACCATTCGGCGTGGGGACACCACGCCAACGGCACCTGCCGCATGGGCTCCGACCCCTGGCGGCCGTACCCGGCGACCGAGCTGCGCGACAAGGGCGCCGTGCTCGACAGCCGCTTCCGCGTCCACGGCGTCGAGCGGCTGCGCATCGTCGACGCTTCGATCTTCCCGGAGATCCCCGGCTACTTCATCGTCACGCCGATCTTCATGGCGGCGGAGAAGGCGGCCGAGACGCTGATCGCCGACTCGGCGACTTATCCCGACCGGCTCGAGGCGGCGGAAGCGGCGGCCGTGCGGCGGCGGCGCCGGCTGGCGCTGCTGTCGCCGCCGGCCGACGAGCCTCTCGAGGGCGGCATGGTGGTGGCGGCGCGGCTGCTCGGGCCGGCAGACGCCGAAGCGCGGGCGCGCGGCACGGAGACGCCGCCGGGCACCGCCTCCGCCGGTCCCGCGGTCGCCACCTCCGCCGGCGCCGGCGGGCCGGACGTCGAAGACGAGTACGAGACGCCGTTCGACCGCCTGCCGACGAAGACCGTCGGCTTGGCGCTCTCGGGCGGCGGCATCCGCAGCGCCACCTACTGCCTCGGCGCGCTGCAGGCGCTGGCGAAGAAGGGCCGCCTGCGCGGCATCGACTTCCTCTCCACCGTCTCGGGCGGCGGCTACACCGGCAGCTTCCTCGGCCGGCTGTTCACCCGCGTCGACCAGGCGGTCGCCGACAAGCCGGCCTACGTCGAGAAGGTGCTGCGCAACTCCAACTCGGCCGAGATCGAGTGGCTGCGCACGCACGTCAACTACCTCAACGGCGAAGGGCTCTCCGACCTCAAGACCAACGTCGGCACGATCTGGCGCAACCTGCTGGCGGTGCAGCTCTGCGCCGGCACGCTCTTCATCGCCATCTTCTCGCTGCTGCGCCGGCTCGCGCCGTGGCTGGGCAGCCTGCCCGGCATCCCCGGCAACCCGGTGAGCGTCTTCGGTTTCCAGCTCTCGCCCTGGTGGTGGCTGCCGGTGGCGATCCTCTTGGTGATCGCGCTGCCCTTCTTCTTCAGCTTCTGGCTGGTACCGCGGCGCAAGGGCTGGCTCTACGCCCTCTTCGCGCTGCTGCTCTGGGTGGTGCTGCTGCTCGGCGCGGTGGCGGCGATCGGCATTCCGGAGCTGCGCCTGATCGGCTTCGTCGGCCTCGTCGTGCTGCTCCTCGCCTGGCTGTGGGAGGCGCTGGCGAACCTCGGCATGCCGGCCGGCACCGACGCCGAGACCCGAGTGGTGCTGCTGCGCAACCGGCTCACCCGCGCCGCCGGGGTGGCGCTCTTCGTGTTCATCGGCGCCGTGCTCTGGGTGGTGCTCGACACGCTGGCCCGCACCACCGCGGACTACTCGATGATGCGGCCGGCGATCCTCGGCGGCACCGGCGTGCTGATGGCTATCCTGCCGTACTTCCGCAACCTCGTGACTCGCCTGACGCAGCCCGCCCCTGACAAGTCGGGCTCGACGGAGCCCAGCGGCACGTCGATGTTTTTCCTCGCCGTCATTGCCTTCGGCCTCCTCGCCTTCCTGCTCTTCGCGCTCGACGTGCTGGTGCACTGGAGCTTCGACTTCAGCCCCACCGTCGGCGTCTGGCTCGGCGTGCTCGCCTTCGCCGTCTCCGCGGTGCTCGGCCGCGACGTCGGCTTCCTCAACCTGTCGTCGCTGCAGTCGGCCTACGCGGCGCGGCTGGCGCGCACCTTCCTCGGCGCCAGCAACCCGGAGCGCATCTACCCGCACGGCAGCGGCACGGCCACCGAGGTGCAGGTGCCCGACGCCAACGACGACATCCCCTTCGGCGCCTATCATCCCGAGGACAAGGGCGGCCCGCTGCACCTCATCGGTGTCTGCTGCAACGAGACGGCCGACGCGGTGTCCGGCCGGCACCTGCGGAATGACAAGGGCCTGCAGATGGCGTTGGGGCCGGAAGGCGTCAGCGTCGGCCGGCGCTTCCACTCGCTGTGGGAGCACCCGATCAAGAATGCCCATCGCGGTGAGAGCGTCGAGCGGCCGATCCTGCCGCACAACGACCCCAACGCCTTCCACGTGCTCAAGGAGCGCGGCCACGCGGTCTCCGACGTCGAGCCGCTGAGGCTCTCGCAGTGGATCGCCACCTCCGGCGCCGCCTTCAGCACCGGCTCGGGGCGCAACACCAAGCTGACGCTGTCGCTGCTCCTGGGACTGCTCAACGTGCGGCTCGGCTACTGGTGGGACAGCCGCATCCGCGCCGGCCAGCGGCCGGGCCGCTATCCGCCCGACTTCTGGCGGCGCCTCCTCGAGTTCCCCAGCCTCCTCTTCCGCACTCAGCGCATGTTGCTCGACGAGTGGCGCGGCTACTACGGCGGTCCCTCGCAGCGCTACTGGTACTTGAGCGACGGCGGCCACTTCGAGGCCACCGGCATGTACGAGCTGATCCGCCGGCGCGTGCGGCTGATCATCGCCATCGACGCGCTGCACGACCCGAGCTACCAGTTCCAGGACGTCACCACCTTGATCCGCCTCGCCGAGATCGACTTCGACGCCACCTGCCACTGGCTCGACCCGGCGCCGGGGCGCGCCGCCGGTCTCAAGGGCTGGGATGCGTTCGACGGTCCGGGCGTGCGGGTGCCGGCCTTCGTGCGGCAGTGGCTCGACCCCGACGGCATCGGGCCGTGGCAGGAGATCCAGCGCAACGGGCCGTTCGCCGCCGCGCTGGCGCGCGTCACCTACTCGAGCGGCAACCGGCGGCCGACGTGGCTGCTGCTGCTCAAGGCCGCGGTGCCGCCGGGCGTGCCGCTCCAGGTGCGCTGCTACGCCGAGACCAACCCGGCGTTCCCCAACGACCCGACGGCGGACCAGTTCCTGACCGACGAGCAGTGGGAGAGCTACCGCGAGCTGGGCGAGTGCACGATGGGGCGGGTGCTAAGGCGGCCGGAGTGGCCCAACGTCGTAGGAGGCCAGGCGCCAGACGCTCCCATCACTGCCGCGAAATGAGAGGGTCGCCCGCGGGAAGCTGCGGGCGACCAGCTCCGCGTCGCGGGCGAAGCCGTCGCTGGCGAGGTAGGTAACCGGGTCGCGCAGGAACGGGTCGTTCTGCAGCAGATCGACCCGGTAGAAGCCGTCCTGCAGCGAGACGAAGCAGATGTAGCGCTCACCATCTGCCGGCCGCGGCATCGGCGGGAGCTGCGCGCGGTGCTCGGCGATGAAGGAGTGAACCTGCGCCGCACGCAGCGCGTTGGCGGTGGGGATCGCGAGCAGCGCCGCGGCGAGCACCGGTACCCGCCAGCGGGCGGCGCGCGGATCGACGAGCGCCGCCGCGCCGAGCAGCGGCAGCGCCGACCAGGCGGCGTGAAAGTAGCGGTAGCCCCAGCCGTGGCCCTGGTCGAAGGGGATGAAGGCGTAGAGCAGCAGCGTCGCGAGCGCCGAGACGGCGAGCAGGCGCAGCGGCGAGCCGCGGTGGGCGGTCCGCCAACCGAACGCGGCGAGCACGAGCAGGAAGGGCGCCGCCCAGGTGAGAAGCTCCGCCAGGCCGAGGAGGCGGGCGTAGAGCAGCGTGTCGCTGGGCAGCGCGAAGGCGTGGGCGAGGAAGTCGGCGGCGCGCGCCAGCGCTCCGCTCGTCGCGACGCCCGCACTCGGATCGGCGACGAGGCCGCGTACTCGCATCCAGCCGACGCCGAGCAGCAACACGAGCGGCAGATAGCCGAGGGCCAGCCACGCGACGGCGCGGACGCCGCGACGCCGCATCAGCGCGCCGATCCACGGTAGCGCGAAGATCGCGTGCGGCACCGGGTTGTGGAGGACGAGCGCCAGCGAGCCGACGGCGCCGGCGGCGAGCAGGCGCCGCGCGTTCGTGGTGAGCACCGGTAGCGACGCTGGTGACGAGTCAGCGCGCGACGCGCTCTCGTCGTTGCCAGCTGCGCTTCTCTCCACCAGCAGCGCCATCCAGACGAGATTGAGCAGCAGGTGCGCGGTGAGCGGATAGAACGACAGCGCGTTGACCGTGAAGGCCGGCGAGGCGAGCGCGAGCAGCACCGCCCAGCCGGCCGCCGCCGCTTCGCCGGTCCACCGGCGCGCCAGCGCGGCGAGCAGCAGCAGCGAGCCGCCGCCGAGCAAAGGATTCAAAAGCCATGGCGCGCGCAACCAGGTGAACGGCACGAGCAGCAGCGCGAACCCTGGCCAGTACGTGGAGGCGACCGTGCCGGTCGTCGCGTCGGTGGCGAAGAAAGGGTAGAGCAGCCGCGGCGGCACGAGGTGCGGCAACAGGTTGGGCGGAAAACGCCCGGTGAGCTCGCCCGCCGCGAAAGCGCGCGCCTGGAACCAGTGGGCGTACTCGTCCATCGCCAGCGGCCGAGCCTCGTACACCGTAACGGCACCGATCGCCAGCAGTAGTGCCGACACCACTGCGATGGCGAGTACCCGGCGTCTTGCACCCAGCCGCTCCGGCACCGACGTCGCCCACGCCTGCATCCGTGCGCTCCGCGCAACCGCGAAACCGGCGGCGACCGCAACGGCGGTCGTCGCCAGCAGCAGCGCGGCGCCTGCAGGCTCATCGCGCGCGAAGAGGAGCTTGAAGATCCGCTGCGTGTACTCGGCGACGTGCGGCCGCTCGCGCCAGGCGAGCAGCAACGCGCCGGCGGCCAACAGCAGCGACGGGCCGGCGATCCACCCGAGCGGCGCCGCCCGCGGCTCCTGGTGCGGCGCCGCCGGCTCAGCCGCCATCCGCGGCGCGGTCCTGCGGCGACAGCAGCGTGAGGCCGAGCAGGAACGAAGCGAACGCCGTCTGGCTGCCGAGCACCATCAGCGTCATGCCGACGACGATGCCGCGCACCGCCATCAGCGGCCCGTAGCCGGAGCGCACCCAGTCGAGGAAGATCTTCGCCTCGAGCCCGAAGCCGAGCAGGAACGCGAGGCCGCCCAGCAGCACGCCGCGCTCGAGCGTGAAGGCGCCGAGCAGACGTGCCAGCCACTGCCGCGGCCGCGCCAGCCCGGCCGCCATCGAGAAGCTCTTGGCGAAGACGTCGAAGAGCACCAGGTTGTAGCCGAGGATGACGGCGAGGCAGCCGAAGAGCAGCGCGTGGTAGTCCCAGACGCGGCCGAACATCTGCCGCGGCCCGCCGCCGAGCAGCGCCACCAGCAGCGCGCCGATCGCACACAAGGCAATCCCCGGCACCAGGAAGAGGTGCGACGGCGAGAAGAGCAGCATGAAGCGCACGTGGCGCCAGGCGTCGCGCAGCCCGTTGAGCTTCGAGACGCCGCCGCGCGGGTGGTAGGTGATGGGGATCTCGTCGAGGCGCAGCCGCGAGCGCAGCGCGGCGACGACGATCTCCGACGCCAGCTCCATGCCGGTCGTGCGCAGCCCCATCCGGCCCAGCGCCTCGCGGGTGAACGAGCGCATGCCGCAGTGCGAGTCGGAGACGCGCGTGCGGTAGAAGAGCCGCAGCATGCCGGAGAGGATCGGGTTGCCGATCCAGCGGTGCGACCAGGTCATGGCGCCCGGCAGGATGTTGCCCTTGAGGCGAGTGCCCATCACCAGGTCCGCGTCGCCGGCGTGC
>DASYQD010000185.1:0-9747 GCA_036005845.1 Thermoanaerobaculia bacterium | reverse complement strand
GGTCGTCATCGCGAGGAGCGCAGCGACGAAGCGATCTCGATCTACCGAGGCGTGGCTACTTCCTCTTCGCCACGATCTCCATCGTCTGGAATTCCTTGCCGTCGGGGCCCGCCGTGTACGCCTGGTTCTTGAAGCTGTTGGCGTCGAGCCAGGTGATGACCGTGCGCGAGGTCGTCTTCTGGCCGCTCATCGGGTCGTACATCTCGGAGCTGTAGGTGCAGCTGTCCATCGCCTCGTTGCAGGTGCCGGTGGAGGTCATCATGCCGGTCGACATGTTGTCCATCCAGGTGCCGAACCAGTGCTTGGCGACATTGTCGTAGCCCTCCGTGGAGTGGCCCTCGAACGGCGCGCCCATCATGTCGCCCTTCCAGACCTCGTGCAGGTAGCGGCCGTCCATCATCATCTCGCCGTGCATGGTGCCGTTGGACTTCATCGGCGGCGCGCCGGGAGCCATCCACAAGGTGATGTCGTAGGTCCAATCGCCGGCCATCTTCGCCAGGTGCTGGTGCTGGGGGCCGGGCTTGCCGGCGGCCTCCATGGCCGCCATCGCGGCGGGGTCCATGCCCGGCATCGCCGCCGCGGGCTGCTCGGCGGGCTTGGCGTCGTGATGCTCGTGCTGAGCGAGGGCGGGTACGGTGACCACGAGCAGGCTGAGGGCGGCGGCAGTGAGACGTAGTTTCATCGAGATCTCTCCTCTAGTCGTTTGAAGGGCAGCCTACCGCAGCGCGCCGCTTTCACCGCGAGTGGACCCGCGGCTATGATCCGGCTCCGAACCAACACGCTGGAGGAGCCCGCATGGCGCAGCCCGCGACGACGGTGGATTCCGCCTCGGAGACGGTCGACCGCGGCTCGGGGTTCGTCCGCGAGCTCGGTCTCCTCGACTCGACGATGATCGTCGCCGGGTCGATGATCGGCTCGGGCATCTTCATCGTCTCGGCCGACATCGGGCGGCAGGTGGGCTCCACCGGATGGCTGCTCGCCACCTGGCTGATCACCGGCCTGCTCACCGTCGCCGCCGCGCTCTCCTACGGCGAGCTGGCGGCGATGATGCCGCGCGCCGGCGGCCAGTACGTTTATCTACGCGAGGCGTTCTCGCCGCTCTGGGGGTTCCTCTACGGCTGGGCGCTGCTGCTGGTCATCCAGTCGGGGACGATCGCCGCCGTGGCGGTGGGCTTCGCGCGCTACCTGGGCGTGCTGGTGCCGTGGATCTCGCCTACCAAGTGGCTGGTGCGGCCGATCGATCTCTCGACCAAGTACGCGGTGAGCCTGTCCACGCAGCAGCTCGTCGGCATCGTCATGGTCATCGCGCTCACCCTCATCAACACCCGCGGCATCCGCCTGGGCAAGCTGATCCAGAACGTCTTCACCTCGGCCAAGACGCTGTCGCTCATCGCGCTCATCGTGCTCGGCATCCTGGTCGGGCGCAACGCCGGCGCCATCGCCGCCAACTTCTCCCACATGTGGACGCCGGTCGATCCGGCGACGATCCGGCCCGACTACGGCGGCCTGCCGACGCTGACCGCCGCCATGGGGGCCGCCGGCCTGCTCGTCGCGCTCTGCGTGGCGCAGGTGGGCTCGCTGTTCTCTTCCGACGCCTGGAACAACATCACCTTCACCGCCGGCGAGGTGAAGGACCCGCGGCGCAACATCCCGCTGTCGCTCGCCTACGGCACGCTCCTGGTGACGACGCTCTACTTCCTCGCCAACGTCGCCTACCTCTGCACGCTGACGCTCGAGCAGATCCGCACCGCGCCCGACGACCGCGTCGCCACCGCGGCGCTGTCGGCGATCTTCGGCCCGGTCGGGGCGGCGATCATGGCGGTGGCCATCATCATCTCCACCTTCGGATGCAACAACGGCCTCATCCTCGCCGGCGCCCGCGTCTACTACGCGATGGCGCGCGACGGCGTCTTCTTCCGCAAGACAGGCGTCCTCAACGAGCGCCGCGTGCCCGCCTTCGGCCTCGTGCTGCAGTGCGTGTGGACCTGCCTGCTGGTGCTGCCGCGCACGCGCACCCTCGACGCCTCCGGCGCGCCGGTGGTCGACGCGATCAGCGGCGAGCCGACCTACGGCAACCTCTACAACGACCTGCTCAACTGGGTGATCTTCGCGGTGCTCATCTTCTACGTGCTCACCATCGCCGGCCTATTCGTGCTGCGCCGCAAGCGGCCCGACGCCGAGCGCCCCTACCGCGCCTTCGGCTACCCGCTGGTGCCCGCGTTCTACATCGTGGCGGCGTCGACGATCGCCCTCGTGCTCCTGCTCTACCAGACGAAGACGAGCTTCCCGGGGCTGCTGATCGTGCTCACCGGCGTGCCCGTCTACTGGCTGTGGAAGCGGCGCGCGGCGTCCGCCGCCGGCTGACAAGAGCCCGCATCCGCCGCGCGTCCACGCGCCGCTCGCGGCGTCGGACTGGCCGCTCGTGCCGCAGGGCTGTTCAGCGCCCATGGTTTGTGGCAAAGTCCGCGGCGCCCATCGCGTTCCAGCCCAAGCTCCGAACGACCCGCGGAGGAACACCGGATGTCGTTGACGCGCACGAAGCCGATCGACCAGCTGCTCGCCGAGGGATCCCAGGCCGATACCGTGGTCGTCAACCAGGGCGGGGAGGTCATCGGCGAAGCGACTCTCAAGCGCACGCTGGGCCCCTGGGCGCTGGTCGCGCTCGGCATCGGCGCCATCATCGGCGCCGGGCTTTTCGCGCGCACCGCCGCCGCCATCGCCGACCGCTCCGGCCCGTCGGTGGTGCTCGCCTTCATCGTCGCCGGCATCGGCTGCGCCTTCGCCGGCCTCTGCTACGCCGAGTTCGCCTCGATGATCCCCATCGCCGGCAGCGCCTACACCTACTCCTACGCCACCATGGGCGAGCTCGTCGCCTGGATCATCGGCTGGGACCTGGTGCTCGAGTACGCCGTCGGCGCCGCCACCGTGTCGATCGCCTGGAGCGAGTACTTCAACCGCGTGCTCGGCTTCTTCGGCTGGGACATTCCCTTCCAATGGTTCCATTCGCCGTTCCAGCACGCGGCGGACGGCACGCGCGGCATCATCAACGTACCGGCGGTCTTCATCCTCCTGCTGCTGACGCTGTTGCTGGTGCGCGGCACCCAGGAGTCGGCCTTCGTCAACTCCATCATCGTCGTCACCAAGGTCACCATCGTCCTCTTGGTGATCGCCTTCGGCTGGGGCTTCATCAACCCCGCCAACCACACGCCGCTCATTCCCGCGGCGACGATGTACACGACGCCGGAAGGGGTCACCCACCACTACGGCGGCATCATGGGCATCCTCGGCGCCGCCGGGGTCGTCTTCTTCGCCTACATCGGCTTCGACGCCGTGTCGACGGCGGCCCAGGAGGCCAAGAACCCCAAGCGCGACATGCCGATCGGCATCCTCGGCTCGCTGGTCGTCTGCACCATCCTCTACGTGCTGTTCTCGTGGGTGCTGAGCGGGCTGGCCCCGGTCGACATCTTCCGCGGGCCGGCGCGCGAGGCCTCGGTGTCGTACGCGATCACCAACTACATGCCGGGTTTCGCTTGGCTCTCCAACATGGTCACGGTGGCGATCCTCGCCGGCTTCTCGTCGGTGATCCTGGTGATGCTGCTCGGCCAGTCGCGCGTCTTCTACTCGATGAGCCGCGACGGCCTGGTGCCGAAGGTGTTCTCCGATGTCCACCCGCGCCACAAGACGCCCTGGAAGTCCAACTGGCTCTTCTTCGTCTTCACCGCCCTGTTCGCCGCCTTCGTCCCCGGCGACGTCGTCGGCGAGATGACGAGCATCGGCACCCTCTTCGCCTTCATCCTCGTCTGCGCCGGAGTGTGGATCATGCGCCGCAGGCGCCCCGACATCCCGCGCGGCTTCACGGTGCCGGCGCTGCCGCTCGTCGCCATCCTCGGCATCCTGGTGAGCGGCGCGATGATCTACGGCCTCGGCTGGACCAACTGGCTGCGGCTGGGCGTCTGGCTGGTGATCGGCTTGGTCTTCTACTTCACGTACGGCAACAAGCACAGCAAGCTGGCGGGGAGCTAGCGGGCGCCCCCGCACACACGCCTCGGCCTGTCGGCCGCTCCGCTTCGCGTCGGGGCGGCCGTCGTCGTTTGCGGCGAACCCGGCGGCGCGTCGCATCCGGGCAATGACCGGCGGTGACAGAATCCGCCGCGATGCGCGCTCGACTGCCACCCGCTCGCGCCGCGCTCGGCATCGTCGTCGCCGGCGCCTTCCTACTCGTCCTCGCCGCGCCGCTTCGCGCCGCTGTCGACCCGCTGCAGCCCGCCGGCAGCGGCGGCGTCGCCGAGCTGTCGCGCGACCTCGACCGCCTGGCGCAGCACCGCCGGCTGATGATCATCGGCGCCCACCCTGACGACGAGGACGACTCGCTGCTCTCGGTGGCTTCGCTGGGCGACGGCACCGAGGTCGCCTATCTCTCGCTCACCCGCGGCGAGGGCGGCCAGAACGTCATCGGCGACGAGCTCGGCGAGTCGCTCGGCGTGCTGCGCAGCGAGGAGCTGCTCGCCGGCCGCCGCGTCGACCGCGGCCGCCAGCTCTTCACCCGCGCCTACGACTTCGGCTACACCGAGTCGATGGCCGAGAGCTTCACCAAGTGGCCGCGCGAGGAGCTGCTCGTCGACGTCGTGCGCGCCATCCGCCGCTTCCGCCCGCAGGTCGTGGTGGCGGTCTTCCCGCCCGACGAGCGCGCCGGGCACGGACAGCACCAGGTCTCGGGCGCGCTCGCCGACGACGCCATGCGCGTGGCCGGCGACCCGGCGGCGCTGCCGCAGCTCGCGGCCGAAGGGCTTGCGCCCTGGCAGCCGGAAGCTTTCTTCCGCGAGGCATGGCGCGATCCGACGACAGCGACGGTGGTGCTGTCGAGCCAGCGGCTCGACCCGCTCACCGGGCACACGCTCTACCAGATCGCCATGGATGTGCGGAGCCTGCATCGCTCGCAGAGCGAGGGACAGCTGCAGGCGCTCGAGGGGCGGCCGGTGAACCTGCGCCGCGAGGCGCCGGCGGTGGAAGGGCAGGATGCGCTGTTCGCGGGCGTCGACACGCACCTCACGTCGCTCGCCAGACTGCTGCCTGCGGGGCCCGAGGCTGATGAGCTGCAGCGGCTGCTCGCCGACGTCGAAGCGGCGGCCGGCGAGGCGCGGAATGGGCTCGCGCCGGGACACCTCGCCGAAGCAGAGGGACCGCTGGCGCGCGCGCTACGCGACCTGCGCGACGCCGAGGCGGTCGCGGCCTCGTCGCCGGGAGCCGCCACCGATGGCGGTCACCTCGCGACGTTCCTCGCCGAGAAGGAGGCGACGGCGACCGACGCGCTGGTGGCGGCGCTCGGCCTCGTCGTCGACGCCACCGCCGACCGCGCCGAGGTGGTGCCGGGGAGCGAGCTCGCGGTGAGCGCGCGCGTGCTCGATGGCGGCCCCATGCCGCTTCGCATCGAGTCGCTGATGCTGGAGAGTCCAGCAGGATGGACCGCGCCGGTGAACGTGGCGTTGACTCCGCCGGCGACGACGGGGGCCACAGCTTCGACCGCGGGAAGCGCTGAAGGAAGCCCACTCACCGCAACGACCGCCGCGCCCAGCACGCCGCCAACCACGACGGATATCGCCGCTCCTGCGGACACCACCGAGAGTGCCGAACTCGCGGCAGCACCCGAGCCGCCGCCCGCGCCGCCACCGGTCTTCATCGAGCCCGGCGCGGTGATGCCGTTCGCGGCGCGCGTCACCGTCGACCCGGCCACGTCACCCACGGCGCCATACTTCTTGCAACGTCCGCGGCAGGGCGACCTCTACGACTGGACCGACGTGCCGCCCGCCGTGCGCGGCGAGCCCTTTGAGCCGCCGCCGCTCCGGCTGCGCGCGGTGCTCGACCTCGATACCGATGCGGGACCGCTGCCGATCACCGTGACGCGCGAGGTCGTCTCCATCTCGCGCAGCCTCTCGCGCGGCGAGGTGCGACGGCCGCTGCGTGCCGTCCCCGCGGTCGAGGTGTCCCTCGCGCAAGGAATGCTGCCGTGGCCACTCGCCGACACGAAGCCGCGCCGCCTGCTGGTGACGCTCGACGCACACAAGGCAGTCGAAGGCCAGCTCAGCGTCCTGGTTCCTGATGGCTGGCCGGCGGTGCCGCTGCAGCCCTTCCAACTCCCCGCCGGCGAGAAACGCACCTTCGAATTGCCGCTCGCGCCGCCGTCGCCGCTCGCCGCCGGCCGCACCTCGGTCGAAGTGGGTGCCATCACCTTCGACGGCGGCCGCTACTTCCAGTCCTTCCCGCTCGTCGACTACGAGCACGTGCGGCCGCGGCCGATCCCGGTGCCGTCGCGGGTGGCGATCTCCGCCTTCCCGCTCGAGCTGCCGAAGCTGCAGGCCGTCGGCTACGTGCGCGGCGCCGCCGACCACGAGCCCGAGGCGCTGCTCGCGGTGGGCGTGCCGCTCCAGGTGCTCGCGCCCGCCGACCTGCTCTCGCGCGACCTCGCCGACTTCGACGCCATCGTCATCGGCCCGCGCGCCTACGACGCCGCGCCCGAGCTCGCCGCCGCCAACTCGCGGCTGCAGGACTTCGTGCGCGCCGGCGGCCTGCTCGTCGTGCAGTCGCAGCGCAACGACTACTTCGCGCAGAAGCTGGCGCCGCTGCCGCTCGACATGCCGCGCGGCAACGCCACGCGGACGACCGACGAGACCGCCGCGGTGCGCCTGCTGCAGCCGGATCACGCGGCGTTTACGACGCCCAACGCGATCGACGCGAGCGACTGGGAAGGCTGGGTGCAGGAGCGCGGCCTCTACTACCCGCAGACGTGGGACCCGGCGTACGTGCCACTCGTCGCGATGGCCGACCCCGGCAAGCCGGAGCTCTCCGGCGCGCTGCTCGTGGCGCCGTACGGTCAGGGGACGTTCGTCTACACGGGCCTCGCCTTCTTCCGCCAGTTGCCAGCGGGCGTGCCGGGCGCCTACCGGCTGTTCGCCAACCTGCTCGCGCTCGCCAAGCCGCGCGTGCAGAGCGAGGACCTGCCGGCGGAGACGCCGTGAAGAAGGCTTCCGCCTCGCCCGCGCCAGGGCGCCCGCACCCGTCATCGCGAGGCCGCGCAGCGGCCGTGGCGATCTCGATCTCGCGAGCGGCAATGCCACGGCGAGCATCGAGATTGCTTCGTCGCTGCGCTCCTCGCAATGACGCTGGGGGCCTCATGGCCATGCTGTTGCTCGTCGCTGGAGCCGTGGCTGGTTGCAAGGGCGACGGCCGTACGCCGCTCGTCCTCTACTCGCCGCACGGGCGCGACCTGCTGCAGCTCTTCGAGCAGACCTACGAGAAGGCGCATCCCGACGTCGACGTGCGCTGGCTCGACATGGGGTCGCAGGACGTCTACGACCGCGTGCGCTCGGAGGCGGCGAACCCGCAGGCCGACGTCTGGTTCGGTGGGCCCGACACCATCTTCGCGCGCGGCGCCGCCGAGGGGCTGCTGCAGCCGCACCGGCCGCCGTGGGCGTCAGCGCTCACCCCGGATTGCCGCGAGCCGAAGGACCTCTACTTCTGCCTCTACCTGACGGCGCCGGTGCTCGTCTACAACCGCGACGCGGTGCCGGCGGCGGAAGCGCCCGCCGACTGGGAAGACTTGCTCGCGCCGCGCTGGACGGGCAAGGTGCTCATCCGTGACCCGCTCGCCTCGGGCACCATGCGCACGCTCTTCGGCATGGTCGTCGCGCGCTCGGTCGCGGAAACCGGCAACCCGGAGCGCGGCTTCCAGTGGCTGCGCCGCCTCGACGCGCAGACCAAGGAGTACGTGCAGAACCCGGCGCTGCTCTTCACCAAGCTCTCGCGCCGCGAGGGCCTGATCACGGTGTGGGAGCTCACCGACATGTTCTGGCAGCAGCAGCGCGGCGTGCCGATCGCGTACAAGTTCCCCAGCAGCGGCACGCCGGTGATCGCCGACGCGGTGGGCATCGTGGCCAAGGCGCCGCATCCGCAGCAGGCGACGGCGTTCGTCGATTGGCTGGGCACCCTCGAGGCGCAGCGCCTCGCCGCCGAGAAGGCTTATCGGCTGCCGGCGCGCACCGATCTGCCGCGCGAGCAGCTCCCGCAGTGGGCGCAGGACGTGCTCGCGCAGATGAAGCCGGCGCAGTACGACCGCGCGCTGGTGGCGGCGCACGGCGCGGAGTGGATGGAGCGGTGGGACCGGGAAGTGCGCGGCCACGGCGCGGCGCCGTGACGAGCTTCGTCGAGATCGCCGGGGTCGCGAAGAGCTTCGGCGCGACGGCGGTGCTGCGCGGGCTGTCGCTCGAAGTGAGCGAAGGCGAGGTACTGGCGCTGCTCGGGCCTTCGGGCTCGGGCAAGACGACGCTGCTGCGCCTGCTCGCCGGCTTCGAGGAAGCCGACGCGGGCAGCATCCGCCTCGGCGGCGCCGACGTGACGCGGTTGCCGCCGGCAAGGCGCGGCGTCGGCATGGTCTTCCAGCACTACGCGCTCTTCCCGCACCTCGACGTCGGCGAGAACGTGGAATTCGGCCTCCATGGCCGCGGCTTGTCGCGCGAGGAGAGCGCGCGCCGCGTCGCCGAGGTGCTCGCGCTCGTCGACCTCGCGGGCTACGAACGGCGCGCGGTGTCGGCAATGTCGGGCGGCCAGCAACAGCGCGTCGCGCTGGCGCGCGCGCTGGCGCCAGCGCCGCGGCTGCTGCTACTCGACGAGCCGCTCTCCAACCTCGATCCGTCGCTGCGCGAACGCACGCGGCGCAAGCTGCAAGAGGTGCTGCGCCGCCTCGGCATCACCACCGTGCTGGTGACGCACGAGCAGGAAGAGGCCTTCGACCTCGCGCAACGCGTCGCCGTGCTGTGGGGAGGCGAGCTGCAGCAGGTGGGCGCGCCCGAGGAGCTGCACGAGCGGCCCGCGAACCGCACCGTCGCCGGCTTCGTCGGCCGCGCGAACTTGCTGCGCGGGCGGCTGCGGCGCGACGCCAACAGCGATTGGCAAGTGGCATTCGCCGACAGCATCGCCTGGCCGGGCGAGCTCGTCGACGTGCTGCAAGAAGGCGACGACGCCGAGCTGATGTTGCGGCCGGAGTCGCTGGCGTTCGTCGCCCACGATACGCCGAACGCGCTCGCGGGCCGCGTCGTCGAGCGCCGCTACGCCGGCGCCACAAGTCGCTTCCGCATCGAAGCGGCTGACGGTCTCGAGGTGGAGGTCGTCGCGCCGTCGAACAGCGCGCGCCTCGATGACGAGGTCTCCGTGGCGCCGGGTGGCTCCGGTCCGAGCGGCAGGATCTGGGCCGCGCCAAAGCGCAACGCCGCGAACGTGATCGAAAGCGCCGTGGAGCCGGCTCGATGACAGCAGGAGATGCGCCGCTCGACTCCGTCATTGCGAGGAGCGCAGCGACGAAGCAATCTCGATCTCACGCGCGCCACCGTGCCTTCGCGGGATCGAGATCGCCACGGCCGCTTCGCGGCCTCGCGATGACGGGCCTGGGGAACTCGCTCCGCGGCAGCATCACTGACGCGCGCCGGCACTCATGGCCATCGCGTTTGCGCGCCGGCTCGAGGAAGACGTCGCTGCGCACCGGCTTGTCGACGAGGTTCGGATGAGCGTCGCCACGTCCACTTCGCGTCGCCACCTCGGCGGCTCCCTCGCGGCGTTGGCCGTCGGTGCGCTGCTGGCGTGGCTCGTCGGCTATCCAATCCTCGTCACCGCGCTCGAAGCGCTCGGCGGCGCGGCGCACCCGTCGCTCGACATCTTTCGCACGCTCTTCCATCGGCGGGACGAGTGGCTCGCACTCTG
>DASYQD010000184.1:0-29404 GCA_036005845.1 Thermoanaerobaculia bacterium | reverse complement strand
TGCAGGGCGCCGGGTTGTTGAACGACGACGCGCCGGCCGCGCCGTCGAGGCGGTAGCGTGGCCCTGTCCAGACGCGGAAAGTGGGCGCCGGACCGCCGGCGCGCAGGTAGTCGAACTCCGGCAGGTTGACGCCGTTGAGCGTCAGGTCGTCGCCGGGCTCGTTGTCGTCGATGTCGATCACCGCGTCAGCGGCGATGTCGGTGCTCGCGCAGGCCGCCGGATCGTGCGTGCCGGCGTTGCCGTCGAGGCACTGGTAGGGGACGAGGAAGATGCCGGCGCGCGCGAAGCCGGCGGTCACCTTGTTGGTGGTGTGCGGGCCGTTGTGCGCGAAGGCCGGCGGACCCATCGGCGAGCCCGAGGTGATCCACTGCTCGGCCATCTTGGTCTCCAGGTCGAGCAGCGACTGGAAGCTGCCGAGGTCGCTGGTGTTGGGCGCGAAGCCGAGGAAGCCGGTCTCCTTCAAGGCGCGCTGGAAGCGCACGCCGTACTGCGGCATGCCCGACGGCCGGCACTTGCTGCGCATGCCGACGCGGACCTCCCACAGCGCCGCCGCGGCGACCTGCATGTCGCAATAGCCGCAGACGTTGCCGGCGCGGTGCTCCGGGAAGTGGTCGCCAGGCGCGCCGGGGTTGAACGGCGTCGTCACCTGCGACAGGCGCGGCGACCAGCCGCCCTCGCTGGAGGTGAGGCAGTTGAGCGCGCCGTTGGCGCCGTTGAGGTTCTTCGCGAACCACCCGGACCAGCAGTTGGTGTTCTCGAAGTGGGCGGACCAGGCGTCGCAGAGGTCGTGGAAGTTGCCCCATCCCACCGGGATGGCGCACCCCGGCATCCCGCACCAGTTCGCCGGCCGTCCGCTGGTCAGCCGCGGCGTGATGCTGTGGCCGAGCTCGTGCCCGATCCAGGTGTTGTCGTGCGCGGTGTTGAGCATGTTGGCGACGCCCGTCGTGCCGTCGGCGAAGTTGGGGCACATGGCGTTGGTGTAGCCGCCGCAGGCGCCGAAGGTCATCGAGGCGTTGCCGTTGCACCCGATGCCGGGGTTCTCGAGCTGCGGGCTGAAGGGCGAGGTCGGGAAAGGAGTGAAGATCCCCTGCGAGGTAACCAGCCGGTAGTCGCGCTGCAGGATCGAGAAGAAGCTCACCTGCTCGAAGCCCTTGTTGGTGCCCGCTGCGCAGAGCGCCTGGACGGGATCGTTGATCGGCGCCTGGTTGAAGTTGGCGAACGTCCCGCTGCTGCCGTTGCCGCTGTCGGCGATGTTGACGTCGGTGGCGTTGAAGCCCGCCATGCCGTCGCCCTGGTAGTCGACGCGGTTGCTGAACCCGGCGAGCTGCAGGGTGTACTGGTTCGCCATCGCGGCGTCGACCTGGAAGGATCCGGTCGTGGTGCCGATCCCGGGGTCGCGGTTGTAGGTGGCCCCCGCGGCGGAGATGCCGCCTTCGAGGAAGGAGATGAACTTCAAGACCTTGCCGTCGTCGGCGTCGACCCACACCAGGCCGGTGCCGGTCTGGCCCAGCCAGATGATCTGGACCAGCATGCGGTAGGCGTAGCGCAGCTCGGTGTTGCCGCCGGCCACCGTGCGGTAGGGCAGCAGCACGAGGAACGGTCCCTCGATCGGCTGCGGCGAGGCGCAATCGAGGTCGGGGAGCTCGTGCAGGCCCTTGACCGCCGCCGGCCCGGCCTGGACCGGCGCCAGCCGGCGCGCGTTGCCGATCACGTAACGGCTGATCAGGCTGCCCCATGCCGAGGTGATGCCCTGCCCCTGCCAGCGCGAGGCGACGAGCAGCGTGTGCTCGATGGGGACGTCGCCGTCCACCTGCTGAAACGGGTACTCGATCTCCAGCCGCTCGAGACCGGCGACGTACTGCGCGAAGGTCATCCCCTCGCCCGCCTCGAGGTCGCGGTCGATCTGGCGCGACGGCTCGGCGCGGCCGAGGAAGACGTCGATCATCTCCTGCGTGTGCCGGCGCTTGAGCCGGGGGTTCGCGGCGTACTCGTCCGCCACGGCCTGAGCGAGGCCCTTGAAGTCGCCCACCGGCTGCTTGAGCCCGGCCGCTGGCGGCATCTGCAGCGCGCGCACGCCGCGCTCGAACCCGACGGCCCGCAGCAGCGGCGCTATCACTTCGTCGAGCACCTGCTGGGCGCTGACGTCGTCGCGCCGGCGCACCGGCAGGGTGAGGTGGAAGGAGTCGCCGTCGAAGGCCGGGAACCGCGCACGGCCGCCGGGCGGCAGCGCATCCGGCTTCACCGTCAGCGGATGCCTGGGTGCGGTGGTCGGGCCGGGGACGTCGACGCGCGGCGCCTCGGGGGTCATGAGCTGGGGCGTGACTGCCGGCCGCGGCGGCTTGGTCGAATGGTGCCAGCCGTGCGCGCAGCCGATCGACAAGGCGACTCCAGCAAACGTTCCAGCCATCCTCACGCAGCTCTTCCAGCTCATGGTCTCCCCCGTTTCTCTTTGGGCGTTCGTCTCCTTCAGGTATTCGAGGCTGGTGGGGAGAATCTGAAATCGCTCACCGGCACCGCCGCGGCGGCCGCCCAGGCGCGCAGCGCCGCCTCCGCCTCGTCGCGGTTGTGCAGGTCGCCGAGGTCGATGCGGCGCTCGCCTCCGTTGCGCGTACGCACGAGCGCCGTGGGGCCGTCGATGACGAGGCTGGCGATGTTCGCCCGCGGCACGGTGAAGCGCCGCAGACGGTTGCGACGGTAGATGATGCCTTCCCCGTCCAGGCGCAGCACCCGCCGTGCCCGGCGCCGCGCTTCGAGCCTCGGCGCCAGCCCCGTCATCGTCAGCAGCACCAAACCGTTGAGCGTCAGCGCCCACGACGGATGGCCTTTCGGGCCGTAGGTGCGGCTCAGCCCGTCGAGCAGCAGCACGATGCCGGCGAGCCCGCTTACCCAGCGCCCGAAGTGGCGCCGGCCGCGCAGCATGGCGACGGTGGTGATGAGCAGCACCGCCGCCACCGCGAGCTCGGCCCAACCCAGCACCGTGGCGCCGCCGCCGCGCGACAGCCGCTCGCGCGCTTCGAGCGCCAGGTTGAGGCCCGAGAGGCCGTCGAGCGCCGCCATCATCGTCTCCGAGCGCTCGAGCCGGCGCGAGTGCAGCGGCACCACCACCGCCTCGGTCGGCGCACGCTCCGGCGCGTTCACGCGCGGAAGCCTAGCAGCGGCCCTCGCACGCGCTAAGCTGATCCCCTTCCCGGAGGTGCTCTCATGCTTCCACGCCCGGCCGTCGCCGCTGCCGCCCGCGCGTTGCTCCTCGCCCTGCCGTTGGCCCTCGTCGGCCCCGGCTGCGCGACCAACCCCGCGACCGGCAAGCCGCAGCTCACCTTCTTCGGCGAGGAAGCCGAGCTCAACATGGGCAAGGAGGCCGACGCCGAGATCGTCTCGACCGTCGGCGTCTACGACGACTACGACCTCGGCGAGTACGTGACCGAAGTCGGCCAGCGCCTCGCCGCGAGCAGCGAGCGCCCCTACCTGCCGTGGAGCTTCAAGGTGCTCGACGACCCCACCGTCAACGCCTTCGCGCTGCCGGGCGGCTACGTCTATGTCACGCGCGGCATCCTCGCCGAGCTCGGCTCCGAGGCCGAGCTCGCTGCCGTGCTCGGCCACGAGATCGGCCACGTCACCGCCAAGCACTCGCTCCACCGCCAGAGCCAGCAGATGCTCGCCACCGGCGCCGTCATCACCGCCGCCGTCATCCTCGATCCCGACTACGCCGACGAGTGGGCCGACCTCGGCATGCTCGGCGTCGGCCTCGCCTTCCTGAAGTACAGCCGCGACGACGAGCGCCAGGCCGACGACCTGGGCCTGCGCTACCTGATGCGCGCCGGCTACGACCCGTCGCAGATGCCGGGCGTCTTCGAGATGCTCGAGCAGGTGGGCAAGGCCGAGGGCGGCGGCTCGCTGCCGGCGTGGCTCTCCACGCACCCCGACCCCGGCAAGCGCCGCCTGCGCATCTCCGAAGAAGTCACCGGCGTGCAGGCGCGCGGCGAGGCGCGCGGCGACATGCGCGTCGAGCGCGAGGCGTACCTGCAGCACCTCGACGGGCTCGCCTACGGCCCCGACCCGCGGCTCGGCGCGCTGCGCGACGGCGCGGCGGTGCACCCCTCGCTCGGCTTCCGCCTCGACGCGCCGCAGGGCTGGAGCCTCGCCGGCACGCCGAAGGGCTTGACGCTGCGCGACCCGAGCGGCAAGGGCGCGCTCGTCGTCGAGGAGTCGGAGGCGAGCAGCACGAGCGAGGCGGAGACGAGGTTCTTCGCCGATCAGGGCATGACGCGCGGCCGCCAGTGGGAAGGTAAGGACGGCGCGGTGCGCTGGACCGGCTTCACCGCCAAGAAAAAAGACGGCGATCTCGCGGGCACCGTCGGTTTCGCCGAGCACGAAGGGCAGACCTACGAGCTGCTCGCCATCGCGCCGGCGGCGAGCTGGGAGTCGCAGCGCCACGAGCTCGAGGCGGCGCTGCAGAGCTTCTCGGCGATCACCTCGCCCGACGACATCGACGCCAACCGGCTGCAGATGGTGCCGCTGCAAGAGCCGTTGCCGCTCGTGCAGTTCGCGCAGAAATGGCCGTCGACGGTGGGGCTCGCCGACCTGGCGCTGCTCAACCGTTTGCCGGCCGACGGCACGCTGGCGGCCAACTCGCTGGTCAAGCGCGTGGTGGCTGGCGACGCGGCTCGCCGCCCTTGAATCCGGCGCGGAACGCCTGCCGTATCCTTGGCACCATGATGTTCACCTCCACCAAGAGCCGCATCCCCACCGCGGCCGAGGCGCTGCCCGGCCGCTCTACCGCCATGCCGGTCGCCGACCGGCACTTCGTCAACGACCACCCCATCGCGCCGCCGTTCCCCGACGGCCTCGAGCTGGCGCTCTTCGGCATGGGCTGCTTCTGGGGCGCCGAGAAACTGTTCTGGAAGCTGCCCGGCGTCTACTCGACGGCGGTCGGCTACGCCGGCGGCACGACGCCCAATCCCACCTACAAGGAAGTGTGCACCGGCGCCACCGGCCACACCGAGGTGGTGCGCGTCGTCTTCGACCCCAAGCAGATCTCGTATGAGGCGCTGCTCAAGGCGTTCTGGGAGAACCACGAGCCGACGCAGGGCATGCGCCAGGGCAACGATTTCGGCACGCAGTACCGCTCGGCGATCTACACCTACGGCGAGGCGCAGAAGCAGGCGGCCCTCGCCTCGCGCGAGATGTACGGCGAAGCGCTCGCCGCCGCCGGGCACCGCCGCGCCATCACCACCGAGATCGCCGATGCTCCGGACTTCTACTACGCCGAGGATTACCACCAGCAGTACCTCGCGAAGAAGCCCGACGGCTACTGCGGCATCGGCGGCACCGGCGTGGCGTGCGCCATCGGCACCGGCGTCGGCGCGGCGGGCTGAGCCGGTCTTCGACTGTCATCGTTTTGTCGCCGCGCCGGGTCTCTCGGCGCGGCGCGATGGCCGCCATCTTGCTGCGATTTCGCGGCCGAAAGGAGGCCACCATGCTGAACGACGCCAAGGTCCAGCCCATGCTTCCCGTCTCCGACCTCGGGGCGGCGGAGACGTTCTACGAGAAGACGCTCGGGCTCGAGAAGCTCGGCGGCATGCCCGGCGTGGGGACGCGCTATCGCAGCGGCGACAGCACGCTCTTCGTCTACCGCTCCGAGTACGCCGGCACCAACCAGGGCACCGCCGCGATGTGGGAGGTCGACGACGTCGAGAAGACGGCGAAGGAGCTCAAGGACAAGGGCGTGAAGTTCGAGTCGTACGACATGCCCGAGATGGAGCACAAAGGCGACGTCTACTACGGCGGCGACGTCAAGGTCGCCTGGTTCAAGGATCCCGCCGGCAACATCCTGTCGATCCAGAACCGCGAGAGCGGATCCGGCAAGCACTAGCGGCGGAGCCGCGAAAGCGCCCTCCGCAAGCGGCGGCTAGGGCATCGCACTCGCGCCGGCGAGCGCCGGCGCGGGCGGCGGCGGCAGGTCGCGGAGCACAGCCTCCACCTCGCGACTGCCGCTGCCGCGCCGGCCGCTGCCGCCGCCGCGTACGCGAAGCAGCACATGCGTGCCGGGAGGGTCGCGGCGCAGGCGCGCGCGCACGGCGTCGGCGCCGAGCCTCTTCACCGCGACGCCGTCGAGCGCCAGCAGACGGTCGCCGGGCATGACGCCGGCTGCGGCCGCCGGTCCGCCGGGGATGAGATCTTCGACCGTCAGCTCGTTGCCGTTCCCGGTCAACCACAAGCCGGCGCGGTCGAAGACGTCAGCCGTGGCGTCGCCGCCCGGCGCCAGGTAGAGCCGCTCGCGCCGGTAGTCGAAGGTGACGCGGAAGCGGCGCAGCACGCCGCCGCCGACGTTGCCGGCGAGGTAGCGGTCGGTGAGCGCGCCCTTCTCGGAGGTGACCAGCTCGGCGATCGGCAGCGGCACTTCGACGCCGCCCAGCGTCAGCATCGCGGCCCGCGTCACCTTCGCGCGAACGCCGCCGCCGACGCCCCAGCCGGTGACCGCCTCGATGTCGGGGTGATAGCGCTCGACGAGCTCGTGCTGCTCCACGAACGGCCGGTGCAGCGCCACCGCGCCGCGGCTGCCGGTGTCGATGGTAAAGCGGCCGGCGACGCCGTCGATCTTTCCTTCGACCGCCGGCATGTGGCCGACGAAGACGAAGGGCACCGCGGTACCGGCGCGGCTGGCATCGAAGCGCTCGGGCAGCGTCAGCGTCAGGCGATGCCGCGCGTAGTCGATCTCGACGACGAAGCGGTGCAGCACCTCGAAGCCGAGGACGCCGCCGACCTCGACGCCCTCGACGTCGGCCAGCCCGGCGAGCGGCAGCACGTAGAAGACCTGGTCGCGCAACGTGGCGCCGCCGAGCCGCACCCCGCTGATGTGGGTGACGGCGAGCGCCTCCGAGCCCTCGCCGATGCCGCGCGCCTGCAGCGCGCCTTCGCTCCGAAGGCCGAGCTGCCGCGCCGTCTCCGGCGTCACCAGGTTGAAACCGCCGGAGTCGAAGAGCATCGGCACCGGCCGGTGGCCGTCGAGCGCCACCTGCACGTATACGTGGTTGTTGCGCAGCGAGAACGGCAGCGTGACCGACGCGGCGCCACCGGCGAGGGTGAAGTCGTCCGCGCGCTGCCGCGGCGGCGCGAAGAAGTCGTCGGCGAGGGGCGGATTCACCTCCACGGCGGTCGCTTGCACCACGGTGTCGAACTCGGGCTCGCCGGTGCTCGCGCGGGCGCTGAACGGGAGCCGCACCTGGACGGGCGTCGTAGCACCCGGCGCCATCGCCTCCACCGCGCGCCAGTCGCCGAGCCGCGTGACGATCGTCTCCAGGCCGCCGCGCTCCACGGCGCGGTCGGGCAGCCCGGTCGCCTCGTCGAGCCAGAGCGCGAACGGACGGCCGCCCTTCGGCGCGATCTCGACGACGGCGAAGGTGCGCTCGCCCTCGTGCTCGTCGGCGACGCGCCGCATCTCGGCCGGCCAGCGCTCGGGATACCACCACGCCAGCGTCGTGCGGTACGCCTCGTTGCGCGCCATCTCGAGCGCTTCCTCGCCGCGCTGGATGGTGACCTCGCCCTTGGCGTCCTGCGACCACGGCGCGTCGCCGTCGAACCCCTCGGCGCCACTCGTCGGTCCGAGCTGGAAGCGGGAGGTGCCGCGGCCGGTACCCAGCTCCTCCCAGACCTCCACGGTGCCGCGCAAACCGCCGGTCTCGATGGTGCCGCTCGTGTGCAGAGCGCGGATGGCGTCCCACGCCGCGCCGCCGGTGACCTCCTTGAAGCGGACGAGCAGCGCCGCGGCGTCGGCCTGCGTCGCGGGCGCGGCGGGCGGCGATGGCGGCGCAGCGCCGAGCGCGCCGACTGCCAGCCACGCGGCGAGAGCGACGAGGGCCGCGCGACTCGCCAGCGGAGAGCGTCGAAGGTGGCTCAGGCGCTGATCGCCGCGATGCGTGCGATCGCCGCCACGAAGTCGCGGATCAGAGACCGGACGACGTCGTCGGTGAGCTCGTCGACCGGATAAGACGTCGGCCTGTCTGCCAAGGACGAGGTGCAGACCACGACGCCGTCCACGGCCTGCGGCTCGAAGAACAGGGACAGAGCAGGCGTGTCGGCCCGGTTGCCCACGCGGAGGCGGCTGCCTTTGATATAGGCCTCGATCGTCGCCGGCTGGCCCTGCTGGCGGAGGAATTCCGCCGCTTCGCCGAGGCGTGGCAAGACGAGCGAGTGCTGAACGAATGCCCATTGTTCGGCAAAGGACTGGGAACGTCTGACCGTTCGTTGCGCGCTCCAGACGGCTGCCAGTTCATCGCTGAGTGTTGGCATGGCGGGCGCTCCCTTCGCTGGACACTCTACACCTGCCTCTCGTTTGGCCCTTGGGGGCCGCGCTAACATCGCCTCCCCATGCAGCCCTACGGTCCGCCGCCGGCGAAGTCGAAGACGTCGGCGTGGCAGAAGACGCTGCTCGGCTGCGTCATCGGCTGCGGCGCGCTCATCCTGCTGTCGCTGATCGGCGGCGGCATCGGCGCCTGGTGGATGGTGAAGCCGGGCAAGCAGGAGGCGACGGCGGCGGTCGTATCGCCGCAGTCGACCGGCGCCTTCATCGTCAGCGACCTCGCCGCCGACCCCGGCGTCACCGCGCTCTTCGACCGCTTCATGCGTGAGGCCCAGCGCCAACAGCAGCGCGACCTGCCGCCGTGGATCCGCCAGATGCAACAGATGGGCGCCGCCGGCAGCCCATCCGCCGGCCTCCGCATGTTCCTGCCGCGCCAGGCGACGATCTCGCTCGAGCCGTCGACCGAGGGCCGTGACGAGCCGGCCGTCGTCGCCGCCGTCAACCCGCGCGGCATGACCAACCTCCTCCACTTCGTCCTGGCGCGGGGCAACACTCTGCAAGGGCAGCACCGCGGCCACGACCTGCTGCGCCTGAACGATCGCGCATGGGCATCGCTGGTGGGCGGAACGCTGCTGGTGGCGAACGAAGAAGAAGCCCTTCGCCACGGCATCGACCGCGTGCTCGACGGCACGCCCACGTCGGCGCCACCGCCGCCCGACCTCGGCGCGCCGGTGCGCCAGTGGGACTTCACCGGCACTGCCGACGGCAGCGAAGGCAAGCTCGCCGAGATACTGTGGGGCGACGAGCCGGCGCCGCCCGGCGTGCGCCGCGCGCTCCTCGGCATCGACGTGGCGACCAGCGACGTGACCAACGGCCGCGTGATCGTCGACTGCACATCGCCCGAAGCGGCGTCGGAGGCCGCGCTCGCCCTCGACCGCCACGTCGCCGAGCGGTCTCAGGAGCTGGCCGATAAGGGCCTCGCCCTACGCGCCACGAGCCGCGTAGACGGCACGCGCGCCGTACTCGACTGGGACGTCAGCGGCGTCAACAACGCCATTACCGCGTGGATGACGAAGACGCGCGAGCAGCGCTACGAGCCAGCGCCGGAGCCGGTGGACGAACCGACGCCGGGGGAGTACGACACACCGGTGGTGAAAGGCAAGGGCACGAAGGCCGGCTAATGACGCCGAGGCTCGGCCCGCGATAGCGGCGATCGTGACGCCTCAACAACGACTTGGGGTTCAGCCTGCCGACATCGGGTGAGCGTCGAGGTGATATCCGCGGCAGCGCGTCGCGCAAACGCTTAGGCGTCGAGGTGCCACTCTTTGTAGAACCCATCGCCGACTAGACAGTGGATCAGTTGGTCGAAGCGCTCTTGCCCGCCGATTGTTCGACGATGTCTTCGAAGACGAGAATTCGGCCGTTAAGGAGCTGCCGCCCGAGAGCAGCGCCACCGCGTTGCCACACCTGACGGCGCACTACAAGCCACCACTCTGTTGCCAGATGGATCGCGGGGTCGTCGCATGTGACCTGGTCGCTATGAAATGGAAAGCGACGCTCGAGTACAGCAATCATTGAGCCATTGAGCCGCGGTGGCTTGTGCCGAGAGGGCCTACAGCCACCCTGGAACCGTCGCTGGATTTCGGTGGGACTCAGCCGGTCCAGGCCAAGCTTCGCTTCGAAGGCTGTGGCGCGCCCAGAGGCCGATGCCAGGACGTCAACGCGGTGCATGCCGTCGAGAGGCCAGGTTTCTCCCGCCGACTCGTAGACTCGAACGCTCGCAACATCGCTCCGAAACACGAGCGGCTCGACGAGGCCAGAGTCCTTCAGGGAGGTTGCTACCGACTTGCCGCTGGCCGGACACCGAAGCGCATCGAGTCGGTCCCGCAGCTGAATCAGCATTGCGCACAGAACGACCTCGCCAAGGTGGTGAAGCCGAAGCTGAGTCGCCATGAACGCCCGGTTGACGCGTAGCGGCTACTGAGTTCTGGCGGCACTCACGGGCGAACGACCTGATTGTGTCCGCTGCAGCGAGGACGAAAGCCTTGCGGCCGACCGACTAATCCTCGTCGTCGTCGGGACAGTCGTTCTTCTGGTCGCAATTACGCAGCGGACTACAGATGTCGACGCAGTAGCGGTCCCATTCACACCGGCAAGTGCCATCGTCATCACACTTTGGCCGATCTGTGTTGCGGCAGCAGAGGAGGGCCTGATCGGCATCGCGAACCCAGCCGCCGCATCCCCCTTCGTAAGACAAGAACAAAGGAGGTGGCGTGGTACCCGACACGATGACTGGGGTCGTTTCTGAGCAGATAGGTGCTGCTGACTGTGGAGCAGTGGCGGCAGATGCAGCTCCTGCGGCCAGAGTGAACAGGACAGCGAGTCGACAGGTCGCGGCTAGCGTTCGCATGGGCATCTCCTTGGTCGGTCGATTCACGTCAAATAGGCGGACGTGGAGGAGCGTTTCCCGCGTCCTGAGCGCGTATCGCTTCCGCATGGCCGCCGCGGCGATTAAGTTGCGGTATCCCGGCCAGCCTCGAGTGACAGACATAGGCCCCCTTTGAGCCCCATTGTCCTGCCATGGCCATGGGATCACGACTTAGGAATTGGGTGGGGACGGTGTGTCCTCTTTGGTTATTAGGCCGCTTTTGGTCGGCTCCGACTCGGTTGGCATCGCAGTGATCGAGGACAACGGCCTCGTCTTGGCAACGAGGCCTTCTTGGGGCTCGCGCTCGCCTCCCGAGTTTTTCCACTCCGTGAGCTGGATGCCGTAGAGGAGCTCGATCTGTTCGTGTGTGTAGCCTCGCGCAAGCAGGTCGTGTTGGACAACCATCCAATCTACCGCGTTGTAGGTCATCTTCGGAGCCTCTTTGCCAACCCATGGGAGACGCGACTCATGACGTTTCGCGGTCGGAATGTCGTTCAGTCGCAGGAGGGCTCCCAGGAGAACTCCAAGGGCGACCGCGATGGCTGCGACGATGAGGAGCGCGCCTGCGCGACGAGCTAATCGGTGTTCACGATTTTCAAGCTCTGAGAGTGCCCCTTGCAGCGTAGCGGCTGCCGCCTCGGGATCGCCCGATTGTCGTAGAGCAGGAGCGAGGTTCTCCGCGAGCTTGGATACATCCAAGGAAGTCGTTGAGGAAGTCAGGGCAGCCACCATTAGACCCAGCGCCGCGGCGATGACTGTTCCGGCGACCGGACTGGGAGACGCCCCGGTGAGAATGCCGATGAGGAGCCCGGCAGATGCGATACCCACTAGGAAGAGCGTCTGGTTGCGAGCAGGGGGTTGCTTGCTCATGGTGGATCTCTCGGGCTCGGCTCCAGACCGCCCTCTGTCGGTTCGTTACTCAACTCCATAGCTAGACGGACCCGACCGGCGGTTTCCCCCGGAGCGACTGGCCGTCGCCTAAGGAGAAGGGAACGAAGCGAGCTTCCGCCTCCGGCAGACCCGGCTCGCAGGGCTTCGATCATCGCCACCCGCTGGAGACGATTCGATCGCGCCGAGCGACGTGGGACCTCGCGGTCCCTGACCGCCACGTTCTCTCCCGCCGCCGATTCAGCGGCCGCGGCTACTGCGCGTCGCGTGGCTGCTCTTGGTGCCTCGGCTACGCGCGGCACCTGCCCGCCTTCGGCTGGTGCCCGCCTTCGATGCCTTCGCCGGCGCGCGCCGGCTGGTGGCGCCGCGCTCGCCGCCGCTGGTCCGGCGCGCGGGACCGGCGCCGAGGCTCCGCTTGAGCACTTCCATGAGGTCGATGACCTCGGCCCGCTCCTCTTCGGCGGCCTCGGGGACTTCGACGACGTCCTCGCCCTTCTTCTGTTTCTTCTCGGCGAGGGCCTCGATGCGCGCCGTCCACGGGTCGACCAGCTCTTCGGGGTCGAGCGCTTTTTCGCTGCGCGCGGCGATGGCTCGCTTGAGCTTCGTGACCTCGGCGGCCTTCGGCTTCTTCGGCTCCGGCAGGCCGACGTCCTCTGCCGAGCGCACTTCGTCCGCGAAGCGCAAAGTCTCGGCGCGGAGGATGCCGCCTTCCGAAAAAATCGCGACGAGGTATTCCTTGTCGCGCATGACGAAGGTGGCGATGCCGGCACGGCCGGTGCGCTCCATGACGTCCGCGAGCAAGCGGTAGGCCTTGGCCGACTCGCCGCCGGGGGCGAGGTAGTAGGCGCGCTCGAAGAGGACCGGGTCGACCTCGTCGACGGGCACGAAGCGGGTGAGGTCGATGTCGCGGCTCTTCTCGGGTAGCAGCGCTTCGAGCTCGGCGTCGGTGACGATGACGTGCTCGTTCGGCGCCACCTCGTAGCCGCGGATGAGCTGGGCGGGTCCCACTTCCTTGCCCTCTTCGCTGGCGGCATAGCGGCGCTGCACGGGCAGGCCGCTGGGCGCGATCCAGCGCAGGCCGGGGCGGCCGCGACGGTTGGCGGCGTAGAGCTCGACGGGGACGCTGACCAAGCCGAAGCTGATGGTACCCGACCAGAGTGCGCGCGGCCCGCCGGCGCCGTCGCCGCTCTCGTGCGAACGCTTGGCGTGATGCCGGCCGCGCGATCCGTTGGCCATCGTCAGCTCGCCTTCCGTTGCTTGTGCGCGCCCGCCTGCTTGCTGGTGCGCGCGAGGCTCGCCTGCAGCGCGCGCTCGAGGCTTTCCGGCGCCTTCTTGGTCTTCGGGCGGTGCAGCTTCGGCTTCTTGCCCTTGGCCTTGGCGTCGATCAGCTCCTGCACGCGCTCGCGGTAGGTGTCGTGATAGGCCGCGGGGTCGAAGTGGTCGGCGAGCGCGTCGACGAGCTGCTCGGCAAGCTTCTTCTCCTTGGCGTCGAGGTCCTTGCCGCCGGGCGCCTTGAGCTCGGAGGGAAGGACGACCTCGCCGGCGTGACGCAGCGCGACGAGCATCAGGTGGTCGCCTTCGACGCGCAACGCGCCGACGTATGGCCGCTTGCGCATCACCCAGCGCGCGACGCCTTCGCGCTCGCTGCTGCGCAGCGCTTCGACGAGGGCGAAGTAGGTGTCGGTGTCGCCGTCGGGCCCCAGCCAGTAAGGGCGCTCGTACCACTGGTGGTGGATGGCGCCCGTGGGCACGAAGCGGGTGACTTCGACGGCGCGCGACGGCTCGGGCTCGAGCTGGGCGAGCTCTTCGGGCTCGAGGACGACGAAGGTGCCGGGCTGGGTCTCGTAGGCCTTGCGAAGCTCTTCGTTCGCCACCGGTTCGTCGGTGTCGGGGTCGACGAGGCGCTGCTCGACGCGCGCTTCATCCTTGTCGTGGAGGAGGTGGAAGTGGATGTTGCGGTCCTGCACGCCGGCGTAGAGCTTGACCGGGATCTTTTCCTTGCCGATCGCGAGCTCCGCCTTCCACATCGCGCGTGCCGCCATCGCTACGCCTCCTCACAGTCGCCGCCCGCGCAGTCGGGGCAGTGATGGGCGATGACGTCGATCGAGATGCGGGTGGCGCAGCTCGGGCACATCGGCTCGTCGCAGCCGGTGCAGCGGATCTCGAGGTGGTAGTGGTAGCGCTGGAGGCAGTGGGCGCAGACCTCGTCGCCGGGCGTCGCCCACCAGGGCAGGGGCTGAGCCGTGTTCGTGCTCGCGCGCGCCATGGAGTGCGCAGCGAGCAAGATCGTTGCCTGTCTATGCGAGATCGGGCTCGTTGACGTGCGCGAGCATCCAGCCGCGGGCTTCGTCGCGCAGCGTCACCGCATCACTGAACGCTGCGCCGGTGGGAGCGATGGGGTCGCCGATCGTGGCAGTGACGAGCGCGCGGCGTGGGAGCCACTGTTCGGCGCGGAGAAGTGAGCGGCTGCCGCGGAGCGCTATCGGCACTACCGGAAGGTTGGCGTGCGCTGCCATGGTGAAGGCGCCGAGGCGGAAAGGGAGCAGCCCGGCGGCGCGGCGGAAGGTGCCTTCGGGGAAGACGACGAGCGAGTCGCCGGTGGTGGCGGCTTCGGTGGTGCGGCGGGCGTCTTCGAGACTCTTCTCGGCGTCGAAGCGTTCGACGAAGAGGGCGCCGAGCGCTTGCAGCGGCAATCGCGTGAAGGCGTGGTTCCTGAGCTCGGACTTCACGACGTAGGTGAAGCGCGAGGGCAGTAGTGCCGTGAGGAGGAAGGCGTCGACGTAGCTCTGGTGGTTGCAGACGACGACGCAGGGCGTCGTGGGCAGGCGCTCGAGGCCGGCGGCGCGCAGCGGCGTGCCGGTGCCGTGGACGAGGATGCGTGCGGCGGCGCGGGCCGCCTTGCGACGGAGCCGGCGGCCGGGCAGCAAGACCACGGCGAGCCACGCTGGTGGCGTGAGGAGGAGGAAGAGGATCCACGCCCAGGTGCCCCACGCCACGTCGCCGACTCGGCGGAAGATGCGCAGCAGGCGCGGCATGGCGCCAGCGGCGCCGAGCCGCAGAAGCTGAAGCCAGAGCGCCGCCGTGCCCTTGCCGAGGCTGCCGCTCTCGAACAGTTGGCGCGCGGCGTTGCGGCGGATCTTGCCGCTCGAGGTCTTCGGCACCGTGCCGGGCGGCACCAGCGCCACTTCGTCGGGAGCGCTGCCGACGAGGTCCATCGCCAGCTCGCCGATCTTCTGGCGCAGATCGGCGCCAGCGGCAGCGTCGCCGGGCCGCGCTTCGGCCATGACTACGAGGCGCTCGGTGCCTTCGCCCGCCGCGCTGGTCGCGAAGACGGCGACGCAGCCCTTGCGCACGCCGCTGAGCGCGCCGACCGCTTCCTCTAGCTCCTGCGGATGGAGGTTCCGGCCGGCGCGGATGATCATGTCCTTGCTGCGGCCGGTGATGAAGAGCTCGCCGCCGGCCGTGTAGGCGAGGTCGCCCGACTCGAGCCAGCCGTCGCTCGCGCCACCCGGCAGCAGACGCGCCGTCGCCTCGGGGTTGCGGAAGTAGCCGCTCGTCGCCGACGGACCGCGGAACTGCAGCCGTCCCTGATGGCGCTCGGGTAGCTCGCGGCCGGAGTCGTCGACGATGCGCACCTCGTGGTCGGCGATGGGAACGCCGGCGGAGACGAAACGCAACGGCTGCTGCTCGCCGTCGCGGACCGGCTCGGGCGCCGGCTGCGCGCGGCCATCGCGTTGGAGGCGTGCGCGGCGCACGACGTCGACGCGCGGGCCGCGGCCCGGCGGCGTGAACGCCAGCGCCAGCGAGTTCTCGGCGAGGCCGTAGACCGGCATCATCGACTCGCGGCGGAAGCCGCAGCGCGCGAAGCGCTGGATGAAGCCCTCGACGACTTCGGGCGACACCGGCTCGGCGCCGTTCATCGCCACGCGCCACGCCGACAGGTCGAGGCCCGCGAGGTCTTCGTCCGCCACTTTCTTCATGCACAGCGCGTAAGCGAAGTTGGGCGCCGCGGAGATCGTGCCGCGATGCTGGGAGAGCGCCTGCAGCCACGCCACCGGCCGCGCCAGGAACGACAGCGGCGACATCAGGACCAGCGGCAGCCCGAAGTAGAGGCTGCCCATCCAGGCGCCGATGAGCCCCATGTCGTGGTAGAGCGGCAGCCAGGAGACGATGACGTCGTCGCCGGCGAAGTGCACCGTCTTCCCGACCGAGCGGAGGTTGGCGAGCAGGTTCTGGTGCGTCAGCACGACACCCTTCGGATCGCCGGTGCTGCCCGAGGTGTACTGGATGAAGGCGACGTCGGTCGCGTCGACGCGCGGCAGCACGGCGCGCACGGTTTCACTTGCGAGCTCGCCCGGCGTGGTGACGAAACGCAGCTCGGGCGCCAGCGGCACGAGGAGGCGCGCCAGCGTGCGCACCTCCGGGGCCGCGATGAGCACGCGTACCTGCGCGTTGCGGAGGATGCCGGCTTGGCGCCGCAGGTGGTCCTCGACCTGGCTCTTGCGCGCCGGCGGATAGAGCGGCACGGGGATACCGCCGGCGAGCAGGATGCCGAGGAAGCAGGCGAAGTAGTCGAGGCCCGACGGCAGCATCAGCGCCACGGTCTGCCGCGGCTCGAGCCCGCGCGCGAGGAGCGCCGCGGCGATCGTCTCGGCGCGGCGCTGCAGCTCGCCGTAGGTGAGCGGTGTGGCGGCGCCGGTTTCGAGGAAGAGTAGGTGGCGGCGCTCGCCGTGGTGCTCGGCGTGCCACGCCAGCACCGCGGGCAGCGTCGGCGCGCTCTCCGGCGCCGACTCGCCGGCGCCGAGGATCGCTGGCTCGATCGACGCCTCAGCGCGGGATAGCGACGCGCCGCCCGCGCCGGGCGCCGAGCGCTCGATCGCCTGCAGCAGGTCGCGCGGCGTCTCCGCCTCGGCGAGCAGCCGCTCCGGCAGCGCCACGCCGAACGCCTGCTCGAGGCGCAGCAGCAGCTCGGCGCGGGCGAGGCTGTCGAGCCCGAGGTCGCGCTCGAGCGCGCTGTCGAGACTGATGCGCCGCTCGGCCTGCCGAGGGTGCAGCTCGACGAGCAGCGCGCGCACGGTGGCGAGCAGCCTTTCGGCCGCGGATGCCGCGACCACGGCCGCCGTGGGGTTGGCGTCGAGCTCCATTGCGCAGGGTCTCGCCGCAATGTATCAGGACCGTTTTCGTGTTAAGACTCGCCCGACGATTCCATCAAAGGAGGAACGCGATGGGCTTCCTGAACCGGTATTCGGAGCCGTTGTTCCTGGTGTTGCGGGTGGTGGCGGGGCTGGTCTTCGCGATCCACGGCGCGCAGAAGCTGTTCGGCGTCATGGGCGGCCACGCCATGACCGGCGTGCCGCTGATGCTGGCGGCCGGCATCATCGAGTTCGCCGGCGGCCTGATGATCGCTCTCGGCCTCTTCGGCGACTTCGCCGCCTTCGTCGCCAGCGGCGAGATGGCCTACGCCTACTGGACGGTCCACGCCGGCGGCGAGGGCGGGCCCTTGAACCCGGTCACCAACCACGGCGAGGCCGCTGTGCTCTACTGCTTCCTCTTCCTCTACATCGCGGCGCGCGGCACCGGGCCGTACAGCCTGGATCGCGGCTTCCGGGCACGACGGTAGCTCCTCGGCTCCGGTCGCCTGCGGCTTCTGCGGGTTGATTCACGCAGCTTCCTGATGGCAGTGGTGGCGCTTGTCTTGACCCCCCGGTCGCCGCTCGGCGGGTGAAACCCGCTGGTCTGTCCGTCTAATACGGCAGATTCTGCTCGCTCGCCTTGCCGTGGGCGGGCTGGAGGTGGCTATGAAGAAGCGTCCGATCGTGGCGAGCGCCATTTTCGCCCTCGAGAATGGCTTGATCACCGCGGAGGATGCTCTTCGCGCGGCTTTGCGCCCTGAGTTCGAGCTTTGGCTGGAGCGACGTCTCGATCGCCCAGATTCGCAACTCGCTCGGCGACCGCGGTTTCGCCGGCGCTCAGTGCTTCCAAAGCAGGTAGCTGCCAAGGCAGTGCGCAAAACCAAGCGCGCACTACGGGGCGTTTCGGAGGTTCTATCCGTCCATTGGGGCACCCGCCAGCGCAACGGCCGCCCTACGAACGAGCCCGCAGTGGTGGTCTTTGTTCCCAGAAAGTTGTCGCCGCGGGAGGTTAGTCGCGACCAGCGGTTCCCGCAAACCTTGGAAGTCAGGACGAAGAGAGGCACACACGCAGTTCGGATAGACGTGCAGGGCACGGGGCCCCCCGGGCGGCTGTACGCGCCTACCATCGCCATGCCCGGCGAACGGGCGAGCGTGGTCATCGGCGATGGCGATGACGTTACAGACGGATCCTTGGGCGCTCTGGTGGAGGTGCCGACGCTTGGGCTCTGTGCCATCCTGTCCTGGCACGTCGTCGGTGCAAAAGGGGTCAAGGTCCGGGGTCGTTTCGCGCAATTGCCGCTGTTGGACCTCGGAACCGTTGAACGGCTGTTGACGCCTCCGGCTGGGGACGCTGCCTTGACGCGCCCAGTCGACCCTCAAGCGCGCAACGTCCTCGTTTCGCAAGCGCGGCAAGTTCGCGACCCAAGCGAGCAAGACCTGACCTTCGTTGTCCATGTGAAGGTGCAACGGGAATTTGCGCCCAAGCAGTCGGCAATCGAGGGCGTCGGAGTCACCGGACACTTCGTGCACGACGGCGCCGAGATCGCGATCGACGGCCTTACCACGCTCCAGCCAGCGGTCACGGTGCCGGGCGACAGCGGCGCTCCGGTGGTCGACGGCAGTGGCAACCTGGTCGGGTTTGTTGTCGGGGAGTGGAACTCGAGGACGTTTCTCATGCCAGCAAGGAGGGCTATCGATGCGCTTGTCTAAGGGTTTGGTGGTCTGGTTGGCTTTCACGCTAGCGTCGGCCTTCACGGCCCGCGCGGCTACGTACAACGCAACCTTCCTGAAGAGCGGTGGTCAGTGGGCTTGCGCAGACCTGGACAGGAAGGCGGAGCCGCCGGGGGCCCTTGTGGTCGCCGTTCGGGTCAACGGAGATGTGCCGTCAGACGTAGCCTTCGTCCTCGAGGGAAGCGTCAGCGCGAACCTGACCCGACTAGGGCCGCAGGAGCCCGACTGGAAAGTTGAGGTCTCACGAGCCAGCATCGGGGCGGGAGCAGTGCGGTTGGTCGGGACTCTGGACGGGAAGAGAATTCCCTGTAGCCAGGAGTTCAAGCCGTTCGGCGCAGCATCCGATAGCTCCGACGCGTCGCGTGAACAGGAGATTCTCGACGGCCCAGCCCTCCTCTGGTGGGCGCGGCATGCTAAAGGAGCGCTCGCGGAGCTCAGAAAAAGTCAAGGCTACGACCAGTCGACGCTGATTCTCCCGCACCTGCCTTCCGGCGCCGCAGCACCGCGGAACTTTCGCTCAGCGCCTGAGACAGCCTCGCTTCAGGTCGCCGTCCTGATGCCCAAGGACGCCCCACGAGCCTACGAGGTCGCGGTGACGACCTGCCCAGAACGCGAAGATTTCCGATTACTCGGCGATGCTTCCGTTCTCGGTACGCTCCAAGCGGCCGTGAACGAGTTCGAGCTCGTACCGGTCGGCGACTCCTTCCGCTGCGGTGAGGGGATGGTAGTCTACACGGTTCGCCCGATCGCGCCCGGAGCGGAGGCGAAGCAGAACAAAGTTCCCTTGCGGCCTGTGTACCACCTCGCCTCCACTTTCGGCCTGGGTTGGGATTTTGAGCAGGAGGCGACCTTCGCGAAGGAGGACGACAAGGTGGCGCGCATCGCCGACCCCATCGGGCCGGGCCTGCGTGCAGGGTTCACCTGGTTTCCTTGGGGACTCGATTACGAACGCGTTCACTGGTACAACCGCTTCTTCAACCCAGCTCTCTTGGTGGACCCTAAAGAGCCGACTAAGAGCTTTGTCATCGGGACCACCATCGCGCCGGGGCGTTGGGCCCTGTCGATCCTCGTCGGCGCCTCGATTCACAAGGTGGCAGTGCCCAAGGGCCTCGACGTTGGCGACGCCTTTACTGGTGACGGCGAGGTTCCGACCCGTGAGAAGTGGAGCGAGAACGGCGTGGGTTGGTTCGTCGGTGTCGCGCTCGACCAGACCCTCTTCACGCGTCTCAAGGGGGCGTTCTCAACCACTGACCAAAACGGTGCTGACCAAGGGAACACGGAGTGATGCTCCATGGCTGAGCCTTCCTCTGCGACAGGATTGGGCAGCTCGATCAGGCGGTTCGCTCCGGCGTTGTTGCTGCTGGTAGCGCTGGTCACCCTCGTCGCCCCGTTACTGCCGGCGGTGCGGGGTTGGACCGTCGCGCTGCCGCGGGTCGCGCAGTGGCTCGTCCTCATCCTCACCTTCTGCGCTTTCCTGGCGGTGATCGGTCGTCAGGTAAATGGCAAAGCGCTAGGCGTGCTCATCGATACCCGCAACAAGATGAGCCTATCGCGCCTGCAGATCACGCTCTGGACAATGCTGGTGCTATCGGCCTACGCCATGATCGCCACGCCGCGTATCTTCGGCAAGGTGCCAGACCTCAAGAGCCTCCCCGCCGATGACCAGCGTAGGGCCATGTGCAAGAAGGCGCTAGGACGGGAGCCGAGGAACGTCGCTGACTGCGAGGACAGTGGACCGCTGCAGATCACGTTCCCGCCGGAGCTCCTATGGGCGATGGGCATCAGTGTGGCTTCATTCGCCGGTTCGAGCCTCATCCAGAACGCCAAGAAAAACAAGGAGATCAATATCGAAGCCAAGGAGGCCCGGCTCGACGCTCTGCAGCGCAAGCGAGTCGACGCGGCAGCGGCGCTCGCTGATGCCAAGGACGCCGTCAATGCCGCGCTTAAGGAAAAGACCGACATTGAGGCAAGAGTGGTTCCGGTCGAGGAGAAGGCCAAGCAGGAGCGCGACCAAGCCGTTCAAGCCGCTGAGACTCAGACGGACGAAGAGGTCAAGCAAGCGGCCAAACAGGCAGCGGAGGCGACCCTCGAGAAGGCTCTGATGCAGCCGCAGGCCTTGAAGAAGGCCGCCGCCAAGAACTATGACGAGAAGGCCGCTGTCTTCGAGGCGGCGCAAGAAGCCTCCAAGAGGGCCGATGAGGAGTACGACAAGACGAAGGCGGCGCTGCTCACTGCGCGCACGGAGGCCGAAGGCGTCCTACACAAGAACGCAGATCCGGCCCAGGCTCGATGGAGCGACCTCTTCAGCGGTGACGAGATCGGTAACCACCAGCTGGTGGACTTGGGCAAGGTTCAGATGTGTTTCTTCACAGTGGTGATCATTCTTGCCTACGGCGCTGCCGTCGGCGCCCTGCTGGGCGACGTCAGGGCGATCCACCCGCTGGGCGTGGACTTCCCGCCGTTCTCGAACAGCCTAAATGCTCTGCTGGGGATTTCGCACGGAACGTATCTGTCGGTCAAGGGCGTTGACCAGACCAAGACCGCGTCCTAGCGGTGCTGCGCAGGCTTCCGCGACCAACGGGTAGGTTGCCCGCATTCTCTGCTAGAGTAGTTGGCAGCGAGGAGATCACCATGGGCGACGAGAAGGTCGAAATTGGCCAGATCCGGTGGATCGATGATCGGCTGCAGAACGGTGTTATCGCGCGCCTCGGAGGCGGCGAGGTCTACTTCGAGCGCGATAAGGTGGACGGGATACCCAGGGTGGGCTTGACCGTGCAGTTCGTGCCTGAGCCCAGGACCACCGATCTCGGCATCGTCGCGAAGAAGGTGATCGTGCTTGCCGACGCGGCGGCGCGGGCTCAGCGTCGAGCATAGGAACCGACGCCACGCCGCGCGGTCGGCTAGGTACGCAAACTAGGCGCGGCGGCGAAAGGCCGAGGTTAAGCAGGCGCGAGCTCCTCGGCGTCCATGTCCGACAACTGCACGAGCGGCCGCGGGCGGCGTCTTACGCGCAGCTCGAAGATGTCGGGCCGCGCGTAGTGGCCGGCGACGTCGAGCTGGTAGCGCGGCCCGCGCACGGCGCGCGGGTCGCACTCGGCGTAGAGGATCGTCTCCTGCTCGCGCGCTGGCCCCGCCAGCAGCTTGCCGTCGGGATCGACGATGGCGCTGTCGCCGGGGTTGAGCCACGTGCCCTGCGGCAGCCATTTCGCTAGATCGTGCAGATGGCCGTGCACGTCGAGCACGTCCTCGCGCCGCACCGCGCAGCAGCTGCCGACGACGTAGACGCGCCCTTCCTTGGCGATGTGGCGCAGCGTCGACAGCCACGGCTCGCCGCGGTCCCACGTCGGCGCCAGGTGCACCTCGGCGCCCCACGCGTAGAGCGCGTAGCGCGCCAGCGGCATGTAGTTCTCCCAGCAGACGAGGCCCGACACGCGTGCGAAGCCGAGGTCGTGCACCGCGAGGGTGCTGCCGTCGCCGGGCGCGTACACCAACCGCTCGCCAGCCGTCGGCACAAGCTTGCGATGCCGTGCGCGCAGCTGCCCCTGCTCGTCGAAGAGCAGCAGCGTGTTGTAAAGGCTCGTCCCTGACGCCTCGACGTTGCGCTCGTTGACGCCGATCGCCACCGCCGCCCGCGCCGCGCGCGCCGCCTCGCTCAGGCGATCGATGGCCGGGCCCGGTACGGTCACCGCCTCGTCGAGCAGTTCGGCGTAGAGCGCCCGCAACACCTTCGTCTCCCCGGCCGGCACGTGCCACACCCACAGTGGATACGTCGGCACGAACGCCTCGGGAAACACGATCAGCCGCGCACCCTCGCGCGCGGCCGTGGCGATCAGCTCGCAGGCCTTCTCGACCGTCGCCTCGCGCCGCAGGAAGACCGGCGCGGCCTGCACCGCGGCGACTACGAACGGCGCGTTGCTCACGCGCCGATCTTACGACCGACTCAGCTCATCGAGACCGCGGAGGCGACGAGCTGCGCGGCGCCGCTGCTCTTCCACAGCTCGCGGTGGTAGTCGACGTAGCGCGTCAGCACCTTCTGCACGTACTGCTGCGTCTCGGGGAACGGCGGCACGCCCTCGTAGTTGCGCACGTTGCGCGGGCCGGCGTTGTAGGCCGCGAGCGCGAGGCCGAGGTCGCCGTCGAAGCGCGTGATCAGGCTGGCGAGGTAGGCGGCGCCGGCGTCGAGGTTGACGCGCGGGTTCTGCAGCCGGGCGCGGGACATCCCGGCCGTGCTGGGCAGCAGCTGCATCAGGCCGACGGCGCCCTTGTGCGAGCCGGCGGTGGGCTGGAAGGTCGATTCCACCTCGACCACCGAGGCCACGAGCAGGCTGTCGACGTGGTGCTCGCTGGCGGCGGCGGCGATCTCCGAGCCGTAAGGCGTCTTCTCGAGCGCCTGCCGACGCTCCTGCTCGGTGTGGAAGCCGGCGAACACCGCGAAGCTCTCGCGGTCCTTGCGGATCTCCTCCACCAGCTTCGCCGCCGGCACCCGCGTCTCGGGCGACTGGCCGAGCCACTCCGCGACCTTCGCGAGGTCGGCGATCTCGTCCTGCGGCAGCGCGCTCACGCTCGAGAGCATGGGCAGCTTGTGCGGCACCTGCGCGTGGGCGGTGACGCGGTGATAGCCGAAGGCGGTGAGGAGGGCGACGACCAGCAGCGTGCAGGCGCGGAGCGAGCGACGGGCGGAGAGGTGTCCAGCCATGCCTCGGGCGTCTCCTTCCAGGATGGGCCGCCGCGGGGAGAGGATGGCGGCGGCAATCGCGGGTTTGCTTTCCGCGACTTACAACAGGCGTTGTACGGAGTGCATTCCAATTCCGTAAACACCTGAGCTGGAAGAGCTTAGGCAGGGCGGGGAGGGCCGGTCCCCGGGGGTCCCGGCCCTTTCAGGCGGGGCGAAGGCTCAGCGCCGGAGGGCCCACACCGCGAGGGTGGGGAGGGCGACGGTGAGCGCGCCGAGGCCGAACAGACCGAAGACGACCTTGCGGGCGGTAGGGCTCTCGCGGAGCCCCTGCGCCACGGCCAGGGCGGCGACGCCGGCCTTGGGATGGCGCATCACGAAGGTCGCCTTGGGTGCCTTGGCGTAGCCGACGGCGAGGGCGATTTTCTTGAGCATGGCGCTCTCCTTGGCTACGAGCGGAAGACGCCGAAGGCGAGGATGGCGATGCCCGCCGCGATCAGCGCCACCTTGCCGACGCGCTGGCGCGACAGGAACGGTGTCACCTGCTTGCGGACGCGCTTCTCGAGACGGCCGGTGACGTCCCTGAAGTCGTCGAGGCGCTCGAGCGAGCCCTTGCGCAGCGCCTTGATGGCATCGCGCGAGAGGTCTTCGAGATCGCAGGCGGCCTTCTCGACGCGGGGCTCGGCGAGGTCGAGGGCGTGGTTGAGCGCGCTGCGGGTGATCTTCAGCGCCTGGCGCACCGGGCGCCGCGTCACGTGATTTCTGGCGAGCATCTTGGGGGTACCTCCTTCATGACTGCCATAGATGAGACCGCCTCGTACAGAGGAGCGCGGCGGCCGTGCCGGCGAGGGGTGCAGAGCGCATGCCATAATCGCCGCACTCCCCGTCGAGAGGACCTTCGAGATGGCCTCAGCCGCGGCCGTTTATTGCGCGACTCACTCGCAGACGCTCGCCCGTTTTCAGTGCGACGGCTGCGGCAAGTTGTTGTGCGATGCCTGCATCGAAGAGAGCCATCGCCTACTGCTCTGCAAGCTCTGCGGCGAGCGCGCGCTGCCGCTGCACCTCGACGCGCCGGCGACGACGACCGAGCGCCAGCAGGCGGCGCGGCCGGCGTCGGCCGGTCCCTACAGTCTCGGCGCCACGCTGCTCTACCCGTTCCGCGGCTCGGGCCTGGTGATGTTCATCATCTCGCTCGTCATCGCCGGCGTCACCACGTTCCTCGTCAAGTACAGCGTCTTCGGTTGCGCCGCCATGGTGCTCTGGCTGCTGTGGCTGTCGCTGCTCATCGGCATCCAGTTCAAGATCGTCGAGAGCACCGCCAAGTGGGAGAACGAGCTTCCCGACTGGCCGCAGTACTTCAGCTTCGGCGAGCGCGTGGTCGAGGTGCTCACCTATCTCGTCATCGTGCTGCTCAACTTCGGGCCGGTGGTGGCGTTCGTCGTCGCCTTCGGCTGGAAGGGCTTGGCGACGATGGAGCCGAGTCTCGGGTTCTGGCTCGGCGCCGCCGCCATGCTCTGGCTGGGCACCGCGCTGTCGGTGATGGCGTGGGGCGGCGCGGCGCTGCACTGGCGGCGCTCGGCGCTGCGCATCGACAACCACGTGCGGGCGCTCCTCGCTACCGGCGGCGACGGCGTCAAGACCATCAACCTGACGTTCGTGTTGTTCGGGCTGGTGGTGCTGGCGCGGGCGCTGATGGCCAAGCACCTGCCGCTCGCCGGCGTCGTGATCAGCCTGGCGCTCGGCATCTACTGGACGTTCGTGGCGCCGCACCTCGTGGGGCTGCTCTTCCGCCGCCACGCCGCGGCTCTGCACGAGGTTTACGAGGGATAGCCGCCCGAGGCGGCTTGGTCTACGAAGGCTAGTCAGTCTTCAGGAAGCTTGGCGCCGAGGTCGATGCGCAGGCTGAGCTTGCCCGGCGCGGGCGTCGCGATCTTCGCCTTGCTGCCCTTTAGGATCTGGCGCGCTTTCGCGGCGGGGTAGGGCGCTTTGCAGTCCTCGGGCGCCGTGGTGAGGTGGATCGTGTAGTCGGTGTCGTCCTGGCGGACGTCGGCGAGCATCTGCAGCGTCGGCGGGTCGGGATTACCGAACTTGCCATTCGCCGAGAAGACGTAGTGATCGGCGGTGATGCGCTCGAAGAAGGGCGTGTCGACGTTGCGGATGCTGCCGTGGTGGGGCAGCTTGAGCACGTCGACGTGCATCGAGCCGCCCTGCTTCAAAAGCCCGGCATCCTCGAGGCCGGAGAGGACGAACTTGCCGTTGGCGTCGCCGGTGAGCAGCATGGTGCGCGTCTTCTTGCCCACCTTCGCCTGCGCCAGCACGATGATGCTCGACAGGTTGGCGACCGCATCGTCGACGAAGGCGGCGGCCTGGGCCTTCTCCTTCGGCTTGCCCTTCAAGAGCTTCTCGAGCTCCTTGTTCCACGTCTTCTGGAGATTCGCCAGCCGGTCGTCGCGCGGTCCGATCACGGTCAGCACCAGCCCGTCGGGTCGCTTGACGTCGGTGCGCTTCTTACCGCTGCGCACGAGGCCTTTGAATGGCGAATTGACCTTGTTCGCCAGCACCTTGCCCTGATCGCGCAGCGTGCGTCCCTGGCCGACGCTCGCCAGCACCAGCTCGGATTGGTGAAGCTCGTCCGGAGGGAGGAAGTCGCCCAGCGACGCCGTGATGCTCGCCGGCGAGCCGAGCACCTCGTCGTTCTTGGTGATGTCGTCGAAGGAGTTGTGCCAAAGCGTGTCGATCTCGACGAGCGGCGGCGTCTCGGCGTCCTTCTCCTCGAGCAGCCGCTGGGTGAGGCCGAGCACGCCGCCGATGTGGTCGTCGTCGATGTGGCTCACCATCAGCATGTCGAGGGGCAGGGACTCGTCGGCGCCGGCGCGCGCGGCGCGCAGCTCCTCCAGGCGCGGCAGCAGCGACTCCTTGAAGACGGGTCCGGGCCCGCCGTCGATCAGGATCAGCCGCGGATCGTCGTCCTTGCCGTAGTGCAGCAGCAGGCAGTCGCCGTGCTGCGCCTTGAGCGCTTCGAGCGTGAAGATCATCGCGGCTCTCCCTCGTCTCGCGTCGGAGGTCAGACTGCCTGCAGGGCGCGCAGCACGTCGAGCATGCCCTCGCCCTGGAAGTAGCGCTCGCGGCCGAGGTCGGTAGCGGTGGACTTGAGGATCTCCTTGATCCGCGCCGGCTCGCCGATGAGCTCGTTGTAGCGCGCCATCAGGAGCGCCGCGGCGCCGCTCACGTGCGGCGCGGCCATGCTGGTGCCGTCCTTGGCGCGCTGCCCTTCGCCCGGCACGGGAGCGTTGATCTTTTCGCCCGGTGCCACCAGGTCGGGCTTGATGCGGCCGTCGCCGGTGGGGCCGCGACTCGAGAAGTAACTGACGCCGTAGGTGTGCGGCTTGTAGCGGTGCGTGGCGCCGACGGTGATCACCGACTCGGCGTTGCCGGGGTCGGTGATGCTGACGCTGTGGTAGCCCTCGCGCAGGCCTTCGGCGGTCTGCACCCGCTCGTAGCCGTTGTTGCCGGCAGCGGCGACCACCACGACACCGGCGCCGGCGAGCCGGTCGCACTCCTCGCACACCGGCGTGCGGCCGCAGGCGTAGTTGGCGACGTCGTGAAGCAGCGACAAGCTCAGGTTGGCGCCCTGCAGCACCATGTAGTCGTGGTGGGCGTTGAGGTAGCGGATGAACTGCAACGCCGCGATCACCGAGAATTCGTCGCCGTTGCCGTCCTCGTCGAGGACGCGCAGGTCGTAGAAGCGGATGTCGGGGCAGATGCCCTGCAGCACGACGCGTGGCTTGGTCTCGCCGTCCGTCTTCTTCTGCCAGTCGGCGCCGAGGATGCCGGCGACGTGGGTGCCGTGGTCGTGTATCGGCGGCCGGTAGCGCTTGGCGTCGTGCGGCACCTCGAGCAGCGGCATGAGCAGCGCCCAGTCGACGCTGCGGCCTTCGAGCAGGTGCTTCTTGAGGTCTTCGAGCCTGGTGCGCAGCTCGTCGATCGGCAGCGGCTGCGCCACGTTCTTCGAGCGCTCCTTGCTGGGCGGGTAGAGCTCCTTGAGACGCTCCTTGGTCAACAGGTCGGGATCGAGGAAGAGCCGCACGCGGCTGAAGTCGTAGGTGGCGACCACCCGCGTGCGGTTGGGCCGCTTCTTGTCGGCGGGGTCGAACGGCTCCCCGTCGCGCGCGCCGTCGATGCGGAACGCCGGGTGCTCGGCGTCGATGCCGCTGTCGACGACCGCCCAGGTGAGCTTGTCGCAGTGGATGCTGAAGAGTTGGCGCGCGGCGTCGGCCTTGATCGCCAACGCCGAGCGGTCGAGGGACACCCGCGCCGGGCGGTTGAGGCTGACGCTGAAGATGCGGGCGCCGGGCTCCTCCTCGAGCTTGAGGTCGCGCAGCAGCCGCGCCAGCGCCTCGATCGGCGGGCGCCACTCGGCGGCGCGCCTCGGCACCGCGCCGAGCTTTTTCGCCGGCGAGTAGAAGCGCATCGCCAGCATGCCGACCACCCGCACCATCCAGAGCAGCGCCGCCGTCACTTCCAGCTCGCGCGCGTAGCGGTCGGGATCGACGAGCGCCTTGGCGAGCAGCTCGCGCGCCTTCTCGTCCTCGGCGAGCTGCGCCAGGAGCTGCTGCCCGCGCTCCATGTTGTCCCACCACCACTTGGTGAGCGGCAGCACCACGCGCACCAGCTCGTCGAAGCGCAGCGTGACCACCACCGTCGAGGCGTTGTAGGCAATGCCGTGCGGCGTCGCGGCGTCGAGGCGTTGCCGCAGCTCGCGCGCCAGCTCGCCGGTCGTCGAATCGCGGTCGGGAGTCAGCAGCAGCTCGATGCGCTGCTCGCGTTTGCTGCGCGCGTTGAAGTACTTGATCCAGACGTCGGGGAGCACCGGCGAGTCCTGGGTGAAGCGGCGCACGGTGCCGCTGCCGAACATCAGCGCTTCGACGAGCCGCCTGCCGTTGTCGGGGTCCGCCATGAATCGCTCCCGGGTGTGTCGAGCCGCGGTTGACTAGACGGCCGCGCGCCGCCGAATTCCCTACTGCGGCGCGTCGCCGTCCGGCGGCGCCTGGCCGCGCTCCTTGGCCTCGTCTTCCTTCATCTGGCGGAAGAGCTCCTCGATCTGCTTCTGTTGCTCGGCGGGACCGCGGCCGCGCATGCCCGCCGGCGGCTGCGGCTGCGAGCCGGGATCCCCGGGACCCTTCGCCGGGCGCGGCGGCGGCCAGGCGGCCGGATCGGGAGCGTCGTATTTCGCGGCGCCGGGCGCGGCGGCGGCTTCGGCGCCCGCGGAGCCGGCGGTGGCGAGGACGCCTCCCGCGAAGCTCTGCAGCACCGCCTGGTGGGCGCCGTAGAAGAGCGCGCCGGTGCCACCGATGAGGAGGGCGGCGACGAGGAGCTGGATCGGTAGCGACGCGGCGGTCTCCGGGGCGCCCTTCGCGGCGGCGCGCGCGGTGCCGCGGCGCGAAGCGCCCGAGGCGGCACCGCTTTCCGAGCGGCAGCGCACGCAGCCCTTGTCGGTGGCGCGGTTGTAGCGCAGGCCGTGCTTGTCGCAAGTGACGATGTCGACGGGCCGTGACGCGCTCGCCACGGTCGCATCGGCCGCGGCATTAGCGGCCGTGGCTCTTGGCGCGGCACCAGTCGCGCGCGCAGAAGCGGGACGCGACGGTGGTGTCGGCGCGGCGAGCGGACGCGGACGCGGCGGCCGGGTCGCGGGTCGGGGCGCCGGCGGCGGCTCGGCGGTCTCGCCGTCGCGGCGGCAGAAAGCGCAGCCGGTCTCGGCGGCGCGGTTGTAGCGCAGCCCGTGCTTCTGGCAGACGACGATGTCGATCCGGGTGCCCGGCGGGTTCGCCATACGACCTCCAGCGATGCGGTGCGGCCATTGTAGTGCGCGCGGACGATAGAGTCCGCGCCCATGGCCGCCACCGGTGACTCCGAACCGCGCCGCGAAGGGGCAGCGCCCGACAAGCCGCCGGGTGAGGACTTCATCCGCGACCGCTCGCCAGGCGTCGCGCCTGGCGAGGATTTCATTCGCGACATAGTTCGCGCCGACCTCGCCGCCGGCCGCCACTCCCGCGTCGTCACCCGCTTCCCGCCCGAGCCCAACGGCTACCCGCACATCGGCCACGCCAAGTCGATCTGCCTCAACTTCGGGCTGCCGCGCGACTTCGGCGGCTGGTGCAACCTGCGCTTCGACGACAGCAACCCGCTCACCGAGGACATGGAGTACGTCGAGGCCATCCAGCGCGACGTGCGCTGGCTCGGCTTCGACTGGCAGG
>DASYQD010000183.1:0-103815 GCA_036005845.1 Thermoanaerobaculia bacterium | reverse complement strand
AGTCGGCGTACTGGATGAGCGTCGCGCCGTCGTGCGCGTGCGCGGGGTGGAGGCTGATGCCGACCGAGAGCGTCACCACGACGTCGGAGCCGGCGACGCGCATCGGCGCCGCGAAGGCCGCGAGGAGGTCCTCGGCGACTTTCGCCGCCTGCCCCTCGTCGGCCGCGCCCGGCAGGATCGCCGTGAACTCGTCGCCGCCCAGGCGGGCGAGGCTGGCGTCCTTGGGCAGCGCGGCGCGCAACCGCTCGGCAGCGGCTACCAGCACCAAGTCGCCGAAGCGATGCCCCAGCGAGTCGTTGATGTTCTTGAAGCGATCGAGGTCGATGAAGAAGAGGGCCAGCGGCGCTCCTTCCCCACCGCCGATCGCCTTGGCCAGCTCCTCGCCGAAACGCGTGCGGTTGGGCAGCCCGGTCAGCACGTCGTAGGTCGCCAGCCGCTGCAGCTCCGCAAGGTGGCGCCGGTGCTGAGCCCGGCGGCGGCGATAGGCGGCCGAGAGAAGAACGAGGGCTACGAGCGCGGCGGCGCCGTAACCGAGGTAGGCGCCGCTCGTGCGCCAGGGCGGCGGCAACACCCTCAGCGGCACCGACAATCCCGGCGGCTGCCAGTCGCCGCCGGCGCCCATCTGGCGCACCTCGAAGCGGTAACGGCCCGGCGGCAGCGCTTCGTAGCTCAGCGACAGGTTCGCCGGCATGCTCTGCCAGGCGGTCTCGAGGCCCTCGAGCCGGTAAGACAGCCGGCGATAGTCGCCGAAGGCGGCGACCTGGAAGCGGGCGCGTGCTTCGGTGTAAGGCGTCGCCAGCGGCGGCACGGTGGGGCCTCGCAGGTTGACGCGGCGCGCACCGCCCAGCTCGTAGCTGCTGAGCAGCAGCGGTTGCGGCCCGGCGGTGCGGAGCCGATCGGGCAGCAGGCGCAGGAGGCCCGAGGAGGTGCCGAAGTAGACGCTGCCGTCGCTCGCCGCCAGCGCCGCCCGCCAGTTGACGCTGTCGTCGGGAAGCCCATCGGCCGGGGTCCAGGCGCGGAAACGGCCGCGGTCGAAGCTCGCCACGCCCCGCTTGGTGCCGACCCACAACGTCCCCTGGCTGTCGCTGGCCAGGGCCTGGATCGTCTGGTCCGGCAGGCCGTCGTCGGCGCCGTAGCGGCGAAAGCGCAGAGCTGCGTTCGAGGTGCCGATGGCCCGGTTGAGCCCAGCCTGCGTCCCCACCCAGAGCGTGCCCGACGGCGCGACGTGAATGGCGAGCACCATGCCGTCCGACAGGCTCTGCTCGTCATGCTGGTCGTGGACGTAGCGCCGGGTGTAGCCGGTCTCCGGGTCGTAGAAGACGAGTCCCTGCGCGGTGCCGAGCCACAGCCCGCCCTCCGGCGCCAGCGCCAGCGACAGCACGCCGCCGGTGAGCAGCTTGCCGGGGCTGCCGGCGGGATCGAGAAGGCGCAAGGTCTGGTCGCCTACAACAGCGGCCAGGCCGAGGCTGCAGGCCACCCACAGGCTGCCGTGACGATCGAGCAGGGCGTCGTTCATGTAAGGGTCGGGCAGGGTCTCGCCGCTGTGCGCGAGCAGCGGCAGGCGCGAGGTGCGGCCCAGTTGCGGCTGCCAGTGCAGCAGGCCGAGATTGGCCGTCGGCACCCACCAGCCGCCGCCGCCGTCGGCGACGAGAGCGTGAGCCGTCAGCGTGGGAGCGGCGGCGGCCAGGGCACGATCGAGCTCGCTGCCGCGCTCGGCGAGGCTCCCGCTGCGCAGGTCGAGGATGCCGATGCTGCCGCCGCAGAGGGCGACCAGCAGCTGGTCGTCGGCGAGCTGCCGCGCGGCGCAAAACCCTTCCCCCACGTCCGACCGGTAGCGGCCCGCTCCCTGCTGCGCCACGCGCAGGCGATCGGCGCCGCCCTGCTGCAGGCCCACCCAGAGGTTGCCGCGACGGTCCATCGCCAAGGCGTAGACGCGGTCCGAGGAGAGGCTGTACTCGTCGTCCGCATGGTGGTGGAAGGCATCCGTGCGCCCACTGGCCGGCGCGAAGCGCAGCAGGCCGGCGCGGTGCTGGCCGCTCACCCACAGCTCACCTTCGGGGCCGACCGCCAGGGCGTCGACGCGGCCGCTCGTCAGGTCCGGCGGCACGTTGCGGCGATCGAGATGCCGTGCCGCGGGATCGAAGCGAAACAGCCCTTCGCTGGTGCCCAGCCAGAGCTGCCGGCTCACCTCGGCGATCACCAGCGGTACGACCGCGTGGCCGCCCTCGGCGAGCGCCACCAGCCTCTCGACGCGGGACGGATCCTCGACGTCCAGGGCCAGGAGGTCGCCGTCGAGACGGCCGACGAACAGTCGGGTGCCGTCGGCGTTCAGCGACAGCGCCGTGATGCGCGGCTCGCCGCCGAGCGGGATGGTCGAATAGCGGCGCGAGGCGCTGTCGAAGCGGAACAGGCCGATGTCGGTGCCGATCCACAAGCGTCCCCGCCGATCGGCGACGATGCGGCGGCCGCGGCTCGGCTCCCTGCCGTCCGGCGCGCGCGCCAGGCGATAGTGCTCGATCCTGCCGGTAGCCGCGTCCAGGCGCTGCAGGACGCCCGAGAAGCTGAGGATCCAGATCGCCTCGCTGGTCTCGGCGAGCGCCGTGTTGGCGCGGCTGACCAGCGTGTCGTCTCGATCCGGGTCGCGGTCGAAGGTCTCGACGCGCAGGCCGTCATAGCGATGGACGCCGCTGTCGCCGGCCATCCAGACGAACCCATGGCGATCGACGAGTACGTCCTGGATCCAACTGCTGGTCAGCCCCTGGCGGGCTCCGATGCCCTCGAACACCGGCTCCGCCGCCGCGAAGGCCTGGGCCGCGGAGGCGGGGCGTTGAGCGCTCGCTACGGCAACGACGGCCGCGACCAGCGCCCGGAGCGGCCAGGCGCAAAGGCCACGGGCGTGGGCATGGGGCTGCCTTGAGCGGTACGACACTGCACGCTGCCCTGGCGAAGCCCGTCGAGGTTAGAGCACGGTCGCGGCCCAGCGCAATGCCGGCGTGGCCACGGCCGGCATCGGTCAGGCGATGACGACCGTCGAGGGGTCGAACTTCGGCTCGGGGAGCTGCGGGTCCATCTCCTCGAGCTTGGTTCGCACGATGGCCGCGACGGCGAGGTTGCGCACCCAGTTGCGGTTGGCGGGCACCAGGTACCAGGGCGCGTAGTCGGTGCCGCAGCGACGCAGCGCGTCCTCGTAGGCGATCGTGTAGTCGTCCCACTGCGCGCGCTTGCGTAGGTCGTCGGGCGAGAACTTCCAGCGCTTCTCGGGGTTGTCGACGCGCTCGCGCAGGCGCTCGGCCTGCTCCTCGCGGCTGATGTGGAGGTAGATCTTCACGATCGCGGTACCGTTGTCGACGAGCAGCCGCTCGAAGCGGTTGATCTGCTCGTAGCGCCGCGACCAGACCGCCTTCGGCACCAGCTTGTCGACACGCACGACGAGCACGTCCTCGTACTGGCTGCGGTTGAAGATGCCGATGTCGCCGCGCGCCGGCGTCGCGTGGTGGATGCGCCAGAGGAAGTCGTGCTCGAGCTCGACCGCGGTGGGCGCCTTGAACGAGGTGACGCGGCAGCCCTGCGGGTTGACGCCGCTGAAGACGGCGCGCGTCGTGCCATCCTTGCCGCCGGCATCGAGCGCCTGGAAGACGACGAGCAGCGCGCGGCGGTGCTCGGCGAAGAGCCGCTCCTGTAGGGCGGCGATGTGCTCGACGTTCTTGCGCAGCGCCCGCTGCGCCTGCGCCTTGCCGACGAGGCCGAGCGTGTCGTCGGGGTCGACGTCGGCCAGGCGGACGCGCTTGCCCGGCTTGAGCCTCAGCCTCTCGGCGAGGTCAGTGTGTGCATGGGCCATGGAGACGCGATGATACCCGCGCTCACTCGTAGCGCAGCGCTTCGATCGGGTCCTGCCGGGCCGCCTTGATCGCCGGCCAGAGCCCGAAGACGAGACCCACCGTCGTCGAGACGCCGAAGCCGAGGGCTACCGACCAGGCCGGCGCGGCCGCCTGGAAGTCGAGCGTCGCCCGCACCAGGAAGGCGATGCCCAGCCCGAAAGCGATGCCCAGCGCGCCGCCCACTCCCGTCAGCGTCACCGCCTCCACGAGGAACTGCTGCAACACGTCGCGCCGCGTCGCTCCCACCGCCTTGCGCAGGCCGATCTCGCGCGTCCGCTGGGTGACGTTGACGAGCATGATGTTCATCACGCCGACGCCGCCGACGAGCAGCGCGATGCCGGCGATGATCAGCATCGTCAGCGCCACGCCGCCGGAGATCTGCTGGAACTGGCGGAGCTGGCCGACGCTGGTGAAGACCGCGAAGTCGTTGGGCTGGCCCGGGCGCAGGCCGCGGCGGGCGCGCAGGATCGCCGTCTCTTCCTCGATCAGCGCGTCGACGTGCTCAGGCTTCCGAGGAACCGTGGCGATGTGGATGGTGTCGCCGCCGCCGTTCTTGACCTGCGGGAACTGCTCGTCGAAGGCCGAGATGGGAATGGCGACGAAGTTGTCGTTGCTGCCGCCGAAGGCGCTTCCCTTCTTCTCGAAGACGCCGACGACCTCGTACTCGCGGGCGCCGATCTGCAGCCGCCGGCCGATCGGATCGCGCAGCGGGAAGAGCTCGTCGGCGACATCGGGGCCGACGACGCAGACCTTCGCCGCGAGCCGGACGTCGGCGTCGGTCAAGAAACGGCCGTCCTGCGTGTAGTGGACGTTGGCCTCGGCGTAGTCGGGGTTGGTGCCGAAGACGCGGGCGCCGTTGGCCTCGTTGCGGCCGGCGCGCACCGGCGGCGACTGCGTGAACAGGTAGCGTTCCTGCGACACGGCGCGCGCCAGCCGCGACAGGCGCTTCAACGCCTGCGCGTCCGCGATCTGGAGGTCGCGGCGGTTGCGCTGCTCCTCCGGCGGCGGGCCGCCGCCACCGAAGCGTGCCTCGTACTTCTGGAACTGCACGAGATGGGTGCCGAACGAGGTGAAGGCCGAGGTGACCTGGCGGTCGAAGCCGACGACGAAGCTCACCATCATGATGACCGTGGCGACGCCGGCCATGACGCCGAGGAGGGTGAGGAAGCTGCGCAGCTTCTGCTCGCGCATGGCGCGCAGCGCGAAGCTGACGTTCTCGAACCACCCAGTTCCGACGCGCTTCACGTCTCGTCCCTGATGGCGTCGACGACGAGGAGGTTCGAGGCGCGCCGCGCCGGGAAGTAGCCGGCGAGGACGCCGACGACGGTCGAGAGCAGCAGGCCGCCGAGCAGCAGCTCCGGCGTCACCCGCGTCGGGAACCCCACCGTCCGCTGGACGCCCAGCGCCACCAGCGCGCCCAGCCCGATGCCCACCGCGCCGCCGCCGGTCGACAGCATCGCCGCCTCGAGCAGGAACTGCCGCCGGATGTCGCGCTTCCGCGCCCCGACGGCGCGGCGCAGGCCGATCTCCTTCGTCTGCTCGGCGACGGCGACGAGCATGATGTTGGCGATGACGATGCCGCCGACGCCGAGCGAGACGGCGGAGACGAGCAGCGTCAACAGGAAGGCGCCGGTCGAGATCTGCCGCCACAGCTCCTGCAGGTTCTCGGCGGTGACGATGCCGAACGGGTCCTCGTCGCGGAACGGCGTGTGCCGCAGCGCGCGCAGCACGGCGCGCGCCTCGTCGACCGACGCCGGCACGCCGGGCACGCCGCCGCGCGCCTTGACGAACAGGGTGATCGAGTTGCGCCGGCCCCAGCTCTTGCGGAAGGCGGAGATCGGCACCCAGAGCTGGTTGTCCTGGTCCTGCCCCAGCGTGTTCCCCTGCTCCGCCACCGTGCCGATGACGCGGAACGAGCTGTTGCCGACGATGAGCTCGCGGCCGATGGGATCGAGTCCCGGATAGAGCTCGTCGCGGATGTCCCAGCCGATCACCGCCACCGCCGCGCCGGCGCGCTCGTCGGCGGGGGTGAAGAAGCGGCCGGCCTCGACGTCGACGTTGAGCAGCGCGCCGAGGTTCGAGGTCGCGCCGTGGAGGCGCATGTCGGCGAGCCGATGCCCGCGGTAGCGCACCGCCATCCCCGTCTGCGCGTCGGCCGCCACCGCCTCGGCGCGCAGCAGGCGGTCGCGCAACACCTCGTAGTCGTGGAAGTCGAGGTCGGGCCGCTTCAGCGCCTTGAGGAAAGCCTCGCGGCTCCTGATGATGCCGAACTTGGTGAGCACGAAGACGTCGGGCGAGAGCTGGATGACGCGCTCCTGCACGTAGGTTTCGAGCCCGGAGATGACGGCGGCGACGCCAACGATGGTGGTGACGCCGATGATGACGCCGAGCAGCGTCAGGAAGCTGCGCAGCTTGTGCGCCCGCAGCGAGTCGAACGCGATGCGGGCGAGCTCCACGTCACGCTCCTCTACTTCCTGAACGCGTCAGTCCTTCGCCGCCGAATCGCCGCTGCCGCCACCTTTGTCGGCAGGCGGCTTCTCCTCGCGGACCGTGTCGCCTTCCTTGAGAGTCCGGAGGGCGCGGAAGGGGCCGGTGACGATCTTCTCGCCGCCCTTCAGGCCGCCGAGCACCTCGGCCGAGAGCTCGCCGAGCATGCCGACCTGGATTGGCCGGAAGTGCGCCTTGCCCTGCTCGACCACCCAGACGCCCTCTTCGTCGCGCGGCTCGCCGCCCAAGGTTCGTCCATTCCGGATGGGCGCCGTGCCCGGCTTGCGCTCCTTCTCACGCAGCACCAGCGCCTGGATGGGCACGGTGAGCGCTTGCCCGCGGAAGGCGGTGAGGATGTCGGCCTGTACGGAGAGCCCCGGCTTGATGCCCGCCGGTGGGTTCTTGATGCGGATCTTCACCTTGAACTTGATCGCCTCGGCAGCCGGGTTGGTGCCGAGGATGGGCGAGCTGCCCACCTCGGTGACGACGCCGTCGAAGGTCTGGTTGGGGTAGGCGTCGACGCGGAGCAGCGCTTCCTGCCCCACCGCCACCGCCGGGATCGAGGTCTCGTCGACCTCCATCTCCGGCTCGACCACCGACATGTCGGAGATGGTGAGCAGCACGGTCCCCGGGCTGTTCTGCACGCCGATGACGGCGACCTCGCCCTCCTCGACGCGGCGCGCCGTGACCACGCCGTCGATGGGCGAGCGCACCGTCGTCTTCGCCAGCGTGTCGCGGGCGCCTTCGAGCGTCGCCTGCGCCTGTGCGACCCGCTGCTCGACCGCGAGCAGCGCCGCCTGTGCGGTGGCGAGGCCGGTGCGTGCGCGATCGACCTCGGCGAGCGGCGAGATGCCGGCCTTGTAGTTGGCCGCCGCGCGCTCGGCGTCGAGCTTCGCCTGGTCGCGGTTGGCGCGCGCCGAGTCGATCTCCTTGCGCAGCGCCTGCATCGAGAACTGCGAGCTGCGGGCGGCGGCGCGCGGGTTGGTGGCGTCGATCTGGAGGAGGAGCTGCCCTTTCTTGACGACGTCGCCCTCGTCCACCGCGAGCTGCGTGATCTGACCGGGGATGGTGGCCGAGATCTCCACCTTGCGCTGCGCCTGCACCTTGCCGTTGGCGGTGACCTTGGCCTGCAGGTCCTCGCGGCCGACGGTGGCGAGTTGCACGGCGGTCGGCTTCGGGCCGCGCTTGGCGAGCCAGAGCGCCGCGCCGCCGCCGATCACGACGACGACCATCGCCGCGACGATCCAACGTCTCCGCCGTTTGGCCATTCAGCTTCTCTACGCGCCGCGCCCTCGCTGGTTGCGTTTCAGCCTAGCGCAAGGGCACACTGCGCGGCGGGTTCCAGGAAACGACATGCGAGCCCTGCGACTGCTGGCCTGGCTGCTTGCCGCGCTCACGGGAGCCGCGGGCCCTCGGCCGCCTCTCCACACCGGCGATCACTGGCTGTCCGTACGCCACGACGGCCGCGAGCGCCGCTATCTGGTGCACGTACCGCCGGTGGCGAGCGGCCGCGCGCTGCCGGTGCTGTTGAGCTTCCACGGCGCCGGCGGCACCGCCGCGGGCCAGCAGCGCTTCACGGGAACCGACGCGGTCGCCGACCGTGAGGGCTTTCTCGTCGTCTACCCCGAGGGCACCAACAGCGGCGGGTTGCTGGTCTGGAACGCCGGCACCTGCTGCGGTCCCGCCGTCGCGGGGCGAGTCGACGACGTAGGCTTTGCACTGGCGATCGTCGACGACATCGCGCGGCGCACGGCGGTGGATCCGCACCGGCTCTACGCAACCGGCATGTCCAACGGCGCGATGATGGCGCACCGGCTGGCAGCGGAAGCCTCGACGCGCATCGCCGCCATCGCACCGGTCGCGGGCGGCCTCGTCTACCAGCGCTTCGCGCCGGCGCGTCCCGTGCCGGTGCTCCACATCCACAGCCTCGACGATCCGATCGCCCTCTACCGTGGCGGCCTGGGCCGCAGCTTGGCGGGGAACGAGCGGATGAATCCGGACGTCGACAAGATGATGGTGCGGTGGGCGGCCGCCGACGGTTGCAGATCTGGTCCCCAGGTGCGCGCCGAGCGGCGCGACGCACGGGGTCACACCGCGCGGCTGTTCGCGTGGAGCGGCTGCGCCGGCGGCAGCGAGGTGCGGCTCTGGCAGCTCACCGGCGCCGGCCACGTCTGGCCTGGGCAGCAGTTGGGCCGCGGTTTGCGCCTGCTCGGCACCCCGACCACGGTGATCGACGCCAACGAGGAGATCTGGAGGTTCGTCTCGCGCTTCCGGCGCTGAACGCGGCCGCGAGCGATCAGCGGTAGTCGGCCTTCTCCACCACCATCTCGGTGAGGCGCGCGACGCGCGACAGCGTGCGGCCGATCGACTGCAGCAGCGCGAGGCGATTGCTGCGCACGGCGGGGTCGTCGACCATCACCATGACGTCGGTGAAGAAGCGCTCCAGGGGATCGGCAAGGGAAGCGATCGAGCGCAGGGCGGTCGCGTAGTCGCGACGCTCGACGGCCGCATCGATCTCGGCGGCGAGGCGGGCGTGTGCTTCGTGGAGCGCGCGCTCGGTGGGCTCGGCGAGCGCCGCGGCGTCGAGCGCGTGGTCAGGTTGGCCCTTGGTGATGTTGGCGATGCGCTTGGCGGCGAGCACGACGGAGAGGAAGGCCTGCTCGTCGCGCACCTCGTGCAGCGCGCGGGCGCGCGCGGCGACGTCGCCGACCGGGCGCTCCGAGTCGTCGGGGCCGCCGACTGCGGACTCGATCTCGTCGTACGCGAGCTCTCGGCGGCCGAGGAGGTAACGGAGGCGATCGGCGAGAAACGGCCTCAGGTCGTCGAGAATCTGGTCGGCACTGCGCTTCAGACGGTCGCCGTACTGCCGCGTTGCCTCGCGGACGAGCGGCTCCAAGACCAGCGGCAATTCGGCTTCGAGCAGAATGCGGAGCACGCCTTGCGCGGCACGACGCAGGCCGAACGGATCCTTGGTGCCGGTGGGCACGAGCCCCAAGCCGAACATGCCGACCAGCGTGTCGAGCCGATCGGCGAGACCGCACGCGATGCCTACGTGACCGCGCGGCAGACGATCGTCCACGGAGGCGGGCATGTACTGGTCGTAGATCGCCTGCCAGGCCGGCTCGGCGTGACCCTGTTCCCGCGCGTAGATGCCGCCCATGATCCCCTGGAGCGAGGTGAACTCCTTGACCATGTCGGTGGTCAGGTCGGCTTTGAGCAGCCGCGCCGCTGCCTCCGCGTGCCGCTCGTCCGTCTGCCAGCCGAGCGCACCGCAGATCGCACGCGACAGCGACGCCAGCCGAACCGCCTTGTCGAGATAGCTGCCGAGCTTCTCGTGGAAGGTGAGATGAGCCAGCGAATCGACGCGCTCCGCCAGCGGCGACTTGCGGTCCTCGTCCCAGAAGAACCGCGCGTCGGCAAGGCGCGCCGCCACCACCCATTCGTTGCCCGCGCGCACGCGGCCGATGGGATCGTCGGGACGATCCATCACCGTCAGAAAGACCGGCAACATCTTGCCGTCGCCCACGACGGTGAAGGCGCTCTGGTGGTCGCGGAGGCTGGTGGTCAGGACCTCCTCCGGCAAGTCGAGCAGCGCTTGATCGAAGGCGCCTTCCATGACGCCGGGGATCTCGCAGATGGCACCGAGCTTGGCGAGCAGGCCCGGGTCGTCGACCAACGTGCCGCCGTGCGCGGTGGCGCGCGCGGCCATCTCTTCGGCGAGCGTGCGGCAACGGACGTCGAAGCGCACTTCGATGCCGCGCGTCGCGAGTTGCCGCCGATAGTCGGCGCTGTCGGCGACCTCGAAGGATGCCGGCGAAAGTGTCGGATGCCCCACCGTCGTGCGCCCGGCGCGGATGCCAAACAGCTCGATCGGCACGACCTCGCCGTCGAAGAGCGCGACGACGCCGTGCACCGGCCGCACCCAGGGACCGACGCCGCTCCCCCATCGCATCGTCTTCGCCCAGCCGATGCCGAGCAGGATCGGCGGCACGACCTCGGCAAGGATCTCCGCCATCGGTTTCCCGGGCACGCGCCGTTCGGCGTAGACGCGCTCGCCGGTCGCCTTCTGCTTCTGCTGTTTGCCGCCCTGCGCCGTGCCGCCGAGCGGCGTCTCGGCGAGGCTGAAGTCCTTCACCCGCAGCTCGCTGACCTCGACGCCGCACTTCTTCGCGAAGCCGACGGCGGCGGCTGTCGGCTGGCCGTCGGCACCGAACGCCCCCGCTTTCGGCGGCCCGATCTCGGTGACCACCTGATCGTCCTGCCGCTGCGGCAAACCCTTCATCACCAGCACGAGACGGCGCGGCGTGAAGCCCGTTTCCACCTCGCGCGGGCCGACGCCGCGGCCCATCAGGTCCTCGAAGGTGCGCTGCGTCAGCTCCTTGATCGCGGCTTCGAGCATGCGCGCGGGGATCTCCTCGCAGCGCACCTCGAGCAGGAACTCGCCCGTCACGCCGCGGCCCCTCCGCGGCCTTCTGCTCGATCCGGCTCGGCAGGCTCGCTCTTTGGCAGCAGCGGGAAGCCGAGCCGCTCGCGGCTCGCCACGTACTCCTGCGCGCACGCCACCGCGAGGTCGCGCACCCGTTTCATCAGCGCCACCCGCTCGGTCACCGACACCGCGCCGCGCGCGTCGAGCACGTTGAAGAGGTGCGAGCACTTGAGCGCGCCCTCGTAGGCGGGCAGCACCAGCTTCGCCTCCAGGCAGCGCTTCGCCTCGCGCTCCCAGCCGTCGAGCTGCGATTGCAGGAACGCCACGTCGGCGAGCTCGAAGTAGTACTTCGACAGCTCGTACTCCTCCTGGTGGCGCACCTGGCCGTAGGTGGGGCCACCGGGCACCCACTCGATGTCGTAGATGCTCTGCGACAGCCCGAGGAACATGGTGATGCGCTCGAGCCCGTAAGTGATCTCGGCCGAGATCGCCGGCAGGTCGAGCCCGCCCGCCTGCTGGAAGTAGGTGAACTGCGTGATCTCCATGCCGTCGAGCATCACCTGCCAGCCGACCCCCCACGCGCCGAGCGTCGGCGCCTCCCAGTTGTCCTCCTCGAAGCGCAGGTCGTGCACGCGCAGGTCGAGGCCCATCGCTTCGAGGCTCTTGACGTAGAGCGCCTGCACGTCGGCCGGCGATGGCTTCAGGATCACCTGAAACTGGTAGTGCTTGCCGAGGCGAAAGGGATTGTCGCCGTAACGCCCGTCCGCCGGCCGCCGCGACGGCTGCACGTAGGCGACCCGCCACGGTTCCGGCCCCAGCACGCGCAGGAAGGTGTCGGGGTGCATGGTGCCCGCGCCCACCTCGAGGTCGAGCGGCTGCTGCAGCACGCAGCCCTGCTCGGCCCAGAACTGGGAGAGGGCGAGGATCAGCTCCTGGAAAGACTTCATCGATCGTGGCGCCTCGACAGCAGTCGTGAAGGCGCGGGAGTTTATCGCGTCGCTACTGCGCCGCCGCCAACGTCCGCTGCATCACGTCGTAGCTCTTCAGCTCGTGCTGCAGGAAGCCGCGGCGCATCTCGCCGCAGACCTGCTCGACGCGGTCGAGAACGGCGATCGGCGGCGAGTCGAGGGCCACCGCGACGAGCGCTTCGCGGTGCACGCGCAGCAGGAACGCGATCGCCTCGGCGTCGAGCGCCACGCCGGCCGCCGATCCCGCGCAGCGCCGGCAGAGCAGCGCGTCGCCGCCGCGCGGCAGCAGCGCGCCGTCGCCGAGGCCGTTGCCGCACAGCGGGCATTCGCGCGGCGGCGGGAAGACGCCGGCGAGACGCAGCGCCCACTGCTCGAAGTAGCGCGCCGCCAGGCCGCGATCGACACCCGCGATCAACGCCTCGACGGTGCTGTCGAGCAGGCGGAAGAGCAGCTCGTTGCCCTCGTTCTCGGGCGCGAAGACGAGGGCGTGTTCGGCGAGATAGCAGCCGAGGAGGATCCCTTCGAGGTCGCCGGCGAGGCGGTGCGGCGGGCGCAGCATCTCGACGGCGCGCACGCGCACGAGGTCGCTCCCCTCCTTCTCGAACCAGGAGACCTGCACCTTGGCGAGCGGCTGGAGCTGGCCGGCGAAGCGGCTGTAGCGGCGCCGCGCGCCGCGGGCGGCGCCGCGTTTGCGGCCGTGGTGACGGGTGAGGAAGGAGACGATGCGGTCGCCCTCCTGCAGGTCCGAGACCTCGAGCAGCAGGGCCTCGTCGTCGAGCAGCCGCATCGCCATGGCTACCGGCGATGGTAGCACGGCGGCGGCGCAACTCTCGACGGGTCAGAGGTTTCCTTGCGAGGCGACCGTTCGCGATGGTAGATTGCCGCGCGGCCCGCACCCTCGACCAGTGACGAGAGAGGCGCGACGGCCGTATCCATTGCGCAGCTCGTCCATGCACGGAGGCTCGATGCGCCCCACTCGCCTGCTCCGCCTCGCTGTTTTCGCCGCCGCTCTGCTGCTCGGGGCGCTGGCCCTCCGTGCCCAGGATGGGTCGGCCGACGCGCCGACTGACGCCGCGACCGCTGCCGCGCGGCCGGCGCAGCTCGTGGTGCTGAGCGCGCACGCCGATCGCGCGGCGCACACGCTGATCCTCACCGGGCTCGACTTCGGCGAGGCGACGCCGCGGGTGACGCTTGGCGTCGACGACCTCGAGGTGGTGAGCCACAGCCTGGGACAGGTGGTCGCCGATCTGCCCGACCGCTTCCCCGCGGGCACGTACCTGCTGATCGTTGCGCGCGGAGCGGGGCTGCCGGAGTACGACGTCTTCCACGTCACGCTGCCCGATCTGCCCGAGGCCACGGCCGAGCGGCCCGAGAAGCCGGCCGCACCCGAGGAGAAACGTGGCGTCGCCGGCCCTGCGGGCCCTACTGGTCCGACGGGCGTAGCCGGTGCGCAGGGTGCGATGGGGCCCGCCGGACCAACCGGCGCTGTCGGACCGCAGGGACCGACCGGTGCCCAGGGTCCACAAGGTCCGCCGGGCGCTCCCGGCCGCCTCGAGCTCGCCGGCCATCGCTGCCCGGCGGGGACCTACCTCGCCGGCTTCGACGATGCGGGCGGCCTCGCCTGCGAGCCGCTCGCGGCGGCGTCGGGTGCGGGCGGCGGCGCTACGGACGGCGGGCCGGCGACTGGTCCTTCTGCGCGCATCACCGCCTGCGCCTCCGACGCGCAGGGCGCCGACCTCCCCGACGAGTGGACGCCGCGCGTGCCGGTGCTCGGCAGCTATCCGGAGGTGCGGCAACAGCAGACCCGCGGCACGTTCCGCGCCGCCGGCGAGCGCGATCTCTTCTCGGTTGCCGCTCGCGAGAGCGACGGCGGCTTCTGCTTCGACGACCGGCGCGACCGTCCGCTCGCGGCGCACCTCGTGCTCGCCGCTCCCGCCGACCGTGCTGCCACGCTGTGCGCCTGCTGGTCGGCCGCCGGCGCGCCCTGCTCGCGCTCGCGCAACCAGTGCACGAGCGCGGCGGCAGGCGGCAACGCTTCACTCGACGTCGCGATGCGCATGGTGTGCGGCCAGGTCGACGAGGGAACCCTCGACGTCGAAGTCCTCGACGCCGGCGGCGCGGCCGCGAGCAGCGGCGCGTGTCCGCAGTGGAGCGTGCGCTGGGAGATCAGCGGCTAGACGCGGGCTCGACTTCCCGGGCTCGAAGAGCCACGGCGCATAGTGGCTCGGCGGCGCCGCGCACTAACTCGCGCCCAGCATCGCCTCGCGCTCGAGCTCGGCGAGGATGCGCGGGTTCTCGCGCCAGCGCTCCTCCACCCGCACGTGGAGCTGCAGGAACACCTGCTTCTCTAGGAACTCCTCGAGATCGGCGCGCGCGGCGATGCCGATAGCCTTGACGCGCGAGCCGGCGGCGCCGACGAGGATCTTCTTCTGCCCCTCGCGCTCGACGAGGATCGAGGCGTAGATCCGCACCAGGTCCCTTTCCGCGTCGTCCTCCCAGCGCTCGACCAGGACGGCGGTGGCGAAGGGCACCTCCTGCGCCGTCTGCTCGAGCACCTTCTCGCGAATGCGCTCGGCGGCGAGGAAACGTTCGGGGTGGATGGTGAGCAGCTCGGGGTCGTAGAGCGGCGGCCCCTCCGGCAGCCGCGCGAAGAGGGCGTCGAGCACGCGCTCGGCGCCGTCGCCGGTCGCCGCCGAGATCGGAATGATCTCCTCGAAGCGGCCGCCTTCGGCGTAGTGCGCGATGCGCGGCAGCAGCTTCGACTTCTTCACCAGGTCGATCTTGTTGAGCAAGAGCAGGCGCGGCGTCTTGACGCGGTCCATCAGCTCCAGCAGGTGCTCGTCGCCCTTGCCGAACGCCTCGGCGGCGTCGACCAGCAGGCAGACGACGTCGGCGGCCTGCAGCGCCGCCTCCGCTTCCTGCAGCATCAGGCGGTTCATGCGGTGCAGCGGCCGGTGGATGCCGGGCGTGTCAAAGAACACCACCTGCCCGCGCGGCTCGGTGAGGATGCCGACGATGCGGTTGCGCGTCGTCTGCGGCTTCTCGGAGACGATGGCGAGCTTCTCGGCGAGGAGGCGATTGAGCAGCGTCGACTTGCCGGCGTTGGGGCGGCCGATGAGCGCCGCGGTCCCATAGCGGCTCGCCGCCGGCGATGCGGATGCGGCGTCACCCGCCGCGACGGCTTCGCCACCTTGGTCGTCGTCAACCACCTTCGGCCTCCTCCTCGTCCACGACTTCGGGCAGCTTCTCGACCCGCACCCGCCGCGCGCGCCGATGGTCGGCGCCCTCGACGGTGAAGCGCAGGCCGTACGCGTCCACCGTCTCGCCCACCTTCGGCACGTGCGCGAGGTGGCCGAAGATCAACCCGCCCACCGTCTCCCACTCGGCATCGTCGGGGACGCTCACCGGGAAGAGCTCCTCGAGCTCTTCGAGGTGGGCGCGGCCGTCGACGCGCCAGCTGCCGTCGACGAGCCTCACCGGTTGCGGCCCGGCGCCGTCGCCGGTATCGCCCATCTCGCCGAAGACCTCCTCGAGCAGGTCCTCGACGGTGACCAGGCCCTGCGTGCCGCCGTACTCGTCGACGACGATCGCCATCTCCTGGTGCCGCTCCTGCAGCTCGCGCAGGAGTTGGCTCAAGGTCTTCGTCTCCGGTACGAAGTGCGGCGGCTGCAGCAGCTCGGCGAGCGGCACGTTGCTGGTGCGCTCGCGCGGCTCGCCAGACCCTCCGGAGGCGCCGCGCAGCAGCAGCCGCAGCAGCTCGCGCACGTGCACGATGCCGACGACCTCGTCGATCGAATCGCGGTAGATAGGGATGCGCGAGTGTCCGGAGGCGAGCACCAGCTCGGCCACCTCGGTGGGCGAGGCGACCAGCGGCGCCGCCACCATGTCGATGCGCGGCGTCATCACGCTGTAGACCTGAGTGTCGCCGAAGTCGACGACGCCGCGCACCAGCTGCTCTTCCTCTTCTTCGAGGATGCCTTCCTTGCGGCCGACGTCGATGAAGGCGTCGATCTCGGCGCGCGAGGCCTCCTCCGCCTCGGGCTCGGGTTGGTCCTCGTCGGGCGGCGCCGGCAGCGCCGGCGCGACCAGCGGCAGCAGCGGGCCGAGGATCGCCGCCATCCAGCGGAAGAACGGGGTGAGGGCGCGCAGGGCCGCCTCCGGGTTGCGGCCGACGAGGTGGCGGTTCACCAGCTCGGCGGTGGCGATGAGCAGCACCAGCGGTACGAACCCCCACACCACCGGCTTCGGCACGCCGGCCCGCAACAGCGCCGCCACGCTGAGGGCGTAGAAGCCGACCAGCATCAGCCGCGCGCAGAGCGAGAGCAGGAAGCGGAAGGCTTCGAAGCGCGGCGTCTTGGCGTAGAGGTTGCGCAGCAGCGAGCCCGCCTCCTGCGCCCAGTGGCGCAGGCGGATGGGGCCGCTGCGCTCGAGCAGCGCGGCGAGCACCGAGAGCAGCCAGGCGCCGAGCATGGCGCCGACGGCGGCGACGGCGAGCCAGGTTCCGCTCATGAGAACCGGCCGCTCATGACAACCGGTCGCTCATGCGTCCAGCCACCGGCGACGCAGCTTGCGCTCGAGCCGTTCCATCGCGCCACCATCGGTCTCGTGGTCGTAGCCGAGACAGTGGAGGACGCCGTGCAAGACCAGCGTGCGCAGCTCGCGCTCGACGGCGTTGCTCCGCTCCTCCGCCTGCCGGCGCGCCGTCGGCACCGCGATGACCACGTCTCCGAGGTGTCGGCCTTCCGCATCGCGATGCGGCTCGGGCGCGCGCTCTCCCGGAAACGACAGCACGTCCGACGGCTTGTCCTTGCCGCGGAAGTCGCGGTTGAGGCGCCGCATCTCGCGATCGCTGGTGAAGCGCACGGCGAAGCTCCCCGCCTCCGGCGCCAGCTCGCCGAGCAGCGCCAGCAGCCACGGCCGCAGCTCGCGCCGGCGCACCTCCGCGTAGCCGCACGGGTTGTCGAGGGCGAGATCGACGGTTCTAGGAGGGTCGTCCATCGGCTCCGAAAACGTCTCACCTACCCTGCCAGCCCGCCGCCGGCCGCCGGCGCGTCAGGCGCCGGCACCTCCACCGGGCCGCTCGCCGGGCGCCCTCCTCTCGCCTCAGGCACGTCGCGCTCGCCTCGCCGGTTGAAGTCGAAGCCGGGGTAGTCGAGCCTCCGGTGGTGCAAGTGGGTGAGCACGCGCTGGAACGCCTCGGCGACGCGGTTGAGGTCGCCGAGCGTCAGGTCGGTGCCGTCGAGCTGGCCGTCGCGCAGGCAGTCCTCGACGATGGTCTTGATCACCGTGCGCAGCCGCGCCGGCGTCGGCTCGTCGAGCGTGCGGCACGCCGCCTCCACCGCGTCGGCGAGCATCAGCACGCCCATCACCTTGCTGCGCGGCCGCGGGCCGGGGTAGCGGAACTTCTCCTCCGCCAGCTCGCCGCTCTGCGGATCGTGCCGCTCCTTCGCCCGGTTGAAGAAATAGGCGATGAGCCGCGTGCCGTGGTGCTCGGCGATGGCGTCGAGCACCGGCTCGGGCAGGCGGTGTTGCCGCCCCAGCTCGAGACCTTCCTTGACGTGATTGATGAGCACCAGCGCGCTCATCGACGGCAGCAGCTTGTCGTGGCGGTTGTGGCCCGGCCGCTGGTTCTCGATGAAGTACTCGGGGCGGAAGACCTTGCCGACGTCGTGGTAGAGCGCGCCGGTGTAGGCGAGCACGGCGTCGGCGCCGATCTCCTCGCTGCCGGCCTTGGCGAGGTTGGCCACCATCAGCGAGTGCTGGAAGGTGCCCGGCGCCTCGAAGGCGAGGCGGCGCAGCAGCGGCAGGTTGGTGTTGGCGAGCTCGACGAGCTTGATGCCGGTGGTGAGCGAGAAGACCGACTCCAGCACCGGAACGACGAAGCTCGCCACCGCCGCCGCGAGCAGGCCGCCAAAGAAGGCGGAGACCACCTCCAGCGTCAGCTCGCCGCCGCGCGGCTCGCCGCCCGCCAGCGCGGCGAGCATCAGCACGCAGGCGATGCCGGCCGCACCCACCACGGCGCCGGCGCGCAGCATGACCGAGCGCTGGCGGAAGTGGTAATGGTCGACGGTCAGGATGGCCGCGAGCGAACCGACCATGGCGTAGAGCACCAGCGCCCAGCCGGTGTCTTCGAGGATGACGCCGGCGAGCAGCGAGTAGACGAGCGCCAGCAGCAGCGCCAGGGTCCGCCCGTAGAGCGCCACCGCGACGAGCGCCAGCGCCGCGAACGGGATGGCGAAGTCGTAGACGTGGGCGCGATCGAAGGGCGGCGTGCCGATGGCGTTGCCGAGCCCGGTGGCGAGCAGGTAGCAGAGCTTGCCGCCGAGCAGCGCCGCCAGCAGCAGCAACAGCGCCTCGCCGAGGATGGTCGGCCGCGGCGTCGCCACCACCCGCTCCTTGCGCAAGCTCAGCCAGAGGAGCAGCGCCACCGCGGCCAGCAGCAGCAGCGTGGCGAGGGCCGGCAGCACGCGCGAGCCGCGGCGGCCGCGGCCGCTGAGCTCGCCGATGAGCGCCGCCGCCTGGCCGTCGATCTGATCGCCCTGGCGGACGATCACCTGCCCTTTGCGCACGCGGTTGTAGACCTGCTCGACCGAGGCGGCCGCCTCCTCCTGCCGGCGAACGGTCTCGCTCTGGTTGAGGTGCAGGTTGGGCGCGAGGTTGGCGACCAGGAAGTCGACGAGCACGGCGCGATGCGAAGCCGAGAAGTCGCTCCAGCTCCGCGCCTGCGTCTGCAGCAGCGCGTGCACCTCGTCGGGGTAGTCGAGGTAGTCGTAGACGTCGAGCTGCGGCTTCTCCATGCCGGTCGAGAGGTCGCGCAGGCGGATGCCGCGGCCGCGGCTCTCGAGCAGGCCGTTCTTTCCCGCCACGACGCCACGGCCGAGCGCCTGCTCGGCGCCGTCGACGAGGCGTTCGAGGAGCTGCGGCGAGAAGGTATGGCGGCGCAGCACCTGCTGCTGCTCGGGCGTGGCGCGGATGCCGAGCGCGGCGTCGGCGAGCCGCTCGGAGAGGTCCTGCGCGCTCTCGTCGGCGGCCGCGCGGCCGACGGCGAACAGCCGCTCGAGCTCCTGCACGGTGCGGTCGGCGGCGGCGGGGTCGTAGTCGTAGACCGGCAGCACGCCGTCGCGGGCGCGGCGCTGCTTGGCGGCGGTGGCGTCGCGGTCGAGCACCAGCGCGTCGTGCGGCGCGACGAAGTCGCGCGCCGCGATGCTGCCCGCCGTCGCCTGCGTCGCCTGCCCCCACGGCCGGCTCGGCGCCAGCGCCCAGGTGCCGACGAGCACGAAGACGACGATCCACAGTTGGTCGCGCCGCAGCCACCGCTGCCATGTGCCGAGGGCCCCGCTCAGCAGACGGTCCCAGCGCGCGGCGGGCGGCGGCGGCACGGTCGCGGTGGTGCCCGGACCGGCGAGGCGGGGCCCGCGCGCGTGAGGCGACTTGGCGCGCTGTCCGCGGCCGTTGCCCGGCGCGCCGCCACGCTGCCCGGTGCCGCCGCCGGTCGCGGCGCCGTTGCCGCTCTTCACTTCGCCAGTCTTCACTTGGCCGCTTCCCGCGTCTCGGCCGGCTCGCGCGACAGCAGCCGCTCCTCCTCGCGCCGGCGGTCCTGCTTGTCGTAGGCGGCGACGATGCGCTGCACCAGCGGGTGGCGGACCACATCGCGCTCGTTGAAGTAGACGAATTTGATCCCCTCGACTCCGGCGAGCACCTGCTCCGCCTCGCGCAGACCCGGCGTGCGGCCCGGCGGCAGGTCGACCTGCGTGAGGTCGCCGTTGATCACCACCTTCGAGCCATAACCCATCCTCGTCAGGAACATCTTCATCTGCTCGCTGGTCGTGTTCTGCGCCTCGTCGAGGATGATGAAGCTCTCGTTGAGCGTGCGGCCGCGCATGAAGGCGAGCGGCGCCACCTCGATGGCGCCGCGCTCGAGCATCTTCTCCACCTTCTCGAAGCCGATGAGGTCGTGCAGCGCGTCGTGCAGCGGCCGCAGGTAGGGGTTGACCTTCTCGGCGAGGTCGCCGGGCAGGAAGCCCAGCTTCTCTCCCGCCTCGACCGCCGGCCGGCAGAGCACGATGCGCCGCACCTGCTTCTCCGCCATCGCGGCGGCCGCCATCGCCACGGCAAGGAAGGTCTTGCCGGTGCCGGCCGGGCCGACCGAGATGACGATGTCGTGGTCGAGCATCGCCTGCAGGTAGCGCTGCTGGTTCAAGCTGCGCGGCGAGACGACGCGGCGCACGGCGGCGAGCAGGCCGCCGCCGGTGAAGAACTCGACGAGCGAGGCCGCGGGGTCCTCGCGCGCGACGCGGATCGCCGTCTGGATCTCGTGCGCCCGGAAGCGGTAGCCGGCGGCGAGGAGCTCCGAGAGCTGCTCGAGGAGGCGTGACGCGGCGGCCACCTTGTCGGGCTCGCCGGCGAGCGTCAGGGCGTTGCCGCGGGCGTGCAGCTGCACGTCGAAGGCCCGCTCGATCTGGCGCAGGTTTTCGTCCTGGGTCCCGAAGAGGCTGTCGAGCCCCTCCTCGGTCAAGGTGAGCTGGGTCACGCAGTGGCCTCTGCGGGCCAATCTATCAGCTCGCGGATCTCCCGCTCCTCGCCGGCGCCGCCGGTGAGCTGCAGAACGAGCGCAGCGGGTACGCGAAGCGGCAGCCGCTCGGCCCACTCGACCACCTTCACCGCCGGGGCGGCGAGGATCTCCTCGAGCCCCAGCAGCGAGGCCTCGGCGGGCTCGAGGCGATAGAGGTCGAGGTGCAGGAGACGCCCGCGCGGACCCTGGTGCTCGCGCACCAGCGTGTAGGTGGGCGACTGCACCTCGCCGGGATCGATGCCGAGCCCGGCGGCGACGCCCTGCGCGAGCACCGTCTTGCCGGCGGCGAGGTCGCCGAGCAGCAGCAGCGTGCCGTCGGGCAATAGCTCGGGCAGCAGTTGCTCTCCGACGCGGCGAGTCTCCGCCGGCGAGCCCGTGCGCCAACGTCGCATCAGCGGCCTCCGGCGGCGCGGCGGAGCGCGGCGAGCGCATCCGGCAGCGAGGCGGCGAGATCGCCGGCGGCGATCGCTTCCGGCCCGCGCTCGGCGGCGCGGAGGTCGCCCGCCAGGCCGTGCGCGTAGGCGCCGAGGCACGCCGCGTCCCACGCCGGCAACCCTTGCGCGAGCAACGCTCCGATCGTGCCGGTGAGCACGTCGCCGCTGCCGCCGCTCGCCATGCCGGCGTTGCCGGTCGGATTGATCGCCACCGTTCCGTCCGAGCTGCCGCCGGAGCCAGGGGCGGCGATCAGGGTGAGGTGTCCCTTGAGCACCACCACAGCGCCGGTCACCCGCGCCGCCTCGCGCGCCGCCGCGACGCGGTCGTCGTCGATCTCGGACGCGGTGGTGCCGAGGAGACGGCCGAGCTCGACCGGATGCGGCGTCAGCACGGTAGGGGCCGAACGCAGCCGCAGCTCTTCGGGGCGGCCGGCGAAGGCGTTGAGCCCGTCGGCGTCGAGCACCAGCGGCAGCGTGGACTCGCGCACCAGCCGGCGGATGGCGTCGGGCGTCTCGCCGCCGGTGCCGAGGCCGGGCCCCACCGCCAGCGCCGTGGCGCGCTCGGCCGCTTGCAGCACCTCGTCCACCGCCGCCGGCCGCAGACGGCCCTCCTCGTCCGCCGCCACCGGCAGGGTCATCGACTCGATCGAGCCGGCCGCCACGATGGGCACCACCGGTGCCGGCGCGGCGACGGTGGTCAGGCCCGCGCCGGCGCGCACGGCGGCGCGGGCGGCGAGCACGGCGGCGCCCGTGATCCCCGGCGCGCCTGCTACCAGCAGAAGTCTGCCGAAGGTGCCTTTGTGCGACGCCGCGTCGCGCGGCGGCAGCAGGCCGCCGATCTCCTCAGCCACCAGCAGGTGCAGGCGGGCCGGCGTGTCGTCGAGAAAGCTCGCCGGCAGCCCGAGGTCGGCGACGGCGACGATGCCGCAGGCGAGCGACGCCGGCGGCAGCACGTGCGCCACCTTGAGCGCGGCGAAGGTAACGGTGAGGTTGGCGCGCGCGTGCGGGCCGTTGACGCGATGCGTGCCGGCGTCAAGACCGCTCGGCAGGTCGACGGCGAGCACCGGGAGCCCACGATCGTGCAGCGACGCGAGGCCATCCACCGCGGTAGCGAAGATCCCTTCGAGCGGCCGGTCCAACCCGGTGCCGAACAGCGCATCGACGATCAGCTCGGCGCCCGCGGCCTCGGCGAGCGCCGCCAGCAGCTCGGCCTCGTCGGCGATCTCCGCCACCTCGATGCCGAGGCCATGACAGAAGCCGAGCTGCGCCGCGGCGTCAGGCGACAGCCGCTTGCCGCCGTGCACCACCCACACCGCCGGCTGGTAGCCGCGCACGAAGAGATGCCGCGCCACCGCCAGGCCGTCGCCGCCGTTGTTGCCGGGGCCGCAGAGGATCGCCACCCGTTCCGCCTTGGGGAAGCGGTCGCCGAGCGCCTCGACGACGCCGATGGCGGCGTTCTCCATCAGCACCAGGCTGGGGATGCCGAGCTGCTGGATGGCGCGCTCGTCGGTGCCGCGCATCGCGGCGGCGCTGAGCACCCTCATGACGTCGCAGCGCCCGCCGCGACGGCGGGTTCCAGCATCCCCCACGACTGCAGCAAGGCGCTGGTGCGCGGACAACTCGGCCCGCGCCCCTGCGCCAGTGACGTTGCCAGCCGGTCGAGATCGGCCGGCGTGTCGATGTCGCCCTCTGGTGGCAGCAGCGCCACCGCGAGGCCGAGCTCGTCGCAGCGCGCGAGCGTCGCCGCCAGCACACCGCTTGTGCTCCACGGCACGTCGGCGAAGAGTTGCGCCGAGAGCGCCTCGCGGCGCAGCGCGATCAGGTAATAGCCCCCGTCGAGCGCGGGACCGATCGCGACGTCGGCGCCGCGGCCAAGCGCGGCGAACGCTTCGTCGACGCGCGCGCACGACAGCTCGGGGTGATCGCTGCCGACGGCGGCGACGAGCTCGTGCTCCATCGCGGCATCGCTCAGCGCGCTGAAGAGCCGACCGCCAAGGGTCACGCCCCGCTGTATTACCGCCGGCACGGGCGACACCGGCGCTTCCTCGCCGTTGTCGAGCGCCCACGCCAGCCGCAGCTCGAACGCCGGCGCGCCGGCGAGCCGCTCGCAGAGATCGCCGAGGAACGCCGCGTGGAGCGCCGCCGCCCGCTCCGCCGACAACCCGGCGCCGACCAGCCGCGTCTTCACCTTTCCCGGCCGCGCCGGCTTGGTGAACAGCAGGAGGCACGGCAGGCGGTTCATCGCCCTTTGTAGAAGCGGGCGCCGACAGCGGACCCGGCGGCGAGCGCGCTCAGGACTGGAGCGGCCGCTTGAAGACCATGGCGATGTTGTCGGTCGCGCCGGTCTTGAAGTTCACCGACGTCATCGCCGTGAGCTCCCACCCTTCGTCTCCCAGGGCGTTGAGCTGGCCGACCGAGTTGGGATCCAGGCGGTAGTTCTCGCTGCGGATGTTGATGACCTTGTACTCCCACTTCGCCATGACCCGCTCGCCCCCCCTGCCGGCCGGGCGCGGCCCCTGTGACCGTGCGCGGACGGCACGACCCCGGCGCGACGGCTAGCGACACACCCGGGCCCTGCCGCGCTGCTTGCAAGTCACGTTCCGCAAGTCACGCTCCGTCAGAGAGAAGCGTTCGGCTCAGCTCTTCAGCCAGCGGCGGCGGCGAAAGGCGCGCACGGCGAGGCCGAAGCCGACGGCGAGGCCGACCACCGGCAGCACCCAGCTCCGGCTCTTCGGGGCGATGCCGAGGTCTTCGTGGGCGGCGCCGCGAAGGTTGGCGAAGCACTCCTCGACCAGGCGGCGGCTCTCGGCAACGCGCTGGTCTTCCTCGTTGGGTTCTGGACGTCCAGGCTCACGCTCAGTGGGCATCGCGCGCTCCTCCCACGTTGCGCACGTCGTCGCGCTCGCCTTCGGCAGGTCCCGGCGGCGGCTGCTCGAAGACGCGCTCCTGCCACCAGTCGAAGTGATCGCGCCAGCGGCGCTGCACGCGGCCCAGCGGTCCGCCCAGCTTCGCCAGGCGCCGCCAGCCGAGCCAGGCGAGGGCGCCGACGACGAGAGCGAGGACCCCGGCGGTGATGAGGGTCGCCGCCCACACCGGCAGCCAGATGGCGAGCAGCGCCACCAGGAAGCCGACGAGCACCGCCAGCAGCCAGAAGCCGAGCATCAGCGCCGCGACGAGCAGCAGCACCGCGACGAGGAAACCCTTGCCCCAGCGCTGGAGGTCGCGCGACAGCGCCGCGCCCTCGGCGGCGTAGAGCTCGCCCAGCGCGTCGCGCAGCACCAGCAGCCGTTCGCCCCAGTCCCTCCCCCGCCGCCGGATGCTCTCCATCGTCGCCCTGCTCGCTCCCTCTCTGGAATCTCTAGCGCACGAGAATACCGCCGCTGACGAACGAGCTGGTGCCGCCGAGGTCGTCGCGCAGCCCCACGGCCACCTTCTGCCGCCCCTCGCGCATCAGCAGCGTCAGCTCGTAGCCCCAGCCCTGCGCCTTCGCCTTGTCGATGTCGGCGTTGGGGATCTGGATGGTGATCGGCGCCACCTGCACCGGCGAGGTGCCGCCCTCTTCGTCGAGCACGCCGATGAAGGCGCGCAGGTGCGCCTCCTGGTTGTCGCCTTGCGGGATCAGCGTCACCTTGTCGAGCGGGATGCGCAGGTGGATCGGCACCAGCGAGTGGCCGCCCTCGCGCGGCGTCGGCGTGCCGAACTCCAGCGACACGCCGAGCGGGTTCGACAGCTCGCCGAAGAGCAGGCTCGCCATGGTGCCGTCGTTCATCCGCTGCTCCACCGGCTTGTCGCGGTAGCCGGTGCGGTGGCGCACCCGCAGCGTGCGGTCGCGGCCGCCCTTCACTTTCACCTCGATGCGGTGGTAGCGGCCGTCGCCGATCTTCGCCGGCTGATAGCCCAGCGAGTAGTAGGTGCGCAGGTCGTGCGCCACCGCCTTCAGCGAGTCGCCGACGTCGTTGGTGTTGATGATCGCCTTGCCGCCGGTGTCCTCGGCGAGGGTGAGCAGCGGCGCCTGCAGGTTGTAGACGTTCTGGCTGTCGATGAAGGTCGACATGCCGGGTGTGCCCGCGGTCTGCCGCTCCGCCGACGACGACGAGTAAGTGCGCAGCCCGCCGGCGTCGATGGTGTAGAAGGTGACGCGGTTGGCGTTGGCCTGCGCGGCCAGCTCCTGGATGCGGCGGCTGGCGTCGAACTCGCGCGCCTCGAGCAGCACCGACGACTCGCGGAACTTCTCGTTGAGCGCCTGGAAGAGATCCTCCGCCGCCACCATCGGCAGCCCCTCGCTGACGTAGAGGATCGCCTTGCGCCCCGGCAGGCCGCCCAGCGTGCCGACGAGGTCCTTGATGGCGTCGATGCTCACCATGGTGTCGTTGTAGAGCGAGCCGGCATAAGCACGTACCTTGCCGATCGCCTGCTGGACGTTGTCGGCGTCCTCGATGTCGCGCAGCGCGTCGTTGCGGTCCGACTCGCGGTGGACGCCGTAGCCGGTCTCCTTCTCGATCTCGAAGAGGGCGCTGTTGACGAGCGCCGGGTCCGAGGTGAACGAGACGCGCTCCTTGAACGAGCGGTTGTAGGTGACCAGCATCACCTTGTCTTCCTGGTCGACGTTGTTGTCGAGGAACTCGCGCAGGCGGCGGAAGACGCGGTTGCGGTTGAACGGCTTGATGTTGAAGTTGTCGATGTAGACGACGAGGTAGAGCCGCTGCTCCTCCGGCACCGCCTCGGGCATCACCACGCCGTCGGCCCGCGGGGCCGTCGGCGGCAGCGGCAGCAGCGCGCCCGGCGTGCGCGCCTTGGCGGCCTCGTCCACCGAGTAGAAGTTGGAGATCGTCACCGGCCGGCCGTCCTCGAGGATCTGGAAGTCGTCCTGGGTGAGTCCCTTGACCGGGTTGCCGGCCTTGTCGGTGACGAACACCTCGACGTTGATGAGGTCGACGTTCACGTTCTCGAAGTAGGCGCCCTGCTGCGCCGCCGAGCCAGCCGCCGGCGAGGGCTGCTCCGGTGGCTTGGCGGGCTTGGCCTGCGCGACGGCCGGCGTGAGCGCCAGCGCGACGGTAAGAAGGGCAGCGTACGGTCGCGGGAAGTGGGATGACATCCTGGTGGTCGACTCCTGGGCGAGGTTCTAGAAAGAGGCGGGGCTAGGGAGCGATGCGGGCGGAGGCGGAGAATACCTTGCCCGAGACGGGCTCGTACAGCGCGATGACGAGGTCGTGCTCGCCGCGGCGCAGCAGCAGGTCGGTGGCGTAGCGGCCGGTGTCGCCCGGCTTCACCGGGCCCGCGAGCTTCATCTGCAGCGGGATGACCGGGATCGCCGCCGTGTTGCCGTCGGCGTCCTGGGCGCCGACGCGCAGCTCCACCTGCACGACCTGGCCGTCGGCGGTCGGCAGCGGCGTCAGCTGGTCGAGCGGCACCTGCAGCACGATCGGCACCTTCATCGTGCGCCCGCGCATCTTCTCGGGCTTGCCCACCGCCACCTGCAGCGGCAGCGAGCTCGCCGGATTGCCGAAGAGCAGCGCGCTCTCCACCGCCATCGACACCTCGGCGTTGCGCGAGGCGTCGAGGAAGCCGTTGCGCGAGCGCACCTCGAGCCCGGGCCGCTTCACCGTCACCTTCACCGCGTGCGGTTTGTCGTCGCCGCTGCGCTTCGGCGTGAAGCCGAGCCAGTAGAAGGAGCGCGTGTCGGTGACCGTCTCCTCGAAGACCGACAGCCGGTTGGCGTTGAGGAAGGCGCGGCCGCCGGTCGTCTCCGCCAGCCAGTCGAGCGAGAGATGGAGGTCCTGCTCGCGGCGGCTCTCGGCGATCGCGCTGCCGAACGACGGCGGGCCGCCGAGCGAGACGTCGACGAGCCGCTGCGACATCCCCGGCACGTCGACCGGGTAGAGCGTGTAGCCGAGCAGGTTGGCGACGTCGGCGAGCGGCCGAAAGAGCGGCTCGGCGCCCACCGTGGACTCGGTGACGACGCGGTTGGGGTCGGCGACCACCGAGTCGACCGGCCTCCAGGGCCAGCCGCCGGAGAGCAGCAGCATCGCCTTGCGCCCCGGCGGCGCGGCGAAGGCGCGCAGCGTCGCCGCCGCGGCGCCCACCGAGCGCTGCACCTGCGAGGTGAGGAGATCGACGAATCGCCGCTCGTCGGGATCGAGGTGCGTCGGGTCGGCCGACATCCGCGGCAGGCCGCCGCGCGTGCGCTGGTCCTGGTCGTCGACCAGCGAACGGCGCTCCGCGAGGCGCTGCAGCCCCATCGCCGGCCGCTTCTCGGCGGCGGCAAGGGCGCGCTCGAGGGCGCGCGGCGAGTCGCTCCAGGTGGAGAGCATGGTGAGACGTTTGCCGTCGAACGCCACCACTGCCATGCGGTCCGCGGGCCCGAGGTGGCCGAGCTGCTTCGACAGCGCCTCGAGCACCTGGTTGCGGTCGCGCTGGACGCTGAAGTAGTCGTCGACGAAGACCAGCCAGCTCACGCCGAGCGGCGCGCCGGCCTCCGCCGCGGGCGGTACCGCCGCGGCCGGCGCCTCTGCGGTACCACCCTCGCCGACGCGGCCACCGACCACCTCGGCGAAGTAGTCGATGGGCACCACCTTGCCGTCCACCTCGAGCGTGAAGTCCTCGGCGCGCAGGCCGTCGACGCGCGTGCCCTTCTTGTCGGTGACCACCACCTCGACGTTGACGACGCGCACGTCGAGCGCTTCGCCGAAGACGCCGGGGTGCGCCGTCTGCGCCGGGGTTTGAGCAGCCGCGGGAATGCCCAGCGCGAGCCCGAACGTCACCGCGAGGAGCGCAGCGGGGCGTGCCATCGCGAAGGCCCTCAATCCAGCAGCGCCTCGCGGCCGGCGGGGCCGACTGCGGCGAGAAGCTCGCCCGCCACGGCGTCGTCGCCGCGGCGCCGCGCCAGGCAGGCGACGATGCGCGGGCCATGGTCACGCGAGTTCTCGATGAAGATGCGGTTGGTGAACTTCCCGGCTTGGATCGTGCCGGCGATGAAGAAGCCGGGCACGTCGCTTTCGCAGGTCTCGGGATCCACGCGCGGAATCAGCGTCTCGGGCTCGAGCGTCACCCCGACCTGGCGCGCCAGCTCGAGCTCGGGCAGGTAGCCGATCAGCACGTAGGCGGCGTCGGCCGGGATGCTGCGGCGACCCTCCGGCGTGCGCACCTCGACGGCCATCGGGGACGACACGGAATGGCCGTCGACGAAGGCTTCGACCGTCGTGTGCATCAGCGCCGGGATGGAGCCTTCGGCGATGCGGTTCTCGAGATCCGGCTTCAGCCAGTACTTGACGCCGGGGCGGAACGCGGCGCCGCGGTGGATGACGGTGACCTGCGCGCCCCAGCGATAGAGCTCGAGCGCCGCCTCCGCCGCGGTGTTGCCGGCGCCGACCACCACGACGCGGTCGCCGAAGTGGCCGTACGCCTCGCGGTAGCGCGACGACACCCACGGCAGGTCCTCGCCCGGAACGCCGAGGCGGATCGGCTTGCCGAAGTAGCCGCTGGCGAGCGCCACCGCGCCGGCGCGCCAGCGACGCTCGGTCGCGTTGCCGTTGCCGTTGGCGCCGCTGCGCAGGCGGGTCACCTCGAAGCCGTCGCCGGCGCGGCGCACGTTCGTCACCGTTTGGTGCAGCACCAGCGGCACACGCCAGTGCCGCGCCACCTCGCGGTAGTACGCCAGCGCCTGCTTGCGGTTGGGCTTGGCGTCGGGAATCGCGAACGGCACGCCGGCGATCTCCAGCCGCTCGCGGGTGGTGAAGAACTGCAGGTCCGTCGGATACTGGCGGATCCCGTCGCAGAGCCCGCCGCGGTCGAGCACCGCCACCTCGAGCCCGGCCTGGATCGCCGCGGCGCCGATCGCCAGCCCCGTCGGGCCGGCACCGATCACCAGCAGGTCGAGCGGACGCTCGGGATCGACCGCAGCACGAACATCCGAAACGTCCACCCGAGGATGCTAGCAGGCGGCTCCGCTGCCGCTGCCCTCCCTCAGTGGATCGAGTAGATCGCCACGTCGTGGTGGAAGGGATCGAACTGGTAGAGGCGCAGGCGACGCGACGGGTCGTAGTCGAGGTCGATCTCCAGCTTGTGCACGCCCGGCGCGAGGTCGCTCGTCGAGTCGACGCAGACGTAGGGGTTGAGCGGGCCGCCGACGGCGATCCACCACCAGTTGCGGCCGAAGGTGAACCAGCAGCCGGAGCCCGCCTCCTTCACCGTCGATTTGAAGGTGTTCTCCCAACCGCGGTTGCCGCCGAAGTCGACCATGGTGTAGGCGTGCACGTAGTGGTCGCCGTTGTAGATGGTGACCTTGAGCTTCTTGGGGCGGATCTGCCAGGCGTCCCAGCGGCCCCACTCGCCGCTGGTGATCTCGCCGTAGGTCGAGTTGTTGACGTAGAGCAGCGTCACGTCCGAGTCCGGATCGCGCACCACGCCGGCGGGAAGCTGGTTGCGGTTGAGCCAGTCGAAGTAGGCGGGCAGCGCGCGCTCGCGCACGAGCTTCGCCACCGTCGTCCAGTCGCCGCGCGCCGCCGCCGCGCGCGCGTCGGCGACCGCCAGCCACATGCGCTTCTCCGGCGCCAGCTCGCCGATCTGGGCGATGGCGTGGAGCTTCTTCTTCTCGCAGGGCGAGAGCTGGCCGTCGGGCAGCACGGGCGGCTCGTCGGGGCCGCAGCGCACCGAGGTGCAATCGGGCTCGTCGGCCGGGCAGAACACCGCCTGTTCGAGCTGCGGCAGGGTCTTGCCCTGGTAGCTCGCGGGACACTCTGGCGGCGCCGCGGGCGTGCATGGCGGCGTCTTGCAGTAGCTGATCGTCTTGCCGGCGTTCTCCATCACCTGCGCGCGCGGCGGGTGCATCCGCCAGCCCCAGGTGTAGACGAGGTTGAAGTAGCTCGCCGGCGCCATCTTGATGCGGAAGACGGTGCGGGTGCCGTCCTCCATGTCGAAGAAGCTCTGATCCATGCCGACGCCGGGCTTGCCCGTCGGCGCGTCGATGTACATGACGTAGGGCGAGAAGTCGTCGCGCCCGCGGTTGAGCACGTCGACAACGTAGGTCACCGTCCACGTCACGCCGGCGGCTTTGACGGCGCTGGCGTCGATGTACGCGGTGTCCGACTCGATGCGCTGGTCGTACCAGACCTGGTGCACGTCGACGTTGCCGCCGACGATCTTGCCCGCGCTGTCGAGGATCGGCACCACCGAACGCACCTTCTCGGGCCCGGTGTAGTGCAGCAGCGGGAAGCCGCTGTAGGCGCGGTTGCCGACCGCGTTGCCCTCGAGGATGTCGTTGGCGAGGCGCAGGCCGGCGACGATCGCCGCGTCGTCGTACTTGCGGTCCATGGGGTCGAGGCCGCTCTGCTCGGTGTCGGGCTTGCGGACATCGCCGGCGGCGAGGCGCAGCACCTCGTCGAAGATCGTCTTGAGGTCGTCCTCGGGCGATGTGGGGTTGATCTGCGACACCTGGGGGACGCCGTCGTGGAGGGCGTAGGGGATGTCGGGCGTCGAGGGCAGCGTGTTGAGCACCTCGTTGCCGGCCGAGTCGTAGACGTTGCTGTAGACCGTGGGCAGGAAGTTGGTGCCGGGGAAGGTCTCCCAGGCGAACGGGTTGCTGGGCGGGAAGATGCCTTCGCTGGTGGTGATGACGGTCTTGCAGTCCTTGCCCGGGCAGCCAGTGGTCACCGGCATCGTCGGCGGTGGCGGCGGCCACGGCTGCGGATACGGCAGGCAGACGCCCGGCACGTCCGGGTACGCGGGAGTACCGACCGTGCACGGCTGGTACGGCCAGCTCCCCGACGGCGAGGGCGGCGGCGCCGGCGCGGTCATCGGCTCCTGCATCTCGAGCTGCGGCGTCACCGGCGGTGGCGGCGACTGGTGGTGCTGCATGACCGGCGGCAGCGGCTCGACGATCGGCGCCTGCGGCTGCTTCTGTTGTTGTTGCTGCTGCTGCGCGGCAGCGGCGCCGGCGGTCAGCGTCGTGAGGAGGACGGCGGCGAGGTGGCGCGGTCGCTTCATGGTGATCTCTCGGCGCTCGGCGTTGGCTCAGCTTCGCAGCGGCGCGGGCCCGCGGCGGCGCGGCGCGCCCGCGGCGACGTCGCGCGCCCGCACCCAGGCGAGGCGTTGCACGATCCAGCGCGGGTCCGCCTTCGCCGGCACCGCGCCCCACAAGCCGACGGCGGCGTTGCCGTAGCGCAGCATCGCCATCGCGCAGTCGTCGCGCTCATGACCGGCCTCGTGGTCGTGCTCGTGGGCCGCATGCGCGGTAGCGCTCCAGAAGAGCCGCATGCGCAGGTCGGCCATCGTCGCCGGCTCGCCGGTCAGGAAGAGCCAGCCCGGACCGGCACCGGCGCGCGCCGCGAAGGCGCGCAGCGCCACCGGCGTGTCGCGCTCGGGGTCGACGGTCAGCGAGTACATGAAGAGGTCGCGGCCCAGCCGCTCGGCGAGCAGCGGCTGTAACGCCGCCACGCGCTCGACGCTGCGGTAGGTCGGCTCGCTGACGATCGACATGCAGTGCAGCAGCACCGTCTTGCCGGCGAGCAGGTCGTCGTAGAAGAGCGCCCGCGTCTCCTCGTGAGTGACGACGACGTGGTTGGGAAAGCGGTGCGCGTCCGGCCCGCGCGCCGGGCGCACGCAGGTCTCGGCATCGTTCGCGGGCGGCGCTTCCACGCCCAGCGCCAGCGCCGGCAGGGCGCCGACGGCGGAGGCGAGCACGGCTCGACGGTCCTTCATCGCGCTCCCCTCCTCATGGCCGGTTGCTCGGCGGCACGGGCGGCGGCGACGGCCCGTCCTGCGCCGTCGGGTTGGATGGCCGGATCTCGAGGTGCTGCGGCTGCTCGGGCGGCGGCTCGTAGACGTCGACCGCCGAGCGCGGCGTGTCGAAGCCCATCCCCGGCTCGACGATGTCCCAGCGGATCATCATGCCGTGGTCCTCGTGCACCACGTTGTGGCAGTGCATCACGTACTTGCCGAGGAAGTCCGGCCAGCGCATGAAGACCTTGACCTCGTCGCTGGGCAAGAGGATCGCCACGTCGCGCCGCCGGCCGCCCATGAAGGTGTCGAGCGGCGAGCGCCTTCCCCGCCCCAGCACCGGCCGCAGGTCCATCTTGCGCCCCTCGGCGTCGCGGCCGCTGATGTCCTGGACGACGTCCTCGCGGTACGGACGGCCGTTGACGGCGAGCAGCAGGAACTCGACGAAGTGGCTGTGGATCGGATGCGACCAGTTGCGGCCGCCGTTGCGGAACGTCCAGATCTCGGCGCTGCCCTGGTCGATGCCGGCGTCGACGCGGTTGGGGTCCATCAGCTCGCCGTTGATCGTCCACAGGCCGCCTTCGTAGTCGAAGGTCCAGACGCGCTCGCGCTTGACCTCGGCGAGGTCGACGTGCGGCCAGGGCCGGAACTTGTCGGGGATGCGGCTGTTGTCGGGGCCCGTCGCCGGCACCACGTCGAAGCGCATGACGAAAGAGGCCGGGTCGTCGAAGTCCAGGTAAGCCCCGCTCGGCCCGGCGCCGTTGATCTGCTGCAGCAGGTTGTGCAGGTAGACGTGCTGGCCGGGCGCGTAGCGCGAGAAGTCGAGGATGACGTCGACGCGCTGGCCGACGCCGAGGAAGATGCTCTCGGTCTCCAGCGGCTCGGGCAGGAAGTTGCCGTCGCCGGTGATGGCGGTGAACTTCGGGTAGTCCCAGGTGCCGCCGCCGCGCTCGCCGCGCAGGAAGAGCTCGTAGAAACGCGACGGGCCGCCGTTCAAGAGCCGCAGCCGGTACTTGCGCGCCTCCACTTCGAAGCGCGGCGTGATGCGCCGGTTCACCGTCTGCCGATCGCCGAGCATGCCGTCGGTGTTCCAGCTGTCGAAGAGCACCTGGGCCGTCGGGCTGGTGCCGCTCGGACCCTGCTGCAGCGAGAAGCGCACGTCCTGCAGCATCAGCGGGATGTCGTACTTGGGGAAGCTCGGCAGGTGCCAGCCGGTGTTTTCGTCGCCGGTGTCCTCATCGTCGAAGAGGAGGTAGAAGCCGGCGAGGCCGGCGTAGACGTTGGCGGCGGTGAAGTCCAGCCGGTGGTCGTGGTACCAGAGGGTGGTGAGCTTCTGCAGCGGGTCGTGGCCGGCCGGGAAGTTGGCGTAGTGGTGGTCCCAGTACTCGCCGCTGTCGATCCAGTCGACAGGGTTGCCGTCGCTCTCCGACGCGGTGTGCGCGTTGTGCAGGTGGCTGGTGGTCGAGGGCAGCGCCCAGAAGACCTTCGCGTTGCCCACCGGCGGCAGCCCGTTGACCCGCCGCACCAGCACCGGCTCGCCGTACTTCGCCCGGTAGGTCGGACCCGGCGTGCTCGGCGCCACGTTGCCGGAGCCGAAGCCCCACGAGTAGCTGCCCTGGTCGTAGGGCGGATCGGGGTGGTACTGCCAGACGATCTCGCGCTCGTGGATCTCGTAGAGCTTCTGCGGCGGGAACTCGTCGTAGCGCTGGTGCGCCTGCGGGTCCGGCTGCGGGTCGAGCTTCGCCACCGGCTGCATCACCGGCGGCACGAAGAGCACCGAGCGCCACGGCTCGGCCGGCGGGCTCGGCGGCTGGTCGGGGAGCTGCCGCGGCCGATCGTCGGGCGGACAGAGGAAGCCGATCAGGCCCTGGTTCTGCGCCGCGGCTCGGGCGGCGAACAGACTCGAGCCGCCGGCGAGAAGGCCCAGCTTCAACGCGTCCCGTCGCGTCGTCATCCCTCTCCTCCGCGGGACCGGCGGTGTCGCGCGCGGCGATCGCGCCGCGGGCCCGCTCTTCATTCAACCGATGATGGACGGACTATAGGACCGTTTCGGGACGCGATGCAACAGGGTGGTGAGCTGACGGCGCGATGCCGGCGCCGGCGGTCACGGAAGATGATTCAGCGGGCCGTGGCCGGAGCCGAAGCCGGGCGCGGTGGCGATGGCCGACTGCAGGTATTCGAGCGCGCCGCTCACCGCGGCGCGCAGCGATTCGCCGCGCGCGAGGCGGGCGGCGACCGCGGAGGAGAGCGTGCAGCCGGTGCCATGCGTGGCGCGCGTGTGCTGCCGCGGGTGCGCGAAGCGGTGGACCTCGCCGCGCTCCCACAGAAGGTCGACGATCTCGTCCCCTTCGCCGTGGCCGCCCTTGAGCAGCACCGCGCAGCCGGCGGCGGCGAGCGCTTCGCAGGCGGCGAGGCGATCCCGTTCGGACGCGATGCGCCGGCCCGTGAGCCGCTCCGCCTCGGGAAGGTTCGGCGTCACCACGGTGGCCAGCGATAACAGCCGCGCGCGCAGCGCATCCACCGCGTCATCGGCGAGCAGCGATGCGCCGCCCTTCGCCACCATCACCGGATCGACGATGATCGGCACCGCGGGCGCGGCAGCGAGCCCGTCAGCTACGGCCTCGACGATCGCCGCCGTCGCCAGCATGCCGACCTTGATCGCATCGACGCCGAGATCGGCGAGCACCGCGTCGAGTTGCGCGCGGACGATCTCGACCGGCAGCACGTGCGCGGCGGTGACGCCGAGCGTGTTCTGCGCCGTCACCGCCGTCAGCACGCTCATGCCGTAGGCGCCGTGGGCGGCGAAGGTCTTGAGGTCGGCCTGGATACCGGCGCCGCCACCGGAGTCGGAGCCGGCGATGGTGAGCAGCCGCGGCGGGCGGTCACCGGGCTCGCGCGCGCCCGCCTGGCGCGGCGCAGGCATCACCGCGCTCGCGCGGGGCGCAACTCTTCTTCTTGCGCCGCCTCGCCGCGCAGCCGCATCACGAGCAGAGCGACGACCACCGCGAGCACCGTCAGGCTGATCGCCTGCGCCAGCGTCAGCGGGCCGAAGAAGCGGTCGTCCTTGGCGCGCAGGAACTCGACGCCGAAGCGCTCGACCGCCAGCATCGCGATCACGGCGAGCCCGACGACTCCAGCGCGCAGCTCCTTGCGCAGCAGCCAGAGCCCGATGCCCCAGATGAGCAGCGCCAGCAGCGTCTCGTACACCTGCGTCGGGTGCACCTTGACCAGCGCCTCGTCCGGGATCAGGGGATTCACCGCCAGGTGGAACTCGCTGCGCAGCATGCCGGCGCGGGTGGGTGGCAGCCCCACCGGGAAGGCGACGCCCCACGGCAGATCGGTGGGCTTGCCGTAATCGTCGCCGACCAGGAAGCAGCCGATGCGGCCGACGCCGTAACCGACGGCGAGCCCCAGCGCCGCGGCGTCGAAGGTCGGCCAGCCGGGCAGCTTGCGCCGCCAGATCACCCACACGACGGCGGCGGCGCCGAGCACGAAGCCGCCGTACCAGACGAGGCCCGAGCGGTCGAAGAGCAGGTGCCAGTCGTGGTAGAGCGTCGCGTAGTAGACCTTGCCGCCGACGATGCCGGCCATGCCCGCCCACAGCATCAGCGTGCTGGCGTCGTCGGCGTTGCCGGCGCCGAGCCGCTTGAGCCCCCAGGCGAGCTGCGCGTAGGCGGCGAGGAAGGCCATCATCAGCATGACGCCGAACGGGCTGATGGAGAGCGGCCCGATGTGGAACAGCTCGCGGATCACGCCGCGGAGCGTACCATCCCGTCACCGCCGCGCCCGGCCCATACAATCGCCGGCGCAATGCCCGGCCTCTCGACGAGCGAAGACCTCGCGGCGCGCTACGCCGCGCTCGCCGAGCACGTGCGCGCGCAGGGCGAATCGGGACGCTGGCTGGTGCTCACCCACGATCACCCCGACCCCGATGCGCTGGCCTCGGCCGCCGGGCTCACCAAGGTGCTGCGCGGGCTGGGACGCCGCGCCACCGCCGGCTACGGCGGCATCATCGGCCGCGCCGAGAACCTCGAGATGGTGCGGGCGCTGAAGCTCAAGGTCTCGCACGTCAAGACCCTGCAGCTGTCGCGCTTCCGCCACTTCGCGCTCGTCGACACCCAGCCCGGCACCGGCAACAACCAGCTTCCGGCGGGCGTGCTGCCGGCGATCGTGCTCGATCACCATCCGCGGCGGCCGCAGAGCCGTGGCGTGGCTTACCTGGACGTGCGGCCGGCCTACGGCGCCACCGCGACCATGGTCGCCGAATACCTGCTGGCGAGCGGCATGCGCATCACCTCGCACGAGGCGACGGCATTGGTCTACGCCATCCGCACGGAGACGCGCGACTTCGGCCGCGAGGCCTCGGGCCCCGACCGGGACGTCTACGACCAGCTGCTGCCGCGGGTGCGCAAGGGGGACCTGGCGCGCATCCAGCATCCGCGGCTGCCACTGTCGTACTTCGCGCTGCTGCGCCAGGCGCTCGAGCGGCTGGCCGGCGTCGACAACCTCGTGCTCTCGCACCTGCCCGAGATCACGCAGCCCGACATCGTGCCCGAGATCGCCGATCTGCTGCTGCGCATGGACGGCAAGACCTGGGCGCTCTGCACCGGCGCTCACGGCGACCGCATCTACCTCTCGCTGCGCACCACCAAGCCGGGCGCCGACGCCGGCCGCATCATGCGGCGGCTGGTGTCGCCCTCCGGCCGCGGCGGCGGCCACGGCAGCATGGCGGGCGGCTGGGTGCCGCGCACGGCCGACGTCGAGCGCCAGCAGCAGCGCCTCGGCGAACGGCTGGCGCGCGCGCTGCGCAAGGACCCGCAGCGTCTCGAGCCGCTGCGCTTGAAGGCGCAGGAACCGAAGCCGCTCGAGACCGAGCCGGCCGACGGCGCGCCACGTATAACATAGCCGCCCCCACCGGGCCGGCGCCGCCGCCGGCAACCCTCCGCCGCAGTGTGGTCATGACCGACGGCAAGTCCCTCTTCACGAAGCTCATGCACCGCAACGCCGCCGTCCGCGACGCGGCGCGCGCAGAGCTGCGCGCGACCGTCGAACGGCACGGCGGCGACGAGCGCGCCGCGGCGGCGGAGCTCAAGGTGAGCGTGCGCACGGTGCGGAAGTGGATGGGCGGGCCGAGTCGAGGCGCGCGCGACGATGCCGAGACCACAGCGCCAGCCGCGCAACCTGCGCCGACTGCGGCGCCAGTCGCGCCGGTCGACGCCAAAGCTCCTGCGCGAGCCGTAACAGCCACGGAGGCGACCGCGCCTGCGCGGGTCGTGCGGAGCGTCGTGGCGCCGGAGGGGCCGTCGCCGTTCGTCGACTTCGCGCCGTGGCATCGCAGCCCGCTCGGCGCGCAGCAGCCGCCGCCGGCGCCGCGAGACGTTCCTCACGAAGCGCCGGTTGCGCAGCCCGCCGCCGTCCAGCAGCCGGGTCGCGCGAGCACCGATCCTTGGAAGGTGCTGACCACGCCGCCACAGGCGGCGACGCAAGCGAGTGCGGCTCAATCTCCTTCAGCCACAGCAACCGCGGTCGCCGAGCTCGAGCCGCCGTCGGCGCTCGACGCCATTCCTGCCGGCGAGTGGCCTCACCATCAACCGGACGCGCGTGTGGTCGGCGACGGCGCCGCCGCGACGGAGCCGGCGGAGCGCCGCCTCGCCTTCGTCCTCCACGCGCATCTTCCGTGGGTGCTCGGCCACGGCCGGTGGCCGCACGGCGAGGACTGGATCGCGGAGGCGGCGTCGCACTGCTATCTGCCGCTGGTGAGCGCGCTGCGCCGGCTGGCCGCGCGCGGCGGCAAGCACCTGCTCACCGTGTCGGTGTCGCCGGTGCTCGCGGCGCAGCTCGGCGATCCGCGCACGCCGCCGCTCGTCACCGGCTACCTCGAGCACCGGCGCGACGCGGCGCGCGAGCACGCGACCTCGCACCCGCTCGCCGGCTGGTGGCACTCGACCTACGAGCGACTGCTCGGCGAATGGAATGACATCGGCGGCGACCTGGTCGCCGCGTTGCGCGCGCTCGCCGACGCCGACGCGATCGAGCTCTCCACCTGCGCTGCGACGCACGGCTACCTGCCGCTGCTCCACCGCCGCGAGCACGTCGGCCTGCAGCTCGCCGCGGCGCGCCACAACCACCAACGCTGGTTCGGCCGCGAGCCTCGAGGTCTGTGGATGCCCGAGTGCGCCTACCGCCCCGGCGGCCCGTGGCGTCACCCCGCCACCGGCGCCGAGGAGGCCGACCGTCCCGGCAACGAAGCGTTCCTCGCCGCCGCCGGCGTGCGCTGGACCGTGGTCGACGCCCACCTCCTCCTCGGCGGCGACCCGCTGGCGCCCTATCCCGAGATGTGGGGCGCCAGCGACGAGGCCGCGGATGCGCCGTCGCTCCCGGTCGGAGCACGCCTGCAACCGCGCCGCATCGCTCAAAGCTCGGTCGCAGCGCTGCCGCGCGAGCCGCACACCGCGCACCAGGTCTGGTCGCGCCACGGCGGCTACCCGGGCGATCCACGCTATCTCGACTTCCACAAGCGCCACGCCGAGACCGGGCTGCGGCTCTGGCGCGTCACCGATGCCGCGGGCGACCTCGGCGACAAGCTCCCCTACCACCCCGGCGAGGCGATGGACGCTGTGCGCGACCAGGCGCGCCACTTCCCCGAGCTGCTCGGCACCATCGCCGGCCTCGGCGGCGGCGTCGCCGTCTGCCCGTACGACGCCGAGCTCTTCGGCCACTGGTGGTTCGAGGGCGTCGCCTGGCTCGAGCAGGTGCTCGCACAAACTCTCGACGGTGGCCCGGTATCTACGACGACGCCGAGCCGCGAGCTCGCCGCGCACGCGCCGCGGTCGCGCGTCGCGCTGCACGAAGGCTCGTGGGGCGAGGAGGGCGACCACCGCGTGTGGGTGAACGACGCCACCACCTGGATGTGGGAGGACCTGCGGCGCGCCGAGGAAGCCGTCGACCGTGCGCTGCCGACGCTGCCGCCTGAGCGCGCTCGCGCCGCGCTCGCGCAGCTCCTCCTGCTCGCCGCCTCCGACTGGCCCTTCCTCGTCACCACCGGCACCGCCGCCGACTACGCCAGCGCGCGCTTCCGCCTCCACCGCGACCGCCTGCACGAGCTGCTCGCCGACGGCGTCGGCACGCTCCCTGCGTGGACGCGCGAGGACCTCGCCGGCCTCGACCTCGATCCCGCGTGGTGGAATGGAGACGTCTCAGAAGCATGACGACAGCCGCCGCCCCTCCCACTCCCAACGTCGCCCTGCCGCAGGTGCCCTGGCAGCACGTCGCCGACATCGAGCTGCCGCGCGAGGTGCAGGGCCTCTACGAGCTCGCCTACAACCTCTGGTGGACGTGGAGCCCGAAGGCCACCGAGCTGTTCGAGGACATCGACCGCCGCGCCTGGTCGCACTACCACAACCCGGTACAGATGCTCATCAACGTCGAGCGCCGGCAGTGGGAGCACCTGATCGATAACGACAACTTCCTCGAGGCGTACTCGTCGGTGGTCGAGGAGCTGCAGGCGTACATGAGCGGCGCCGCCAATGCGTGGTTCTGGCGCCAGCACCCGGAGTACGACCGCGGGCCGATCGCGTACCTGTCGATGGAGTACGGCGTCCACCAGGCGCTCGCCATCTACTCGGGCGGCCTCGGCATCCTCTCGGGCGACCACCTGAAGAGCGCCAGCGACCTCGCGGTGCCGCTCGTCGCCGTCGGCCTCCTCTACCGCTCGGGCTACTTCCAGCAGACGGTCGATCCCGACGGCCACCAGCAGCACACCTATCCCGAGTACGACTTCAGCCGCCTGCCGGTGCGTCCCGTCGCGGGCCCCACCGGCCGCGACGTCGTGGTCAGCGTGCCGATCGCCGACCGCGAGGTGCAGGTGAAGGTGTGGGTGGCGCAGGTCGGCCGCGTCCCGCTGCTGCTGCTCGACACCGACATCGCCGAGAACGACCCCGCCGACCGGCCGATCACCACCATGCTCTACGTGCAGGGCCGCGCCATGCGCCTGGCGCAGGAGATCGTGCTCGGCATCGGCGGCGTGCGCGCGCTCAAAGCGTGCGGCCTCGAGCCGGCGGCGTGGCACATCAACGAAGGGCACAGCGCGCTGCTGCAGCTCGAGCGCATCGCCGGCGAGCTGGCGAAGGACGGCGTCTCGTTCGACGAGGCGCTGCAGCGCGTGCGCGCCACCACCGTCTTCACCACCCACACGCCGGTGCCCGCCGGCAACGAGTCGTTCGACGGCGACCTCGCCTGGCGCTACCTCGGGCCGTGGGGTGATCGCCTCGGCGTCGGCTGGGACGCGGTGCGCGCGCAGGCGCAGACCGATCCGCGCAGCGCCGACGGCTCGCTCAACCTGACGGCGCTGGCGCTGCGCACGGCGCGCTACGCGAACGGCGTCTCCGACATCCACGGCGCGGTGTCGCGCCGCATGTGGCAGCCTCTCTTCGGCGCCGCCGAGCCCGACGCGGTGCCCATCGACCACGTCACCAACGGCGTCCACCTGCCGACCTGGCTCGGCCGCGAGATGCAGGACCTGCTGCGCCGCCACCTCGGTCCGCAGTGGCAGGGGCAGATCCACTACCCGAGCGCGGCCGGCAAGCTGGCGGAGGTGCCGGGCGAAGAGCTGTGGCAGGCCCACCAGGCGCAGAAGCGCCGACTCTGCCGCTTCACGCAGAGCCGGCTGCGCGACCAGCTCGCGCGCCACGGCCGCTCGCCCGAGGAGCTGCGCGAGGTCGAGTCGTTCTTCCGGCCGGAAGCGCTGACCATCGGCTTCGCGCGCCGCTTCGCCACCTACAAGCGCGCCAACCTGGTCTTCACCGATCCGCACGAGCTGCGGCGGCTGATCTCCTCCGAGACGCGGCCGGTGCAGATCCTCTTCGCCGGCAAGGCCCACCCCGCCGACCGGCCGGGGCAGGACCTCATCCAGCACATCTTCCAGCTCAGCCAGCAGCCGCCCTTTCGCGGCCGCGTCTTCTTCCTCGAGAACTACGACATGCGGGTGGCGCGCATGCTGGTGCAGGGTGTCGACGTCTGGCTCAACACGCCGCGCCGGCCGCTCGAGGCGAGCGGCACCAGCGGCCAGAAGGCGGGCATCAACGGCGCCCTCAACTGCAGCGTGCTCGACGGCTGGTGGCCGGAGGCGTACGACCGCGAGAACCCCAACGGCTGGGCGATCGGCCGCCAGGAGGTGCTCGCCGACGTCGGAGCGCAGGACATGGAGGACGCCCACGCGCTGTACGAGGTGCTCGCCGAGGAGGTGGTGCCGGCGTTCTTCGAGCGCGACGAGCGCGAGCTGCCGCTGCGCTGGCTGCAGATGATGTCGCGCTCGATCGCCACCATCGCGCCGCTGTTCTCGTCGGACCGCATGGTGCGCGACTACGTGAACAAGGCGTACCTCGCCGGCGTCTCGCGCGCGAGCGGCGAGTGAGCCGGGGAGCGGCCGCGGGGCGATGCGTGGGGCTACGGGCGTGAGCGTGGTCCGCGCATTCGCCCTCGCCTCGTCGATCGCGCTCGCCTTCGCGGTTGCCGCGCGCGCGCAATCGACCGCCTGGCTCGACCTCGTCGGCCGCGCATCGTCGACGCACGCGGCGCGGAGCTGGCTCGACGGCGGCACCGGGCGTCTCGTCCACGGCGACGATCCGGACCTCTGGCAAGGAACCGCCATCGGCGAGGCGCAGCTCGGCGCCGACTGGCGCGCCACGCCGCGTCTGGCGTTCCACCTCCACGCGCGAGCGCGCGCGCAGCAGGACGACGGCGGCCGCCCAGCCGGCGTCGTCGAGGCGTGGGCGGCGCTGCTGGCGATGCCGCTCGAAGGCGTGTCGCAGGTACGCATCCGCGCCGGCGCCTTCATCCTGCCGACCTCGCGCGAGAACGTCGAGCCGCTGTGGACCTCGCCCTACACCTTCACGCTCTCGGCGGTGAACAGTTGGATCGGCGAGGAAGTGCGCCCGCTCGGCGTGCTCGCCGAATACGAGCACGACTCCGGCGAGCAGCACGGCTGGCGGACCGGCTTCTCGCTCTTCGGCGGCAACGACACCGCCGGCGCGCTGCTCGCCTGGCGCGGCTGGGCGATGGGCGACCGGCTGGCGACGATCGGCGAGACGCTGCCGCTGCCTGCGTTGCCGTCGCTCGACCCCGGCGGTCCGTTCGCGGACCAGGATCGCGCCGGCACGACGCCGTTGCGCGGCGACCTCGACGGCCGCCCGGGCTGGGCCGGCTACCTGCGCTACCGCTACAGCGGCCTCGCTCACGTGTTCGTCACGCACTACGACAACCGTGGCGACCGCGAGCTGCACGGACATGGCTCATCGGGTCGGGGCGAATACGCGTGGGACACCGCCTTCAATCAGCTTGGGCTCGAGCTCTTCCCCGCCACGGGTTGGACCGTGGCCGGCGAGCACCTGCGCGGGCGCACGCGGATGGGCGTGCCGACGCCGCGCGCCGACGCCGACTTCGCCGCCACGTACCTGCTGCTGTCTTGGCAGCACGCCGACGTGCGCACCACCGTACGCTGGGACCGCTTCTCCACCGACGATCGCGACCACCTACCGACCGGCGAGCGCAGCGACGAGGACGGCCACGCCTGGACGGCGGCCCTGATGTGGCAGGCGCGGCCGGAGCTCTGGTTGGGGATCGAGTACGTGGACGTCGACGTGAGCCGCCCCGCGCTCGCCGGTCCCGGCTCGCGCGACGACGGCGGCCGCAGCATCACGGCCGGCCTGCGCTATCGCATCGGCACCGCCGGCTGATCAGGTCGGGCGGACGCGGCGCGCTCCCGCGACGGCGCAGAGACCGGGTTGCCTACTCGTCGGCATCGACCTTGCTGTCACTCGTTGCTTGGGGAGGACTTCGCGATGGCCACCAAGCTCAGCAAGCTCTCGCGCCGCTTCCGCAAGCAGGCGCACAAGCCGCGTATCCAATACCTGCTGCTCACCACCGGCGCCGCCTTTCTCGCCGAGCGCGTGGCGCGCACCGCCATCACCCAGGGCTGGCGCGTCGCCCGCGGCGAAGACCCGCCGCGCAACCCCGAGCGGCTCGAGGTGACCTGGAGCGCCGCGCTCGGCTGGACGGCGGTCACCGGCTTGGTGATCGCGCTGGCGGGCCTCGCCGCGCGTCGTGGCGCCGCCGCCGGCTGGAAGCACTACACCGGCAAGCGCGTCCCCGCTTGAGCCGCCACCGGCCCGCAGTCGGGGTGGTCCTCGACGAACCCGCTCGCCTCGAGCTGGATGGTGATGTGGTCGATGCCGAAGCGGGCGTGGAGCATGCGCCGCAGCTCGTCGAGCAGCGCGTCGCGCTCCTTGCCGTCGCCGGCGACGACGTGCGCCGACAGGCAATCGAAGCCGCTGGCGATCGACCACACGTGCAGGTCGTGCACGCCGGCCACGCAGCCGACGTCGAGGATGGCGCCGCGCACGATGTCGACGTCGATGTGCCCGGGCGCCGCCTCCATCAGCACCGCGAGTGCCTCCCTGAGCAGCCCCCACGCCGACCAGACGACCAGCACCGCGATGAGCAGCGACGCCAGCGGGTCCGCCCATTGCCAGCCGAACTTCCAGATCAGCAGGCCGGCGGCGATCGCCTGCACGCTGCCCAGGGCATCGCTCGCCACGTGCAGCCAGGCGCCGCGCAGGTTGAGGTTGTCGTCGCGACTGCCGTGCAACAGGGCCAGCGCGATCAGGTTGACGACCAGACCGCCGGCCGCCACCACCGTCATGCCGACGGCGCTCACCTCCGCCGGCGCGCGCAGCCGCGCGATCGCCTCCACCGCGACGAGGATGGCGATCGCCACCAGCGCCGCACCGTTGACGAGCGCCGCCAAGATCTCCGCGCGGTAGTAGCCATAGGTGCGCAGCGGCCCCGGCCGGCGGTGGTCGACGACCCACAGCGCGAACAGCGACAGCGCCAGCGCCGCCGCGTCCGACAGCATGTGCCCGGCGTCGGCGAGCAGCGCCAGCGAATGCGTGAGCAGCCCGCCGACCACCTCGGCGCCCATGTAGAGAGCGACGAGGACGAGGGTCAGCGCCAGGCGCCGGCGGCTCGTCCGGCGCGCCTCCCCGCCGTGGCGATGAGCGTGTGCGTGGTGGTGATCGTGCGCGGTCGCGGACCTCATCGCCTCGATTCTATGGATCGAAACCGCGGATGACCTGTTAGCGTTGTCGCGTGACCGGTCCGCAGCGTTTCGGTGCCGTGCCGATCGCGGCCTGGCTCGCCGCGCTCTTCCTGCTGCCCGCAGCCGCGCGTCCGTCCTGCGAGACCGCCTACTGCCGACACCAACGGGACCTGGACGCGCGCGCCCTCGAGGTGCAAGCCCGCGCGGAGCTGGAGCGCGACCCGGCCGATCTCGCCAAGTGGCAAGCGCTCATGGACGTGCTGGTCAACAAGCCGCGCCGCGAGCTGGCCATCGCGCGCCATCTGGCCCATGTAGATTGGCAGGCGCCCCCCGAGCTGGAGATCGACCTCGAGGCGCGCATCCGCGCCGAGCGCGCGGCCTGGATCGCAGATTGGAAGCTGGCCTTTCCCGATCGCGGCGAGCCCTGGTGTGCGGAGGCGAAGCTCGAGGAGTCGCCGGCGGCGCAGATCGAGCTGTTGCGGATCGCCGCCGCGCGCCGGCCCGACGACGCCGTCGTGCAGGGTTGCCTGGCGGAGACGCTGTTCCTCGGCGGCCGCGACGCCGAAGGCATCGCCCTGCTCGAGGCCTTCGTCGCCGGCCATCCCGACGATCCCGCCGCCCACTCGCACCTCGTCGACCTCCTGCGCTACACCCACGCGCCGGCCGAGAAGCTTCGTGCCGCTCTCGAGGAACGCGCCCGCCGCTTCGCCGACGATCTCCGTGCCCGTCACGAGCTGCTGCAGTTCTACGACGCCAACGGCCTCGACGAGCCGCGCGACCGCCTGTTGGCCGAGATCGAGACCGCTGGCGACCTGCGCGAGCGCCACGTCGTCTGCAGCTCGATCGTCGCGACCAGCGAGAGCTCCCGCGCCGCCCGCACCCGCTGTTTCGCGCACCTATTGGACGACGTCGGAGCTGCCGAGCTGCCGGAGGACCAGCGGCGCGCGCAGCTCGAAGGCGTGCGCTACCCGTTGCTGCTCTCGGCCAGCGAGGCCGGCGACTGGGAGGCCATCCGCGGCGTCCTCGCCAGCTGGCCGCCGGGCGACCTTGGCAAGGCCTGGGCTACGGTCGCCTCCTCCACCAAGACCGAGGGCTGTCAGGCCCTGCACGCGACGTGGGACAGCGGCGCGCTCCGACCGTCGCTCGCCGGTTCGGATGCGGCATACCAGGCCAGCAACCTCGCCGGCGCCTTCCGGCGATGCGGCGAGACCAGCCTCGCCGACGAGCTGGAGCGACCCTTCGTCGCTCGCGCCCCGGACGACCTGCTGGCTACGATGTCGAGCGACGACGCACGGACCGAGGCAGCGCGTCGCGGCGGCGCGACAGCCGAGGAGCTGCGGCGCTGGCGCGACGACGACGACGACGCGCGTGATCGCCCCACCGCCGAACGTCTGCCCGGCCTGCTCGCCTGGCACGAAGGCGCACCGACCGACCCAGAGCCGGCGCTCCGCTTGTCCCGCGCCCACGCAGCGGCGGGCCACGGCGAGGAGGCGGTTCGCTGGCTCCTCGAGGCAGCCGCGCTCCACCCATCGCGAGGCGAGGACCTCCAGCTGCAGGCCGCCGCGCTCGCGCTGCGCTTCCGCCTCCACGACGCCGCGGCGACCATCGCGCGGAAGATGCTCGCAGCGCCTGCCACGCCTCGCCAGCACGCCGAGGCGCACTACGTTCTCGGCCGCGTGGCGTTGCGTGAGGGCCGCCGCGAGGAAGCAGCGACCGAGCTGCTGGGCTACTTCCCGCTACGCATGCGCTTCGTCGCCGGTTGCGGCGCCTCCCCCGATCGCGGCCTGCTCATGCTCCTGCTCGCCAACTACGACCTGCCGCGGCTGCGCGCCTACCTGGCGGAGCGCGATGGCGCTCTCGCGTGGTACCGAGAGCACCTCTACCACCCGCACCCGAAGCCCGGCAACGATCTGGCGTCGATGCGGGCCTTCGCCGCCTATCGCGAGCCGCTCTCCTGCCTCGGGGAGCCGCTCCCTCCGGCGCTGGAGCCGGAGCTGACGAGCGCTTGCGTCCTGGCGGGCACCATCGAATACCTGGCGTCGGAAGGCAATGGCGTCGCACCCGCGGGCGAGCGTGCACGCCGTCGGGTGGAAGCGAAGGCCGGGCTGGCGTGCCCGCGGAGCTGGCGCAGCGACCTCGAGCCGCTCTTCGAGGATGAAAAGCTGCTGTCGTTCGGCGAAGAGCTGTCGACAACGGCTGATCGAGCCGAAAGGCCGCGCGATTCGGCTACAGCACCGCGCCGTAGATCTCGCGTTCCTTGTCGCGCCGGATCTTGAGCGCCATGAGGAACGCGCCGTCCTCACCATGGCGGTTGATCGACACCGTGGTGCGCGAGACCTTGCCGGGCGCCGGCGCCCAGGTCACTTCGTAGACCGGGCCGTGCGGGCCGTCGACGCGGCGGATCCCCTGGTTGGGCTTGCCGAGCTTCACCACGCGGCGGCGTGTCGAGGGGCGGCCGAGCTCGTGGAAGGTGCGGTCGCGCCACTCCTTGGCGGAAGCGAGCGCGGCCTCGGTCCCCTCGTGCTTCTGGTCGGAGAAGAAGCGGCTGATCGGCTGGCCGCGGAAGCGCATCCGGACGTACCAGCCGTGCTGGTTCTTCGACTCCTGGTCGATGCGCGAGATGTGGTGGTTCTCCGATTCCCTGGTCAAGGGCTCTCCTCCTTCGGGGATCGGCGCCGGCGCTGTTCCGGGACCTGTGCCGCCTCCCGGTCTTACTGAAGCCTCGGCGGCGGAGGCAATGCCGTAGCCAGGGGCCTGGCGACAGCGATGGGATGCGCCGATCATAGCGAAACCATCGCGGCGCCACTGCGACACATGCCACACCGTCCCTCACCGCGCGCTATGCTGGTGCCTCCCCATGAGCTCGCCCCAGGAGCGCCGCCGCTTCCCGCGGTACGACGTCAGGCGTCTTCCCGGCGTCGTCGACGGCCATCGCCTCTTCGAGACGCTGAAGCTCGGCGCCGGCGGCGCGCTGATCCTGCTCGCGGAGGAGCTGCAGCTCGAGCAGCGCGTCCAGGTCTCGCTGGAGATCGGCGAGCTCGTCTTCCGCAGCCCCGCCTACGTCGTCTTCGTCGGGCCCGATCTCGGCGCGCAGGGCATCTTCCGCATCGGCCTCGCCTTCATCGACACCGCCGCCGAAGACCGCGAGCGCCTGCAGCGATTCATCGAGCGCTCGCTCGCCGCCGGCGACATCCGCTAGTCTGCCGCCGCCGCGCCGCCGGTCCGCGCCAGCGGTGTTGGCGGAGGGCGCGGAAGTTGCTGCAGCACCGCGGATCGAGCGGCAGAGCGCCGCGGGGAGGGGGAGCTGGCAATGGTGGAACGACGGCAGAGCTGGCATGACAGCCTGGCGGTCTACGCCGACCGTCGCGTCTTGGCGATCCTCTTCCTCGGCTTCTCCAGCGGCCTGCCGCTGGCGCTCGTCTACTCCACTCTCTCGGCGTGGCTCGAGGAGTCGGGGCTCTCGCTCAAGACGATCGGCTTCTTCAGCCTGGCCAGCTCGGCGTACGCGCTCAAGTTCCTCTGGGCCCCGCTCGTCGATCGGCTCCCCATCCCCGGCGTCACCACCACGCTCGGACGCCGGCGCGGTTGGATGCTGCTGTCGCAGATCGCCGTCGCCGCCTGCATGGTCGGGCTGGGCTCGACCGACCCCAAGACGCAGCTCTTCGTCACCGCCGGCTGGGCCGTGGCGCTGGCCTTCGCGTCGGCGACGCAGGACATCGTCATCGACGCCTATCGCGTCGACGTACTCCAGAAGCACGAGCTCGGGGCCGGCGCCGCCAACATCGTCTTCGGCTATCGGCTGGCGATGCTCGCCTCCGGGGCCGGCGCGTTGATCCTCGCCGACCGCTTCGGTTGGCACCTGGCGTACTACGTGATGGCGGCGCTGATGGCGATCGGCGTGGCCACCACCCTGCTCTCCCCGGAGCCGAGCACGGTGTTCCGCGAAGAAGCGGACGCTCTCGCCCGCGAAGAGCAGCGCGAGGCGCAGCGCTTCGCCGACTGGCCGCCCGTCTTTCGCCGCGTCGGCGCCTGGTTCCACGGCGCGGTCGTGGCGCCGTTCGGCGACTTCATGAAACGGCGCGGCTGGCTCGTCGTGCTGCTCTTCATCGCGCTCTACAAGTACGGTGACGCACTGCTCGGGGTGATGGCCAACCCCTTCTACCTGCGGATGGGCTTCACCAAGACCGAGATCGGGGTGGTGTCGAAGCTCTACGGCTTCGTGATGACGATCGTCGGCAGCTACATCGGCGGCGTGATGGTGGCGCGCCGCGGCATCTACCCGGCGCTGCTCACCGGCGGCATCCTGCAGGCGCTGGCGCACCTCGTCTTCTGCCTGCAGGCGGTGGTCGGCCACTCGGTGCCGATGCTCACCGTCACCATCAGCGTCGACAACCTCACCACCGGTCTCGCCACCGCCGCGTTCGTGGCCTACCTCTCGGCGCTCACCAGCGTCGCCTACACGGCGACCCAGTACGCGCTGCTCTCCTCGTTCACCGCCTTCGCGCGGACCTTCTTCGCCTCCATCGGCGGCACGCTGGCGGATCGACTGGGCTGGGTCAACTACTTCCTGTTCACCAGCGTGGTCGCCATTCCCGGCCTGGTGTTGCTGGTGTGGATGATGAAGCGGTACCCGATCGGCGACCGCGCGGCGCCGGCGCGGGAGGAGGCGCCGGCGGAGGCCGCCGGCACCGCGTAGAGCGCAACGGCGGCGCGCGCGTGCCGGGCGCGACACGGCGCGCGTTCGCATGCGGCACGTCGCGTCCCGCGAGCGATCACGACACTCGTCGTCCGCGCTTCGTAAGTCGTAGCAAGCGCAAGGTCGAGGCGCGTGGTACGGCGGTTGCTCCGCGCCGACCGCAACTTGGAGGTCGCCGCATGGACTGGCTACGACTGGTGGCCCGGACGGCTCGTCGACTGGCGCACGAGCCCGGCTTCACGCTCGGCGCGCTGCTGCTGCTGGCGCTCGGCATCGGCCTCTCGACGGCGGCGTTCGGCGTGCTCGACCGGCTGCTCTGGCAGCCGGTGCCGGGCGTCAGCGGCGGCGATCGCGTGGTCACGATCTACTCACGCCAGGGCGGCACGCACTTGAGCGTCGCCACCTACGCCGACCTCGTCGACCTCGGCGACCGCGGCCGCGCCTTCGAGCGCGTCGCCGCCTTCAAGCCGCTCGACATGGAGGTCGAGACGGCGGCCGGCGGCGAGCCGCAGGCCGATAGCACGACCGGCATGCTGGTCTCGGCCGATTACTTCCGCGTGCTCGGCCTCTCCCCGGCCGCGGGACGCTTCTTCGTGCGCGAAGAGAACGCCTCGCCGGGAGCACCGGTGGTGGTGCTCGGCCACGACCTCTGGCAGCGGCGCTTCGGCGGCCGCGCCGACGTCGTCGGGCGCACGGTCGCGATCGAAGGGATGCGCTTCACCGTCGTCGGTGTCGCGCCGCCCGGCTTCGGCGGCACCAGCGAGGACATGCGCGCCTCGCTCTTCCTGCCGATGGCGCTGCAGCCGACCTTCATGGGCGAGGACCTGCTGCCGAAGCGGAGCTGGGGCGGCGTGCTCGGCATCGCGCGGCTGCGGCCGCAGGCGACCGTGGCGCAGGCCGCCGCCGACCTGCAGCGCGTCTCGGCCGAGCTGGCGCGCGACTACCCGAGCACCAACGCCGAGCGCACCATGCACCTCGAGCCGCTCGCCGCCTCGCACCTGAGCGCGCTGTCGCGCTCGTTGTGGCAGGGCGCCAGCGCGATGCTCGCGGCGACCGTGGCGCTGGTGCTGCTCGTCGCCTGCACCAATGTCGCGACGCTGTTGACGGCGCGCGCCGTGGCGCGGCGCGAGGAGCTCGGCCTGCGCCGCACGCTCGGCGCCACGCCGCAGCGGTTGGCGAGCGAGCTCGGGTTGGAGACGCTGCTGCTGGCGCTCGGCGGCGGGCTCGGTGGCGTGTTCGTCGCCCAGGGCGCGCTGGCGCTGGCGCGCCGTTCACCGTTGCGGCCGCTGCAGGAGGTGATCCTCGACCGCCGCGCGCTGCTCGTGGCGCTGGCGGCGACGCTGCTCAGCGCGCTGCTCGCCGCCTTGGCGCCGCTGCGCGAGTCGCGCCGGCAGCTCGAGGCGCCGCTGCGCTCGGCGGGCGCGACGCGCTGGCGCGGACGTGCCGTCGGCGTGGCGTTGCAGCTCGGCGTGTCGCTGGTGCTGCTCGTCGGCACCACGCTCTTCGCGCGCACGCTCGGCAACCTGCTGAACGTGCCACTCGGCTTCGAGACCCGCGGCTTGCTTGTCGGCACGGTCAGCGCGCGGGCGCTCGCGTCGTCCAACGAGCGAGCCGCGCGCTGGCAATCGATCGCCGAGGCGTTGCGCGAGGTGCCGGGAGTTCGCGCGGCGGCGCTCACCTCGCGGCTGCCGGGCGGCGGCGATTACGACGAGATCGGCGTGCGCATCGCCGGCGAGAACGTCGAGACCCTCGGCGTGCAGGCGGTGGGCGGCGACTACTTCCGCACCCTCGGCATCGCGTCGCGCCAAGGTCGCACGCTCGAGATCGCCGACGAGCGCGGCGCCGCGCCGGTGGCGGTGGTCAACGACAGCCTCGCCCGCCGCTACTGGCCGGGGCAGAGCGCGCTCGGCCACACCATCGAAGTGATCGACCACGGGACTATCACGATCGTCGGCGTCGTGCCCGACACCAAGGACGGCGAGCTGCGCGGCACCGCGGCGCCGCTCTTCTACGTGCCGTGGTCGCTCGGCGCCGTGGAGACCGCTCCCCGCTCGTTCTACTTCGTGGCGCGCACGAGCGGAGAGCCGCGCGCGTTGACTGGGTCGCTGCGCGAGGCGGCCATCGCCGCGGGCGCGGGACGCGCGCCGCGCATCCGGCCCTTCGATGACTTCCTCGCCGCCATCACGGCGCGCGAGCGGACCGCGGTGGCACTCCTCGGCGCGCTGTCGGCGCTGTCGCTGCTGCTGACCACCATCGGTCTCTACTCGCTGCTCGCCTGGTCGGTGGCGCGGCGGACGCGCGAGCTCGGCGTGCGCGCGGCGCTCGGCGCCGGCCGCGGCAGCCTCGAGCGGCTGGTGCTGGCGCAGGCGCTGCGGCTCGCCGCTGTAGGAATCGTCGCCGGTGGCGCCGTCGGCATGGCGCTCGCCGGCGCCTCGCGCAAAGTGCTCTTCGGCGTCGGGCCGTACGACCCATGGAACCTTGCACTGCCCGCGGCGCTGTTGCTTGCGGCGGCGCTCGCCGCGGCTTGGTGGCCGGCGCGGCGCGCGACGCGCATCGATCCGATGACGGCCTTGCGCGGGTAGCTCGGGCGCGCCGAGTCGGCGCGAGGCACGTCGCTATACTCGCCGGCATGGCGCAAGCCTCGACGGTGGGGTCGCCGACGCTGTTGCGCGACCTGCACGCGTTCCTCGCTCTGGAGGCGCCGTTCCTCGCCGCCAAGCTGCCCGAGGACCTGCCGCCGCGCGAGCTCGAAGAGCTGCTGCTTCAGCGCGCCGCAGCGCGCTGGCAGGGCAACGGCCGCTTCGGCGAGGACGAGCTGTGGCCCGGCGTCACCCAGGCAACGGCGGCGCGCTGGAGCCTCGAGAGCCTGCAGGAGCTGCTGCGCGGCTTCTTCCGCCGCCAGGAATTCAAGGCCGCCATCGCCGGCGACGAACGGCTCCTCATGTACCGCACGATGGCGCTGACCCGCGCCGTCGACGACTTCCTGAAGCGCGCCTTCGACAAGAAAGCCATCCGCTGGGGCGACTTCCCATCGCCGCAGAAGGGCTTCCGCTCCACCGGCCAGGAGGCCATCGTCGGCGCCTCGCTGCCGCTGCGCCGGCCGCCCGCGGCGGCGCCCGGCCGCGGCTACGACGGCGACGTCATCGCGCCGCTCATCCGCGACCTCGGCGCGGCGCTGATGTTCAAGCCCGACCCGCTGCACCCGATCCTCGTGCAGTACGGCAAGAAGGGCACGCCGATGGACGGCCGCGACCTCCACGTCGGCGACCTCGACTGCGGCGTGCTGCCACCGGCGGCGCCGCTCACCATCGCGACGCAGACCCTCGCCGGCATGGCCTACGCGTGGAAGCTGCGGGGAGAGCCGCGCGTCGGCATCTCGTTCATCGGCGACGGTGGTTCGAGCCTCGGCGAATGGCACGAGACGGTGAACCTCGCCGCCGTGCAGAAGCTGCCGCTGGTGTTCATCATCGAGAACAACCAGTGGGCGCTGGGCACGCACGTCAGCGAGCAGACGGCGACGCGGCGTTTCGCGTTGCGCGCGGCGGGCTACGGCATGCCGGGCGCGACGCTCTTCGGCAACGACCCCGACGAGATCGCGGCGGCAGTGGCGTGGGCGGCCGAGCGCGCGCGGGCCGGGCGCGGGCCGGCGCTGCTCGAGCTGATGACGTATCGCCGCACGGGACACGCGCACCACGACGACGACCGCTTCTTCGGCAACCCGGAGGCGAAGATCGCCGGCTACGAGCACGAGGCCGAGCGGCGGCGGTGGGAGGACGTCGACCCGCTGGCGCTTTACGAGGAGCGGCTGGTGGAGATGGGCGTGGCGTCGCGCGAGCGCTTGGCTTCGCTGCGCGCCGAGGCGCAGGCGGAGGTCGAGGACGCCGGGCGAGCAGCGGAAGCCGCACCGTGGCCGACGCCGGAGGACTATCGCGACCGCGTCTACGCGCCGCGCATCGAACCGGTGCCGACGCCGCCAAGCGAGCCGCGCACGCGCGTCATGTCCTACGACGAAGCCGTGCGGCAGGCGATCAGCGAAGCCATGACCGCCGACGAGCGAGTGTTCGTGCTCGGCGAGGACGTCGGCGGCCGCTACGGCGGCGCCTTCGGCGTCACCCGCGGCCTCGCCAAGAGCTTCGGCGACCAGCGCTGCGTCAACATGCCCATCGCCGAGTCCGCCATCGTCGGCTGCGCGGTAGGGGCGGCGATCAGCGGCTTGAGGCCGGTGGTCGAGATGCAATTCGCCGACTTCCTCGCCAGCGGCTTCAACGCCCTCGTCAACAACGCCGCAAAAGTGCACTGGCGCTGGGGCCGCGCCGTGCCGATGGTGGTGCGTTTGCCGTATGGAGGCGCAACGGGCACGGGCCAGCGACTGCTCGGCGGCGGCCCGTACCACAGCCAATGCCCCGAAATGTGGTTCCTGCGCACGCCGGGCTGGAAGATCGTCGCGCCTTCGACACCCGCAGATGCGAAAGGGCTGATGCTCGCCGCGATTCGCGACAACAACCCAGTGGTGTTTTTGGAAGCGAAGGGACTCTACGGCTTCTTCAGGACCGACCTGCGCGAAGAAGTGCCACTAGGCGCGGAACACGAAGTCGAGATCGGCCGCGCGGTCGTGAGGAGAGAGGGCACCGACCTCACGATCCTCAGCTACGGCACCATGGTGTGGACGTCACTGGCGGCAGCGGAACGGCTCGCGGCCGAAGGAATCTCGGCGGAAGTCGTCGACCTACGCAGCCTGCAGCCGCTCGACCTCGACTGCGTGCGCAAGTCAGTCGAGAAAACCCACCGCGCCCTGATCGTCCACGAAGACACCGGCCGCGGCGGCCTCGGCGGCGAGCTCGCTGCCATCCTCGCCGACGAGCTCTTCTGGCACCTCGACGCCCCGCTACGCCGCGTCACCGCACCGGACACGCCGGTCCCCTACTCGCCGCCGCTCGAGCTCGACTTCCTGCCCAGCGCCGACGACATCGTGGTCGCAGCACGGCAGCTGACTAGCCAGTAGCCGCTCTCATAGCGCGCGCAAGAGGCGGTCGTAGTCGGCATGTGAGCCGACGAAGAACCAGACGACCGTGTCACCGCTGAACGAGCCGACAGCTCGGTAGTCGCCGCTGATCCGCGCCGAATAGATGGGCAGCGACGGGTGCACACGCTTGAACTGCAGGCTCGGATGGCGCGGGTTGTCTCGAAAGAGCCGGTAGGCTGAGCGCGCTTGTCGCCGCACGTCTTGCGGTAGACCAGCGAGCGCCTCGCGAAACCTGCGGGTAGTCCGCGAGATCAAAGGCGATCCGGATCCAACTCGGTCGTCTCACCCCGAGCGTGCTCGGCGAGCGCCTCCTCCGCAAGCTTGGCGAGCTGGTCTTGCGAACCGGCGAACAGCTCCGACCACCGGGCGTCGGACTCCAGCTCTGCGAGCAGCCACCGAGCGACCGAATCCTGCTCGGTGTCAGGTAGCCCGGCTGCTTTCTCGAAAGCCTGCTCAAGGAGCTTGGTCATCACAAGAACCTCTGGTCGCAAGGCAAAGGCTAGGCAGCACCTTCACGAGCATGAGCTACTAACGGCTTTGACCATTAGTTGACTGGCGCACATTCCGGTGTCTGCAGTCTATCGAGTCGCACCAACAGCTCCCACTCCGCGGCCTCCGGGAACAGATACGCGCTTTCCAGCACGGCGGCGAGCGCTACTTCCTCGGCCGAGTGCCTCAACAGCGACGCCGCTTCGGACCACGACAGCTCGCCTCGGCCGTAAGCGCGGTAGGCCTCGACGTTGCGGCGGCGTTGGCGGTCGCCGACGTGGACGACCAGGTGGCCGACCACCCAGCCGAGGTTGCGGGCGTGGCAGCGGCGCGACGGCAGATGACGCAGGATGCGGAGGGCCGCGGAACCGTACTGCGGTGCCAACGATTCGACTCCATTGCCGGCCGCGGCGAGCGCGCGATCGAGCCGCCGCGTGGCCGCGGCGCCGGAGGCGAGCAGCAGCGCTCGATGGCGGCGGTGGAACTCGTCGAGCGGCTCCGCGCGCTGCACCCAACGGCGATAGAAGAAGGCGCGGCGGAGGAACTGCGTGAGCGCCGCCGGGTCGTCGAGCTCGTGCTCCTCGGCGAGCGGCAGCTGCGGCAGCCCGTGCATCAGCGCGCTGGCGAAGAGACCGCTGCCGACGCCCACCTGCTTACCATCGCCGTCGTGCACCGGCACGCCGCGCACTCCGCAGCTCGGCGAGCGGCTTTTCAGCACGTAGCCGGCGAGTCCGACGTCGGCGAGCCCGGCGACACGCTCGCGCGCCCACTCGCGCATCGCCTTCGTGTGGTCGGCACCGGTCGACGGCGTCCACATTCGCGTCGAGCGCCCGTGCCCGAGCAGCACCATCGGCGGCCGTGGCGTGCCGAGTCCGATCTCCATCTCGGGGCAGATCGGCACCCAGTCGACACGGCAGGCGACGACGTCGCACAGCAGCGGCGCCCGCTTGTCGCCGCCGTCGTAGCGCACGCTCTCGCCCAGCAGGCAGGCGGAGATTCCCAGGCGCAGGCGTGCCTGCGGCGCAGGAGCAGAACGAGGCGGGGACATTGCGGTTGATGATAACCACGCGCAACCCGTGATCTCTTCCCGCGGTCCGCGGCTGCGGCCTGCAGTGCTATGTCAGAGGCGCTGCCGGGTGGCCAAGCTTGAGCCCGAGGAGGATCCAGTCTTCGAGGGTAGACCGCAGCTCGCTTTGGCAGGACCGCAGGGTGGCGGCGAAGGCGACGACGCCGGTGCAGGAGGGGATCTTGCCGGCAAAGCTGCCGTCGTCGAGCTTGTCGTAGATGGCCTCCCCCATCGCCTCGTCGAGGTATCCGCTGAGGATGAAGTGGGTGTCCATCACTGGTATCCGCCAGGCGAACCTCATGTTACCCGCAAAGCAGCGTGTGAGAGTGGGGCAAAGACCATTGACTTACGCTTTGTTTACGCCTATCCTCCGCTCATGGCGCGTGGGCAGCTCGTCGCCGTCAGTCAGGAGCGTCTTCAGGAGATCCAGCAGGACATCCAGAAGCACAAGCTGGCGGCGGCGCAGGCTGGTTCGCCGCTGCCGCGGGAGGTGCCGTCGCTTCCCAACCTGCGCGCGCGGCTCGCGCGTGGCCGCGATCTCATTCGCAAGCCGCTCGAAGAGGACGAGCTGCTGCCAACGGCGCTGCCGGCGGTCGATCCGCTGCTCGCCGGTGGGCTGGCGCGCGCCTGCCTGACCGAGTTGCGCGGCGCGCTCTCCAGCGGGCGGTTCGGGCTTGTGCTGTCGCTTCTCGCCGCCACCACCGCGCGCGGCGAGGCGGCGGCGCTGATCGACCTCGGCGACCAGCTCGATCCGCAGGAGGCGGCGCGTTGCGGCGTCGTGCTGCCGCGCCTCTTGTGGGCGCGGCCGCAGCGGTTGCGCGAGGCGCTCGCCGCCGCCGAGATCGCGCTCGGCGGCGACTTCCCGCTGGTGGTGCTGGAGCTGGGCACGGCGCCGCTCCCCTATGGCAGCCGCGACGAGCATGCCTGGCTGCGCCTGGCGCGGGCGGCGCGGCTGCATCGCGCGGCGCTGCTCGTCGCCACACCGTGGCGGATCACCGGCAGCGCCGCCGGCGAGGTGCTGGCGTTGTCGCGGCGCGGCGGCGTGTGGATCGGCAGCGACGCTGGACCGCGGTTGCTTGCCGGCATGGAAACGCGGCTGGAGCGCGAGAAGAGCCGGCGGCAGGAGGAGCTGGCGGGCTCATCTCCGCACGCCGACCTCGGGCTGCGCGCGCCGTCGCTGCTCGGACCGCTGCCGGCACGCGAACGTGGGCGCGGCGCGCAATTGTTGCCGGAAACCCTCCGTCTTCGCCAGCCCAAACGAGCTCCCGCTCCCCGCCCGCTGCCGGCGTGGCCACGTCCGACGAAAGTCGCCGCACTGCAGCAGTCGCTTCTCCCGCCTGATGCCCTCCCCGCTTACGCGGCGCGCACCAGCGTAGCTCGCGTCGCCGCCACCGCCGCGTCCACCGCATCGCCCACCGACTCCCGCCCCTTCGCCTCGCGGCTCTGACGTGGAGTCGCCGCGATGCGAGTCGCCTGCCTGGCGGTGCCGTTGTTTCCTCTCGCGGCGCGGTTGCGCTGCGAGCCGGAATTGCGCGGCGAGGCGGTGGCGATCGTCGAAGGCAACGGTCCGGCCGCGCGCGTGCTCGCGGCCAGCCGGCGCGCGCGCGGTGCGGGCATAGCGCCGGGGCAGACGCTGGCGCAGGCGCAGACGCTGCTCCCCCGCCTCGTCGGCCGCGCCCGCGACGTGGAGGGCGAGCGCGCCGCGCAGGAGGTGCTGCTCGAGCTGGCCGAAGGGTTCTCGCCGCGCGTCGAGGACGCCGGGCCCGGCCTGCTCTTCCTCGACCTCGACGGTTGTGTCGAGCGCTTCACCGGCTCGCGCTTCGCCTCCGATCCGGAGCACGAGCTCGCCCGTTCGCTGCTGCTCGCCGCCGATCGCGCGGCGCTGCCGGCGCGGGCGGGGATCGCCTGCAGCAAGCTGGCGGCGCAGGTCGCCTCGACGCTGGTGCCGACGCCGCAGGTGGTGACGCCGGGCGAAGAGCCGGCGTTCCTGGCGCCGCTGCCGTTGCGCCGCCTGGCGCCCGAGATCGAGATCGCCGAGACGCTGCAGCGCTGGGGCGTGCGCACGATCGGCGAGCTGGCGCGGCTGCCGGCGGCGGAGGTGGCGAGCCGGCTCGGCGAGGTGGGCCGCGAGCTGCACGCCCGCGCCCGCGGCGTCGACCCGCGGCCGCTGGTGGCGCGCGAGCCGCCGCCCGACCTGCGCGAAGGGATGTCGCTCGAGTGGCCGCTGGTCGCCATCGAGCCCTTCCTCTTCCTCGCCCGCGCCGCGCTCGACCGTCTCACCGCGCGGCTCGCCGGCTGCGGCCTCGCCTGCCTGCGCCTCGCCCTGTCGCTGCGCCTCGAGCCGGACGGCTGGAAGGAGCGGCTCATCGAGCTGCCGGCGCCGACGCGCGACGTCAAGGTGCTGCTGACACTGCTGCGCCTCGAGCTGGAGAAGGCGCCGCCCGGCGCGCCGGTGAGCGCCTTCGCGCTCGCCGCGCACCCCGACCGGCCGCGGGTGGCGCAACGCACGCTGTTCGGGCCGCAGGAGATCCCGCCCGACCGCTTGGCGACGACGCTCGCACGGCTCTTCGCGCTGCTCGGTCCGGGGCGCACCGGCGCGCCGGTGGCGACGGACGGCCACCGGCCGGAGCGCTTCACGCTGACCGCCTTCGATCCGCCGCCGGCGCCGCTCGTGCGGCCGGACCTAGCGGCGGTGGCTCCGCCCGGCGGCCGCGGGTTGCTGGCGGTGCGCGTGCTACGCCCGCCGGTGCCGCTCGAGGTGCTGGTCGAGGACGGCGGTGACGGCGTCGAGCGGCCGTCGCAGGTCGCTTCCCCGGCGGCGCCGGAGGGCGAGGACGTCGGCGCCGGCCGCCGGCTGGTCTCGGTCGACGAGCGGCGCCGCCGCGGCGGCAAGCGCCGCCCGCGCATCGCCGGCCGCGTGCGCATCGCCTCGGGGCCGTGGGCGGTGGAAGAGGGCTGGTGGGTGGCCGAGCCCGTCGCGCGCGAGTACTGGGACGTCGAGCTCGAGGAGGGCGGGATCTACCGGCTCTTCAAGGAGCCGCAGAAAGGAGTGTGGTTCGCCGACGGGGTTTACGACTAGCCGATCTGCTGCTCGCCCTCGTCCCAGTCTTCGGCCGTCGCGTCGTCCTCCGCCGCGTCGGCGTCGACGGGGCGCAGGCGCGCGCGGGCTTCGAGCTGGGCGAGCAGGCGTTGAGCGTGCTCGAGATCCTCGTCGTCCTCGATCCACACCGACGGCAGCGTCTCGTCCGTCATCGGCACCGAGCCGCGCAGCGCGAAGAGGTGCTCGCCGCGGACGCTGGCGACGATGCCCGCCGACTCCAGGAACGCCTTGACGAACTGCGCGTCGATCGGAGTCGTCGCCACGTACACCCGCTTCATGCGAGCGAAAGTGTAGCTCAGCGAGCAACTGCGTTACGCTCGCCGCTTCACAGCCGGAGGTGCTCGCGATGCGTCGAGGTTGGCCGAGTTCTGTAGCCGCCTTGTTTGCCGCCGCTTTACTCAGCGTCGCATGCGCCACTCGGCGCGCACCGCATCCCGCCGCCGCCGCGGCAGCGGACGCCGCCGCGCCGACCGGCTTCGACCTCGTCCTCCGCAACGGCATCGTCTACGACGGCAGCGGCGGCCCGCCCGTCACCGCCGACGTCGGCATCCGCGGCGACCGCATCGCCGCGGTGGGCGACCTCCACGCCGCGAAGGCCGCGCAGACGATCGACGCGAGCGGCCTCGCCGTCGCGCCCGGCTTCGTCAACATGCTCTCCTGGGCCACCGACTCGCTCATCGCCGACCCGCGCGGCATGAGCGACCTCGTGCAGGGCGTGACGCTCGAGGTGATGGGCGAAGGCTGGTCGATGGGGCCGCTCAACGAGGCGATGAAGAAGGAGGCCGCCGAGCAGCAGGGCGACATCCGCTACCCCATCAGCTGGACGACGCTCGGCGAGTACCTGGAGATGCTGGAGAAGAAGGGCATCTCGATGAACGTCGCCTCCTTCGTCGGCGCCACGACGGTGCGCGTCCACGAGCTCGGCTACGCCGACCGCGAGCCGACGCCGGAGGAGCTCGCGCGCATGCAGGAGCTGGTGCACGCCGCGATGCGCGAGGGCGCGCTCGGCGTCGGCTCCTCGCTGATCTACGCGCCCGCCTTCTACGCCAAGACGCCCGAGCTGGTGGCGCTGTGCAGCGCCGCCGGCGAGCACGGCGGCATGTACATCAGCCACATGCGGAGCGAAGGCAACCGCCTGCTCGAGGCGGTCGACGAGCTGATCTCGATCGCACGCGACGCCAAGGTGCCGGCCGAGATCTATCACCTCAAGGCCGCCGGCCAGGCCAACTGGGGCAAGCTGCCCGAGGTCATCGCGCGCGTCGAAGCGGCGCGCGCGGCCGGCCTGCGCATCACCGCCGACATGTACACCTACACCGCGGGCGCCACCGGCCTCGACGCGTCGATGCCGCCGTGGGTGCAGGAGGGCGGCCTCGAGAAGTGGCGCCAGCGGCTGCAGGACCCGGCCATCCGCGAGCGTGTCGAGCGCGAGATGCGCACCCCCACCGACGAGTGGGAGAACCTGCTCATCGCCGCCGGCGGCGCCGACCACGTGCTGCTCTCGGGCTTCAAGAGCGAGGCGCTCAAGCCGCTGACCGGCAAGACGCTGGCGCAGGTCGCCGCCATGCGCGGCAAGACGCCGGAGGCCACTGCCATCGACCTCGTCATCGAGGACGACAACCGCGTCGACACCATCTACTTCATCATCAGCGAGGACAACGTCCGCCGCGAGGTGGCGCTGCCGTGGGTGGGTTTCGGCTCCGACGCCGAGGCGCAGGCGCCCGAGGGCGTCTTCCTCAAGTCGAGCACCCATCCGCGCGCCTACGGCAACGTGGCGCGGCTGCTCGGCCGCTACGTGCGCGACGAGAAGCTGGTGCCGCTCGCCGAGGCCATCCGCCGCCTCACCTCACAGCCGGCGGACAACTTGAAGCTGCGCGACCGCGGGCGGCTGGCGCCCGGCTACTTCGCCGACGTCGTGGTGTTCGATCCGGCCACCGTCGCCGACCACGCCACCTTCGAGAAGCCGCAGCAGTTCGCCACCGGCGTGCGCGACGTGCTCGTCAACGGCGCCGTGGTGCTGCGCGACGGCAAGCACACCGGTACCTTCGCCGGACGCTTCGTGCGCGGGCCCGGCTGGACCGGCTGGCACTAGGCAGCGCGAATCGCTGCTAGCGCCGGCTCGTTCCGGCGGCGACCTTCTTGCGCTCCGTGGCCACCCAGTGCGTGATCTTGGCGTCGAGCATGCCGAGCGTCACCGCGCCGTCGCCCAGCACCTGGTCGTGGAAGGCCTTGACGTCGAAGCGCTCGCCGAGCTGTTTCTCGGCGTACTCGCGCAGGCGGCGGATCTCGAGGTTGCCGATCATGTACGCCGTCGCCTGCGCCGGCACCGCGATGTAGCGGTCGACCTCGGCGGCGGCGCGCTCGGGCGTCTGCGTGGTGTGCGCGAGCATGTAGTCGATCGCCTGCTGGCGCGTCCAGCCCAACGCGTGCATGCCCGAGTCCACGACCAGCCGCGCCGAGCGCAGCGCCTCGTTCGACAGCAGCCCGAGCTTTGCCACGTCGTCCGAGTAGAGGCCCATCTCGTCGGCGAGCCGCTCGCTGTAGAGACCCCACCCTTCGAGGAACCCCGAGCTGCCGAAGTAGCGCTGGATCGGGTGCGTGCCGGTGACCTCCTTGGCCACCGATCCCTGCAGGTGGTGTCCCGGATAGGTCTCGTGGAACGCCGTCGCCTCGATGCCCGCCTTGCTCTGCTTCTCGGCCTCGAAGGCGTTGATGTAGTAGGTGCCGGGGCGCGTGCCGTCGTCGGAGCCCGCCTGGTACTCGGCGCCGGGAGCGGAGCGCTCGCGGAAAGCGGGGTACGGCACCACCACCACGGTCGCCTTCGGCACGGTGCCGAACCACTGAGGCACCGCGGCGCGGGCGCGCTCCACCGCCGCCGTCGCGTAGTCGATGAGCTGCTGGCGCGAGGTGAAGGTGTACGGCGGCTGCTTCACCTTGGCGAGCAGCGCCGTCGGGTCCGAGGTCCCGAAGCTGCGCGCGCCGATTTCCTTCATCGCGTTCGTGGCGCGCTCCATCTGCTGCAGGCCGAGGCGGTGGATCTCCTCCGGCTCCATCCGCGTCGAGGTGTGGAAGCGTACCGCGGCGCGGTAGCACTCCTTGCCCTGCGGGTTGGCGGCGACGGCGATCGCCTCGCGCGCCGCGGGCAGGTACTCCTTGGCGAGGAAGTCGCGGTAGCGGCGGATGGCCGGCTTCGCCTGCTCGTCGATCACCTTCGCGAGCGCGGCGCCGAAGGCGGCGTCGCCGTCGCGCTTCGCCGGGTCGTAGAACGGCGACTCGGCGGCGGTGCCACCGAGCAAGCCGTCCATCTGCTCGATCACCCGCTGCACGTTCCCCTTCGGCGCGCTGAAGCCGCGGCGCAGCCCTTCGCGCAAGCGCGCCGTCTCGCCGTCGAGGTAGCGCGGCAGCTGGCCGAGCCGCGACAGCGCCGCCTGCCGCAGCGCCGCCGTGCCCACCGGCTGCACCGAGGCGAGATAGGTGTAGTTGGCCTGCCAGCCGGTCCACGTCGGGCTGACGTTCCACAGCTCGGTCTCGCAGACGCGGGCGCCGATCGATGCCTCGAGCAGCTCGCGCAGGAAGTCGTGGGTCACCACCGCGCGGCCGGTGAGGTGCGTGCGGTCGACGGTGTCGAGCTCGTCGAGCAGCGCGTCCTCCTCGTCGCGCCAGGCATCGAGGCCGGCGAGCGAATTGTCCGGCAGCCGCGAGTTGTCGGCGTCGGCGCGGCCCTGCGCCGTCGCCTGATCGGGGAAGTGCTCGAAAAAGACCCTGACGTAGGCGTCCGCGAGGGCGTCGACGCGTGCCGCGGGATCAGCTGGCAAGCCGGCGTTGGCTGCTGGCGTAGGGGGAGTCGGCGTGGCGGCGGGGACTGTCTCGGGTGGTTGCGGCGGCGCAGCGGCAGTGACGCCGGCGCTCGCCGCCGCCAGTGTCGACGCCAAGACGATGGCCAGAACGCGGGCTCGCATCCAGCCATCCTAGTAGTCCCCTCTCGTCATTGCGAGGAGCGCAGCGACGAAGCAATCTCGATCTCGCGACATCGAGATCGCTTCGCTGGGCTCGCGAGGACGGGGGAGCGCTCGCGATGACGGGAGGGAGCGGTTTGCCCGGGGAGCGACTACCGGCGTCCCGGCTCGACGTCCATCAGGCCTTCCACGCCCAGCAGCGTCATCGCCAGCTCGGGCACCGAAAGCGTCAGCTCGCGCCCGTCCGGCGACACGCCCAGCGACTCCGGCTGCAGCTCGGCGGTGAAGCCGGCCACCGGCGACAACGCCGCCGCCGCGTCGAGACCCTCGGCGACCGGTACCAAGCTCACGCCGGTGCGCTCGTCGCCGTCGACGCTCACCACCAGCAGCCCGCGGCTGTCGCGCGTCCAGCGCAGCCTGCCGATCGACGCGGGGTTCAACACCAGCACCGTGCTCTTCGCCAGCGCGCTGTCGCGCAGCCGCACTGTGCCGCCCACCGGCGCGCCGTCGGCGAGGCGCACGACGCGCAGCCCCACCCAGCCGTGCGCCGCCTGCGTGTGGTAGGCGACGAAGCGGCCGTCGGGCGAGACCTCGGGGTGGCTCACCACGGGATCGTGCACCAGCCATTGCGCGCCGCTGCCGTCGAGGCGCACTTTCCACAGGCCGCGCTTCTGCGGGTGGCCGGAGACGTAGGTGACCCAGCCGTCGGGACTCGCCGTCGGGCTCTCGGCGTCGACGCCGTCGCGCGAGAGCTGGTGCGCGGCGCGGCCGTCGGCGTCGGCGGTCCAGATCTCGAAGTGGCCGCTACGGTTCGAGCTCCACAGCAGGCGCTTGCCGTCGGCGCTGAAACCAGGGTCCCAATCGTCGGCGGGGTCGTCGGTGAGCCGGCGCACGGCGCCGCTCGTGCGGTCGACGGCCCAGACGTCGAGGTTGCCGCTGCGGCTGGACGAGAAGACGACGCGCGTGCCGTCGGGCGAGTAGGAAGGCTGGCGGTCGAGCGTGTCGCCCTCGGTGAGCCAGCGCGTGCCGTCGTCGCTGGTCGCGCGCGGAACTGCCGCGACCTCCGTTGGATGGAGCGGCAGCTCGCGCAGGTGCGCGCGCCGCGTCACCAGGTCGATCACCGCGCTGCCCGGCGCCAGCACGTCGACCGTGCGCGCCACCTGCGGGAACGCCAGCAGCACCCGCGGCTCGCCGCCGCGCGCCGACTGCACGACGAGCCGGCTCGCCGGGGTGTAGAGCGTCACCTGTTCCGACTGCGCGTAGAGCAGCGCCTTGCCGTGCCGCAGCCATGCAGGGGCCGAGATCAACCCGCCGGCTTGGGTCGGCAGCACGCTCGTGCGATCGCCTTCGACGTCGACCAGCCGCAACTCGTCGCCGACGCTGGTGAGCGCGCCGCTCGCCACCACCGCGATGCGATCGCCGGCGGGCGACCAGCGCGGCGCGGCGAGCGAACGGCCGTCGCCCGGCGCCGCCAGCACGCGCTCGCCGCTGCCGTCGGCCGCCGCGGTGCCGAGCACCCAGGCGCCGCCGCCGAGCTGGCGCACGAAGACGACCTGCTTGCCGTCCGGCGACCAGTCGCCCTCGACCGCGTTGGGGATGACGCGCCGCGGCTCGCCGCCCAGCTCGGGGACTCGGAACAGCGAGGTCGTGCCGCCTTCCTGACCTGCTTCCTGACCAACCTCGTGACGCGCGAAAAGCAGCGTCGCGCCGTCGGGCGAGAAGCGCGGCGCCTCGTCGGGCCCTGTCGTCAGCGCCGCCTCCTCGCCGGTCGCCAACTCGCGCCGCCAGATGCGCGGCGTGCCGTCGCGGCGCGAGACGAAGGCGAGCGTGCGGCCGTCGGGCGACACCGCCGGGCTCCAGTCGCGCCCCGAGTACGACAGCGGCCGCAGCCGCGGCGCCATTGGCTCCGGCGTCAGCAGGCGAAAGGCGACGAGCAACGCCGCGATGCCGAGCGCGATGCCGCTACCGATCAACCACGGGCGTCGCCGCGCGCGCGGCGTCGGCAGGATGAGCTGCGGATCGCCGGCGCGCGAGCCGCCCTCACGTCCGGCGAGCGCGAACGCCAGATCGTGCGCGCTCTGGAAACGCTCCTCCGGCCGCTTCTCGAGACAGTGGCGGATGATGCGCGCCAGCTCGGGCGCCTCGCCCGCCGCCAGCCGCTCCATCCCCGCCGGCTCGTGCACCAGGATCGCGGTCAGCGTCTCGACGGGGTTGCCGGCCTGGAAGGCGCGCTCGCCGGCCAGCATCTCGTAGAGCACGCAGCCGAGCGAGAAGACGTCCGAGCGACCGTCGATCGCCTCGCCGCGGATCATCTCGGGCGACATGTAGCCGACGGTGCCGAGCACCATCCCCTGCGCCGTCTTCCAGTGCTCGGGAGCGTCGTGCCGCGGCTCCACCAGCTCGTGGCGCGCGAGGCCGAAGTCGAGCAGCTTCACCATGCCCGACTTGGTGATGAAGAGGTTGTCGGGCTTGACGTCGCGGTGGACGATGCCCCGGTCGTGCGCGGCGCCGAGCGCGCGCGCCGCCTGCGCGCCCCAGTCGCGCACCTTGCGCGCCGAGATCGGCCCGCGCTCGAGCCGCGCGCCGAGCGTCTCGCCCTCGAGCAGCTCGGTCACCGCGTAGACGATCTCGTCCTGCTCGGCGAAGTCGTGGAGGGCGAGGATGTTCGGGTGCGACAGCGCCGCCACCGAGCGCGCCTCGCGCTCGAAACGCGCCAACGCGTCGGCGTCGGCGGCAAGATGCGGCGGCAGGATCTTGATCGCCACCTCGCGCCCGAGCCGCGTGTCGCTCGCCCGCCACACCTCGCCCATGCCGCCGGCGCCGAGCGGGGTGAGGATCTCGAAGGGGCCGAGGCGGTCGCCGGCGCGCACGCTGAACGCTCTCCGCGTCACCAACCGAAGGAACGCGGCGATGATAGCCGGCTAGAAGCGCAGCAGGATCAGGTGCGTCTCGCCGCCGGCGTCGGCCGCCCACCAGAGGAGCTCGGCCTTCCTGTCGCCGTCGACGTCGAGCAGCTCCCAGCGCGGCGCGGGGAGGCGCGGCGGCTGCGGAGTCGGCGCGGGTGTCGGCGCGGGCTGCGCTCCGCGCTTCGCCGGCGGCAGCGGTGTCGCGGTCGGCGCCGGCGTCGCTGCGGGAGTGGCTTCGCGGCCGGTCTCGGTGTGCGTGCCGTGCGTGCCGACGGCCACCTCGACGGTGCGGCGCGACGGCAGGTCGGTGCCGTCGACCTTCACCGACAGCGTCGGCTTCTTCGCCGGCAGACCGCTCGCGGTCGCCGTGCGCACTTCGAGTACGCCGCCGCCGAGGGTGACGAGGTCGGGGCGGCCGTCGCCGTCGACGTCGCCGTAGCGCCAGTCGCGGTCGCCGACCGGGAAGCTCGCCTCGACGGGCTCGGCGTAGAGGCGGCCGCCGCCCATGCCGCGAAAGAGCGTCACGGTGGCGTCGCCGCCGCCGAGGCCTTCGGGGGCGACGATCTCCAGGTCGTCGTGCTTGTCGCCGTCGAAGTCGCCGGCGCGCACCTCGAGGTCCTGCCACGCACGCGCCGACAGCTCGCGCGCCAGCAGCGGACGCCGCGGCGGCGCGCCGGGCTCGGTGACGAGCGCGAAGATGCGCAGCCGCTTGCGGCTCATCACGCCGAGGCCGCGGAAGCTGCCGACGACGAGGGTCGGGCGGCCGTCGAGGGTGACCACCGCCGACTCGGCGACGCGCTCCGGCTCCGGCAGCTCGGAGGTCAGCTCCTGCCGTTCGCCCCCGGCGCCGAGCAGCACCGTGCGCAGGTGGATGCCCTCCTGCGCCGGGCCGACGGCGAGCCACGGGCCCACGAAGCGCGCCGGCGGGCTCTCGAGGTGGAGGCCCCAGCGCGCCAGCGAAGCGGTCACCGGCACGGCCTGCACCGTGCCCGGCTGCAACGAATCGCCGGCGAACCTGAGCCGCCGCGCTTCGCCCGCGCTGCCGGCGGCCAGCCATGGCGGCGAGGGCGCCAGCCTGCCGCTGTGCTCACCCGCGATCAACAGGTCCGGGCCCGAATAGACCAGTCGGCGCTCGCCGCCGTCCCAGTCGAACGCGCTGACCCGCCGTCCATCAGCGACGAGCACGCCACCGCCCTCGCCTGCCGGTGCGGCGACGATCGTGTCGCTCGTCGCCGGCAGATCGGTCGCGAGCGTGACCAGCTTCGGTCCATCGGCCGCCAAGCGCAGCGCGAGGAGCTGCCGCGGCTCCTTCTCCTTGCCGCCGACGAGCAGGTAGAGGCTCTTGTCACCCGCGGCACCGCGCAGCAGCGTGCCGCCGAAACGAAAGTCGGAGCGCTGCATGCCGTGCGCGCTTGCCGCCACGAGCGATGCGAGGGCGGTAGCCACGAATGCGGCGCGCGCCGCGCAAGTCACGCCGCCACGCCCGCTCAAGCAGTTCCTCCGCTCAGGTACAAATCGACACGCGCCGGCGGCGTCACGCCGCGCTCCGGCGCCTCGCCGGGCTGCACCACCATCAAGTCGGAGCGCCCGTCGCCGTCGAGATCGCGCACGCGCACGAGGCCGAGGTGCTGCGGCTCCTGGCGCAGCTTGATCGTCAGGTCGGGCGATGCCGGGAAGCCGCAGCCCGGGCGGCCGGTGTGGATCGTCACCTCTCTGCCGCGGCCGAGCTGGACGAAGTCGATGCGGCCGTCACCGTCGAAGTCGCCGCCGAACGACGGCAGGTTGCGCAGCGTCAGCGATGCGAGGTCGAGGCGGAAGCTGCCCGAGAGGTCGAGCGCGGTGACCGGCTTGAATTCGCCGGCTGCCGTTTGGCACCAGACGCGGAAGTCCATCGGCAGCGTGATGCGCCCCATCGTCAGGCCGCCGAGCAGGCGGGTGATCGAGATGTGGAGGTCGACGGTGACGAGGTCGAGCCGGCCGTCGCCGTCGAGGTCCATGAGCCCGCCGGGCAGGTCGAAGTCGGCGTTCTGCTCCTCGAAGGCGTAGCCCTGCATCTCGAAGGTACGGCTCGCCGCCGCCGCCGGCTTCAGGTCCGCGGTCGGGAAGACGCGCACCGTGCTGCGCGGCGACTCGGCGTCGCGGATCTCGGCGCGCATGCCGGCGTCGTCGCCGATCTGGCGGGTCTGCTGCGTCACCACCTCGGCGCGGCCGTCGCCGTCGAGGTCGCCGAAGAACATCGTCGTCGCGGCGCCCTCCGGGCGGTCGGCCGGCACCTCCGGCAGCGCCGCCATCGGCGCGTCGAAGCGTCCGCCGCCGAGCCCGCGCGCCACCCACGGCCGCTGCCAGCCCTGGCGCGGATCGCGCCACACGAGATCGACACGGTGGTCGCCGTCGACGTCACGCGCTTCCGGCAACGGATAGCGCAGCTCGAGCCCCGGCCCTTCGACGTCGTCCGCCGCCGGCAGCGGCACCCGCGCCACCGGCTCGGCGGCGAAGCCGTCGGCTTCGCCGGGATAGACGAGCAGCGCCTCGCGCGTCGGCAGCAGCAGGTCGGGCTTGCCGTCGCCGGTGAGCTCGCTGAAGAGCACCAGGTCGGCGACGAAGACTCCCGAGCCGGCGAGCAGTGAGCGCTCCTTCACCCGCTCGACCAGCGCCAGGCCGCCGTTCCAGGTCACCTCGCCGACGCCTTCGTCGGTGAGCGCGAAGAGCCGGCGACCGCCCGGCCCTGCCGCCAGCGAGTGCACGGTGAGCGGCACCGGCAGCGGCTCGCCGGTGCGCGCGAAGCCGCCCTTGCCGTCACCGCGGAAGAACCAGAGCTCGCGGTGGTCGAGCAGCGCGGGCACGATCGTCATCACCTCGACGAAGCCCTGCACCTCGTCCACCTCCGAGCGCTCGGTCGTCATCTTCTGCTCCCAGCGGGTGAACACCAGGAGGATGGCGAGGTCGCGCACGCCGTCGCCGTCGAGATCGGTGGAGACGACGGCGGCAGGCGAGGCGGGAAGGTCGAGGCTCAGCTCGTGGAGGCGCAGCGCGGCGCCGGCCGCGGCGCGCGACACGAGGAGCGAGCCGAGGATCGCGGCGAGAGCGATGGCAGTGGAGAGCGCGGCGCGCGGCCTTCCCATCGGCGTGCACCCCATACGCGGCAGCGCGGCGATCATGAACAACGCCGGCACGCGGCGTGCCGTGATACCGCGATGACGGTCAGCCCGTGCCCCGGCGCGGCGGCGCGACGTCCGGCAAGCCCTCCGCGAGGGTCAGATTCGTCGCCTGCTCGCGGAACGATACGGTGATGCGCGTGCCGTCCTTGGAGACGCCGAAGCTCTCGACCGCGACCTCGTCTTCCGAAGCCACGAGCAGCCGTGGCTGTGCTTCCCGAGCCGCTTCCGTCGCTGACGACGAAACGGCATCCGCCGCGAACGCGCGCTCGAATATCGCCACCCTCCCCTGCTCGTCGAGCCCGACGTAGAGAATGGCCCGACCGTCCGGCCGCCAGCGCGCGCGTCCGAGGGAGATGTCGAGCTCGTCGGTGACGCGCCGCGCTCGTGGGTCGCCCAGCGCGATCGTCGCCGCGCGCACCACCGGCGAGCCGTCACCAAGCCGCACGACCTGGATCGCTTCCGCGTCGCCCTCGCGCGCGTGGTAGAGCACGAAGCGGCCGTCTGGCGACGCCTCCGGGTGCGCCGCTTCCGCGTTCGCCACCAAGCGCGAGGCGCCGCTGCCGTCGGCGCGCACCTTCCAGATCCCCTGCTGTCCGGGGTGGCTCGACGCGTAGATCACCCAGCCGTCGCCCGTCGCCGTCGGGTTCTCGGCGTCGAAGCCGTCGCGGCTGAGCTGCCTCGGCGCGTTGCCGTCGGGCTCGGCGCTCCACACCTCGAAGTGGCCGCCGCGGTTGCTGCTCCACAGCAGGCGGCCGTCGGGCGCGAACGCCGGGTCCCAGTCTTCGCCCGGATCGTCGGTGAGCCGGCGCACGGCGCCGGAGCGCGTCGACACCGCCCAGAGGTCGAGGTTGCCGCCGCGCGTGGAGGCAAACGCCACCCACTCGCCGTCGGGCGAGTACACGGGCTGGCGATCGACACTCGTGCCTCGCGAAAGCCACCGCTGCCTGGGGTTCGATCCCACCCCTATCCCCCCATCCCCCTGCCCCTCCAGGGGCAGGGGGCGCCCCCGCCCATCGCGCGTCCCTGCCTCCCTCAAGGACTGCTCGCGCAGGTTCTGGCGACGATTCAACGTCGTCAGGACCACGCGGCCCGCACTGAGCACCTCGAGGCTCGGCACCGTGTAGGGCACCCACATCAGCGTCCGCTCGGCGCTGCCGCTCCGCAACACGAGCTGGCTGCTCGGCAGCCGCGCCCCGGCGCCTTCGGCCAGCGCGTACAGCAGGTCGTCGTTCCCCGACCAGGCAAGCGACCAGACGACGCCCTCGACGCGCACCTCGGCGCGTTTCTTCGACGCCGCGTCGACGAGCACGATGGTGTCGGCGCCGCGGATGGTGCTCGAGCGCAGCAGCGCCAGCCGCCTGCCGTCCGGCGACCAGCGCGGCGAGTCGAGCTTCAACGGATCGGTGAGCAGCACCGTCTCGCTGCCGCCGCCATCGGGGCGCACGGTGAGGACCGACCAGCCGCTGCCCGGGCTGCCGGAGCCGCCACGCACCAGCGCCAGCGCCGAGCCGTCGGGCGACCAGTCGCCGGCGCTGGCGTCGTTGACCACTCGCCGCGGCTCGCCGCCCAGTGTCGCCACGCGCCACAGGTCGCTGCCTCCCCCTTCTCTTCTGCGCACGAAGAGCACCGAGGCGCCGTCGGGCGAGAAGCGCGGCAGCGTGTCGGGCCCTTCGGTGAGCGCCACCTCGTCGCCTGTCGTCGTCTGCCGCAGCCAGATGCTCGAGCGGCCGTCGCGCTCGGATGCGAAAGCGAGCAGGCGGCCGTCGGGCGACGCCGCCGGCCACGCGTCGCTGCCCGAGTAGGTGAGCGCGTGCAGGCGGCTCGGCATCGCCGGCGCCGGGCGCGAGATCCACCAGCCGGCGAGCGCGCCGGCGACGAGACAGCCCGCCGCGATCGCCGGCCACAACCACCCTCGCTGCCGCGACCGTTCCATCGCCGGCAGCGCTGCCTCGGATCGCGAGCCGGTCTCGCCGCTCAGCACCTCGAGCGCGAAGGCGAGGTCGCGGGCGCTCTGGAAGCGCTCCTCGGGCCGCCGCTCGAGGCAGCGCATGACGAGCCGCGACAGCGACGGCGACACCGGCTGCCCGGCGCCGTCGGGGACGCCTACCAGGGGAGCCGGCTCCTCGCGCAGCACGGCGCCCATCGCCTCGACGACGCTGTCGCGATGGAACGGCGTCGCTCCGGTGAGCATCTCGAACAGCACGCAGCCGAGCGCGAAGACGTCGGAGCGCGCGTCGACCGGCTCGCCGACGAGCTGCTCGGGCGACATGTAGCCGACGGTGCCCAGCACCCGCCCCGGTTGCGTGTGCGCGTGCGTCTTGCCGTGCTCGAGGTTGAGCGCGCCGCTGTTGCCGCTGCCACTCTCGCTCCTGGCGAGGCCGAAGTCGAGCACCTTGACGCGGCCGTCGCGCACCAGGAAGAGGTTCTCGGGCTTGACGTCGCGGTGGACGATCCCCTTGTCGTGCGCCGCCGCGAGGCCGCGTGCCGTCTGCGCCGCCCAGTCGACGGCGCGGCGCCAGGGCAGCGCGCCGCTCTTCAGCCGCTCGCGCAGCGTGACGCCGTAGAGCAGCTCGGTGACGGCGTAGACCACTCCGTCGTCGGTGCCGAAATCGTGGAGGGCGAGGATGTTGGGGTCCGACAGCGCCGCCACCGTGCGCGCCTCGCGCTCGAAACGGCGCAGCGCCTCGCCGTCCTCCGCCAGGTGCGGCGGCAGCACCTTGATCGCCACCTCGCGGCCGAGCCGCGTGTCGCGCGCCCGCCAGACCTCGCCCATGCCGCCGGCGCCGAGCGGCGCCAGGATCTCGTAGGGGCCGAGGCGCTGGCCGGCGGCGATCGTCATCGCAGTGTCACTTCGCAGACCGCCGCGGCGCGTCGAGGTCCGGCACGCCCTCGGCCACCACCAGGTTCGGCGTGCGCTCGATGAACGAGATGAGCAGGCGCTTGCCGTCGGGCGCGACGCCGAGCGACTCGGTGATCAGCTCGCCTTCCGACAGCGCCACGATGCGGCGCTCGGCGAAGGTGTCTCTACCGGGCGCGAACGGCTGCTCGAAGACGGCGAAGCGGCCGTCGGGCATCAGGCCGACGTAGACGATCGCCTGCCCGTCGGGCCGCCAGCGCGCGCGCCCCGGCGCCGCCGGCAGCGCCGAGAGGCCGAACGACACCGGCAGGTTGCGAAACGGAATGGCGACGGTGAACGGCACCGCGCTGCCGTCGTCGACGCGAGCGACGCGGATCTCCTCGCGGTCCTCGACCGGCGCGTGGTACATCACGTAGCGGCCGTCGGGCGAGGTCTCGGGGTGATTGGTGACGCCGGGCACCAGCAGCCGCGCGCCGCTGCCGTCGAGCCGCATGCGCCAGATGCCGCGCTTGCCCGGCGTTCCCGAGCCGTAGAGCACCCAGCCGTCTGCCGTCGCCGTCGGGTTCTCGGCGTCGCCGCCGTCGTGCGAGAGCTGGCGCGCGGCACGCCCGTCCGCCTCAGCCATCCAGATCTCGAAGTGGCCGCCGCGATTGGAGCTCCAGAGCAGGTGCCTGCCGTCGGGCGTGAACGCCGGGTCCCAGTCCTCCGCCGGGTCGTCGGTGAGCCGGTGCACCGAGCGGTCGGCGATCGACATCGACCAGAGGTCGAGGCTGCCGCCGCGGCTGGAGGAGAACACCACGCGATGGCCGCCCGGCGCGTAGATCGGCTGGCGGTCGACGCTGGTGCCGCGCGACAGCCAGTGCCCCTGGTCGCTGGCGGCTTGCGCATCGACGGACGAGGACGCAGCGAGCGGCAGCTCGCGCAGGTTCTGCCGCGGCACCACCGCGGTGAACACCACCTGTCCCGCCGCCAGCACGTCGAGGCTCGGCACCACGTACGGCACCCAGAGCAGCGTGCGCGAGTCGTCGTCGCGCAGGTCGTAGGCGACGAGCCGGCTGCTCGGCGTGCGCGCGCCGGCGCCCTCGGGCACCGCCAGCACCAGCGTCTCGTCGCTCGTCCAGCCGAGCGCCGAGATGGCGTTGACGCCCGGCAGCCGCAGCACGCGCTCGTTGTTGTCTTCCGAATATCCAGCACGCACGTCGAGCAGCAGCACGCTGTCGGCGGCGCCCGCCAGCGACGAGCGCCGCAGCACCGCCACCCAGCGGCCATCCGGCGACCAGCGCAGTTGCGCCAACGGCAGCGCGTTCTCGCGCGACAGGCGCCGCTCCTCGCCGCCGTCGCTAGCCGCCACGCCCACCACCCAGCGCGTGCGCGAGAGGCTGCGCACGAACGCGATCTGCTTGCCGTCGGGCGACCAATCGCCGCCCACCGCGTCGGGCACCAGCCGCTTCGCCTCGCCGCCCACCGCCGCCACGCGCAGTAGGTCGCTCCCCGACTCGCGCCGGCGCACGAAGAGCAGCGAGGTGCCGTCGGGCGAGAAGCGCGGCACGGCGTCGACGCCGTCGGTGACCGCCACCTCGTCGCCGCTGCTCATCTGCCGCAGCCAGATGCGCGGCCGGCCGTCGCGGTCGGAGGCGAAGGCGACGAGCTTGCCGTCGGGCGAGGCGGTGGGCCACGAGTCGTTGCCCGAGTGAGTGAGCACGCGCAGACGCGTCGGCGCCGGCTGCCGGCGCGTCGCGAGCCAGGCGCCGATCGCGCCGCCGAGCAGCAAGCCGACGGCGAGCGCCGCGAGCAGCGCCGGGATGCCGGCCCTCCACCGCCGCGGCGCCGGCAACGCCTCGGCGACGAGGTTGGGCCCGGTGGCGGTGCCGCTCCCCTCGCTCGCCAGCACCTCGAGCTGGAAGGCGAGGTCGCGCGCGCTCTGGAAGCGCTCCTCGGGCCGCTTCTCCAGGCAGTGGCGGACGAGGCGGATGAAGGCCGGCGGCACGCGACGCGCCTGCACCGCGCCGGCCATCGCCTCGAGCCCGTCGGGCTCTTCGCGCAGCACCGCCACCACCGTCTCCGCCACCGACTCGCGGTGGAAGGGCCGCTCGCCGGTGAGCATCTCGTAGAGCACGCAACCGAGCGCGAAGATGTCGGAGCGCGCATCGACCGGCTCGCCGCACACCTGCTCGGGCGCCATGTAGCCCATGGTGCCGAGCACGCGCCCGGCCTCGGTCTTCACGTGCATGGTGTCGGCGCCGGTGTCGTCGGTGGGGATCGGCGCGTCGTAGAGCGCGACGCCGAAGTCGAGCACGGTGACGCGGCCGTCGCGGGTGAGGAACAGGTTCTCGGGCTTGAGGTCGCGATGCACGATTCCTTTGTCGTGCGCCGCGGCGAGGCCGCGCGCCACCTGCGCGCCCCACTCCGCCACCTTGCGGACGGGGATCGGCCCCTGCCGTAGGCGCTGCCGCAGGGTCTCGCCTTCGAGCAGCTCGCTGACCGTATAGACCAGCCCGTCCTCGCGCCCGTAGTCGTGGAGCGCGAGGACGTTCGGATGCGACAGCGCGGCGACGGCCCGCGCTTCCCGTTCGAATCGAGCGAGGGCCTTGGGATCGTCAGCGACGTGCGCCGGCAGCACCTTCACCGCCACCTCGCGGCCGAGCCGGCCGTCGCGCGCGCGCCACACCTCGCCCATGCCGCCGGCGCCGAGCAGCGACACGATCTCGTAGGGGCCGAGGCGGGAGCCGGCGAGGAGACTCAAATGTCCTTGCGGCGCGTCTGGCAGCGGCAGGCTTCGGTGTAGCGCACCTGCTCGCAGGCGGACTCCTGACCCAGCTCGCACGATCTCTTGTAGAGGGCGAAGCCGCGGTCGAAGTCGTCCTCGCAGTCCCACTTCCAGGCGCCGAGCATCTGGTAGACCATCGGAAAGTCGGGGTTCGCCTCGCGATAGGCGTCGAACATCTCCCAGATCGTGTGGTCGCTGCAGAGTCCCCGGCCGCGGCGTACCTTGGCGAGCGCCAGGTTGTAGCCCAGCTTGAGCACGGTGTCGCGCGCGTCGGCGGAGCTGTCGTTCTGCGCCTTCGCCAGCTCGAGGCCGGCCTCGCAGGCGGCGATGGCGTCGTCTTGACGCTCGAGCTGGGTGAGCGCGCCGCAGACGTTGAGGCGTAGCACGGGGTCTTTGGGGTTGAGCGCGGCCGCGGCCTCGAACGCGACGGCCGCCTCGACGACGTCGCGGCCGAACTGCGCGATGCCGACGCGCGACAGCGCGCGCGCGTGCGCGGCGTCGGGCTTGGCGCAGGTCTTCTCGAGCGCCTGCGCGGCGGCGAGGGCGGCGTCGTCGCTCTTGCCCTTGTAACGGGCGTCGAAGCGCTCGATCGCCTTGTCGCATTCCGTCTTCGGCGCGGCAGTCGCCGCGGCGGCGGGTAGGGTCGAGGTGAGCAACAGAAGCACGAGGCCGGGTCGCCTGAGAGTCATGGCCACTCCTTGATCTTACGCCTTGATTACGCCTATCCTCGCGTAGAGAGGATCGACTGCCGTGTCCGCAGACGACGACGATGCCATCTTTCCGGATTCTCCACCACCGGCGACGCGCCGCTTCCGCGCCGCCGACGGCTCGCCGGATCCCGGCTACCTCTCGGCCGGTGCGCGCAAGGAGAAGCTGCGGCAGCAGCGCAGCGCCGTGCGCGATGTATCAGGCGCGCCGCAGGCGAAAGGCGCGCGGCGTGCGAAAGCACTTCCCTACCCCGAGCTGCGCGTCGCGTCGGCGTTCTCGTTCCTCGACGCCGCGTCGCTGCCCGAGGACCTCGTCGCGCGCGCCGCCGCGCTCGAGCTGCCGGCGGTGGCGCTCGTCGACCGCAGCGGCGTCTACGGCGCGCCGCGCTTCTACAAGGCGGCGAAGGAAGCCGGCATTCGCGCATTGGTGGGCGCCGAAGTGATGCTGAAAACCGCGGAGCTCGCGCCATCGAGATCGCCACGGGCCCTGCGGGCCCTCGCGATGACGGATTCGTCTACGCGGTCCGTAACGGTGGAGTCGTCATTGCGAGGAGCGCAGCGACGAAGCAATCTCGATCGTTCACGCGCTCCCACGGCGGCGACGACGCGCCGCCGCGCCGAGCCGCTGCCGGTCTCCGGCCCGAACGCGCCGCCGCGACTCACGCTACTCGTCGAGTCGCGCGCCGGCTACAAGACGCTCTGCCGTCTCCTCACCGCCGCCGCGCGCGACAAGCCGAAGGGCGCCGCGGCCGCGACGTGGGAGGAGGTCGCCGCACACACCGAGGGCCTCTGCTGCATCACCGGCGGCGACGAGGGTCCGCTGGCGCATGCGCTTCGCGACGGCAACCTCGACGCCGCGCGCGACGAGCTCGCCCGCCTCGCCGCGCTCTTCCCCGGCCGCCTCTACGTCGAGCTGCAGCGCCACCGCCGCCGCGACGAGGAGCATCGCAACGTGGCGCTCGTCGACCTGGCGCGCCGGCTGCGGCTGCCGCTCGTCGCCACCAACGGCGTGCGCTACGCGCGGCGGCGCGACAAGCCGCTGCACGACGTGCTCGCCTGCATCCGCGAGCACACGACGCTCGACGGCGCCGGCACGCTGCTCGCCGCCGAGCGCGAGCGCCACCTGAAGGGCGCCGCCGACATGGCGGCCCTCTTCCGCGACCTCCCCGCCGCGCTCGCCAACGCGCGCGAGCTGGCGGCGCGGCTCGACTTCACGCTCGCCGACTTGGGCTACCGCTTCCCCGACTTCCCGCTGCCGCCCGGCGAGACGCCGATGTCGTACCTGCGCCACCTCGCCTGGAACGGCGCGCGGGCACGCTTTCAGCCGCTCTCCGCGCGCGCGCAGGCGCAGATCCAGAAGGAGCTCCTGCTCATCGAGAAGCTCGAGCTCGCCGGCTACTTCCTCATCGTCTGGGACGTGGTGCGCTTCTGCAACGAGCAGAAGATCCTCGTGCAGGGGCGCGGCTCGGCCGCCAACAGCGCCGTCTGCTACGCCCTCGGCATCACCGCCGTCGACCCGGTGAAGATGGAGCTGCTCTTCGAGCGCTTCCTCTCCGAGGAGCGCGGCGAGTGGCCCGACATCGACCTCGACCTGCCTTCCGGCGACCAGCGCGAGAAGGCCATTCAATACGTCTACCGGCAGTACGGCGCCGACGGCGGCAGCGGCGCCGCGATGACCGCCAACGTCATCACCTATCGCGACCGTTCGGCGGCGCGTGAGACGGCGAAGTCGCTCGGCTGGTCGAGCGAGCAGATCGACCGCCTCGGCAAGCAGCTCGGCTCGTGGAACATCGACCGCGCCCACGGCGACCCGCGCGAGCTGGCGGGCGAGATGGCGAGCGCCGGCTTCGACCCGCAGGACCCGCGCGTGCAGCGCTTCGCCCACCTCTGGCTGCGCATCCAGAACCTGCCGCGCCACCTCGGCCAGCACTCCGGCGGCATGGTGATCGCCGCCGGCCGTCTCGACGAGGTGGTGCCGCTCGAGCCCGCGTCGATGCCCGGCCGCACCGTCGTACAGTGGGACAAGGACGACTGCGCCGACTTGGGGCTCATCAAAGTCGACCTGCTCGGCCTCGGCATGCTCGACGCGCTCGAGGAGGCGGTGCCGCTGGTGCTCGCCAAGGAAGGCGTCGTGGTCGACTTCGCGCAGCTGCCGCCCGACGACCCCAAGGTATTCGGCATGCTGCAGCAGGCCGACACCGTGGGCGTCTTCCAGGTCGAGAGCCGGGCGCAGATGGCTTCGCTGCCGCGCAACCACCCGGAGCGCTTCTACGACCTGGTGGTGCAGGTGGCGATCATCCGCCCCGGGCCGATCGTCGGCGGCATGGTCAACCCCTACTTCGAGCGCCGGCGCGGGCGCGAAGAGATCGCCTACGCGCACCCGAGCCTGATCCCGGTATTGAAGCGCACGCTCGGCGTGCCGCTCTTCCAGGAGCAGATCCTGCGCATGGCGATGGTGACTGCCGGCTTCTCAGGCGGCGAGGCCGAGGAGCTGCGGCGGGCGATGGGGTTCAAGCGTTCGGTCGAGCGCATGGAGCACATCGAGCGGCGGCTGCGCGAAGGGATGGCCGAGCGCGGCATCCACGGTGCCACCCAGGACTCGATCGTCACCTCGATCAAGTCGTTCGCGCTCTACGGCTTCCCCGAGTCGCACGCGGCGAGCTTCGCGCTCATCGCCTACTCCAGCGCCTGGCTCAAGGCCTACCACCCGACGGCGTTCCTCATCGCGCTGCTCAACGCCTACCCGATGGGCTTCTACCACCCGGCGACGCTGGTCACCGACGCGCGGCGCCACGGCGTCGAGGTGCGGCCGATCGACGTCAACCACTCGGGATGGAAGTGCCGATGGGAAGAGCGAGAGGAGGTGGCGCATGACGGATCGAGATCGCTTCGTCGCTCCGCTCCTCGCGATGACGATCAAAGTGTCATCGCGAGCGCAGCGAAGCGATCTCGATCTATCGACAGCCACGTGCGTGGAGCCTGCCGGCTCGGCATGAAGTTCGTGCGCGGGCTGCGCGCCAAGGTGGCGGAGCGCATCGAGACCGAGCAGGCGCGTGGCCGCTTCCGCAGCGCCGACGACCTGGCGCTGCGCTGTGCGCTGCACCGCGACGAGCTGGCGACGCTGGCGCACGCGGGCGCGCTGGCCAGTCTCGGTCTGACGCGAAGACAGGCGCTCTGGCAGGTGGCGCTGGCCAGCCGCGCCGCCGGCGAGCTGTTCACCGACGGCGGCGAGATGGAGGCCGCTTCGCCATTGCCGGAGATGACGGCGTTCGAGGAGACGCGCGCCGATTTCGACGACACCGAGATGACGACCGGCCGGCACCCGGTCACCTACGTGCGCGCGCTGCTCGACGCGCGCGGCGTCACCCCGGCGGCGCAGGTCGCCGCGCTGCCCAACCGCAAGACGGTGCGCATCGGCGGCGCGGTGATCGTGCGCCAGCGCCCCGGCACGGCGCGCGGCCTCATCTTCGTCACCCTCGAGGACGAGACCGGCACCATCCAGGCCGCGGTGATGCCCGATCTCATCCAGAAACACCGCCAGGTGCTGGTCCGCTCGCCGGGCCTCATCATCGAGGGCGTCCTGCAGAAGCGCGACGGCACGGTGACCGTGAAGGCCGAGAAGGTGTGGCCGCTGCAGATGACGGAGGTGACGAGCCACGACTTCCACTGACGCTCACGCCTCCCACGCAGCGGTCACGCGCGCCTCACCTAGCGCTCACCGGTTGCTCGCGACGACGGCGCTCGCGGCACTGCATCCTGATGCACACCCGCAACGAAGCGGGGTGAGAAGGAGGCCTGATGACCGCTGTTGCTCGCACCCATCGTTCGCTGAAGACGCCGGGCGTGCTGCCCACGGGCATCGCCGTCGCCGTGCTCGCGCTCGCTCTCGTCGCCGCGCTCGGCTGCCGCGTCGATCCGATCCAGCTGCCGGCGCCGGCGAGCTGGCACAGCTACGAGAACGCGGCGCTCGGCGTCGCCTTCGACGTCCCCGACTTCCTCGAGATGCGCGACCACGGCGATGCCGCGGGGATCGTCTTCCGATACAACGGCGCCAATGCCGTGCTGCTGCGCTTCGTGGACGAGAAGGACGGCAAGCGCCGCGGCCTCTGGTACGGCCACCCCGACGCCGGTCCGATCACGCTCGGCGGCCGCGCCGGCAAGCTCTACAAGTACGTCCACGACGACGGGCCGATCTGGGACAGCACCGAGGCCTACGTGGTGCCCTACCGCGGCAAGGAGCTGGGTCTCGAGTTCCGCACCAAGAACGATGCCGCCGTGCGCCAGCGGATGCTGGCGAGCTTCCGCTTCCTCGAGCCGGCAGCCCCGGCGGGCGGTTAGGAGCGAGCCATGGAGACGACCGCCTCCGTCGCGATCGTTGCCCCGCCCGAGTCGAGCGCCGCGGCGCGCATCCGCGACATCGCCACCGACGCCATCCGCTGCTGGGAGCGGTGGCGGCTGGTCTACAACCTCGTCCTCGCCGTCGTCGTGGCGGGGCATTTCCTTGCCGGCTGGCCGGCGTCGCGGCAGGTGCTGACCGCGAACGGCGCGTTGATGCTCTTCGTCGACGCGGTGCTCGGCAACGTCGCCTACTGCGCGGCGTACCCGGTGGACTTCTTTGCCCAGCTCTCCGGCCTGCGCGAGGAGTGGCGGCGCCGGCGATGGCTCCTGCTCGCGCTCGGCACTGCCTTCGCCGCGACGGTCGCCCACTTCGCGGTGCTCGGGCCCTTCGGCCTCGACTCGCGCTAACCGAAGCGTACGCGCGACGGCTGTACGACGCGGAGGCGCCCGAGGCCCCACGCCATGCCGGCGCCGAAGAAGCCGCCCTCGAGCAGGCTGACGGCGAGACGCGTGGCCGGGCCGGCGCCGCGCTGCCCCACCGGCGGCGGCTCGCCGAGGTAGGTGCCGAGCGGCGCCAGGATGCGCGCGCCCTTTAGCGCATCGGCAATCGCGTCGAGGCTGATTCCGGCGAGGCGTGCGCCGGCAGCGGCGAGCAAGCCGGCGGCAACGGCGCCGCAGAGCGCGGCGGCGAGCACGGCGGCGAGGCTCGTGCGGCCTGCCCGGTCGTCATTCCAGGTGAGCGCGAGGGCGAGCGACACCGCGCCGCCGAGGACGACGCCTTCGAGGGCACCTCCAAGAGCCGTGACCGGGCGGCCGAGCAGCTCGCTCATCGTCCAGCCGACGAGCTGATGGCCGACAGCGCCGGCGAGTGCGCCGGCCGTCGCGCCGAGCAGGACGATGGCGCCTCGCCGCCCGCGCGGCCGCGAGGCGCCGAGCGCGATGCCGGCGCCGACGGCGCCGCCGCCCCACACACCGACTCCGGCGCCGAGAACGCAGAGGACGGGCAGCAGCGGCCAATGCCCGCCGCCGGCGAGGATGAGCAGGCTGCCCAGGATCAGCGAAGCGACGACTCCAGCCGTGCCGGCCCCGAGCGCGCCCCCGAGCCAGCCCGACACGACGACAGCGCTGGGCGCTTGGCCGACGGCATCGGGTTCGGCCACGCCAGTCGCGCTTGCCGGCGCAGCCTCTCGGGTGAGCTCGGCCGCCCCGCGCGGACGCTCGTCGAGCGGCGCCGCGTCGTCCTCCTCCACCACCGGCGCGAAGACGAACTGGTAGCCATGCCGCGCCGCCGTACGGATGAAGCGCGGCTCGCGCGGATCGTCGTCGCCCAGCGCGCGCCGTACGGTGCGCACCGCCTGCGTGAAGGCCCCGTCCGTCACCGCCACGCCGCCCCAGACGAGCTGGTGGATCTCCTCACGCTCCACCACCCGATGCCGCTCGCCGATCAGCAGCAGCAGCAGATCGAGGTAGCGCGGGGGCAGCGCCACCGGCTCCCCGGCACGCAGCAGCAGCCGCCGGCCCGGCGAGAGTACGAGCTCGCCGAAGCGAAAACGGGGGCGCGATGTCTCGCTCGCCATCGTTGGTCAGCCAGCTGGCGCGGGCGATTGTAGGGGCCGACTCTTCGTTCCGAAGGCGGCGGGAAGGATTTCCTGCGGAAAAAGCGCCGTGAAAAGCGGATTTCCTGGCCTCAACCACCGTCGTTTCAGCCATTTCCGCTCACCACACCATCTAGTGGTTCCTTGACAGGGACCGACTACATATTGTACTTTCCCCTTTGCGCGTTCCTGAGCTCCTTGTAGCCCCAAGGCCCGCGCCGGCCGCCTCCCTGCAAGGCATCGAGGCCCCGGCGATCGGGTTCACCGCGATGTCTCGTCAACCATCGGCCGGGGTGTCTCCCGTGCCGGACGGAGGGCCGCCGATGCTCGCCACCAGAGTCGTCAAGCGCACGGGCGAAGTCGTCAACTTCGACGAGGGGCGGATCCGCAACGCCATCGTCAAGGCCGTGCGTGCCACCGGCAAGCAGGGCGAAGTGAGCGACGAGAGGCTCGACGCGCTGGTCGACCGCATCCGCGAGGAGATCGACGGCCGCTTCGTCGAGTTCTTCCCCAACGTCGAGAACATCCAGGACATCGTCGAGAAGCACCTGGTGCTCGACGGCCTCTACGAGATCGGCAAGGCCTACATCCTCTACCGCGCCGAGCGCCAGGGTCTGCGCCAGCAGGCCAAGGCGCGCGCCATCGAAGACGCCCGCCTCGGCAAGCTCACCGTCGTCAAGCGCAACGGCCGCACCGCGCTCTTCAACGCCAAGAAGATCGAGGACGCCGTCGTCCGCGCCGCCGAGGGGCTCGACGGCGTGATCCAGCCCGAGCTCCTCCTCAAGGAGGTGCTCAACAACGTCCACGACGCCATCCCCGCCGAGCACATCGAGCGGGCCATGGTGCTCGCCTCGGCGGCCTTCATCGAGCGCGACCCCGCCTACAGCTACCTCGCGGCGCGGCTGCTGCTGCAGAAGCTCTACAAGGAAGTGATCGGCCGCAGCACGCGCGGCGACGAGCTCGACCGCGCCTACCGCGAGGGCTTCGTCAACGCCATCAAGCGCGGCGTCGCGCGCGGCAACTTCGACGCCGAGATGCTCGACTTCGACCTGCCGCTGCTGGCGGCGAGCCTCAAGCCCGAACGCGACCGGCTCTTCCAGTACCTCGGCATCCAGACCCTCTACGACCGCTACTTCGTGCGCGCCGGCGACGACGTCATCGAGCTGCCGCAGGGCTTCTGGATGCGCGTCGCCATGGGCCTCGCCATCAACGAGGACGACCGCAACGAGCGGGCGCTCGAGTTCTACGACCTCATCTCCAACCTGCTCTACGTGCCGTCGACGCCGACGCTCTTCCACGCCGGCACCTCGCACCCGCAGCTCTCCTCCTGCTACCTGACGACGATCAAGGACGACCTGCGCGACATCTTCAAGGGCCTCGCCGACAACGCCCAGCTCTCCAAGTGGTCGGGCGGCATCGGCAACGACTGGAGCAACATCCGCGGCACCGGCTCACCGATCAAGTCGACCCACGTCGAGAGCCAGGGCGTCATCCCCTTCTTGAAGATCGCCAACGACGTCACCAACGCCATCAACCGCTCCGGCAAGCGGCGCGGCGCCACCTGCGCCTACCTCGAGGCCTGGCACTACGACATCGAGGACTTCCTCGACCTGCGCAAGAACACCGGGGACGAGCGGCGCCGCACCCACGACATGAACACGGCGAACTGGATCCCCGACCTATTCATGAAGCGAGTGCTCGCCGACGAGACGTGGACCTTGTTCTCGCCCGACGAGACGCCCGACCTCCACCACCTCTACGGCGCCGCCTTCGAGCGCCGCTACGAGGAGTACGAGGCGAAGCTGGCCGCCGGCGAGGTCCGCCTCTACAAGCAGATGCCCGCCAAAACGCTGTGGCGGAAGATGCTGACGATGCTCTATGAGACCGGGCATCCCTGGATCACCTTCAAGGACGCCTGCAACGTGCGCTCGCCGCAGGACCACGTCGGCGTCGTGCACAGCAGCAACCTCTGCACCGAGATCACCCTCAACACCAGCGCCGACGAGACCGCGGTCTGCAACCTCGGGTCGATCAACCTCGCCCGCCACGTGCGCGACGGCCACCTCGACGCCGAGCTGCTGGCGAAGACGGTGCGCACCGCCATCCGCATGCTCGACAACGTCGTCGACATCAACTACTACCCCACCGAGGAGGCGAAGAACTCCAACCTCCGCCACCGGCCGATCGGGCTCGGCGTCATGGGCCTGCAGGACGCGCTCTACCTGCTCGACCTCGCCATCGAGTCGGAGGCGGCGCTCGAGTTCTGCGACGAGATGATGGAGGTCGTCTCGTACCACGCCATCGGGGCGAGCTGCGAGCTGGCCAAGGAGCGCGGCGCCTACGCCACCTTCCGCGGCAGCAAGTGGGACCGCGGCCTCTTTCCCTTCGACACCATCGAGCTGCTCGAGCAGGAGCGCGGGGTTCCGATCGAGGTGTCGCGCAAGCAGCGCCTCGACTGGCGCGAGCTCAAGGAGAAGGTCAAGCAGCACGGCATGCGCAACTCCAACACCATGGCGGTGGCGCCGACGGCGACCATCTCCAACATCTCCGGCTGCTTCCCCTGCATCGAGCCGATCTACAAGAACATCTACGTCAAAGCCAACATCTCGGGCGAGTTCACCGTCGTCAACGAGTACCTGGTCGAGGACCTGCAGCGGCTCGGCCTGTGGAACCAGGAGATGCTCGAGCAGCTCAAGTACTACGACGGCAGCGTGCAGCAGATCCCCAGCGTGCCGCCGTCGCTCAAGGCCAAGTACAAGGAGGCCTTCGAGGTCGACCCCATCTGGGCGCTGCGCCTCACCGCCGCGCGCGCCAAGTGGATCGACCAGAGCCAGTCGCACAACGTCTTCATGAAGGGCAGCTCGGGCAAGCTGCTCAACGACATCTACGTCAGCGCCTGGAAGATGGGCTTGAAGACCACCTACTACCTGCGCACGCTGGCGGCGTCGCAGATCGAGAAGTCGACGCTCGACGCCGGCAAGTTCGGCTTCACTCAGAAGCGGCAGCAGGCCGAGACGGTGACCGCGGTAGCGGCGGCTGCCGGCGCCGACACGACCGCCGCGGCCTCGCTGATCGAGGCGGCCGCGTCGCTCGTCGAGGCGTCGGCGCACGTCGTCTACGCCGCCACGGGACATGCGGGCGAGATGGTGGTGTCGCCGCCGATGGCGAGCGACGCGTCGGCGGCAACCGACGATCTCGTGCGGTCGCAGCATCAGCTCGTACATCTCGTGGACGAGCAGCCCAAGCTCTGCCGCATCGACGATCCGGACTGCGAGGCCTGCCAGTAGCGTGCGCTCCTCGCACGCCACTCGAGGAAGAACACAGTGACCATCATCAACTCGTCGAAGACCGACCCCAACAAGATCCTCCCCATCCGCTACAACTGGGCGCGGGAGTACTACAAGTCCGGCGTCGCCAACAACTGGACGCCGGAAGAAGTGTCGATGCAGAAGGACGTCGAGCAGTGGAAGGCGCCGGGCTTCCTGGCGCCCACCGAGCGGCGGCTCATCCTCTGGAACCTCGGCTTCTTCTCCACCGCCGAGTCGCTCACCGCCAACAACATCGTGCTGGCGGTGTACAACCACATCACCAACCCCGAATCGCGCCAGTACCTCCTCCGCCAGGGCTTCGAAGAGGCCATCCACACCGACACCTTCATCTACTGCTGTGACTCGCTGGGATTGAACCCCGACGAGGTCTACAACATGTACAACACCATCCCGTCGATCGCCGAGAAGGACGCCTTCGTCGTCGACCTGACGCGGACCGTGTTCGACCCCACGTTCAAGACCGAGGGCATCGAGAACATCCGCCTCTTCGTGCGCGACCTCGTCGGCTACTACGTGATCATGGAGGGCATCTTCTTCTACGCCGGCTTCGCCATGATGCTGGCGCTCAAGCGGCAAAACAAGATGGTCGGCATCGGCGAGCAGTTCGAGTACATCATGCGCGACGAGAGCCTCCACCTCGCCTTCGGCTGCGACGTTATCAACACCATCCGCGCCGAGAACCCGCAGGTGTGGACAGGGGCCTTCGGCGACGAGGTGGTGTCGCTCGTCGAGCGCGCCGTCGAGCTGGAGAAGAAGTACGCCTACGACGCCTGCCCCGAGGGCCTGCTCGGCATCAACGCCGAGAAGTTCGGCCACTACGTCGAGTACATCGCCGACCGCAGGCTGGAGCGCTTGGCGCTGCCGAAGAAATACGGCCGCGAGAACCCCTTCCCCTGGATGTCGCAGGCCACCGACCTGGCGAAGGAAAAGAACTTCTTCGAGACCCGGGTCACCGAGTACCAGATCGGCGCGACGCTGGAGTGGGACTAGCGGCGCTCGGCACGCAGATCGGCAGGCGGCAAGTTCCTTTTCGCAACGACTGATTTCCAGGAGGGCAGGCTATGAGAAGCGCAGGAAAAGCTCCAACGACTGCCGTTTGGGTCATCTGCCTCATCCTCTATCTCATCGCGCTGGCCGCGCACTTCGCCCTCATCCACGTCGACCCGCGCATCGCCGAGTGGAGCTGGATCATCGGCTTCGGCCTGCTGCTGCTGGCTTGTCGCGTACGCGGCCTGTAGCGGGACCGCGAGCCCCGACGGGGCTACACTCATGCCGACGGTGCTTCGCCATGGGCCGTACCGGTTCTATTTCTACAGCCACGAGCCGCACGAGTCGGCTCACGTCCACGTGGATCGGGACGATGCCTCGGCGAAGTTCTGGCTCGGTCCGGTTGGGCTCGCGCGCAACTTCGGTTTTCGGCCGCACGAGCTGCGGCAGCTGGAGCGATTGGTGACGGAGCATCGGCGCGAGCTGCTGGAGGAATGGCATGGGTATCACCGCGACGAGAGCTGACGAGCGGGTGCGGTCCGTGTCGTTCTCGGACGACACCTTCACGGTGGAGCTGATGGACGGCCGCTCGATCACTACGCCCCTCGCGTGGTTCCCGCGCCTGCTCCATGCGACGCCTGAGCAGCGCGGCAATTGGACGATCGCCGGAGCCGGTTACGGCATTCACTGGCCGGATGTCGACGAGGATCTCTCGACCGAGGGCCTGTTGCGCGGTGCTCCGGCACCGCGAGGGTCGTTAGCTTCCGCGACCTGAGTTTAGGCAGCCGCAGCTCAGGTGCCCGCCCTACCAAACCTCGCAGCGCGCCGCCGGCGGCCGCACCATCGCCGCATCGGGCTTGCATCCGAACGCCGCCGCGAAGGGCGGCAGGTTCGAGAGCGGCCCGATGACGCGGTACTTGCCGGTTGGGTGCGGGTCGCCTTGCACCATCATGCGCTGGGTTTCGGGGCGGATCTCGTCGCCGCGCCACTGGCCCCAGGCGAGGAAGAACTGCTGCGCCGGCGTGTAGCCATCGATCGTCGGCGCCGGGTTTTTCTCCTGGGCCTTCTGGAAGGCTAGCCAGGCGAGCTTGGCGCCCGCCAGGTCGGCCACCGACTCGCCGAGCACGAGCTTGCCCTGGTGGTGGATGCCGGGCTCGATGAAGTAGCCCTCGAACTGGTCCGCCACGCACTGCGTGCTCTTCTGGAAGCGCGCCAGGTCTTCGGCCGTCCACCAGTTCGCGAGCCGCCCCTGCGCGTCGTACTGCGCGCCCTCGTCGTCGAAGCCGTGGCTGATCTCGTGGCCGATGACGACGCCGATGGCGCCGTAGTTGACGGCGTCGGCGGCGGTGGCGTCGAAGGCGGGCGGCTGCAGGATGCCCGCCGGGAAGACGATCTCGTTGAGCTGGGGATCGTAGTAGGCGTTCGACGTCGGCGGCGTCATCCCCCAGAGGCTGCGGTCGAGGGGCTTGCCGATCTGCGCCAGCCGGTCGCGCACGAAAAACTGCGATGCCGCGACGACGTTCGACCACAGCGAGCCGCGATCGATGGCGACGCTCGTGTAGTCCTTCCACTTGTCCGGATAGCCGACCTTGGGGTTGAAGGTGGCGAGCTTCTCGAGCGCCTTCTTCTTGGTCTCGGCGCCCATCCAGTCGAGCCCGCGGATGGTGTCGCCCATCGCGGCGAGGAGGTTCTTCACCATCTCCTGGGCGCGCGCCTTCGACTCGGGCGGGAAGTAGCGCTCGACGTAGCGGCGGCCGACCGCCTCGCCGAGGAAGGTGTCGTCCATCTCGACGCAGCGCTTCCAGCGCGGCTTCATCTCCTTGGCGCCCGCCAGGTATGCCTGGTTGAAGGCGAAGTCCTCGCCGGCGATGGGAGCCGCCAGGTAGGGCGCCGCCTCGTCGATGGCGGTCCACGCGAGGTACGCCTTCCAGACCTCGACGGGAGTCGAGGCGATCTCCTTCTCCATCGCCTGCATGTAAGCGGGCTCGTCGACGTTGAGCTCGCCGACCGTCAGGCCGAAGCGCGAGAAGTAACGCGACCAGTCGAGGGAGGGAGTGCTCGTCTGCAGCGCCGCGAGGGTCAGCTTGTGGTCGGTCGCCGCCGGGGCGCGCAGGGCCACGTTGTCGAGGCGCGCCGCGGCGAGGCGCGTCTCGAGCGCGAAGACGGCATCGCTCGCTTTTTTGGCCGCTGCCGGCGTCGAGCCGACGAGCTCGAACATCCGCGTCACGTGCTGGCGATACTTCTCGCGGGCCTCGACGAAGCGCGGCTCGGTCTTCGAGTAGTAGTCGCGGTCCGGCAGGCCCAGCCCGGCCGGCGCCACGCGCGCCAGCACGCGGTTAGGGTCCCGGTTGTCGGGCTTCGGCGTGAGGCGGAAGAGCGGGTAGATGGCCATCTCGTGGAGATCGGCGAGCGCCGCGCCAAGGTCTGCGGCGTTCGCCACGGCGTGGATCTTCGCCAGCAGCGGCGCGACCGGCTGCGCGCCGAGCGCGTCGACGCGCCCCTCGTCCATGCAGGCGCCGTAGAAGTCGGTGATCTGCTGATCGACGCTCCCCTTCGGCCAGTCGCTTCGCTTCCCAAGGTCCTCGAGCAGCGTGCGGAGCTGGTCCTTGCTCTGCTCGCCGGCCGCCCAGCGCCGGCTCCAGCGCTGCATCGAAGGCGGGATCGGGTTCGCCGCACGCCACGCACCGTTGGCGTAGGCGAAGAAATCGGTGCAGGCGTCAGCCGTGCGGTCGATGTCTTCGGGATGGATGCCGTGCAGCTGCGCCGTCGCGGTCGATGGCGCCGTCGCCGCGACAGCAGCCGACGAGGCCACGAGCGAGAGGGCGAGAAGCCTCAGGGACAGGCGCGGGAGACCGAGGCGCATCGAGCCGTTTCGCATGATCGGCAGTATACGAATCGAGCCAGCGCAAGGTTGCCGCCCAGGCGAGCTCGGCCTGCGCTTCGTCGCGGAAGTTGAAGACGTGGCCAGCGCCGGGAACCTCGAGCAGCTCGACCGGCGTGCCGAGCTCGCGCAGGCGTGCGGCGAGGCGGCGGGACTGCTCCACTCCGGCGGACTTGTCGCGATCGCCGTGGATGAGCAGGACGGGGCAACGGATGTGCTCGGCTTGGCGGAGCGGTGAAGCGCGGGCGAGGAGCTCGCGGAACTCGTCGTCGGTCTTCGCGCCCGACTGGCGGAAGAAGTGTCGGCGGATGAGGCGGAAGACCCAGCGCCGGCCGGGGCCGCTCGCGGATTCTTCGAGCCACTGCTCGAAGTCGGTGACCGGGTAGTAGGCGACGACGGCGGCGGCGTTGCCGGTCTGCGCCGCGATCGAGAGGCTGTAGACGCCACCCTGTGAGAAGCCGAGGAGGCCGATGCGGGCGGGGTCGACAAGCGGGCTCGCGCCCACCAGGTCGAAGACGGCGCGCACGTCCTGCTGGTCGCGCCAGGTGAACAGCGTCTCGCGGTAGCGGCCGCCGATCGCGCGGCGATAGTCGGCGGCGACGGCGAGGTAGCCGTGTGCCGCGAGGTCGCGCAGGATGCCGCGCATCTCGACGGCTTCGTGGCCGGCTTCGGGGTGGACGATCACCGTCGGTAGCCGACCTTCGCCTGCGGGCGCCGCCCACTCGAGGCGGACGAGCAGCTTGCCGCGCACAGCGCTGTCGCTCCACTCGTGCACTCCCACCGGCGCCGTGCGCGGATGGGCCAGGTTGTGATCGACGCAGCCGCTGCACAGCGCAGCCGCGACGACGAAGGCGAGAGGGCCGCTCAGCCGAACGCGCACGCAACCATGGTCCCACGAGCGGGACCACCCCGCACGCAAGTCGCTGCATTCGCCGCCACCACTCCGCCACAATCCGTCAGCCCTCCGACAGCCCTCCGCCGCCGCGCCGCCCAGCCGCGGTGCTGTACTGTCTTCGCTCCCCGATTCCTGCGGAAGGCGAAGGGGCGCATCACAGCGGCGGCGGGCCCGCCAGGAGGTTTGGCACATGCGCGTTCGTCACGTCCTGCTCTCGGCGGGTGGGATTTCCCTTGTCTGTCTGACCGCGGCGCTGCTCGCGTTGGGCGCCTGCAAGAGCGGCGAGAAAGTGCCCGCCAAGCCCGGCGCGCCGGCGCCGCCGCTGACGGCCGCGGCGCTGGCGCCGGTCTTCGGCACCCTCGGACCCGAAGGCGTCGTGCCGCGCCAACTGGTGATCGAGCTGGCTCGGCCCATCGCACCCGAAGGCAGCGACTCGTCCGAAGGCGAAGACGCCAAAGCCACCACGGCCGAGGGCACGCGCCTCACCCTGCAGCCGAAGGTCGACGGCGAGCTCAAGCGCACTGGCCCCTCCACGCTCGTCTTCGAGCCCAACGAGCCGTTCGCTCCCGCCACCACCTACATCGCCACGCTCGTCTCGGTGCGCACCGCCGAGGGCAAGGACCTGCGCGGGCCGGGCGGCGGTTGGACCTACCGCTTCACCACGCCCGCCTTCGCTCTCAGCCGCATGTCGCTCGTCGGCTCCGAGGGCGGCGGCAGCAACAAGAAGGACCGCTACGGCAACGCCACCGTCGACCTCGTCTTCTCGGCGCCGGTCGAGATCGAGTCGGTGCGCAAGCGCGCGACCTTCACGGTCACGGACAGCTTCGGCCGCGACGCGCCGCTCGCAGTGTGGAGCGCCAAACAGGAGGCGGCCAACACCGTGCGCATGAGCGTGCACGGCGAGGCGATGCGGCCCAACCGCCGTCTGCATCTCGCCCTCGCCGCCGGCGCCGAGCAGGAGGGGGGCCCCGGCGTCGCCACCGCCGCGACCGACGAGCTGACGCTGCCCAAGGGCGAAGGCGTCGAGATCAAAGCCATCTTCCCGGCCGAGGCCGCCAGCGGCTATTACGTCGAGATCGTCTGCGACGACCAGGCGGCCCTGGGCGAGAACGAAGGCCGCATGCACGGCCACCGCTGGTACTACGACCGCGTCACCGGGCGCGGCTTCGGCGAGCTCTCGCAGCGCTGCGTCTTCCCCGACGACGAGCTCGCCGAGAAGCTGCACGTCACGCCGGCGGTGACGTTCACGACGGCGCCGTCGGGCGGCGGCATGCGCCTCTTCGGCGACTTCAAGCGCGGTCCCTACTCGTTCCGTCTCGAGGCCGGTGCCCGCACCGCCGACGGCGGCACGCTGCAGGGTGATTACGAGACCAGCTTCTCGGTGCCGGCGCGCTCGCCGCAGGTGACTTTCGTCTCCAAGGGCCGCTACCTGCCGCGCAGCGCCTGGCAGTCGCTGCCGGTGCGCCACCTGAACGTCGACGAGGTGATGGTCGAGGTGCGGCAGGTGCCGCCGAAGAACCTCGTCTTCTGGATGAGCAACGACGACAGCGAGGCGGCCGACGAGCGCACCAGCGACCTCATCGCGCAGAGGAAGATCGCCGTGCACGGCGACCCCGACAAGCCGTCGACCACCTACGTCGACGTCGCCTCGTGGGTGCCCGCCGACACCAAGGGCCTGCTGGAGATCACGCTCACCAGTGCCGGCGCGAAGGACACCGCGCGGCTGCTGCTCACCGACCTGCAGCTCGTCGCCAAGCGCACCGGCATGGTGCCCGTCCCCGGCGGGGACGAGCATGCGGATGAGAACAACCGAGGCAAGAGCGTCGAGGTGTGGGCGTTCGACAGCAAGACGCTGGCGCCCGCGCGCGGCGTCGAGATCAGCCTGCTGCGCAAGAGCGGCTTCACGCTCGACACCTGCAACACCGGCGCGACCGGCGCCTGCTCGCTGCAGGTGCCCGAGGCCGGCGTCGACAAGGGGCTGCCGTTCGCGCTGCTCGCCAGCAGCGGCCGCGACCTCACCTATCTCAAGTTCGCGGATCTGCAGGCGTCGGTGGACGAAGCGCGCGTCTCGGGCGAGCCCTACCACGGCGGCGAGAAGAAGTACGCCGCCGCCGTCTACGGCGACCGCGGCGTCTATCGCCCCGGCGAGACCGCGCACCTCGTCGCCATCGTGCGCGACGCCGAGCACGTGGCGCCGCCGGCGGGGATGCCGGTGCAGGTGAAGCTCGTCGACCCGCGCGGCAAGGTGATCCGCCAGCACACGCTGCCGGTCAACGGTGCCGGCGTGGTGACGCTCGATCCCACCTTCGCTGCCTTCGCGCCCACCGGCAAGTACGAGGCGCAGGTGGAGGTCGCCGGCAAGGCGGCGGGCAGCCATACGTTCCGCGTCGAGGAGTTCGTGCCCGAGCGCATGAAAGTCGAGGCACGTTCGGCGCAGTCGCAGTATCTGCTCGGCCAGGAAGTGCCAGTCGGCATCGAAGCGCGCTACCTCTTCGGCGGCGTGCCCGAGGGCGCCAAGGTGGAGCTGAGCTGCGAGCTGGCGCCCGCCACCTTCGCGCCCAAGCTCAACGCCAACTTCGTCTACGGCGTCTGGCGCGATGCGGAGAAGCCGCCCGAGAAGGCGATGCCGCTGGGCGCCGTCGAGGGCGCGCTCGACGATGCCGGCAAGGCGACCCTCGCCTGCCCCGCCGTGCCGAGCGCCGGCAGCTATCACGGCCCGGCGACGATCGTCGCCCGCGCCGCCGTGTTCGAGGCGGGGAGCGGCCGCACCACGGTCGGCGAGGCCGACGTGCCGGTGCACCCGGCGCGCTACTACATCGGCTTGCAGTCGAGCACGCAGAAGGTGAAGGCCGGCAGCGACCTCGTCGTGCAGGGCATCGTCGTCGACTGGAACGGCCGCATCGTGCCCAACGACGTCAAGAGCGTCGACCTCGAGCTGGTGCGGCTCGAGGAGGAGTACGGCTGGTACTACGACGAGAACCTCGGCGAGGAGAGCTGGCGCCGCTACCTGCGGCCGGTGCCCGAGGACCGCAGCAAGGTGGCGGTGAACGGCGGCCGCTTCACCGCCAAGTGGCGGCCCGATGCGGACGGCTCGGGGTTCCTGGTGCGCGCCCACGCCGGCGCCGCGCACACCGACCTCGAGCTCGAGGGCGACGGCGGCTGGTATTACTGGGAGCCCGAGGAGAGCGAAGCGGCGCGGACGCCGCGGCCCGACCGGCCGACGTGGATCGACGTCAGTGTGCCTGACAAGGCGAAGGTCGGCTCTGCCGTCGAGGTCAAATTCCAGGCGCCGTTCCGCGGCCGCGTGCTCCTCACCGCCGAGACCGACGAGCTCGTCGCCTCCGAGTGGCGCGACGTGCAGCCGGGCGAGGCGAAGTGGACGTTCACGCTGCCCAGGTTCGTGCCCAACGTCTACGTCACGGCGTTCGCGGTGAAGGACCCCCGCGTCTCGGCGGAGGGTGGCCTGCTGCCCGATCGAGCGTTCGGCGTGCAATCGCTGGCGGTCGAGCCCACCGACTTCACGCAGCCGGTGAAGCTCAGCGTGCCGGCGGAGGTGCGCTCGAGCGCCAACCTGCCGGTGACGCTCGATCTCGGCAAGCTCGACGGACCGACGTACGCCACCGTGGCCGCGGTCGACGAGGGCATCCTGTCGCTCACCCGCTTCGAGAGCCCCGACCCGGCGAAGCAGATCTTCACCCGGCGCGCGCTCGGCGTGCAGACCTTCGAGACCATCGGCTGGACGCTGGCCGTACCTCCCGCGAGCCCGAGCCGCACGGGCGGCGACGCGGCGGGCAAGCTCGGCCGGGTGCAGCCGGTCAAGCCGGTGGCGGTGTGGTCGGGCCTCGTGCCGGTGCCAGCGGATGGCAAGCTGCGCCTCAATATGGATCTGCCGCCCTACCGCGGCGCGTTGCGCGTCATGGCGGTGACCGCCGGCAGCAAGCGCATGGGCCACGCCGATGCGCAGGTGATCGTGCGCGATCCGCTGGTGTTGCAGGTGACGCTGCCGCGCTTCCTCTCGCTCGGCGATTCGATCGACGTGCCGGTGGCGGTGACCAACCTCTCCGGCGCGCCGCGCAAGGTGACGGTGTCGCTGGCTGCGCAGGAGCTGACCACTCCTGGCCTCGAACGCAAATGCCCCGGCCCGGGCGCCTGCCCTCCCCTGGTCGCCGTCGGCGGCGGCGAGCAGAGCGCCGACGTGGCGCCGAACGCCACCGGCTCGTTCGTCTTCCACGCCAAGGCCGACGGCGGCCTCGGCGGCGTCACGCTGGTAGCGCGTGCCTGGGTCAAAAACCCGCACTCGGATGCCGGCGACCTGCGTTCGGAGGAGAAGCAGGACGTGCCGGTGCTGCCGGCCGGCCCGCGCGTGCGGCAGGTGCAGCGCATCGAGCTGCAGGCCGGCGAGGCGGAGGTCGCGCCGCGCCTGCGCGGCTGGCTGCCGTTCAGCGAGCGCACGACGTTGTGGGTGACCGCCAACCCGTACGGCGAGGCGTTCGGCCACCTGCGCGAGCTGCTCCACTATCCGTACGGCTGCATCGAGCAGACGACGTCGACGACGCGGCCGCTGCTCTACGCCTCGCAGCTCATCGGCACGCTCGACCCGGCGTTGGCCGGGCCAGGCGCCATCGAGAAGATGACGCAGGCCGGCATCGAGCGCATCCTCTCGATGCAGACGCCGTCGGGCGGCTTCGGTTACTGGCCGGGCGACTCGGAGCCGACGCCGTGGGGCACGGCGTACGCGACGCACGTGCTGCTCGACGCGCAGCGGCTGCGCTACCCGGTGCCGCAGGGGCGCATCGACGACGCGCTGGCCTGGATGGAGCAGCGGATCAGCAACCACTACGAGCGCGGCGGCAAGGACTACGACTGGCACGCGGGGACGTCGGAGCCCTACATGCACTACGTGCTCGCCGTCGCCGGCAAGGGGCGCAAGGGCCGCATCCTGCGGCTCATCGAGCAGCTCCCGAACGAGCCGCGGCACGAGGAGCGCGAGCAGCTCTACATGTTGAAGGCGGCGCTCTACCTGGCGGGCGACCACCGCTACGAGCGCGACCTGCGGCAGCCGGACCTCTCGCCGCTCGACGGCTACCGCGAGAACTACTGGACGTTCTACTCGGACCTGCGCATGCGCGGCTTCATGCTGTCGGTGTTCACCGATCTGTTCGGACACGATCCGGGTGCGGACAAGCTGGCGGCGCTCGTCGCGCAGGGGCTGCAGGACAGCAGCCCGAATCACTGGTACACGACGCAGGAGCTGGCGTGGGGGATCACCGGGCTCGGCAAGACGCTCGAGGCGAGCGCGCAGGACTTCGCACCGCCGACGTTGACGGCGGACGGGCGCCGGTTGGCGCCGCAGCCGTTGCCGCCGGGCGTGAAGAAGAGCGACCGCGCGTGGGACTTGCCGCGGGCGAGCGAGTACGAGCGGCTAACGGTGAACGTGCCAACCAAGGGCGAAGGGAAGCTGTGGCTGATTCTCGTGAGCGAGGGCGTGCGGGAGACGGACGGCGCGCCGTACGGCGGTGAGGGCTTGAAGCTCGAGCGGCGGTGGCTCGGTGCCGGCGGCGAAGAGCTCACCGGCAGCGGCACGAACGACTTGAGCGAGATCGCGCTCGGCGACCTGGTCTACGTCGAGCTGACGTTGCACAACACGTCGGGCGAGCGGATGAGCAACATCGCTCTCGTCGATCGCATCCCGGCCGGATGGGAGATCGAGAACCCGCGGCTGGGGCGGAGCGACGCGACGCCGGAGTGGGTGGACGCGGATCGGTTGTGGCAGGCGGACCACATGGACCTTCGCGATGATCGGATCGAGGTGTTTGGGGAGTTGCAGAAGGGGGAGATCCGGCAGGTCATTTATGCGGTGCGGGCGGTGACGGCGGGCAGGTTCGAGTTGCCGACTGCGGATGCTGAGGCGATGTATGACCCGCGGAATTGGGCGCGGGTGCATGGTGGGACGGTCGAGGTGAAGGGGCCGTGGGCGAAGTAGGTCGCGACGACGCTGAGCCGGCCGACAGCGGCGAGCTCGAGCTTGGGGATGGTGGTGACGGCCGGCGCGAACGGGCGCCGGCCCTCACGGGTCCCCGCCTGCGGGTGGGTATCCCATCCGTGCTCGCGAGGACGCTCCGCGCGGCTGGGAGCCCTCCCCCCCGCGCGCCCGCTCGCGCCGGCGCCCGACCGCGCCTCCGTTTGCTGGTCGACTTCTGCAGGCTCCTCGCGAGCGGTGGGCGTCGGCTGGTTGATCGGCGTGGGCGTTGGCTGGTGGCGGGTGTAGTTGTGGTCGTTGTTGCGTTGCCGGTGGCGTTGATTTGGATGGTGCCGTTGCCGGCGCGGTTGGGTGTGGCGCCTTCGACCGTCGTGAGTTATCGCGATGGGTCGCCGGCTTACGTGTTCCTTTCGCCCGACGAGAAGGTGCGGATGCGGGCGGATTTGGAGGCGATCGATCCTGACTACTTGACGGCGTTGGTGCGGTTCGAGGACAAGCGGTTCTGGCGGCATTCGGGAGTCGACCCCGTCGCCTTGGTGCGGGCGGTTTGGCTCAATGTGAGGAGTGGGCGGAGGGTGTCGGGCGGGTCGACGTTGACGATGCAGTTGGTGCGGGTGTTGGAGCCGCGGCCGCGGACGGTAGCCAGCAAGGTGATCGAGGCGTTGCGGGCGGTGCAGTTGGAGGCGCGGTTGGGGAAGCGCGAGATCTTGGCGGCGTACCTGACGTTCGCGCCGTATGGCGGCAATCTCGAAGGCGTCGAGGCGGCGTGTTGGGCTTACTTCGGGCACGGGGCACGCGATCTGGTGCCGGAGGAGATCGCGGTGTTGTTGGCAGTGCCGCAGCAGCCGGGGGCGCGGGCACCGTCGCCGCTCAACGAGAAGCGGTTGGCGAGCGCGCGGGCGGCTGTGGCGGCACGGCTGGTCGAGGCTGGTGGGCTGCCCGCAGCCGGGTCGGATCCGCGCACTTGGCGCGACGTGCCGACGCAGTTGCGGCCGTTGCCGCGGCATGCGCCGCATGCGGCGTTTTGGTTGCGGGCGCGCTATCCCGATCGCGAGCGGATCGAGACGACGCTCGATCGCGGCGCGCAGCTGCTTGCCGAGCGCGCCATGGCGCGGTCGGCGCACGAGATGGATCTGCTCGGCATCCACAACGGCGCGGTGGTGATCGCCGACCACACCAACGGCGAGGTGCGGGCGCTGGTGGGGAGCTTCGACTTCTGGGACGGCGCGCACGGTGGGCAGATCGCCGGTTTCGACGTGGCGCGCTCGCCAGGATCGGCATTGAAGCCGCTGATCTATGCGCTCGGCATCGACCGCGGCCTGGTGTTGCCGGACCACCTGGTGCCCGACGTGCCGGTGGCATACGGCAACTACACGCCGCAGAACTTCGACGGGCGTTTCGCCGGGCTGGTGTCGCTCGACGACGCCCTGTCGCTGTCGCTCAACGTGCCGTTCGTGCATCTGCTCGACCAGCTCGGACTGGAGTCGTTCCTCGGCACCATGCGCAGTGCCGGCTTCCGGCACCTGCGGAACGAGCCCGGCTTCTACGGCCTGTCGGCCGCGATCGGCGCCGTCGACGTGACGCCGCTCGAGATGGCTGGCCTGTACGCAGCCCTTGCCGAAGATGGTCGCTGGCGGCCGCTGCGCGTGCTGCGCCAACCCAATGCGCAAGCGTGCTCGCAGGATCGAGATTGCTTCGCTCCGCTCGCAGTGACGAGCGTGAGTCATCGCGAGGAGCGCAGCGACGAAGCGATCTCGATCTCGCGAGTCCAGCTCGCCTCCGACCAGAGCGACGACAGCGAGCCGCGCCTCTTCTCCCCCGCCGCCGCCTGGCTGACGCGGCGCACGCTCTCGCGCCGCGACCGCCCCGACTTCCCCGAGCGCCGCAAGTGGTCGGGCGCACCGGCGCACGTGCACTGGAAGACCGGCACCAGCTATGGGCACCGCGACGCGTGGGCGGTGGGTTCGGGCGCGCAGTACACGGCCGCGGTGTGGCTCGGGAACTTCGACAATCAGGGTGCCTTCGACCTCGTCGGCGCCGACGCCGCCGGGCCGATCCTCTTCGACCTGCTCGAAGGCATGGAGCCGGGCCGGCTGCCGGCAAACGAGACTGCGCCCGCCGGTCTCGAGTGGCTCGAGGTCTGCGCCTACTCCGGTTACTTGCCCGGCGCCGCCTGTCCGACGCGCAAGCGTGTGCTCGCCGTGCGCGCTGCGGTGCCGACGCGTCGCTGCCCGTACCACGTGGCCGTCGACGTCGACCTCGCGAGCGGTTTGGCGCTTCAGCCCGCCTGCCGCGGCGACCATCGCTGGGAGACGCGCAGCTACGTGACGTGGCCGGCGAGCCTGCGCCGCTGGCTCGGCGAGCGCCAGCGCTGGCTGCCCGAGCCGCCGGCGCTCGCGCCCGGCTGCGAGGCGCCGCCCGAGCCCGGCGAGCTGCGCATCCTCTCGCCGCCGCAGGGGCAGGTGCTCGTGCTGCTGCCCGGCGTGCCGGTCGGCCGCCAGGAAGTGCCGCTGCAGGGCGAGGTCGGCGGCGGTGCCGCGCTCTCCTGGTTCGTCGACGGCGAATACCTGGGCAGCGCGCCTGCCGACGAGCGTCTCTGGTGGGAACCCGTCGCCGGCCGCCACCGCATCACCGTCGTCGACGCCGCCGGCCGCACCGCCGAGCGCGAGCTGCAGGTGCGCGAAGGTCTCGCCGGCGCCGGAGCAGGCGCCGCTCCCGCCGGCCGCTGAGCTGGCGGCCGCCACCGCGTTCGCCATCGCGCAGGTGCGCCCGCGGCCGCGGCGGTTCCCTTCATCGGATCGAGCCTCGACGCCGTAGTGCGTCTGACGGTCATCAATTCGAGAAAGGGGATTCACTATGAGACGACTCGCCGCTGCCGCGCCATTCCTCGCCATCATGCTCGCCGCCACTTGGGTCCTGGCGCAGCAACCCACACGCACGCCGGCGCCGACCATCGTTCGCCCAGGTCCGGGACCGCGGCCGGAGCCGCCCGAGCTCCTGACGTTGCCGCTGCCGACCGCGACGGTGCTGCCCGCTCCCACGACGGCGACCAAGCCCAACATCCTCTTCATCCTGGTCGACGACCTCGACCGCGCCGTGCTCGACGGGGCCACGCTCAACAGTGGCCCGCTGAGCAACGTCGGCGGGTTGATCGCCAGCCACGGTCGCTGGCTGCCGAATTTCTTCCTCGACCAATCACTCTGCTGCCCGTCGCGGGCCTCCATCCTGATCGGGCAGTACGTGCACAACCACCGGGTGTTCAGCAACAGGCCGGTCCCCGAGGACCCCGACCGCGACGGTGGCTTCGAGAAGTTCAACGCGCGCGGGCTCGAGAATTCGACGGTGGCGACCTGGCTGCGGGCGCAGGGCTACCGCACGGGCCTCTTCGGCAAGTACCTCAATGGCTACCCCGCGACGCTCGGCGAGACCTACATCCCGCCGGGCTGGGACCACTGGTTCGTCAACGTCGGCACCGCGAACGGCGGCGCCTCGTTTCCATACTTCAATTATCGCGCGACCATCAAGGACCAGACCGGCACGCGGACCATGGACTTCGGCAGCACCGCGGCGGATTACAACACCGACCGCATCGGCGACCGCTTCCTGGTGCTGGCCGCCGACGCCAAGGCCAACAACAAGCCGTTCTTCGCCTACCTCGCGCCGCACGCCCCGCACGCGCCGGCGGTGGCGTCACCGCTCGACAACCCCGACAGCTTCGCCTGCTCGGGCGTGCCCCGGGGCGACACTGTCGACCCCGCTTTCGATGAGCTGGAGATCGACGACAAGCCGACGTTCCTGCGCAATCGCCCACTGCTGACCGGTGATCTGCTCGGCAAGCTCAACAACCGGTACTGCATGCGCGTGCGCTCGGTGCTGGCGGTGAACCGGCTGATCGCGCGCCTCGTCGACAAGCTCGACCGCAGCGGCCAGCTCGCCAACACCTACATCTTCTTCGCCTCCGACAACGGCTTCCACTACGCCGAGCACCGGCTCGGCCCCGGCAAGGGCACCGGCTACGAGGAGGACGTCCGCGTGCCGCTGGCGGTGCGCGGACCCGGCATCACGCCGGGACTGCCGATCAACGACCTGGTGGCCAACATCGACCTGCCGCTGACCTTCCTGCACATCGCCAGTGAGCCGGCGGGCGGCCCGCCGCAGCCGCCGCCCGCGCCGCCACAGTCCGGCAACCGCTTCGCCGACGGCCGCTCGCTGCTGCCACTGCTGCGCGGCGGAGCCACGACGCACCGTCAGGCCTTCCTGCTCGAGCACTTCCCGCGCAGCGTCTCGACCGCGACGATCGGACCGCTCGATGACGACGATCTCTTCGAGGTCTCGTTCAACCGCTCCGGCGTGCCGCCGTTTGCCGGCGTGCGCACACAGCAGTATTCGTACGTGCTCTATTCCGACGGCCAGCAGGAGCTGTACGACATCTCCATCTCCAGCGATCCCTTCCAGCTCTGCAACCGCATCCTGCAGTCGCCGCTGCAGGCTTGCGCGCGGAACTTGCCGGTGCCCGATCCCGGCCCCTTCCGCACCCGCGTCGACCAGCTGCGCAATTGCTGTCAGGGCCCGGCCGGCGGCAACTGCACGGGGCAGGTCTGCAGCACGCTCGAGAACATGCCGCTCACCACGACCATGCTGCCGCCGCCGCAGCCGCTGCCGACGCCGACCCCCTCACCGACGGCGACGCCGAGACCGACGCCGACACCGACTCCCACACCGTCACCCTCTCCGACACCGACTCCGACACCCGGTCCGACGCCGACACCGTCACCCACCGCGACGCCCCCGCCCGGCGGCGGCACCGGGCTCGTCAACGGCGGCTTCGAGAACAGTCCCGCCCCTTGGCAGTTCGCCAACGAGGCGGTCTACCGCAGCGGCGACGGCGCCGCCAAGAGCGGCAGCGGCTACGCGCGCCTCGACCTGCAGTTCGTCGGCGGCACGGTGACGCAGGACCTCACCATCCCGTGCACGGCAACCAACCTCAGCTTCCAGCTCGCGGTGACGACGCAGCTCACCGGGAGCATCGCGCTCGACAAGCTGTTCGTGGAGCTCACCCAGCCCTCGAATGCGATCCTGCAGATCTTCGCCACCTACTCGAACCTCGACGCGAGCGCGTACCAGCCGCGCGGACCGTTCAACGTCTCGGCGTTCCGCTGCCAGACGGTACGCCTGCGCTTCCGCGGCTCGCCGAACACCAGCCTCGGCGGCGCCACGAGCTTCCGCGTCGACGACGTGGTGATGCAGTAGCAGCTCGACCGGCACCACGCTTCCGCGGCGCGCCGCTCGTCAGCGCGCCGCGGGAGCCGTGGCCGCCGGCAGATCGCGGTACGAGAAGGTCTGCTGCACGCCGGCGAACGGCTTGCCGTCCACCTCGGCGTAGGGGTAGACGAAGTAGTTGAGCGGCGGGCCCTGCTGCTTCGGCGCCAGCACCAGGTCGCGGCCTTCGGTGAGCTCGACGCGGTCGGTGTCGTGGTCGCCGAAGAAGTAGTCGCGCCGCTCGGGGTGCTTGCGCGCCTCAGAAGCATCCACCGGCACCCAGCCGTAGCCGTCGAGCCAGAAGTCCGCCCAGCAGTGATAACCGGGGATCTGCCCTTCGCCGTGCGCGGGCGGCAGCGGCAGGCCGATGGCGAACTTGGCCGGGATGCCCGCGGCGCGCGCCAGCCCGGTGAAGAGGGCGTGGAAGTCGGTGCAGTTGCCGCGCTTCTTGTCGCACGCCCAGTAGATATCGCCGTTGCCCCAGCCCGTCCCTGACTTGTCGTAGCTCATGGTGTCGACGACGTAGTCGTAGATCTTGCGCGCCTTGGCGGCGTCGGTCGTGGCGCCGGCGGTGACTTCGGCCGACAACGAACGGATGCGCTCGTCGAGCGGCACCAGCCGGTCGGCCGTCAGCCACTTGGCGAGTGCCGGATCGCGATTCGGGCGGCCGTGCGCGGCGCCGCGCGAGAGGTCCTTGCGCACCACCTCGTGCCGCACCACGTGCGCGCGCAGCTCGACGGCGATCGGGTCTTTCGGGTGGTCGACGACCAGATGCAGCACCTGGTTGCCGAAGCGCGGCTCGGTCGAGACGTCGTAATGGGCGGGCGCGTCGACCCCGAGCACCTCCACCTGCTGGTTCTCGTCGCTGTGTGGGTACGGGATCCAGAGGTCGACTTTCCCGGCGCCGGCCGGCAGCTCGGGGACGACGGCGCGGTAGGTGAGGTCGAAGGTGCGCACCGCCGGAGCGACAACCTGCGGCGGCGCCGCCGGCGGCTGGTCGACGGCGGCCAGCGGTGCGAGGGCGGCGGTGCCGGCGAGGAACAGGAGGAACGCGGACAGGCGGCGGGGTGTTCTCACTCGTTTTCTCCTGGCGCCTCGCAATGGGAGGCAGCCGGCTGGCGAAGCTCGACGATGGTAGGTAATCTCGAACGGCGAACGCAACTGCCCAGAGGAGAAACGCATGAAGCCGATGCTCGCCCGTCACCCTCGTTTGCTGCTGGTCGCCGCGCTCGTGGCTGCCATCGTGCCCAGCGCGGGCCTCGCCCAGGAGCATCCCGAGCACCCGCAGAACGCCAAGGCAGCCGGACCCGCCCTCACCAAGGACCAGCTCGCCGACGCCATCACCACCTACGTCGGCAAGGAGTCGCACGACGGCTGGTACGCGATCACCGACCCGACGAGCAACCAGCCCCTCAAGCTGCGTCTCGACAACGTGCACCGCGAGCGTCTCGCGCGCGTCGCTCCCGACACCTACTTCGCCTGCGCCGACTTCGTCGCCGAGGACGGCACGAAGTACGACCTCGACTTCTTCATGAAGGGGACCGAGGCGACGAACCTCGCGTTCTCCGACGTCTCCATCCACAAGCGCAACGGCGTCGAGCGCTACCGCTGGCGCGAGCAGAAGGGGCTGTGGAAGAAGGAGCCCGTGCCGCCGCCGGCGGGTTGACGTGGTCGCTTCCGCAGCGGCCGCCGCGCCTTGCATCCAGGAGCGCTACGCGCCGCACAACCACTGCTTCGGATGCGGGCCCGCGAACCCCAAAGGCCTGCGGCTGCGCAGCTTCCCGGCTGACGACAACGCCGACGAGCTGGTGTGCACATGGACGCCGGAGCCGCATCACGAGGCGTTCGACAACGTGCTCAACGGCGGCATCGTCGGCACCTTGCTCGACTGCCACAGCAACTGGACCGCCGCCTGGCACCTGATGCGCCGCGATGGCCTCGACAAGCCGCCGTGTACGGTGACGGCGGAGTTCCACGTCCGCATGCGCCACCCTACGCCGACCGACGCGCCCGTCGAGCTGCGCGCGCGGGTCGTCGAGGCGAACGGGCCGAAGGTGAAGGTGGCGGCGGAGCTCCTGGCGGGCGGAAGGGTCACCGCGACTTGCGAAGGGACGTTCGTCGCCGTCGGGCCGGGCCACCCGGCCTATCACCGCTGGTAGATCGAGCACGGGCCTCCCCGGGGCCGGTTCTCCTGATCCGGAGGGCCCCGGGGAGCGCGCCGTCAGCGCACCGCCGCGGTGCCGACGGCGGCGTCGAGGGCGGCGATGTCGATCTTCTTCATCTGCATCATGGCGTCGAAGGCACGCTTCGCCGCCTCGCGGTCGGAGCCGCCGATCAGCTCCATGAGCCGGCGCGGCACGATCTGCCACGACAGGCCGAAGCGATCCTTGCACCAGCCACAGACGCTCTCGCTGCCGCCGTTGTCGACGATGGCGTTCCAGTAGCGGTCGGTCTCTTCCTGGTTCTCGGTGTAGGCCATGAACGACACCGCCTCGTCGAAGTGGAACTCCGGGCCGCCGTTGAGGCCGACGAAGGGCTGGCCGAGCACGGTGAACTCGACGGTCAGCACGTCACCCTTCTTGCCGCTCGGAAAGTCGTCTGGGGCGCGCATGACCTTGCCGACGCGGCTGTCGGGAAAGGTGGCGGCGTAGAAGTTGGCAGCCTCCTCGGCGTTCTTGTCGAACCAGAGACAGGTAGCGATACGGTTCATCGAGGCCTCCTTTCGCGTGGGTAGCCGATCGGCCGCAAGTATCGTGCCCCGGGTTCGTTCTCTTGCCCGCTCAAGTGGGCGCGGCGACCGAGATGGCGGGCTGAAACACCGTCAGGTGCCGCTCGTCCGCGTCGCCGACCCAGCGCGCGAGACGCCGCCCCAACGCGAAGCCGAGCGACAAGCCGCCGCCGTTGAAGCCGCAGGCATACGCGGCTGCCGGCACGCCGGGCACGCTGCGCACCCACGGCAGGCCGTCGCTCGTGCGCACCATGGTGCCCGCCCAGCGGTGCAGCACGCGGGCGCGCGGCGCCCCTGGGAAGAGCTCGTGCAAAGTCGCCTCGAGCTGCGCCTGGCCGGTGGCGGTGGGCGCTTCGAGGAAGCCGCCGGCGACCTCGCTCTCGGCGGCGACGGCGGCGATCGTCGTGCCGTCGGCGAGCTGGCGGATGGCGAAGCCTTGCGGGTGCACGAGCCAGAGGCCGGGGAGGCGCGGCTCGGCGGGCGCCGTCGCCAGCGCCTCGGCGCCGATCAGCCGCAGCTTGCCCGCGAGCGCCGGCACCAGCGGACCGATGTGCGAGTTGACGGCGAGCACCACCATGCCGGCGACGATCTCGCCGCCGGCCCACACCAGACGCGCGCGCTCTCCCTCGGCCTCGAGCCCGCGCACCGCGATGCCCTTGCGCACCTGCGCGCCCGATTGCGCGAGGAGGCCGCGGCAGAGCGCCACCGGGTCGACGCCGCCGTCGCCTTCGACGTGCAGCGCGCCGCCGAGCACCTCGCTGCCGGAGACGCGCCGCACCGCGTCGCGCTCGCGCCACTCGACGGCGAAGCCGTGGCGCGCCAGCATCTCGGCGCTCTGCTCCCACTCGACTTCGGCGGCGCTGCCGGCGAGCGCCGTGCGCCAGCTCCCCTCGGCACGCCAGCCGCAGTCGATGCGTGCCGCGTTGAGCACCTCGCGGCGCAGGAGCGACAGGTTTTCGTGCGACAGCTCCCAGAGCCGCAGCGCGCGCTCTTCGCCGACCCGGCGCGCCAGCGTGGTGAACGGCCGCAGCGCGCCGGTGACGAGGAAGCCGGTGCTGCGTCCCGTGGCGCCGGCGGCGACGCGTTGCGCCTCGATCACCGTGACGCGTCGTCCCGCGCGCGCCGCCCACCAGGCCGTCGAAGCGCCGACGATGCCGGCGCCGACGATGACGACGTCGGCCTCCTCGCGCGTCGTCGAACGCGAGAACCAATAGGAAGGCGGCAGCTCGCTCATGAGCCGCCCCCCCGCGGGCGAAGCCCGCTGCCGCCCCCCGCCCAACCCCCGCCCCTGGGTCTTATCTCACCCCGGTCCCCCCGTCCCCCTGCCCCTCCAGGGGCAGGGGGCGCCACCACCCGACGGCATTCAGTCGGGCGTCTCATGCCGTCTCCACGATCAGTGCGATCCCCTGCCCGCCGCCGATGCAGGCCGACGCCACGCCGATGCCGCCGCCGCGCCGCTGCAGCTCCTTGAGCAGCGTCAGCGTGAGCCGCGTGCCCGTGGCGCCCAGCGGATGGCCGAGCGCGATGGC
>DASYQD010000182.1:0-14019 GCA_036005845.1 Thermoanaerobaculia bacterium | reverse complement strand
GTCGCGATTCGTTGTCGGGGATGCCGGTAGATCCAAGCCGGATCGTGAGCCCACAAGATGCCTTTCCACCACAGCATGGGCGGGCTGGCGAAGAAACCAAAATCTCCGCTGAGAAGGCTGGTCTCTCCGGCCAGATAGCTGGATCCTCGGGCACCAAGATCAGCTATCGAAGGTCCGACTGCTCCCGCAAGTTGAGTCATGATGTCGTTGATGCGGTGCTGCCGCTCGGCAGACCGGATCAGGCTCTCGCGAACGCGATCCAGCTGCTCGCGAGTAGGCAGGGGGACCGAACGTCGGCTCGGCATGCGTCGCCTGTAGGGCCAATGGTAACGCCTTCATGGCGGGTTCCCTTGGCGACTGGGCGCGGCAGCAGCCCGCTACGGCAGCGGCGTCGACCAGACGCTGCCACCGCCGAAGCCCGCGTAGAGGCGCGGCGGCGAGCCGGGCTCGATGGCGAGCGCGCGCACGTCGACGTTGGCGAGCGCGCCGTTCATCTTCGTCCACGTGGCGCCGGCGTCGGTGCTGCGGTAGATGCCTTCGAAGGCGCCGGCGTAGACGTCGCCGTTCGGTGCGGCGACCACCGCCTCGACGTCGTCCTCTTTTAAAGTCGTGCTGGTGCGCCGCCACGCGTCGCCGCCGTTGATGGTCTGGAAGAGCCCGTGCTCCGTGGCGGCGAACATCACCGTGGGATCGCTCGCGCTCACCGCGAGCTGACGCACCTCGCCTCCGGCCAGGCCCGACGACGCGTTGGTCCAACTGCCGCCGCCATCGCGCGTGCGCCAGACGCCTTCCTTGCCGACCACCGCGTAGACGGTCTTCGCCGCCGGCGACATCAGGATCGACACCGCGCCCTCCGGCAACCCGTTGGCCGCCGGCTTCCAGTTCTTGCCGGCGTCGGTGCTTCGGTAGACGCTCTTCCCGGCCTCGCTGCTCGACCAGGCGCCGGCGTAGAAGGTCTTCGCGTCGCCCGCGTCCTGCGCCATGCTGTGGAACTCGGCCGACGAGAGGTCGCCGCGCATCATCTGGCGCAGGCCCGGCTCCTTCTGCTCGGCTTGCTTCCACGTCCTGCCGGCGTCCGTCGACTTCCAGTACTTCGAGCCATCAAACGCATACGCGGTGCCGGGCGCGCTGCGGTCGTTGAACATGCCGTCGAGGTCGGCTTCTTTGTCCTCCTCGAACGGTTGCCGCACCTCGCTCCATCCGCCGCTGCCTTCGCGCTTGAAGAGGCCGACGTTGGTCTGCACGTAGAGCGTGCCGGGCTGTTTGCCCGGCGGCCAGATCTTCTTGATCCACGCGGCGCCGATGCCTTGGTTGCTGGGCGACCAACTCTCGCCGCGGTCGGTGCTCTTGAAGACGCCGGCGCCGCCGCCGGTGACAGCGAACATCGTTCCCGGCTTGCCGGGCACGAGCGTTACGGCGGTGACGATGTACTCGCCGGTGCCGCGTTCCGACACGCGCCACGTGCGGCCGCCGTCGTCGCTCGTCTTCAAGCCATCTTCCGTCGCCGCCCACAACACCTGCGGGTTCGCCGGATCGATCTCGAGGTCGGTGATCTCCTTGGTGCCCTCGACCTCGATCGGCAGCGCCTCGAACTCGTCGCCGCCGTTGGTGCTCTTGAAGAGGTGGCCGAAGCCGGCGTATGCGTAGACGATCGACGGGTTGCTGGGGTCGAAGAGGACGCGGCGCACGCTCTCGTTCTTGATGCCGATGCCGATCTGCTTCCAGGTCTTGCCGCCGTCCGTGCTGCGCGACAGGTTGAGGGCGGAGCCGCGGCCGCCGGCGATGACGAGCTTGGAGTCCTTCGGGCTCACCGCGATGGCGTAGGCGTCCTGGTTGCCGACGCGGAACTCGCTCCAGGTCTTGCCGCCGTCGGCGCTCTTGTGATGGAGGTTGGTTGAGGGCACGAAGATGCTCGCGGGCTGCGTCGGCGCGAAGGCGATGCGCGCGCCGGTCACTTGGTCGTCGTTGGGGCGCACCATCTTCCACGTCGCGCCCTTGTCGAGCGAGCGCCAGAGGCCGGCGTCCTCGACGCCCGCCCACACCGTCGTCGACTTGCCGGGATCGACGAGGACCCAGTTGACCTGGCGGCTCGTCATCTCGTCGCCGGGCAGCGTCCACGTCGAGCCGCCGTCGTCGCTGCGCCAGACGCCGCCGCCGTGCGTGGCGACGTAGACCGTGTCCGCGTGCGACGGGTCGACGGCGACGTCGCTGGCGTTGGCGAGGTAGGGACCTTCGCTGCGCCAGGAAGGCGCGGTCTGCGCGCGGACGGCGGAGGCGACGGCGAGCGCGGCGGCGAACGGCATGAGGCAACGAATCGCGAGCGGGCGCATGCGGTGCCCTCCTGGATCAGGGATCGTCGGAACTCTGGGGGGCGGCGATCGTAGCACCGCGCGTCGGGCCAGAATGTGAGACGCGCCGCACGCGTTGTCACCGCGATGACGTCGCGCTTCTCGTGCTCGCGGCTAGACTTGCCCGTCATGTTCGCGCGCCGCAGCCTGCCGTTCTTCGCTTCGATCGCCGTGCTCGCACCGCTGGTCGCTGGTTGCGGCAGCGACACCGAATCGCGCGCGCAGGAGCGCAAGGCGGGCGATCAGCCACGCATGGTCGAGGTGGTGCCGGCGGAGCGCTCGGCGCTGCCCGACGTGGTGGCGGTGTCGGGTACGCTCGCCGCGCAGGACACGGTGGTGCTGGGCACCAAGGTGGCCGGCCGTCTCGTCGCGCTGCCGGTGGATCTCGGCAGCGTCGTGCGCCAGGGGCAGGTGCTGGCGCGCCTGGCGCCCACCGACTTCGAGCTGCGCGTGCGGCAGGCGGACGCGGCGCTCGAGCAGGCCAAGGCGCGGCTCGGCCTGCGCGCCGGCGAAGGCGACGCCGTCGACCGCGACTCGACGGCGGTCGTCAAGCAGGCCAAGGCGCTGTTGACCGAGGCCACGGCCAATCGCGCCCGCGCCCAGGCCCTGTTCGACCAGCAGTTGCTGCCGAAGGCCGACCTCGACGCCGCCAATGCGGCGTACGAAGTGGCGGAGGGACGTTTTCAGGAAGCGCGCGACGAGGCGCTCAACCGCCAGGGCGTGCTGGCGCAGCGGCGTTCGGAGCTCGACCTGGCGCGCCAGCAGCTCGCCGACTCGGTGATCGTGGCGCCGTTCTCCGGCGCCGTCGCGCAGCGCCACGCCACCGCCGGCCAGTTCGTCGCCGCCGGCGAGCCGGTGGTGACGCTCGTGCGCACCAACCCGCTGCGCCTGCAGCTCGCGGTGCCCGAGCGCGCGGCCGGGCGCGTGCGCATCGGCCAGCAGGTGCGCGTCATCGTCGAAGGCGATCCGCGCAGCTACGGCGGCCGCGTCGCGCGCGTCAGCCCCGCCATCGACCAGAGCGACCGCACGCTCAAGGTGGAAGCCGACGTGCCTAACGCCGACGGCGCCCTGCGCGCCGGCTCCTTCGTCAATGCCGAGATCGTCACCGCCGCCGACCGGCCGGTGGTGCTGGTGCCGGCATCGTCGATCGTCGCCTTCGCCGGCATCGAGAAGGTGCTCACCGTCGAGGCGGGCAAGACGGCCGAGGTGCGCGTGCGCAGCGGCCGCAAGACCGGCGATCGCGTGGAGGTCGTCGAAGGGCTGAACGGCGGCGAGTTCGTGGTCTTGACGCCGGGCAATCTCGCCGGCGGCCAAGCCGTGACCGTACAGAACAGCGTGCGCAGCGCGGGCGGCTGACATGCAGAAGCTCGCCGAGATCTGCATCCGCCGCCCCGTCTTCGCGGTGATGCTGGTGCTGGCGCTGGTGGTGGTCGGCGCCGCGAGCTGGTTCCGGCTCGGCGTCGACCGCTTCCCGGCCATCGACCTGCCGACGGTGACGGTGCGCACGTCGCTCCCCGGGGCCTCGCCGGAGGAGGTCGAGACCGTCCTCTCGCAGCCGGTCGAGGAAGCGGTCAACACCGTCGCGGGCGTGCAGGAGCTGCGCTCCGTTTCCGGGCAGGGCAACTCGTTCGTCATCGCCACCTTCGACCTCGACCGCGACATCGAGGTGGCGGCGCAGGACGTGCGCGACCGGGTCGCCGGCGTGGTGCGCGACCTGCCGCCCGACGTGCAGCCGCCGGTGGTCGCCAAGGCCGACAACGACTCGGCCCCGGTGCTCACCATAGCGGTCACCGCCGACCGCCCGCTGCGCGAGCTCACCGAGATCGCCGACAAGCTGGTCAAGGTGCAGCTCGAGCGCTCCACCGGCGTCGGCGAGGTGGAGGTCGTCGGCGGCCTCGAACGGTCGATCAACGTCTGGGTCGAGGCCGACCGCCTCGCCGCCTACAAGCTGCCGATCACCGCGGTGCGCGACGCCATCCACAGCCAGAACGCCGACGCGCCGGGCGGCAACGTCACCGGCGCGCAACGCGAGCAGGTGCTGCGGACGCTGGGCCGCATCACCGACCCGCGCGGCTTCGACGACCTGGTGATCGCCACCGTCGGCGGCTCGCCCATCCGCGTGCGCGACATCGGGCACGCCGAGGACGGCACCAAGGAGCAGCGCTCGCTGGCGCGCTTGAACGGCGTGCCGACGGTGACCGTCGAGGTGCGCCGCCAGTCGGGCGCCAACACCGTCGAGGTGATCGAGTCGGTCAAGCAGAACCTCGCCCGCGTCGCCGCGCAGCTGCCGCCCGACGTCAAGCTGGAGGTGATCCGCGACCAGTCGCGCTACATCTACGGCGCGCTGCACGAGATCAACAGCCACCTCGTCCTCGGCGCGCTGCTCGCCTCGCTGGTGGTGTTCCTCTTCATGCGCAGCTGGCGCACGACGGTGATCGCGGCGGTGGCGATCCCGTGCTCGGTGATCTCCACCTTCGGCATGATGGCCGCTCTCCACTTCACGCTCAACAGCGTCACCATGCTGGCGCTGGTGCTGATGGTGGGCGTCGTCATCGACGATGCCATCGTCGTGCTCGAGAACATCTTCCGCTTCGTCGAGGAGAAGCGCATGGCGCCTCGCGAGGCGGCACGCGCGGCGACGGCGGAGATCGGCCTGGCGGTGCTCGCCACCACGCTGTCGCTGGTGGTGATCTTCGTGCCGGTGTCGTTCATGTCGAGCATCTCGGGGCGCTTCCTCTACCAGTTCGGCATAACCGCCGCGGTGGCGGTGCTGGTGTCGCTGCTGGTGTCGTTCACGCTGACGCCGATGATGAGCGCCCGCATGCTGCGCGCCGAGGACGCGGCGGCCGGGCACGCGCACGAGCCCGGCCCTGGTCCTCAGGATGCGCCGGCGGCCGCCTCGCGGCGCGGCTTCTATGCGCGGCTCGACGCTTCGTACACGCGCATGCTGACCTGGGCGATCGGGCATCGCCGATTCGTCGCCATCGGCGCCGCCCTCGTGGTGCTCACCTCGATCCCGCTCTACAAGCTGGTGAAGCAGGAGTACATGCCCACCGACCTCGACGAGGCGGAGTTCGACGTCGGCGTCGTGGCGCCGGAGGGCACCAGCCTCGCCGCCATGGACGAGGCGATGCGCGCCGTCGAGAGGGAGGTGCGGGAAAGCCGCGGCGTGCGGCTGGCGCTCACCACCGCCGGCGGCGGCTTCCTCGGCGGCGTCAACCAGGGCAGCATCTACGTGCGCATCGCGCCGCACGAGGAGCGCACCTTCTCGCCCGGACGGCTGCTGCGCGAGACGCTGCACGGGCGGCCGTGGCGCGCCTTCACCGGCAACTACGCGCAGCGCGAGGTGATGCAGGAGATCCGGCGGCGCCTGAAGAAGTTCCCCGACCTGCGCACCAACGTCCGCAACGCGCGTTCGTTCAACCTCGGCGGCGGCGGCGCCGAGATCGACTTCGTGCTGCGCGGCCCCGATCTGCTGACGCTGTTCAAGGCCGCCGACAGCCTGCGCCAGCGCGCCGACGAGCTGGGCCTGGTCGACGCCGACACCACGCTCAAGCTCGACAAGCCCGAGCTCAAGGTGGTCATCGACCGCGCCCGCGCCGCCGACCTGGGCGTCGCCAGCGACGAGGTGGCGCAGACGCTGCGCCTCATGGTCGCCGGCGACCAGCAGGTGTCGCGCTTCCACGACCCGGCGGTCAACGAGGACTACGACGTGACGCTGCGCCTCGTCGAGGCGGACCGCACCGATCCCGGCACCATCTCGCGGCTCTACGTGGCGCGGTCCGGTGGTGGCGCGAGCGCCGGCGGCGCGAACCTCGTACGTCTCGACAGCCTGGTGAGCCTCGAGCCCGGCCAGACCGCCTCGCGCATCGACCGCCTCGACCGCCAGCGCCAGGTGAGCCTGCGCGCCGGCACCGCGCCCGGCTTCGCGCTCGCCGACCGCCTCGTCGTGCTGCGCAAGGCGGCGGCGGACCTGCACCTGCCGCCGGCCTACACCACCGCGGTGTCGGGCAAGGCGCGCGAGCTCGAGCGCACCTTCGGCGAGTTCCTCTGGGCCTTCGCGCTGTCGGTGATGTTCATGTACATGATCCTCGCCTCGCAGTACGAGAGCTTCGTGCATCCGCTCACCATCCTGCTCTCGCTGCCGCTGTCGGTGCCCTTCGCGCTGCTCTCGCTGTGGGCGACCGGCAACACGCTGAACCTCTACTCGGCGCTCGGCATCCTGGTGCTCTTCGGGGTGGTGAAGAAGAACGCCATCCTGCAGGTGGACCACACCAACCGGCTGCGCGCGGAGGCGCACCTCGACCGCACCGGCGCCATCCTGCAGGCCAACCGCGACCGCCTACGCCCGATCCTGATGACGACGCTGGCACTGATCACCGCCATGCTGCCGCTGGCGCTCGGCAGCGGCCCGGGAGCGGAGGAGCGCCGCTCGGTGGCCGTCGTCGTCATCGGCGGCCAGAGCCTCTGCCTGCTGCTGACGCTGTTGGTGACGCCCGTCGCCTACTCGTACCTCGACGACGTCGTCGAGCTGGTGCGCGCGCGCCGCGGGCACGTGCTGCCCGCCCTCGCCGCGCGGCTGCGCCGCCGTCGCGACGAGGACGAAGAAGAAGAGACGCGGGCGCCCAAAGAAGCAGCGTAGGCGCATTTCGGCATCGAGATCGCTTCGCTGCGCTCGCGATGACACCGAAGTCGATTTCGCTCAGACTCGCGACGGCCTCGTCAGTTGGGAGGTCATCGCGAGGAGCGAAGCGACGAAGCGATCTCGATCGTCGCGCGTCAATACTGGGCGGCTTGGCCCTGGACCGGCATCGAGGCGTGGAACTGCACGACCTTCCACGCGCCGTCGCGCTTCTCGAGCACGCCGGTGAAGCGGCAGCCCTTCAGGCTCACCGGCTGGCCGCCCGCCTTGGTATCCCAATCGACCACCTCGGAAAACCAGGCGGCGTCGCCGCCGCGGCTCGCCTTCACCACCTCGTCGCGCACGGTGAGCTTGCTGCCGTCGAAGGAGGCGAACTGCGCCTCGACCGACTTGCGGAGAGCGTCGTAGCCGACGAAGCGCTCGGCGGCGTCGGTGCCGAAGCTCACCGCGTCGGCGTCGTGCGCGAAGATGCGGTCGAACGCCGCCATGTCCTCGCTCTCGAAGATCTTGTTGAACTGGTCGACGACGGCCTTGGCGCCGGCCGCCGCGTCCATCTCGGTGTGCGAAGAAGCGAAGGCGGCAGGAGCGAGCAGCAGGCAGGCAAGCATGGCGATGGCGATGCGGTTCATGGGTCCTCCTCGTTTGGTGCGATACGGAGCCGAGCGGCGATCGGTCGAGTCGCAGCGATTGCCGTGGCGGGCGTTCACCAGGTCCGCCGCAGCGGATGGGCCTCGGTGTTGAAGACGACGGCGTCGAAGTCGAGTGTGCCCTCGGGCGCGAAGAGCAGGTAGAGGTACTTGAGCGTCTCGGCGAGGAAGTAGCTCGGCATCAGGTCGCCCTGCTTCATCGTGGTGACGTCGTCGACGACGGTGTAGCCGTCGGACGTGCGGCAGTGCGCGACGAGGGCCGCGAGGAAGGTGCGGCCCATCTCGAGGTACCGCGGATCGCCCGTCTTCCTGTAGAGCACGTACGCCGACTCGACGATCTCCGGCCGCAGCTTGTATCCCGGGTAGAGGACCTTCATGGCGCGGTAGTCGAGCACCTCGGGCTCGATGCCGTGGAGCTGCCACATGGCGAACGCCGATTGCTGCAGCCGGCGCGCATGATCGATGTCTCCGCCGAGGGCCAAGACCCCGGGCAGAAACGCGTGCAGCGCACCGAACTCGGCGGCCGTACGCTCGCCGGTCGTCATGTCGACCTGGCCGTACCAGAGGCCGCTCGGCGCCTCGTCGGCGAGATAGCGATTGAGCGCGCCCTCGCTTTCGCGCCACATGCGGCCGCAGTCTGCGTCGCCGAAGAGCCGCTCGCACTTGAGCAGGTACTCGTACCAGGAATCGATGGCGCCGCCGACGTGGCTGTTGGGGCTGCGCCACTCACCGCTCTCGACGTCGATCTCCTCGCCGACGAGGCCGATGGGCGACCGCCGACGGTAGAGCTCGACGACCGCGCGCTTCGGCCGGTCGTAGAAGACCGGCTTGCCGGTGAGCTTCGCGAGCGTGCCGAATTCGAGCAGCAGCGTGCCGATCTCCGCCGGATTGCTGTGCGGATCGCTGGTCGCTCCGGTGCGCAGGTTGACGAAGCGGTACGGCATGCCGGTGGGGGAGTCGAAGGCCGGGAGCAGGCGGCTGCCGAGGTCCTCGGCGAGGACCAGCAGCCGGCGGTCGCCGGTCATCTGGTAGCCGGCGAGCAGCCCGCCGAGCAGGCGGATGGTGACCTCGAAGACTTGCACCGAGGCGTCGCGGTCGAACGAGAGGCGCTTGGCGATGAGCGCTTGCGCCTTCGCCGCCTCCTCGGGCAGGCCGGCGAGAAGGAGCGTGTCGAGGGAGTCGACCGGCGTCATCAGCAGCGGCTCGCCGTACCAGTCGCGCACCGTGCGCGACAGCGGCCGCAGCTCGTCGTGGCCCCAGGCGAGCCGTTCGTAGGCCTGCCAGGAATGGAGCAGCTCGCCGCGCACCTGGGCGGCGAGCGCGGCGCGGTCGACGGTGGGCGCCGCCGGCGGCGCGGCCGGCGGCCGCGAGCCGGCGCAGGCGAGAGCGAGGAGGGGGACCAGGACCAGGACGAGCAGCGCGAGGCCGCGGGACGGAGCCCTCCGTAGGACGGACGCGGATTGACGGGATTCGCACGTTCGCATAGCTTCGATCCTCTTCATCCGTACAGCACAGCCAGCGGCGATCGACGGCGTCTCGCGAATCGGATCCCGCCGGCCGGCTGACCAATCAAGGTCGGTTGACCAGGGAGCTGCCGTGAGCCAGGCAACAACGCCTTCGCAACGCCCGTCCCGCACCTCGCTCCTTCTCTACGCTATCGCGGTCTTCGCGCTGCTCGTCGCCACCGCCGGCGTCGCCGCGGCCGCGGCCATGCGCGCCAAGCCGCAAGAGGTGCGCGCCAAGGCCGCCGGCGCGCCGCCGCGGCTGGCCGCCTCGGCCGAGGCGCAGATGAACGTGCTGCGCGACATCAAGACCACCCGCTCGGCCGTGCAGCGCAAGATCGGCTCGCGGCTCTACCTCGGGATCCTCAAGCTGCGCAGCGACGATCGCACCGCCCAGCTCCCCGACTTCCGTTTCGTGCACAACGAGGCCGACGGCCGCGTCGCGGTCGACGTCATTGCCACCAGCCTCGACCAGGCGAAGAGCGTCATGCAGCAGATGGAGGCGCTCGGCGGTACGGTGAGGAGCACCAGCAGGCGCTTCCAGCGCATCACCGGCCGCATGCCGCTGCAGAACCTCGAGTCGCTGGCGGCCAGCGCCAGCGTCAAGCAGATCCGCGAGTTCATTCCGCCCTACAAGAACGCCGTCAACGTCTCCGAAGGCGATGCCACGCACGGCGGCCCCGCGGCACGCAGCTTCTACGGCGTCAACGGCACCGGCCAGAAGGTCTGCGTGCTCTCCGATGCCGTCGACTCGATCGTCGCGCTGCAGGGCACCGGCGACGTCGCCAACCCCGTCGACGTGCTGCCGGGCCAGGCGGGCAGCGGCGGCGACGAGGGCTCGGCGATGCTCGAGATCGTCCACGACCTGGCGCCCGGCGCCGCCGAGGGCTTCGCCACCGCCTTCACCAGCGAGGCGCAGTTCGCGCAGAACATCCTCGATCTCGCCACCGATGGCTGCACCATCATCGTCGACGACGTCATCTACCTCGACGAGTCGCCCTTCCAGGACAGTCCGGTGGCGCAGGCCGTCAACACGGTGACCGGCAACGGCGTCATCTACTTCTCTTCGGCGGGCAACGAGGGCAACACCACCGACCTCACCGCCGGCACGTGGGAGGGCGACTTCCTCGCCACCGGCGCGCCCGACCCGGCCCCGCTCGCCGGCGCCAACCTGCACAACTTCGGCGACGGCGGCAACTCGATCCTCGTCGAGTTCGGCGGCGGCAACCCGCCGCTGCTCATCTGGGCCGAACACTACGACCTCGTCAACGGCATCGCCTCCACCGACTTCGACCTCTACGACATGGACGGCGGGCTGACGACGATCTTCGACGCCAGCACCGACATTCAGGACGGCAGCGGCGGCAACGACTTCCCGATCGAGTTCATCGGCGGCGGCACCTTCGGCGGCGAGCGCCTGCTGATCGACAAGTTCGCCGCCGGCTCGACGAGCAGCCAGCCGATGATGAACCTCATCGTCTTCCGCGGCGAGCTCGACGACGCCCTGGTCACCGGCGGCGCCACCCGCGGCCACAGCGCCGCTGCCGCGGCGTTCAGCACGGCAGCCACGCCGGCGGCGGCGTCGTTCGACGGCGTCACGCCGGACGGCCCGTACCCGGGCCTCTTCACTTCCGCCAACGAGAGCGAGAGCTTCACCTCCGACGGTCTGCGTCGCATCATCCTCAGCCCGACCGGCGTCGAGATCACGCCGGGCAACCGCACCAGCACCGGCGGCGTCGTGCGCCAGAAGCCCGACATCACCGCCGCCGACGGCGTCTCCTGCGCGGCGCCCGGCTTCAACCCCTTCTACGGCACCTCGGCCGCCGCGCCGCACGCCGCCGCGCTGGCGGCGCTGTGCAAGCAGGCGGTGCCGGCGATCACCCCGGCGGCGCTGCGCACCGCGCTGACCAGCAGCGCCATCGACATCGAGGCCGCGGGCGTCGACAAGGACACTGGCGCCGGCATCGTCATGGCCTCGCCGTTCCTCGCCGCCTGCGGCGCCTCTCCCCAGGCCTTCCTCGACGACGGCACGCCGGTGCCGACTCAGTTCACCGGCGACGGCGACGCCTTCATCGAGCCCAACGAGACCTGGGACCTCGCGGTGCCGCTCACCAACGTCGGCGGCATCAACGCCACGGCGATCAGCGCCGTGCTGAGCACCTCGACGCTCGGCGTCACGGTCACGCAGGCCAACTCGACCTATCCCGACCTCGCGCCCACCGTTTCGGCGAACAACAACACGCTCTATCGCTTCTCGGTTGGTCCGGCGGCGGCGTGCGGCGTCAGCATCGACTTTACGCTCACCGTCACCTACACCGGCGGCCCCAGCCCGCAGGTGTTCAACTTCTCGCTCTCCACCGGCTCGCCGGGCGCGCCGATCGCCTTCAGCTACGCCGGACCGCCGGTGCCCATTCTCGACAGCGCGGGTGGCAACGTCGCCGGGCCCACCGCGGTGGCCCTGCTGCCGATCGTCTCTCCCGGCAACCTGGTGAGCCTCGAGGCCAGCATCGACGGCACGGTCTGCAACACCACCGCCGCCTCGACCACGGTCGGCATCGACCACACCTTCGCCAACGACCTGCAGATCGACCTCAAGTCCCCGAGCGGGACGCTGTTGACGATCATCAACCGCATCGACGGCGGCGGCAACAACTTCTGCCAGATCGTGCTCGACGACACCGCGGGGACCAACATCCAGACGGCGACCACGGCGCCCTTCACCGGAACCTGGCAGCCGGCCAGCCCGCTCGCCGCCTTCGCCGGCGAGGCGATCACCGGCATCTGGGAGCTGCACGCCACCGACTTCTTCATCGGCGACATCGGCAACATCCGGGCCTTCTCGTTGAACATCACGCCGGCGGTGTGCAACGCTCCGGCGCTCACCGTCAATCTCACCGCCACCAAGGCGATCACCGGCGGCAACCAGAACTCGCCCGGCACGGTGACCTACACCATCACCCTCACCAACACCGGCACCGGGACGCAGCTCGACAACCCCGGCAACGAGTTCACCGACACGCTGCCGGCGGGGCTCACCGTGGGGACGCCGACCGCCAGCACCGGCACCGTCTCCGGCCCCGGCGTCAACCCGGTGACCTGGAACGGCACTATCGCACCGAGCGGCTCGGTGACGATCACCATCCCGGCGACGATCGCCTCCGGCCTCGCCGGCACGCCGATCTCCAACCAGGGCACGGCGAACTACGATGCCGACGTCAACGGCACCAACGAGAGCGTCCTGCTGACCGATGATCCGGCCACCGCCCCGGTCGGCGACGCGACGATCTTCATCGCCGGCAGCGGCGAGATCCCGGGCATCCCGACGCTGTCGGAGTGGGCGCTGATGCTGCTCGGGCTGCTGCTCGCCGGAGCGGGCGTGGTGGCCCTGCGGCGAAGCTAGGGAACCACGGCTGATCGGCGACGTCTGGAGCTCGTCCAGGCGTCCATCGAGCCCCGCGCGGCACTGCTGCTGCGCGGGGCTCTCTGCGTCAGCGGCAGTTGCGCCCGCGCTCGCGCACGTAGGCCTCGAGCTGGCCGTCCTTGTCGATCTTCACCAGCGCGTCGAGCCGCGGCACCGCGTCGAGACCGCCGTGCGCGCGCCACGCCGAGTAGGCGGCGAGCGCGCCGCGCAGGCCGGCGACGAAGGTGCCGGTGCTGCCGGGGCTCTCGTCGGCGTGCTGGAAGTTGTGCGCGGCGCCGGAGAAGAGCTGCTGGTCGAGGACCTCGGCGGGGATGCCGGTGCGCTCGCTGGGGGCGCCGAAGAGGCTGAGGCAGCGCTTGACGGTGAGGTCCGGCGCCTCCGAGAGGAAACTCATCAGCCACTGCCGCGCGGCGGGCGCCTCCTCGCTCCACGGTGTGCTCTCGAGCATGGTGGTGAGCTGCACTGCCTTGTCGCGCTCCTCCTTGGTCGACGGTCCGCGCGTGGCGGCGTGGGCGGCGGGCGCGAGCGCCGCGAGCAGGCAGAGGAGCGCGGCGGCCGAGCGGACGAGGCGGCAGCGGGAGACGCGACGGCGATCGACGGTCATGCGGGGATCTCCTCGAGGTGGGCGGCCGCGGCTGCGGCCAACATCAGTGTAGCCGGCGGTCGCCGGAGCACCGGCGTTCGGCGCCGGCGAACGTTCCGCTACTCGGCCGCCGCCGGCGCTGCCTTGCGCGCCGACTTCGCGGGACCGCCGCCGCGGTAGAAGGAGATCAGCATGTCGGCCACCTCCTTCGACTTCTCGAGCATCACCCAGTGGCCGGCATCGGCGATGATGCCGACGCGCGCGTCGGGCATGCGGATCTCGAGCATCTTGCCGGTGGCCGAGTTGACGACGCGGCTCTTGGCGCCGAGCACGACGAGCGTCTTCTTCTTGAGCTCGGGCAGGACGAGGTCGAGGATGTGGGCGCGCTCGCCCTCGAGCAGCTTCGACCAGACGAGCTGGTAGAACGGCCGGTTGTTCGCCAGCCCCTCCGCCCGCCGCCGCTTGCGGGCCGCCTGCATCTGCGGCGGGGTGACGGTGGCGTAGGCAAGCAGCTGGTCGTATTGCTCGGCCTTGCCGATGAGGAACGGGTTGCGGTGGTTCTTGAGCTGGCGGTCGAAGTCGCTCTCGCCCGGGCCGCTGACGCCGAGCGGCTCGATGAGCACGAGGCTCGCGACCTCGGTGGGCGAGGCGTAGGCGTAGCTCGCGGCGATGATGGCGCCGATCGAGTGGCCGACGAGGTGGAAGGACACCAGGCCGGCGTTCTTGGCGAAGCTGCGCATCTGCTTGGCCAGCGAGGTGGCGTCGAACTGGCCGTCGGGATCGGGGAAGTTGGCGCCGAAGCCAGGGAGGTCGGGCGCCACGACCTGGAAGCCGGCAGCGGCGAGCGGCGGGATGACGTCGAGCCAGTGCTCCTTG
>DASYQD010000181.1:0-9811 GCA_036005845.1 Thermoanaerobaculia bacterium | reverse complement strand
GGTCGTCCCAGCGAAACTCGAAGCGCGCCTTCGACAGCGCGTCGTCGCGGCGGCGCGCCGCCGGGTGGCCCTTGGGGAGATCGGCGGCGTGGGCGGCGATCTTGTAGGCGATGAAGCCCTGTTTGACGTCGTCGCGGTCCGGCAGGCCGAGGTGCTCCTTCGGCGTCACGTAGCAGAGCATCGCGGTGCCGAACCAGCCGATCATCGCCGCGCCGATGGCGGAGGTGATGTGGTCGTAAGCGGGCGCGATGTCGGTGGTGAGCGGCCCCAAAGTGTAGAAGGGCGCCTCGCCGCAGATCGCCAGCTCGCGCTCCATGTTCTCGCGGATCATGTGCATGGGGATGTGGCCGGGGCCTTCGATCATCACCTGCACGTCGTGCTGCCAGGCGATCTTCGTCAGCTCGCCGAGCGTGTCGAGCTCCGCGAACTGCGCCGCGTCGTTGGCGTCGGCGATCGAGCCCGGCCGCAGGCCGTCGCCGAGCGAGAACGAGACGTCGTAGGCGCGCAGGATCTCGCAGATCTCGGCGAAGCGCGTGTAGAGGAAGCTCTCCTGGTGGTGCGCCATGCACCACTTCGCCAGGATCGAGCCCCCGCGCGAGACGATGCCGGTGACGCGGTTTGCGGTGAGCGGGATGTAGCGCAGCCGCACCCCCGCGTGCACCGTGAAGTAGTCGACGCCCTGCTCGGCCTGCTCGATGAGCGTGTCGCGGTAGACCTCCCAGGTGAGGTCCTCGGCCACGCCGCCTACCTTCTCGAGCGCCTGGTAGATCGGCACCGTGCCGATCGGCACCGGGCTGTTGCGCAGGATCCACTCGCGCGTGGTGTGGATGTCGCGCCCGGTCGAGAGGTCCATCACCGTGTCGGCGCCCCAGCGGATGGCCCACACCATCTTCTCCACCTCCTCCTCGATCGAGGAGGTGACGGCGGAGTTGCCGAGGTTGGCGTTGATCTTCACCAGGAAGTTGCGGCCGATCGCCATCGGCTCGCTCTCGGGGTGGTTGACGTTGGCGGGGATGATGGCGCGGCCGCGGGCCACCTCGTCGCGCACGAACTCGGGCGTCACTTCGGGCGGCAGCGCGGCGCCGAAGGAGTTGCCGGCGAGGCGCGCTTCGCGCTCCGCCTCGGCGGCCGAGACGGCGCGCAGGCGTTCGCGAACACCGGCCCGGCGCTGGTTCTCGCGAATGGCGACGAACTCCATCTCCGGCGTCACGACGCCGCGCCGCGCGTACGCCATCTGCGTCACCGCTTGGCTGGCGATCGCACGGCGCGGGCGGCGCGCCGACCACGGCGTCGCGGCGCGCGGCGGCCCGATCGTGCGGCGGCCGTCGTCGTCGGGACGATAGGTGCGGCCGACGATCTCCTCCGTGTCGCCGCGCTCGGCGATCCACGACGCCCGCAACGGCGGTAGACCCTGCCGGACGTCGATCGCCGCCGCCTCGTCGGTGTAGGGACCGGAAGTGTCGTAGACGAGCAACGGCGCGTTCTCTTCGACAACACGCTGCTCGGCGCCACGGCCTGCAAGTGTCGGCGACAGGCCGATCTCGCGCATCGGCACCCGCAGATCGGGGTGCAGCGCCCCGGTGACGTACACCTTGCGCGACCCCGGGAGCGGCCCGATGGTGACTCGCGACGGCGCCGACGGATCGTTGGCGACTGGCTCCATGCCGAAAGCTTACAGCCTCGCGTTCGGCGACCGCCGCGCTCACATCCGCTGCCGGCTGCGCGCCTGCCGCTCGCTCGTCCTCTCCCAGTCCTCGAGGTGCGCCAGGAGCTGGTCGATCGACATCACCTGCCTGCCGCCGTCGGGCTCGCGGCGGAAGACGACTTGCGACCAGCCACGCATGGCGACGGGGGTGTACGCCGAGCCGTCGACCCACAGCTTGCGGCCGGAGATGGCGCGGATGAGCACGCGCTCGTAGCGCGACCGCGCGAGCTGGCGTTCGGTGAAGAGGTTGTCCCAGGCGCCGGGGCGGCCGGCGTCTTCGTAGGCCGGCGGCCGCAGCGGCAGGTCGAGCAGCGCCGGCGCGTGACCCGAGAGGATCGAGTCGATCAGCCGTAGGGTGAAGGGATCGGAGACGCGCCGGATGCCGAGGCGGAAGCGGAGCACGACCTCCTCGGCGATGCGGCGCAGCGACAGCGGGCGCGGTGCCTCGCCGCGGCGGCGCCAGAAACTCTCCTCCACCTCCCAGACCTCTTCGTCGGGGCCGCAGGTGAACGGGTTTTTCGGGTAGCAGTCGAAGCGCGCCAGCCAGCCCTTGCGCGAGGTGTGGCGGCGCGGCTTGAAGCCGCGCACGACGGGGAAGCCGCGCGCCTCGAGCTCTTCGAGCTCGTAGCTGGGCCAGCGCATCACCTCGCGTGCGATGCCGACGACGACGGTCGCGGCGGCGATCATCAGCGACGAGCTGGGCGTGAAGTCGGCGGTCACCTCGATGCGTTCGCCACGCGGCCGCACGCCGACGCCGGTGGACTCGCGGTTGGTCGCCAGCAGCATCACCGGCGCCGGCAGCAGGTAGGTGAGCAGCAACGCCAACTGCTGCACGGTGCGCCGCTCGGCCGAGACCGTCGCCTCGCCCGCCTCGACCGCGGGCGCGTGGAACGAGACGTTGTAGTGCGTCGAGAAGCCCACCAGCCGCGCGTCTCGTTTCGCCTTCGCCTGCCAGGCGTCGAGCTCGCGGCGCAGGAAGAGGATCCCCTCCCACAGCGAGCGCCCGGCGCGCGCGGCGCAGCCGCGCTCGAGCTCGATGACCGGCGTCGCCACCTCGATGACGCCGGTGTCGAAGTAGACGGCGCCGCCGGTGGGCAGGTGGTACGACGTGCCCCGCCGGTGCATCAGCTCGCCACGGATGATGTCGCGCGGGCTGCTGAAGACGTCCTCGGGCCTCTCGCGCTGGCCGTCGAGCCAGAGCTCGAACTCCGCCTCGAGACCCACCGCCGCGAGCTGCAGCGGCACCGGCGCCGTGATTTCTCCGCGCTTCTTGCCGTCGCGTGCGCGCGCGCGCCGTGCCGGGCTCATATCGCGTCCTCCCGCGCGCCCCACTCCTCCTCGCCCGCCGCCTCGCGCGGCACCACGGTGACGTAACCCACGTCGAGGTGGAGGTGGTCGTCGGTGAAGCCCGGACCGTGGCCGTAGGCATGCACGTTGACGTAGGGCAGCGACAGCAGCGCGATCTCGCGGAACTTCTCGATCTTCTCCGGGCTGTCGAGCAGCTCGTCGCCGATCTGGTAGACGTTCGCCGCCGTGCCCCAACAGTGCGTCGACGCCGCGTGCGAGCGTTCGTGCTGGGGCGAGCGGTAGCCGCCGTTGGCGGCCACGTGCACCATCGCGCCCACCTTGTCGCGGAAGATCGACAGCGCGCCCGCGAGCAGCACCAGCGCACAGGGCACGTAGCGCGGAAAGCCGCGCAGCACCTCGGCCTCGCGCACGTCGGTCTGGATGAACTCGTGAAGCTCGAAGTTGGGCGCCAGCTCGAGCTCCTTGGCCGTCAGCCAGGAGTCGACCTCGTAGAAGAAGCGCGGCAGCCGCCGGCCGCGCCCCTCCTCGTCGACGAGCAGCGCGCCCGGCTTGAGCGCCTGCCGGTAGGGCTCGGCGAGCCGGCGGCCGTCGACGATGCGCAGCGGAAAGCGCAGCTCCCTCACGCCGGCGCCTCCACCAGGCGCGCGGTCGCCGACGGCTCGACGAAATGGCGATAGACCGCGCTCACCACCTCGCCGAGCGCCGCCTGGCGGCCCCCGTTGCCCGCCGGCCACTCGCTCAACACAACGAGCGCGAACGGCCGCCGGTCGGGCAGGAAGACGAGGCCGGCGTCGTGCGCCGCGGTCGAGATCTCGCCCGTCTTGTTGGCGACGCGCGCGCGCCCGCGCACGCTCTCCGGCAGGCCGAGCCGCGTCGCGCTCTGCAGCTCCTGGCGCGAGAGCACCTCGAGCATGTGCCTCGCGCCGTCGGCGCCGATGCCGCGCGCGTCGTGCACCAGCCGCAGGAGCGCCAGCAGACCGTCGGCGGTGACCCGGTTGTTGATGCCCGCGTCGTACGCGCGGTGGTCCTCGACGCCCCGCACGACGTCGATGCCCTGCAGGCCGAGCCGCTCGAGCGCCTCGCGCGTCTCGCGCACGCCGAGCAGGTCGAGCAGCAGGTTGGTGGCGAGGTTGCTGCTCGCCACGATCATGCGGTCCGCGAGGTCGCGCACGCGCATCAGCTTGCCCACCTCGGCGTGCACCACCGCGTCGGCGTCGCGCTCGCGGGCGATGCGGTAGGGCTCGGCGTCGACCCGGCTGGCGAAGCGGTTGCGGACGTGGAGCCACGACTCCCACTCGAAGCGCCCCGACGAGACGGCGTCGACGAGGGCGAGGAGGATGCCCAGCTTGATGGTGCTCGCGGCGTGGAACCAGCGCTCGGCGCGCAGGCTCCAGGAGGTGGAGGTCTCCCAGTCGTAGAACGCCACCGCGATCTGCGTGGCGCCCATCTGCTTCGCGACGTCGTCTACGGTCTGCCTGAGCATGACCGGATCCGCCGATGCAAGACGTGTGCGCAGGGCCCGCAGGTACTCCGGATGCCCAGGGTATCGACTTCGGCGCGGGGCCCTTGATAGCTTGGCGCCTGCAATTCCTTGACTGCCCACGCCGCGGGTTCCGGAGGGTGATTCCATGACGTCACGGGTGCGCCTCGTCGTCCGTCTCGCCTCGACCGTCGCCCCACTTCTCGCCGCCTGCTTCCTCATCGGATTTGGTTTCCCGAGCCCCGGCCTCGCCCAGGCGGCCAAGCCGGCCACGAGCGGCGGCAAGCCCGCCGACAACCGCTCCAAGCCGCCCTTCGAGATCACCGAGGACCGGCCGCGCTGCAGCAACTACAACCCGAAGCGGCAGGCGCTCTTCGGCACCACCCACCTGCACACCGGCCTCTCCTTCGACGCCAGCATCCGCTTCGTCGACTACGCCAACGGCAACGACCCGCGCGGCGCCTACCGCTTCGCGCAGGGCCTGGCGCCGATCAACATCCCGGAGCCGTCGGGGCTGCAGCCGCAGCCGCGCAAGCGGTGCAGCGACCCGCCGTCGCCAACCGCGCTCAACGGCCCCAGCCGCACCCCCTGCATCGACGAGCCGCTCGACTGGGGCGCCGTCACCGACCACTCCGAGCACTTCGGCGTCATGGGCTTCTGCAAGGGGTTCATGAAGGACGCGTCGGGCAAGGACATCCCCGAGAGCCTGTCGATGGAGTGCCGGATGATCAACGGCTTCTTCTACCAGCCGCTGCACGCCATCAACCCGGCCTTCGGCAAGAGCCTCGCCTCGAACGCCTTCACGCAGCTCACCGTGCCCGGTCTCGGCCCGGTCAGCAAGAACACCAACCTGCCGGTGTGCAACAACAACCCCGAGCTGTGCGCCAAGGCCGAGATGGAGGTGTGGGGCGAGATCCAGAAGGCTGCCGAGGAGGCCTACGACCGCAGCGAGCAGTGCAAGTTCACCAGCTTCGTGGCCTACGAGAACACCTCGACGCCGCTGCTCAACAACTGGCACCGCAACGTCATCTTCCGCAACGACCGCGTGGTCACCAAGCCGGTCAACGCGCTCGACATGGCGGTGCGGGTCAACACCGATCCCACCAAGGAGCCGATCGACAGCGTCGCCTCGATCGTCATCGGCAAGGACGACGCGAAGCGGGTGTGGCCGGTGCCGGAGGGCACGCGCGTCACCTATCCGCTGCCGCAGCCCTTCTGGAACAAGCTCGAGGAGGACTGCACGAACGGCAGGAACGTGACGCCCGGCAAGGCGAAGCGCTGCGACTTCATCACCATCCCGCACAACTCCAACCTCGGCGGCGGCGGCGACATCGTGCCGCCGATGTTCCTCAACCCCTTCAACACCGCCGACGCCAAGCGGCACCTGCAGATGGAGCCGCTGGTCGAGATCTACCAGGACAAGGGCGGCAGCGAATGCCGCTACGACCCGCGCTTCCTCGCCGGCACCAACACCATCGACGAGTACTGTGCCTTCGAGATCCTCGACAGCAAGTCGCTGAGCTCGGCCTCTGGCGTCGGCTCGAGCAGCTCATCCGGACCCGAGCCGCCGGACAGCTGGGGCGACCGCTCCTACGTGCGCAACATCTGGAAAGACGGCATCCAGTACGCCGCCCGCGGTGACTTCGACGGCGTCAACCCGTTCAAGATGGGCGTCGTCGCCGCTTCCGACTCGCACACCGGCGTCATGGGCTGGCACCCCGAGAACGAGCAGTGGCCGGGCCACCTCGGCATCGACGACGCCTATCCGATGGCGGAGTCGTCGACGATCCAGAACGGCACCGGCGGGCCGTCGGTGGTGTGGGCGGAGGAGAACACGCGCGACTCGATCTTCGAGGCGTGGAAGCGCAAGGAGACCTACGGCACCAGCGGCCCGCACATCAAGGTGCGTCTGTTCGGCGGCTGGAACTACCCGCTCGACGCCTGCGGCAAGGACTTCGTCGACATCGGCTACCAGGGCGGCGTGCCGATGGGCGGCGACCTACCGCGTCGCGTCGGCAAGGAGGGCTCCCCCACCTTCATCACCTGGGCGACCTGGGACGACCAGATCAAGACCAAGCTGCAGCAGATCCAGATCGTCAAGGGCTGGGTCGACGCGCAGAACAACGAGCACGAACGCGTCTACACGGTGGCCGGCGACCCGGGCAGCCCGCTCAACCCGCAGGCCGACCTCGACGCGACGACCTGCAAGCCGAAGCCGGACCTCGGCCAGAAGTCGCTCTGCTCGGTGTGGCGCGATCCGCTGTTCGACCCCAAGCAGCACGCGTTCTACTACGTGCGCGTGCTCGAGGAGCCGGTGTGCCGCTACAGCACGCTCTGGTGCCGCAAATGGATCGGCGTCGATCCGTTGAACACCAGCCAATGCAACACCGACCTCGCGGCGCTGCGCAACGGCAGCAAGACGGACAAGCTCAAGGCCGACCAGGGCGCCATGTGCTGCTCGAACCAGACGACGAGCACCTTCGTGCAGCCGGTGATCCAGGAGCGCGCCTGGACCTCGCCGATCTGGTACGAGCCGGCGGCGCGGACGGCGGTCGCCAGGAAGTGAACGTACGCAGTTGGCTGAAGGCGCCGGCGCTACACTTGTCGAAAGCCCCGGCGCTGCAGATGGCGGCGCTCGGGGCCCTGCTGTTTGGCGTCACCCACCTGGCGAGCGGCACGTTCTGGACGTCCAGACCGCACAAGAAGCGGGTGGAGATCCCCGCCCACCGCCTCGAGGCGATGCTCGGGGACTTCCGCGCCGACGTCGGCCGCAACCCCACGCGGCGCGAGTGGGACCAGATGGTCGACATGCAGGTGGACGACGAGGTGCTCTACCAGTACGCGCTCGCCCTCGGCATGCAGGAGAACTCGGCGGCGCAGGCGCGGCTGGCGCAGATCGCCGACTTCGTCGAGGCCAACCCGCACGAATCGACGCAGGCGGGCAAGGCGCGGGAGGCGATGGAGCTCGGCATCGGCGAGGGCGACCTGGTGGTGCGGCGGATCCTCGTCGACAGCGCCAAGCGGCTGATCAAGAGCGTCGTCCTGATGCAGAAGCCGGCGCCGCACGCGGTCGAGGAGTTCTACGCCGCGCACGCCGACGAGTTCACGCTGCCGGCACGCATCCGCATCTCGCAGCTGGCGATCAACGGCTTCCTGCATCCGGACGCGGAGGCGTACGCGCGGCAGGTGTTGGCGCGCATCCGCGCCGAGAGGATCGACCCCGAGGCGGCGCTGCGCCTCGCCGACGAGACGCCGGCACCCGTGCACCTCGCGCTGGAGACCGAGCAGGGCCTGCGCTCGCAGCTCGGCGGCGAGTTCGCCACCGCGGTAATGGCGCTGCGGCCGGGAAGCTGGTCGGAGCCGATTCCGTCGGACTACGGCTATCACCTGGTTTGGGTGCACGAGTACGAGCCGGCGCGCGTGCTGCCGCTCGCGACGGTGCGCCGGCAGGTCGAAGCGGCAGTGCTGCAGAAGCTCGCCGACGAGTGGCTGCGGCTGCGACTCCGCGAGCTGCGGGCGGAGTTCGAGATCGTCGTGCCGGGGAGGGTTTCGTGAAGCGGCGGCGGTGGTGGTTGTGGGTGGTGCCGGCGCTGTTGGTTGCTGCGGGAGCGGCGCCCGCGCGCGCACACCAATTCGCGCCGGCGCTGCTCGAGGTCGAGGAGCTGTCGGCCGAGGAAGCGGCGGTGAGCTGGAAGCAGCCGGCGGTGCGCGTACAGGGCAGCCAGCTCCGTCCGGTGCTGCCGGTCGAGTGCGAAGGGATCGGCGCCCCCGAGGTGAACAAGGAGGGCACCGGCTTGCGGGCGCGATGGCGCATGCGGTGCCCGGGCGGCCTGGCGGGAAAGTCGGTGGGCGTCGAAGGGATCGCCAGCAGCCAGGCCGACGTGCTCCTGCGCATCGCGCTGCGCGACGGGCGCCGCATCCGTCACGTGCTGAAGGCCGAATCGCCGAGCTTCCGCATCGACGCCGACAGCAGCCCCACCGGCGTGTTCAAGGATTACGCGGTGCTCGGCGTGCAGCACATCTTGACCGGCTGGGACCATCTGCTGTTCGTATTGGCGTTGGTGCTGCTCGTCGGCTGGGGCCGCTCGCTGTTGTGGACGATCACGTCGTTCACTCTCGGCCACAGCGTGACGCTGGCGCTGGCATCGCTGGGCTTCGTGCACGTACCGCAAGCGCCGATCGAAGCGTTGATCGCGTTGAGCATCTACTTCTTGGCCGTCGAGCTCACCAACGTGCGGAAGGGGCAGCCGACGCTGACGCAGCGGGCTCCTTGGGCGGTCGCCGCGGGGTTCGGGCTGCTGCACGGATTGGGATTCGCGGGAGCGTTGGCTGCGGTCGGTTTGCCTACGGCAGAGATCCCGCTGGCGTTGTTCTCGTTCAACGTGGGGATCGAGCTCGGGCAGCTTGCGTTCGTCGGCGCGGTGCTCTTGGTGGCGGCGGGGGTGCGGAGAGTGCCTGTTGCATGGCCGCAGTGGGCGCATGCTGTGCCGGCGTATGGGATTGGGGCGATGTCGGCGTTTTGGGTGATTCAGCGGACCGCTGTGCTGATCTGAGGGCGCTCGTGGAAACCGAGCGCTCGTGACTTCCCGGCCGGCGGGTGCGGGCGGGGCCGGAGGGCGCCGCCCAGGTGCACGGCTCGCTTTCTGAGATCTGCGGTGGGAGCGCTCGCCTCGCCCGGAAGGCGCGCATCGCAGCCGCTGTCCGCGAGCATCGGACACAGCGCCTTCCGGGAGGCACCTGGGCAGCGCCCTCCGGCCCCGCTGGGACCCGCCTTCATTCGTGGTCGTCGGGCGACCTGTTGGCGAGCTCATCTGTCGCCGTGGTCACTACCGCTCTCTACCTCGCGCTCTTTTCTCGCTGCGACGGTCAGTCTGTCGTGCCGCTATCGCCACGACATGGCGCCGACCTCACACCGTGGCCCACTCGCGGCACAGCCACGGTCGTCGGAATTCACCTAGGAAAGCAGTGCCGCGAAGCCTTCGCCGCTTCGTAAGCCGAGTTCTCGCACAAGTAGCTCCGAATCGCGTCCGGCGACCGCGGGTGGACCGCGAGTGGGCCACGCTGTCAGGTCGGCGCAACAGCGAATGACTAGCGGCACGACAGACCGACCGTTGTTGCGACAAGGGAGCGCAAGGTAGAGCGCGTGGCCAACCACGGCGACATTCGAGCTCGCCAACCGGTCGCTCGACATCCACTCGTGTAGGCGGGTGCCCAGCGGATCCGGAGGGCGCCGCCGTGGGGCTTCCGGAGGGCGCATTGGCGGGCGTTCGAAAACAGCGAAAGAACAAGCGCCCGGAGGCAAGCGAGCCGCTCCCACC
>DASYQD010000180.1:0-13126 GCA_036005845.1 Thermoanaerobaculia bacterium | reverse complement strand
ACCGGCTACAGCAAGGCGCTCGGCGAGCACAAGAACCCGGAGTTCTGGGGCTACGACCAGGATGCGGATTCGGTCGCCGAGTTCATCCGCACCTACATCACGACGCACAACCGCTGGAACTCGCCGAAGTACGTCCTCGGCGAGAGCTACGGCGGCATCCGCAGCTCGCTGCTGGTGCCGCGGCTGCAGCAGAACCTCAACGTCGGGCTCAACGGCGTCATCCTCATCTCGCCGGCGATCAACATGGGCACGCTGCCCTTCGTCACCAGCGGCAACGACCTCACCTACGCGACGCACCTGCCGGCGCTCGCCGCGACGGCCTACTACCACAAGAAGCTGCCCGACTCGTGGCCGAGTCTCGAAGCGCTGGAGAAGGAAGTCGAGGCCTATGCCGGCGGTGAGTACCTGACGATGCTGTTCAAGGGCGACACCATCACCAAGGAAGAGAAGGAGCGCGTCGCCGAGCGCCTGCACCGCTACACCGGCGTCTCCAAGGACTACGCGATGCGCAGCGACCTGCGCATCTATGCGCAGCGCTTCATCAAGGAGCTGCTGCGCGACGAGGGCAAGTCGGTGGGCCTGCTCGACGGCCGCTACGAGCAGGACGAGCTCGACGACGTCGCCGCCTTCCCCGACGGTGATCCCGTCAGCGCCAAGACCGGGCCGGCTTACGTCGCCACTTTCCAGAGCTATCTGCGCAACGATCTCAAGGTCGACCTGCCGCAGCGCTACGTCGCCCTGAGCAACGAGGCCAACCAGCAGTGGAAGCGCCCCGGCGGGGACGGCGCCTTCAACGGCTTCGTAGACGTCACCGGCTCGCTGGCGCAGGGCACCAAGGACAACGAGGCGCTGCGCATCTTCGCCGCCGCCGGCTACCACGACCTGACGACGTCGTACTTCGCCACCACCTACATGCTGCGCCACAGCGGCATCGACGCCGATCACATGACGATCAAGGACTACGAGGGCGGCCACATGATGTATCTCTACCAGCCCTCGCTCGAGGCGCTGTCGAACGACATCGTGAAGTTCATCCAGGGCAAGTAGCGCCCGGCGATCGCGAGTCCGCGTCGTCTACCGAGCGGAACCGGCGGCGAGCGATCCCGCCGGCGCCGCGCTCCGGCAGGCGCGCAGCGATGCCTCGGCAGTGAGGAGATCGCGGTCTCCGGCGCGCCGTGCGGTGCGCAGCACGCCGAGCCCTTGCTGCAAGAGCGGCGCGCCGTCGCGGCCGCGCCCCTCCGCGCAGAGCAGTGCGCCGAGCCGCGACTGCCCGGCCGCCACGCGCGCGCTCTGCGGCCCGAGCTGCCGGCGCAGGATGTCGAGGCCGCGCCGCATCTGCGCCTCGACGCCGGCGCGGTCGCCGGTCGAGAGACGCGCGTCCGCGAGATCGAGCATCGCGTCGCCGGTGCGCGGGTGGTCCGGCCCCAGCGTTCTTTCGTAGGCCGCCAGCACGCCCTCGAGCTCGGCGATGCCGGCGCTCGTCTCGCCGGCCGCCACCAGCAGCTTGCCGTAGCCGCGGCGATAGATCAGCACCGCGTGCGAGTCGGGGCCGGTGAGCGTGGTGAAGGTGTCGATGGCCCGACGGTAGAGCTGGCGGGAGCGCGGCACGTCCCCCTTCGCGGCCCACGCCATCGCCAGCTGGCCGAGGGCGTAGGCGGTCATCGTGTGGTCCTTGCCGAAGGCGCGCTCGCCGACGGCGAGCACCCGCTCGCTGGCGGCGATGGAGGCGTCGGGGTCTCCCAGCTCGAGCTCGCTGGCGCCGACGTCGAGCAGGGACGCCACCGCGGCGGGGCTGTCGGGCCCCAGCCGGCGAGCGCGGATCTCGAGCGCCTTTCGAAAGAGCGGCAGCGCGCGGCCCCCCTCGTCGATGCTCTGCAGCAAGTGGCCGTGAGTCACCAGGGTGTGAGCGAGCTCGAGCTCGGCCTCCGAGCCGACGCCTTCCTGCAGCGCCGCGGCGCGATCCAGCTCGACGTCGGCGGCGCGGTATTCGCCCGTCCCCTTGTGCACGAGCGCCAGCAAGGTGAGCGTCATCGCGAGGTCGGCGTCCGCCCCGGCGCGGTGCTCCTCGACGCCGAGCGCGTGGCGCAGCAACGGCAGCGCCCGCTGCGGCTGCTCGAGGTCGATCCACGTTGCCGCGAGGTCGCGCTCGGCCGCGGCGGTGCGCGGGTCGTCGGCACCGTGCAGCCGTCGCCGGGTCTGCAGCGCCTCCTCGTAGAGCGGCAGGGCTTGCCGCTTCAAGTCGAGCTGCGTGTAGACGCCGCCGATGAGCGCCATCATCGTCGCCAGCACCTCGGGCTCGTCGCCGAGGTCGCGCCGCAGGTTGGCGGCGCCGCGGTCGACGATGTCGCGCACGCTCAGCTTCACTCCCTTGGTGCGGTCGAGGTCGGTGAGGGCGAAGATGTTGGTGAGGAAGGCCGAGACGCGCTGCGCCTTCGCCGCCTCGAGCCGCGCGCGATCGCGCTCGCGCTGCAGCCGCGCGGTGTAGAAGGCGACGACCAGCACCAGCGCGGTCAGTGCCGCCAGCACCACGGCGGCGCCGAAGCGGTGGCGGCGCAGCAGCTTGCCGGCGCGGTAGAAGAAGGTGTCGGGCCGCGCCGAGACCGGCTTGCCGGCGAGGTGGCGGCGGATGTCGTCGGCCAGCTTCTCCACCGACGCGTAGCGGCGCTCGGGCTCTTTGCGCAGCGCCATGAGCACCACGTTGTCGAGGTCGCCGGCGAGGCTCCGGCGCAGCTTCGCCGGCGTGGCGTCGCGGCTCTTGCTGATCGCCTCCGCGGTGGGGCCCGTCGCGCTTTCCTCGCCGCGCGATCCGCCGCGGGTGGCGGCGGTGCCTCTGGATGACGGGGATGACCGCGATGACCGGGTGACGGCGGTACTCGGCCGCGGCGGCGGGGTGTGGCAGATGATCCGCTCCACCTCCTCGGGGCGGCGCGAGCCGAGGGCGTACGGCCGCCGCCCGCTGAGCAGCTCGTAGAGGATGACGCCCAGCGAGTAGACGTCGCTGGCGGTGGTGATCGGCTCGCCGCGCACCTGCTCGGGACTGGCGTACTCGGGCGTCATCGGCAGCACGCCGAGCACGGTGAGGTCCGGCGGTTCGGCGTTGCCTTCCGCCGGCGCTTCCGGCTGCAGCAGCTTGGCGATGCCGAAGTCGAGCAGCTTCGGCGTGCCGTCGGCGGTCACCAGGATGTTGGCGGGCTTGAGGTCGCGATGCACGACGAGGTGCTGGTGCGCGTACTGCACCGCCTCGCACACCTTCTCGAACAGCCGCAGCCGGTCGGCGGTCGAGATGGTGTGGCGGTCGCAGGCGGTGAGGATGTCCTCGCCCACGACGTGCTCCATGACGAAGTAGGGCGCGCCGTCCTCGGTGGTGCCGCCGTCGTAGAGCCGCGCGATGTAGGGGTGGACGAGGCCGGCGAGGATCTGCCGCTCGCCGACGAAGCGCCGCCGCAGTTGCTCGTCGGCGACGCCCGGCCGCACCAGCTTGATCGCCACCTCCTGGCTGAACGCGCCGTCGCTCCGGCGCGCCAGGTAGACGGCGCCCATGCCGCCGTGGGCGATCTCGCGCACCACCTCGTAGGCGCCGATGCGCGCGGGCTGCGGTGGCTGGGGACTTCCAGGTATCGGCGCCGGGTGCGGCCAGCTGATCTCGTGCAGCGCGCCCGCCTCGAGGAACTCGCCCGCCTGCTCGGAGGACTGCAGCAGCGACTCCACCTCGCGGCGCAGCTCGGGCTCCTCGGCGCAGGCGTTGCGCAGGAAAGCGGAGCGCTGCCGGGCCGGCAGCTGCCCGGCCACGTCGAAGAGGACGCGGGCCCGGCGCCACTGCTCGGGCGTCACGGCAACGTCATGCTCAAGAGGGAGGGCCGCCGAGCTCGCGGAAGAGCCAGGCCTTCGCCGAGTGCCAGTCGCGCTTCACCGTCGCCGGCGAGGAGTGCACCACCTCGGCGGTCTCCTCGACGGTGAGGCCGCCGAAGAAGCGCAGCTCGACGATGCGCGCCTGGTCGGCGTCGAGCGTCTCGAGCTTGCCCAGCGCGTCGTCGAGGTCGATCAGGTCGACGCTCGGCGGCTCGATGCCGGTGTCGACGTCCTCGACCGCGAGGTGGGGCGCCAGCCCGCCGCGCTTGGCGGCGCGCCGGCTGCGCGCGTGGTCGACCAGCACGCGCCGCATCATGCCGGCGGCGACGGCGAAGAACTGGGCGCGGCTCTGCCAGTTGGCGCGCCGCTGGTCGACGAGCTTGAGGTAGGTCTCGTGCACGACCGCCGTGGGCTGCAAGGTGTGCCCGCGGCGCTCGCGGCGGAGCTGGCGGTCGGCCAGGCGGTGGAGCTGGTCGTAGACGAGCGGCAGCAGCTTGTCGAGCGCCTCGCGGTCCCCGCCCTGCCAGCGCAGCAGCAAGGCGGTCACCTCGTCGTTGCCGGCGTCAACCTGATGGTCGTCGCTCATCTTGGGTTCGGTTCGCGTGCTCGTTCCTAGCTTAGGGGCGTGGTGCAGGGGTGTCAAAGCCAATCGGGACAAAGCCAAGCGTGACGCGTGCCACATCAGTTCACCTCCGGTCTCCGCGTCGTTCTTCGCCGCCAGGCGCGCGAACCTGACATCGCGATGCAGCGCCGCGCGCGAGCCGGACAGCTGTCCGGGGTGCGCGCGGACAGCTGTCCGGCGGCGCGAGCTCAGAGGACCGAGTCGGGCGAGCGAAGTCGCTGGCGCGCAACGAGTTCCGCTCGAGAGCCGCGCTGGCACCGCCGTTGCGATGGGCGGCTGCCGACCGCGTGAGGAGCACCGTTTGATCCGCGACTCATCCACCATGGACCGCCCCGTCGACGAAGCGCCGCGCCTGCGGCGCCGCTGGTTGATTGCCGCGGCCGCCGCCGCGGCCCTTGTTCTGATCGGCGCCACGACGCTGCCGGGCATCCTGCGTTGGGCGTCCTCGGAGCGCGCCGTCGACGCCACCGCCCTGCGCTTCGGCACCGTCACCCGCGGCGACCTCGTGCGCGAGGTGGCGGTCGACGGCAGCGTCGTCGCCGCTTTCCGCCCGACGCTCACCAGCCCGGCGCGCGGCGTCGCCCGCGTCGAGGTGCAGGCGGGGCAGACCGTGGCGCGCGACCAGGTGCTGGTGCGCGTCGAGAGCCCCGAGGTGAACAGCCGGCTGGCGCAGGAGCGCTCGGCGCTCCTTTCCGCGCAGAGCGACCTGCAGCGGCAGCGCATCCAGGCACGGCAGGACAAGCTGCAGCGCCAGCAGAACGTCGCCCTCCTCGGCGTGCAGCTCGAGGCCGCCAGGCGCGCCATGGACCGCGCCGAGCGCACCAAGCAGATGGGCATCCTGAACGACGTCGACTACGAGAAGGTGCAGGACGAGGTGAAGCTCGCCGAGATGCGCTTCGCCTCGGCGAAGCAGGAGGCCGGGCTGGCCGGGGAGACGCTGGCCTTCGAGGTGACCAACCGCGAGTCGCGCGTCGAGCAGCAGCGGCTGGTGGTGACCGAGCTCGAACGGCAGGTCGACGCGCTGGCGGTGAAGGCGCCGTTCGCGGGCCTCGTCTCGCGCGTCGCCGTCGCCGACCGCGACTCGGTGACCGAGGGGCAGCCGCTGGTCGGCGTCGTCGATCTCTCCCGCCTCGAGCTCGAGGTGTGGGTGCCGGAGAGCTACGCGCCCGACATCAAGCCGGGCACGCCGGCGGTGATCACCATCGATGCCCGCCAGTTCCCCGGCGAAGTGACGAGCCTGTCGCCCGAGGTGCAGGGCAGCCGCGTGCGCGGCGTCGTCGGCTTCCAGGGCGCCGCGCCTGCCGGCCTCAAGCAGAACCAGCGCGTCTCCGCCAAGCTGGTGCTCGAGACGCGGCGCGACGTGCTCAAGGTGCCGCGCGGCCCGTTCCTCGAGGCGCTCGGCGAGCGCGGCGCCTACGTCGTCGACGACGACGAGGCCGAGCTGCGGCCGATCGAGGTGGGCAGCGTCAGCGTCAGCGAAGTCGAGATCGCCTCCGGCCTCGAGGAGGGCGACCAGATCGTCCTTTCCGACCCGACGCCGTTCCAGGGTGCCAAGAAAGTTTCGTTACAGCGATGAGGAGCAGAGCAACGATGATCCGCATGAAGAACGTCTCGAAGGTCTACCGCACCGAGCACGTAGAGACCCACGCGCTGTCGAGCTTCACCGTCGACATCGCGGCGGGCGAGTTCGTCGCCATCATGGGCCCGTCGGGCTCGGGCAAGACCACCTTCCTCAACGTCGCCGGCCTGCTCGACACCTTCGACCAGGGCAACTACTGGCTCGACGGCCAGGACGTCTCGCGCCTCTCCGACCGCGCCATGTCGAAGCTGCGCAACGAGAAGATCGGCTTCATCTTCCAGAGCTTCAACCTCATCCCCGACCTCGACGTCTTCGACAACGTCGACGTGCCGCTGCGCTACCGCGGCCTGCCCGCCAAGCGGCGGCGCGAGCTGATCGAGGAGGCGCTGGCGGTCGTCGGCCTCACCGCCCGGCTCAAGCACTACCCGGCGCAGCTCTCCGGCGGCCAGCAGCAGCGCGTGGCGGTGGCCCGCGCCCTCGTCGGCACGCCGCGGCTGATCCTCGCCGACGAGCCCACCGGCAACCTCGACTCGGCCATGGCCAACGAGATCCTCGACCTGCTCGAGCGCATCAACGGCGCCGGCACGACGGTGGTGATGGTCACCCACGACCCCGAGCTCGCCACCCGCGCGCCGCGCCAGATCCACGTCCTCGACGGCCGCATGCTCGACCTGGCGGCGGAGGCGGCGACGCCGCTGTTCCGTCCTGGTTCGACCATCGGCGGCAGCTCGCTCGGCGAGCATCAGCCCGCGTATCGCGGGTAGTGGAGCGAGGAGCCCGCCATGCTCGCCTACCACCTGCGCATCGCCGCCAAGAGCCTCCGACGGACGCCGATCCTCTCGGCGCTGCTCGTCGCCGGCATCGCCCTCGGCATCGCCGTCTCTACCGCCTTCGTCGCCGCTTACCACACGATGGCGAAGGACCCCATCCCGCAAAAGAGCAAGCGTCTGTTCTGGGTCACCCTCGACGCCTGGGACCCCAAGCGTCCCTACAACGACGACCAACCCAAGGACCCGCCCGAGCAGCTCACCTACCGCGACGCCATGGCCTTGATGAACAGCCCCGTCCCGACTCACAAGACGGCGATGTTCAAGACCCGGTTGACGGTGTTCCCGAACAGCCGCGACCAGCGCCCGTTCCGCGCCCGCACCCGCGTCACCTACGGGGACTTCTTCACGCTCTTCGACGTGCCGTTCCAGTACGGCGCCGGCTGGGGCAAAGAGGCGGACGCCGGCCCCCAGGCGGTGGTGGTGCTCGACCACGGCACCAACGAGAAACTGTTCGGCGGCCGCAACAGCGTCGGCCAGCCGGTGCGCATCGAGGACCGCGTCTTCACCGTCTCCGGCGTGCTCGCGCCCTGGTTCCCCAAGCCGACCTTTTTCGACGTCATGAACGGCGCCTTCGAGGAGCCGGAGGAGATCTACGTGCCCTTCCGCTGGACGCCGATCATGAAGTTCCAGACCGCCGGCAACAGCAACGGCTGGACCTCGTGGGGCAACGGCTACGAGGACATGCTGGCCTCGGAAGGTACCTGGATCCAGTACTGGGCGCAGCTCGACGACGCGCGGCAGAAGGAGGCGTATCAAAGCTGGATCGACGGCTACGCCCGCGAGCAGAAGAAGCAGGGGCGCTTCGGCCGGCCGCTGAACAACCGGCTCTTCGACGTGCAGCAGCTGCTCGACTGGGAGCAGGTGGTGCCGCGTTCGTCGAAGACGATGCTGGTCATCAGCCTGCTCTTCCTCGTCGTCTCGGCGGTCAACCTGATCGGCATCTTGCTCGGCAAGTTCCTCGCCCGTTCGCCCGAGGTCGGCGTGCGGCGGGCGCTGGGCGCCAGCCGGCGGCACGTCTTCCTGCAGCACCTGCTCGAGTGCGAGCTGGTGGCGCTTCTCGGCGGCGTCGTCGGCCTCGTCGCCTCGGTGCCGCTGTTGCACGGCATCGACCGTCTCGCCCGTTCCGCCGACGACCCGGCGCTCTACCAGCTGGAGCTGCCGGTGCTCGGCGCCGGCATCTTGCTGGCGCTGGTGGCCGGCCTGATCGCCGGCTTGTATCCCGCGTGGCGCATCTGCCGCATCCCACCCGCGTCGCACCTGAAGGCGCAGTGAGGAGAAGTCACATGGAATTCGGACCCGTCTTCCGCGCCCTCGTCCACAATCGCGCGCGCTTTCTGCTCATCACGCTCGAGGTGGCGCTGACGCTCGCCATCGTCGCCAACTGCGTCACCATGGTGCTCGACCTGCGCGGCAAGTTCCTGCGCGAGTCGGGTTTCGACGAGACCAACCTGGTCGTCGCCTCGCTCGAGCCGTTCTCGGCGGCCTACGACGACGAGAACTACCTGCACGCCGCGCGGGCGCGCGACCTCGACCGCCTGCGCGCCCTCCCCGGCGTGCGCGACGCCACCGCCATCTCCGCCGTCCCGCTCTCCGGTGGCGGCAGCGCCACCGGCCGCAAGGCGGAGAGCGCCAAGGGCGACTCCATCACGGCGCCCTACTTCGAGGTCTCCGACCACGCCATCCCGACGCTCGGCGTCAAGCTCGTCGCCGGCCGCGACTTCCGGCCCGACGAGTTCCGCGACTACGTCGACGCCGAGGGCGAGGTGCACGACCAGCCGGCGATCCTCTCGCAGGCGCTGGCCGACAAGCTCTTCCCCAAGGGCGATGCGCTGGGCAAGCGCATCACCAGCGGCGGCGACGCCAAGAGCTCGAACGTGGTGGTCGGCGTCGTCGACACCATGTTCAACTCCTGGCCGCAGGTCGAGCGCATCTCCGGGCACGCCATGCTGCTGCCCAGCCAGCCGGAGGACAAGCGGCTGATCCGCTACATGATCCGCACCCAGCCGGGCGCCCGCAAGGCGGTGATGGCCGGGCTCGAGGACCTGCTGCTCAAGGCAGACGCGGGGCGCATCGTCAAGATCCGCAGCCTGCAGGAGTACAAGGAGAACACCTACAACGGCGAGCGCGGGCTGATCAAGATCCTCGGCGGCGTCGTGGTGCTGCTCGTCGCCGTCACCGCCTTCGGCATCGTCGGCCTCACCTCGTTCTCGGTGTCGCAGCGGCGGCGGCAGATCGGCACGCGGCGAGCGCTGGGCGCGACGCGGCAGGACATCCTGCGCTACTTCCTGCTCGAGAACTGGCTGGTCACCGGCAGCGGGCTGGCGCTTGGCGTCTTCCTGGCGTGGGCGCTCAACTACGGGTTGGTGAAGATGACGACCGTCGTCGGCGCCTCGGCGCTGATTCCCAAGCTCGACTGGAGGCTGCTCGCCGGCGGCATGCTGCTGCTGTGGGGGAGCGGCCTGCTGGCGGCGCTGGCGCCGGCGCTGCGCGCCACGCGGGTGGCGCCGGTGGTGGCGACCAGGACGGTGTGATCAAGAACGGTGTGAGCGAAACGGCAATCACGTGGGTGGCGGGCCGGAGGCGTCGGCAGGCGCGATGGCCGCGGCTGCTAACGGCGGGGTGGGGTCGTGCGTCTATATCCACGACGTGGTCGCGACGATGACGACGGCGAGGCACCTGCCGGCGTTCCTCTGGTTCACGCGCGGGGGCAAGGCCTACCTGGTGAACGACGAGGCGTCGCTCGCGCGCGTGGGCGAGCTGCACGCCGCGTCGCCGGCCGGCCGGCCGCTGCTCTCGGCCGACACTCCGGAAGTCCCCGAGGAGACCGTCGGCGAGCGGCTGCGGCGGCTCGCCGACGAGCTGGTGACGAGCGGCGCCGCGCGGCCGTTCGACCAGTGACGGCGGACGCTGGCCGAGATCAACGACGGTCAGCGCTGCACGAGTCGGCCCGGCGCCCGTCGAGGAGGCGCCAATCAGGGGGCCGCTGCAGTGGGCGCCTCGACGGCGGCGAGACTGCCTTCCGCCAGCCAATGCGCCAGCAGGCCGCGGATGCGGTAGGCGTCGGCGGCGATCGCCTCCTCGCACTGGCTGGGCGTGCCGCCGTCCTTCACTTGCCGCCAGAGGTCGCGGATGAAGCCGCCGTCGGTCTCCTCGGGCGGCGGGCTGGGGCGGTTGCCCGTGGCGCGCAGGAAGGCGTGGTCCGGCGCCAGCACGCGGGCGCGCTGCAGCTCGTCGTAGCGGCGCATGCCTTCCATGAGCAGGCCCATGACGTTGTAGGTGTCGCCCTCGGGCAGCGCCTCGACGGGGACGCGGTTGAACTCGAAGGTGCCGGGCTGCGGCGTCTCGAGGAGCTGGTAGAAGGCGTCGGGCAAGCCGAGCTTCTTGACCCGCGCCTCGCGGACTTCGCCTTTGCGCAGCAGCAGCTCGGCGGCGACGCGGCCGGCGCGGTCGCGCAGCAGCAGGCGGCCCGAGGACTCCGCCTGCGACAGCGTCTGCAGCAGCTCGGGGAGGCCGAAGACTTCGAGGTCGCCGGCGAGCCCGGCGGCGGGCGCGGGTGCCACGGGCGGCGGCGCGCTCACCTCGGGATCGGGCGGCGGCGCCGGAACCTTGTGCCAGTTGGCGAGCGCCGCGGCAGCCGCTTGGCCGAAGAGCTCGGTCGGGAAGCGGCGCGCGACGTCGTCGAAGGCGGCGCGTACCGGCTCGCTGCGCGTCGAGGTCAGCGCGCGCACGAGATGGTGCGGCCCCACCTCGTGACGGCGGATGGAGAGTCCGAGGACGCGCATCGGCAGCTGCGCGCGCAGGACGGCGAGCAGCTTGTCGACGGTCTCGGGGTCGGCGGCGAGGTCGTAGGCACTCAGCTCGCCGAGCCGCTCGAGGGTGTCGCCCAGCGCCGGCCGCTGCTTGAGGCCGTGCTCGACGACGGTGCGCCGGGCGCTCGTCGTGCCCTGCCGCGCCAGGCCGGAGATGATCAACGCCAGCATCCGCAGCAGCTCCGGCGCGTCCGGCGGCGCGCCGCCGGGTTGATCGAGGAGCTTCTCGATCTGCTCGAGCCGCGCGCGCAGCACCGCCTCGGCCTCGGGATGGTGGCGCAGGCCGAGGTCGATGAGCCCCTCGCGCACCAGCGGCGCCGGCAGGCCCATCTCGGTGCAGCGGCCGACGAGGCGTACCTCGCGCAGGGGGTCTTCGCCGGCGGCGGGGTGGATGCGGTGGAGGAGATAGACGAAGTTGCGTTGCAGCCACGCGATGTGGGCGCTGTTTCCGGCGTCGGCGAACGACGCTTCGAGGCGGTCGAGGGCGTGCTGGCGCGCCGGCAGGCCGTGCGCTTCGAGGAGCGCCAGCCAGAGCCGCCGCTTCGCACGGTCGGGCTCGTTGTCCAGCAGCCGCAGCAGGCCCTCGGGTGTCAGCGCGGGGTAGAAGTTGAGCAGGCGCCGCAGCAGCGGCAGGTTGGCCGCGTGCTGCGTCTGGGCCATGAGCTGCGCCCCGTCGAGCTCTTCGTGCGCCGTGCCGAGCATGAGGTCGGCGCTCGTCTTCTCGACCTTGCCCTCGGCGAGCACGCGGCGCGCCACCTCGAGCACCTGCACGGCGCGCGGCAGCGAGCGGTCGTTGAACTGCTTGGCGATCGTCGCCAGCAGCTCGCGGAAGTAGCCCGCGGCGCGCGCCGGATCGGCGGCGAGGTCGACGATGCGCTGCATCGCCTGCACCGGCGCGCTGTCGTGCGCCGGCGCCTCGGCCACCGCCCAGTTGGGAAGGCCCTGGCTCAGCGTGGTGAAGAGCTCCGAGAGCCGCACGCTGTTCATCAACCCGACGCGGCTGAGGCTCTGCAGGTGCTGCTCGAGCTCGCCCTGCGTGGTGGCGCTCTGCGCCGCGGCGGCGAGGAGTTGCGGCGCCTGCTCGCTCAGGGCAGCGCGCCGCGCCTCGTCGCTGCCGCCGACGCGCGTCGAGGCGGCGTCGAGGCGCGACAGCAGCAGCGAGAAGTGGCGCAGGTTGGTGGCCACCTCGGGCGGGAGCTGCGTCGACGGCGACGCGGCGGCGCTGGCACCGGGGGCCGCGCCGGTGGGCGGCCGGTAGAGCACCTGCAACTGAGTCGGCAGGCTCGACTCCGCCTCGGACGCCTGCAACAGAAACGTGCGCAGCGCCTCCTGCTCGACGGCCGGCGCCTGCGCGATGAGGATGGCGATGACACCGTCCAGGTAGGTCTGCAGCGCCTGCGGGTCGACGAGCTTGAGCCGCGCCAGGAGTTGGAGCTTCTTGACCGCGTGGAAGAGGAAGTCGACGGTGGTGACGTTGCTGCCGGGCGCGCGCTGCTGGCCGTTCACCCAGGCGCGCACGACCTCGGCGCCCAGCTCGGCGGAGTGGGCGAGCAGCAGGCGGGCGGAGTCGAGGACGAGGAGCGGCGGCAGCTGGTCGGAGAGGTAGGCCTGCAGCTCATCGACCGCTTCGCGGAGCTCGCCCGACAGGGCGCTCTCGGGCATGGCGCGGCGGACGTTAACACGGCGCGGAGCGGCTCGTTGTGAACCGTAGAATCGCGCAAATGGTTGAGCGCGATGGCTGAGCGGCTGCGCGTCCTGATCGTCGACGACCAGCCGGCGGTGGCGCGGGCGCTGTCGGTGCTCTTCGACATCCACGACATCCCCAACGTCGTCGCCGGGACCCCCGAGGAGGCGATGGAGGTGGCCGCGGGCGAGGTGCTCGGCGCGGTCGTGCAGGACATGAACTTCGCGCCCAACGAGACCTCGGGGCGCGCCGGCGTCGAGCTCTTCCGCAAGCTGCGCGATCACGACCCGGGCGTCCCGATCTTCCTGATCACCGCCTGGGCGTCGCTCGAGACCGCCGTCGAGCTGGTACGCGAGGGCGCCGTCGACTACGTGCAGAAGCCGTGGGACGACGCCAAGCTGGTGGCGACGCTGCAGGCGCTCCTGCGTACGCGCGCGGCGGCGGTTGTCGACACCCGCAGCCGGGGCGAGCTGGCGGCGGCGCGCGCGGCGCTGGCGCGCGAGCACGACCTGCGCGGCCTCGTCTACGCCAGCCCGGCGCTGCATCGCGCGGTGGCGCTCGCCATCCAGGTAGCCCCGTCGGACGCGCCGGTGCTTCTGACCGGCCCGTCGGGCGCCGGCAAGGAGCGCATCGCCGAGATCGTGCAGGCCAACTCGCGGCGGCGCGACGCGCCCTTCGTGCGCGTCAACGTCGGCGCCAGCCCCGCCGAATTGATGGAGGCGGAGCTCTTCGGCGCCGAGGCGGGTGCCTACA
>DASYQD010000179.1:0-10125 GCA_036005845.1 Thermoanaerobaculia bacterium | reverse complement strand
CAGCAGGTGCGCGCGCAACGCCACGTCGTGCGTGCCGAACACCAGCAGGTGCGGGCGCAGCGGCACGTGGCGCGTGCGCAGCGGCAGCGGCTTCGGGTCGATCGCAGACTGACCCACGCCACGCAGCGTGCGGCTCGTGTGCAACAGCACGCGGCCACTGTCGCGATCCGCAACCACGCACGCGCCGACCATCGGCACATCTCGGCGCTCGACCGTGCCGCCCGGCGCGCACAACTGCGCGGCGACGCGGTAGTCCGCCAGCAACGCGAGGCCGCACGGCTGCGCGTGGCGCAGCGCGAGCAGCGCGGCTTCTTCGAGCGTCAGCCGCCGCCGTTGCGCGAGGAGCGCGTACGGGCGCGCATCGCGGAGCTCCACACGTTCGTGCAGCAGGCTGAGCTCGCTCGCCAGCAACGGCGAGCGCTGCGGCAGGATCGCTTCGTCGCCGGGCAGCAGAGCCGGCAGGCCTTCCTGGCTCAGCAGCGGTTCGCGCGTCGAGGCAGCGCGTTCCGGGCGGCGGCGTGGCCGGCGCCACGGCGCTTCCGCGGCCTCGACCTCAACGGCGACGGCGTCATCGGCCGCGACGAGTGGCGCGGCAACGACCGCTCCTTCGCCAACCACGACTGGAACGGCGACGGCATCCTCGACGGCAACGAGGTGGTGCCGTCCGCCACGCGGGTGGCGCGCGTGGAGCGCTTCCCCTTCCTCGAGCGCTTCGTGCCGCTGCCGCAACGCTTCGTCGCGCCAGTACCACTGCTAGCGGCGCCGGCGGTGATGCCGGTGTTCGACCTCGCGCCGCTGCCGGCGCTGGCCGAGGCGCTGCCGCTGCCGGTCAACGAGACGCGCTGGGAGACGGTCATCCGCACGCAAGGCTTCGGCCCCATCGACGTGGTGGTCAACCGCGTGCAGCTGGCGCCCGTCGACCGCGTGCTGCTCGACGACCGCTTCGGCTTCCTGGACACCAACCGCGACCGCTTCGTCGCCTTCGACGAGTGGGCGGGGCCGCGGCCGATCTTCCGCACGCTCGACCTCAACGGCGACCGCCTGCTGGCGCCCAGCGAGCTGGTGGTCAGCCGGCCGGTCGTCCGCACGGTGTCTCTCGTCGACCGCGACCGCTACGTGGCCTTCCAGCTCCTCGACGTCGACGACGACGGCGTCATCGCGCCGTGGGAGTGGACGGGCAGCATGGACGTCTTCTTCCTGCTCGACGCCGACGGCAACGGGCTGCTCGGCCAGTCCGAGTACCTCGGCATGGTGCGCACGCGGCCGGTGCCGGTGCGGCTCATCGCCGACGGCGCGCTCGACCTCGACCACAACGGCTACGTCAGCCGTTACGAGTGGGTGGGCGACCCGTACCGCTTCGTCAGCCTCGACCTCAACGGGGACGGCCGGGTGAAGCCGGCCGAGGCGGTGGCGGGCGCGTTGCTGGCCGCCATCTAGAGCGGGTTCGTCGGCAACTGCGGGCAACTGGCGCCCTGCCGCGAGGAGATCGCGGCGGGGCGCTTGACTTTTGGGCCAAGGCTGGGAGATAGTTGGCACGTGCAACGATCTGCTGCGGCGAAGAAGACGGCAAGCAAGCGCACCAGCGAAGCGCGAGCGGTGGTGCAGCCACGGCCGGCGCGGCGCTCGCGAACCGCGGTTGCGGTTGCGCCGCACGCGGCCGGCCATCTCGCGGCCGGCGCTGCCCTCGATGCCGACGCCCTCGCCCTGCACCGCGTGCTCTCCGACCTCACGCGCATGATCCAGTTCCGCGATCGCGACCGCATCTGCTGCCACGACGTCTCGGTGACGCAGTGCTACGCGCTGGAGGCGCTGGTCGTGCGCGGCGAGCTGACGCTCAACGAGCTGGCGCGCGAGCTCTACCTCGACAAGAGCACCGCCAGCCGCGTCGTCGACGCCCTGGTGGCGAAGGGCTACGCCGAGCGTCGGCCGCATCCGCAGGATGGACGCGCCGTGCAGATCACGCCCACGCGCGCCGGGCGGAAGCTCTACGAGACGATCGACGCCGAGCTGCTGGGCGAGGTACGAGGCGTGGTGGCCCGGTTCTCGCCGGCGGTGCGCCAATCGATGGCGGAAGTGCTGCGGCGCCTCGCGCGCGCCGCAGGGCCGCGGCTGGCGGGCGGCGCCGCGGCTTGCTGCGGCAACGTCGCAGTCAGCGACGGCGATTGACGGGAGAGCGGTGGTTGGAAGGCAGTGCTTCGACAGATAGTTGTCACTAACAACAGGAGAACGGATCATGAGCGGCAATCAGGAGCAGGTGGTGACCGGCGGTGCGACGGCGGCTGCGACGGTGGTGTCGGCGGGCTGTGGCTGCGGTATCTCGGCGGCGACGCCGGCGGGCGGCGACGAGGCGATTCGCGAGGCGGTGCGGCGGCGCTACGCGGCCGCCGCAAAGCAGGTGGCGAGCGGCGAGGAGGGTTGCCCGTGCGGCTGCGCGGATCCCATCACCGCGGACCTCTACCAGAGCGGTGAGACCACCGGCCTTCCGAGCACCGCGGTGCAGGCGTCGCTCGGCTGCGGCAATCCGGTGGCGCTCGCCGAGCTGCGCGAAGGCGAGGTCGTGCTCGATCTCGGTTCCGGCGGCGGCCTCGACGTCCTCCTCTCGGCGCGCCGCGTCGGCCCGACCGGCAAGGCCTACGGCCTCGACATGACCGACGAGATGCTGGCGCTGGCGCGGCGCCACCAGGCCGAGGCCGGCGTCACCAACGCCGAGTTCCTCAAGGGCCAGCTCGAGGCGGTGCCGCTGCCCGACGCCAGCGTCGACGTCGTGCTTTCCAACTGCGTCGTCAATCTCTCCACGGACAAGGACCGCGTCTTCGCCGAGGCCTTCCGCGTGCTGCGCCCGGGCGGCCGCCTGGCCATCGCCGACATCGTCGTCGAGGGCGAGGTGCCGGCGCCGCTGCGCCGCGCCGTCGAGCTGTGGAGCGGCTGCCTCGCCGGCGCGCTCGAGGTGGGGGAGGCGCGCGCCAAGCTCGCCGCCGCCGGCTTCGAGGACGTCGACATCGAGATCACGCGCACCTTCGGGCCGGAGGCGTTGGGCGAGGCGGGGCTGAAGCTGCTGGCCGAGCTCGGCATCGATCCCGCAAAGGTGCCGGGGCGCTTCGCGTCCGCGTTCGTGCGGGGCAGGAAGGCGGCTTGAGTCTCAGCGGGCCGGCGGCGCGTGCTGCCGGCCCGCCTCGTCCTACGCGCCGGCGAGACGGTTGACGGCAGCGCCGAGCGCCAAGCGATCGAGGGTCTCGATCGGCAGCTTGCGCAGCAGGTCGAGGCGGCGGTACAGCTCCCGCGCCGTGTCGCGAAACGCCTTACGCTTCTCATCGTCCGCACCCTCCCCGGCAGCGGGGTCCGGCATGCCCCAATGCGCGACGATGGGCTGGCCTGGCCAGATGGGGCAGGTCTCGCGCGCGTCGTCGCACAGCGTGATGACCACGTCGAAGTCCGTGCCATCGAGCTCGGTCCACGACTTGCTGCGCGCGCTGCTGGTGTCGAGCCCATAGTCTCGTTGCAGCACCTCCAGAGCGAGCGGGTTGACGCTGCCGCGCGGATTGGACCCGGCGCTCGCCACCTCGAAACGTACCGGCTCCAAGTGGCGCAAGAGGAGCTCGGCGAGGATGCTGCGCGCCGAGTTGCCGGTGCAAAGGAATAGGATCTTGCGGCGTTCCATCTGCTCTCCGTTGCAACGCGCTGACGCTAGCGCGCCGAGATGGCGAGAGTGTTACAAGATGGGCTCCTCGATTAGAAACCTGACGCCGATGACACCGAGCTTCCTCCTCTACGGCGCCTATGGCTACACCGGTGAGCTGATCGCGCGCGAAGCGGCGTCGCGGGGGCTGAAGCCGTTGCTCGCGGGGCGCGATGCTGCGCGGCTGACGGCGCTGGCCGCCGAGCTCGGGCTGTCATCGCGTGCGTTCGATCTTGCGGACCGCGCCGCGCTGGAATCGGCGCTGGCCGCGGTGCCGGCGGTGCTGCACTGTGCCGGGCCGTTCGTTCACACCTACCGGCCGATGGTGGAGGCTTGCCTCGAGAAGCGCGTGTCGTACCTCGACATCACCGGCGAGGCGGACGTCTACCTCGCGCTGGCGAACCTCAGCGAGCGCGCGGCGGCACTCGGTGTCACGCTGCTGCCCGGCGTCGGCTTCGACGTGGCGCCGTCGGACTGCCTGGCGGCGCACCTCAAGCGGCGGCTGCCGTCGGCGACGCACCTGACGCTGGCGTTCCGGCCCGACGCCGCTCCGTCGCGCGGCACGGCGCAGACGATGGCGGAGCACGCGCACGAGGGCGGCCTGGTGCGGCGCGACGGCAAGCTGGCGCGCGTGCCGGTGGCGTGGAAGACGCGCGACATCGACTTCGGCAGCGGACCGCAGCCGGCGGTGACGATCCCGTGGGGCGACGTCGTGACCTCGTGGTACAGCGCGCGCATCCCCAACGTCGAGGTGTACATGGCCATGCCGGCGGCGGTGATCCGCCGGCTGCGGCGCGGCCGCGCGCTCGTCGGGCTGCTCAAGCTGCCGTTCGTACGGCGCCTCGCGGCGGCGCGAGCGCGCAAACGGCCGGCCGGGCCGTCGCCACAGAAGCTGGCGCGCGGCGAGACGCGGCTCTGGGGCGAGGTACGCGACGGCGCCGGCAACGTCGCGGTGTCGCGGCTGCGCGGGCCGCAGGCCTACCGCTGGACGGTGCTCACCGCGCTCGCCGCCGTCGAGCGGGTCTGCGCCGGCGAAGCGCCGCGCGGCTTCACCACCTTCGCGGCCGCGTTCGGGCCCGACTTCATCCTCGGGCCGGGCGTCGAGCGCGAGGACTTGCCGGCGTAGTAGCTACTCTTCGCCGATCGCGTACTCGACCTGCGCACGAAACCGCGAGCGCTCCGCGTCGAAGGCGCTACGGGCGATCACCGCGTCGAGGCCTGGTGCCGCCGGTTCCGCGCGATCGAGCGCGAGAACGCCATCGAGGTGGTCGAGCTCGTGCTGGAGCAACTCGGCGAGCGCGCGCGGCACGCGCTCCCAGCGGCGCTCGGCGCCCGCTTCGTCGTGGAAGCGCAGCGACACCGAGATGTGCCGGCGCACGCGCACCAGCAGCCATGGGAAGCTCATGCAGTCGTCCCAGAGCGTGAAGGTCTCGGTGCTGCGCCAGGTGAGCTCGGGATCGAGCAGCAGGAGTGGGCCGCGGTCCCTATCCGGATACGCGGCGGTGCCGAGGTCCATCGCCACCATTCGCCGGCGAACGCCGATCTGCGGCGCGGCGATGGCGCGTCCGAATCCGCGCGCGGCGCGGAAGGCGGCGAGTGTCGCTTGCAGCCGCGCCGCGTCCGCATCGAGCTGCGCCCGTTGGCTCGCCGACATTCCGGCGAGCGGCCCGATCGGCGCGCAGATCGCGCGCAGTGACGGGTGGCCGAGCTCGAGCACCGGCGCCGCTTCGACCGCGCTCCCCGCACTTCCCGATGCGATCACGCGTCGCATTGTAGGCTCGTCGCGCCGATGAACTTCTGGGACCTGCTCTGCGTCGCGCGCCATCGCGATCCCGCGGCCCTCGCTCTGCAGCTCGCCGACGGCCGCACCTACACCCACGAAGAGCTTCACGCCGCGGCAGAGCACTGGGCCGCGGCGCTTTACGCGCGCGGCGTCGAGCCAGGCGAGCGCGTCGCGCTCTGGCTCGGCAACCGCGAGGAGACGGTGCTCTGCTATCTCGCCGCGCTCCGCCTCGGCGCGGTGGCCGTGCCGCTCAACCTCGCCTACCGCCGCGGCGAGCTCGCCCACGTTCTCGCCGACGCCGAGCCGCGACTACTGCTGACCGACCGCGAGCAGCTCGCGATCCTCGAAGAAATCGGCCGCGACGTACTCGGCGAGGTCCCGCTGGAGCTCGTGGAAGAACTTGCGGGGGCCGTTGGGACAGCGTCGGTGGCGGGAGGAAGCCACGAGGTGGGGCGCGCCGGGGGGAGGGCTCCCGGCCGCGCGCAGCGAAGCGAGCACGGACGGGATACCCACCGGCAGGCGGGGCCCCACCTCGGGCCTCCCTCGCACGACCAACAACCCCCCGCCGTGCCGCTACCACTCCCCTCCGCCATTCGCGCCGACGACCTCGCGATGCTCCTCTACACCTCCGGCACCACCGGCCGCAGCAAAGGCGCCATGCTCACCCACAACAACCTCCTCGCCACCGTCACCGGCCTCCTAGCCGCGTGGGCGTGGGAGCCGCGCGACCGCCTGCTGCTGACGCTGCCGATCTTCCACACCCACGGCCTCGTCGTCGGCCTCTTCACGGCCCTCGCCGCCGGCGCCTCCGTCCGTCTGCGCCGCCGCTTCGACGCCGCCGCCGTCGTCGCCGAGCTCGCCACCGGCGAGGCAACCCTCTTCTTCGGCGTGCCGACGATGTACGTCCGGCTCGTCGAGGCGCTGCAAACCGACGCCGGTGCCGGCGGTCGCCTGCGCGGCGTCCGCCTCTTCTGCTCCGGCAGCGCCCCGCTCGCACCCGAGACCTTCCACGGCTTCGCGGCTGCCACCGGCCACCACATCCTCGAGCGCTACGGCATGACCGAGACCGGCATGCTGCTCTCCAACCCCTACGCCGGCGAGCGCCTCCCCGGCACCGTCGGCACGCCGCTGCCCGGCGTCTCCCTCCGCATCGTCGATCGCGACGACGACGACCTGCCCGCCGGCGAAGAGGGCGAGCTGCTCGTGCGCGGCAGCAACGTCTTCGCCGGCTACTGGCGCGACGACGCGAAGACCGCCGAGAGCTTCGCCGCCGACCAGCGCGGCGACCGCTGGTTCCGCACCGGCGACCTCGGCCGCGTCGATCCCGCCACCGGCCACGTCACCCTCCTCGGCCGCGGCCGCGAGCTCATCCTGCGCGGCGGCTTCAACGTCTACCCGCGCGAGGTGGAGGAGGCGCTCGAGCTCTTCCCCGCCGTGCGCGAAGCCGCGGTCGTCGGCCGTCCGCATCCCGAGTGGGGCGAAGTGCCCGTCGCCTTCCTCGTCGCCGAAGCCGACCTCGACGAAACGGCGCTGCTCGCCCACTGCAACGCCCAGCTCGCGCGCTTCAAGGTGCCCGTCGCCATCCACCGCATCGACGCCCTGCCGCGCAACGCGCTGGGCAAGATCCAGAAGCACCTGCTGCCGCGGTAGGCCAAGCATCACCCCACGATCTGGCCGGCATGGAGGCGGCGTAGGAAGGTCTCCAGCGGCAACACCCGAGTGCCCTGAAGGTCGAGCTCACGGTCGCCGCGGTACACGACGAAGGATCGGGCTTCCGCCCCGGCGAGGAACGCCTCGATACCCTTTCGGAAGTCGCGGCGCGGCTCGCGCGCGTTCTTCACCTCGATGGCGACGACCTCGCGGCCGCGCCACCATACGAAGTCGACCTCGCTGCCGCTCGGCGTCCCCCAGTACCCGAGAGAACCTTTGATGCCCGCATAGTGGACGTGGCTGCGAATCTCGTGCAGCACGAGATGCTCGAGGAGGACGCCGTCCCAATCCGGTGGCAGCGGCTGATCGAAGCCGCCAGCCGCCGCATGCAGCACACCCGGATCGAACCAGTAGAGCTTCGGCAACGCCCGCTCCTTGATCTTGGCGCGTGGGCGATAGGCGGGGAGCCAATGGGCGATCAACGTGTCGACGAGCACTTCGAAGTAGCCGCGCACGGTGTCGCGGGCGACCCCCGCATCTCGCGCGATGCCCGAGACATTGGTGGGCTGGCCGGCGGCGAGTGAGGCGACCTCGAGAAAGCGGCCGAACCCGCCGAGGTCGCGCACCAGTCCTTCGGCTTTGATCTCCTCGCTGAGGTATGTCGTGACGTAGGCCCGCAGGAAGTCCTCGCGTGAATCGTCGTCCGCGGCGTTGACGCTCAACGGCAGCGCTCCGTAGCGTAGGAGCTGAGCCGTTGGAACGGCGAAGCCGGTCTCGGCGCTGGTGAGCGGCAGCAGGTTGCGCACGATCGCCCGTCCCGCCAGCAGGTTGGCGGCGCCGCGCTTCAGCTTGCGCGCCGAGGATCCAGTGAGCGCGAACTTGCGGTGGCCGTGCTCCTCCATGAGCAGATGGACCTCGTCGAGAAGACGGGGCACGCGTTGGACCTCGTCGATGACGATCCAGCGTTCCTTGGGCAGCGCCAGCACTTCGGCCCGAAACACCGCCGGCTCGCGTTCGTAGCGCAGCATCTCGTCAGTGGCCAACAGGTTGACGACGTGGGCCTTAGCGAAATGAGTGCGAATCCAGGTGCTCTTGCCGGTGCCGCGAGGTCCGAACAGGAAGAACGAGGTGCGCGGCGGTTGGAGCAGGCGTGTAAACATCGACACCAAATTTACCGTCAATTTGGTGTCGATGTCTACAGCCTGCGGGGCGTTGAATCCGGTCGTCTGCACGTGCTACTCCGCTGCCCGCCTCGGCAGGGCGTCGCCTCGGATAGGCTCGGCGGCCGATGAAGCCGGCTCCTTTCGCGTACGTGGCGCCGCGATCGCTCGGCGAGGCGCTGGCGCTGATGACGCGGCACGGCGACGAGGGCAAGGCGCTGGCCGGCGGGCAGAGCCTGCTGCCGGTGCTCAACTTCCGGCTGGCGCAGCCGGCGGTGCTCGTCGACTTGAATGCCGTGCCCGAGCTCGAGCTGCTCGCCGCGGCCGACGACGGCGGGCTGCGGATGGGCGCGCTCACGCGGCACCGCCAACTCGAGCGTGAGCCGCTGGTGGCGGCGCGCGCGCCGCTGCTCGCCGAGGCAGTGCACCACATCGCGCACCCGCAGATCCGCAACCGCGGCACCGTCGGCGGCAGCCTCGCGCACGCCGATCCGAAGGCGGAGCTGCCGGCGCTGGCGGTGGCGCTTCGGGCGCGGTTCAAGCTGCAGCGCGAGGGCGGCGAGCGCTGGATCGACGCTGCGGACTTCTACACCGGCCTCTTCAGCACCGAGCTGCAGAGCGACGAGCTGCTCACCGAAGTCGTCTGGCCGGCGCAGCCGGCGGGGAGCGGCTGGGCGTTCGAGGAGGCGGCGCGGCGCCACGGCGACTACGCGCAGGTGGGCGTGGCGGCGATCGTGCGGCTCGACGATGCGGGGCGATGCGCGGACGCGCGGCTGGTGTTCCTGGCGGTGGGCGACGGGCCGCTGGTGGCGAGTCGCGCGGCGGCGGCGCTCGTCGGCGAGGCTCCCGGCGAAGCGCCGATCGCCGCCGCCGCGAACGTCGCGGGCGAGGAGATCGAGCCGCGCGGCGACGTGCACGCGAGCCCGGAGTTCAAGCGGCATCTCGCGCGCGTGCTGACGGCGCGAGTGCTGCGCCGGGCCTTCGCGCGCGCGACGGACGCCGGGCAAGCGGAGGCTCCTCGTGGCTGAGCCGTTGCGGGAGCCGGCGACGTCGCTCTCGGTGACGACGCACGTCAACGGCGTCGAGCACACGCGCAGCGTCGAGGCGCGCCTCCTGCTCTCCGATTTCATTCGCCACGAGCTGGGCCTCACCGGCACCCACGTCGGTTGCGAGCACGGCGTCTGCGGCGCCTGCACGGTGCTGCTCGACGGCGAGCCGGTGCGCTCGTGCCTCATCCTCGCCGCGCAGGTCGACGGCCGCGAGGTGACGACGGTCGAGGCGCTGGCGCCCGGCCCCGAAAAGCTGCACCCGCTGCAGGAGGCGTTCTGGGATTCGCACGCGCTGCAGTGCGGCTTCTGCACGCCGGGGATCCTGATGACGCTCGTCGCCTATCTGCGTGACAACCCGAATCCCGATGAGGAAGCAGTGCGGCTGGCGCTCTCCGGCAATCTCTGCCGCTGCACGGGCTACCAGCACATCGTCGACGCCGTGCTGCTCTGGGCGCAGCGAGCGGCGGCAGTAGGCACAGTCGCCGGCGGCAGCGCGGCGGATACGGCAGCGCCGAAGCCGGAGAGCTCGCGGGCGTGAGCGCCATGGCGACGAGGATCGGGTCCCGGCGCCGGTCATGAGCACCGTTCGCGCCGCTACCGCTCCCACCGACCTCACGCAGCCCGGCGTCTTGGAATCGCTGCGCCTCGCGTTCGAAGAGCGCGAGCCGGAGGTGTTGTCGTTCCTTCCCGAGGAGGGCCGCTGGGACCGCCTCGCCGACGCGGTGACCGATCTGGTGCGCCGCTGGCCCGATCCCGCGCGCCGGCCGCCGCTGTTCGGCCTGCCGGTGGGCATCAAGGACATCTTTC
>DASYQD010000178.1:0-22698 GCA_036005845.1 Thermoanaerobaculia bacterium | reverse complement strand
AATGGTGCATGATTCTGCTGAACGAGTTTCGCCCCGATCAACTCGCGCGCCGCCGGTTCGTGGACCGCGATCCGGAGGAGGCGCACGCGCTGCAGATGCGGCAGTTGAACGCCGCGCGCGAGCTGCTCGCGCGGGTCGATGGGGAGCACGAACGCTTTCCTTTCTGGGAGACAAGATGAACGCCATTCCAAAAGTCGCCGTCGAGCTCGACGAACGCTCGCGGCACCTGCGTCGGAGAATCGTGCGCGTGCTCGAGGGCGGCGGCCGGGGCCATCTTGGCACCTCGCTGTCGCTGGTCGAGATCCTGCGCGTGCTCTTCGACAGCGTGCTGCGCTACGACCCGAAAAATCCCAAGTGGCCGGAGCGCGACCGCTTCATCCTCTCCAAGGGCCACGGCTGCGCGGCGCTCTACGCGGTGCTCGCCGAGTGCGGCTACTTCCCGGTCGAGCGGCTCGATACCTTTTACCAGGACGGCTCGCCGCTCGCCGGTCACGCCACGCACAAGGACATGCCCGGTGTCGAGGTGTCGACGGGCTCGCTCGGCCACGGCTTGGCGCTCGCGACCGGCATGGCGCTGGCGAGCAGGCGCGACGGCGGCGCGCACCGCTTCTGGGCGATGGTCTCGGACGGCGAGTGCGACGAGGGCTCGACGTGGGAGGCCGCTCTCTTCGCGCCGCAGCACGAGCTCGACAACCTGGCCGTCATCGTCGACTACAACAAGATCCAGAGCCTCGGCCGCGTGGAGGAGGTGATCGACCTCGAGCCGCTCGCCGAGAAGTGGCGCGCCTTCGGCTGGGGCGTGCGCGAGATCGACGGCCACGACCTGGCGGCGATCGAAGCGGCATACGCAGGGGTGCCGTTCGTGGAAGGCCGCCCGAGCTGCATCGTCGCCCACACGGTGAAGGGCAAGGGCGTCTCCTACATGGAGGACAAGCTGCTCTACCACTACCGCGCGCCGCGCGGCGAGGACCTCGAGAAAGCCCTCGCCGAGCTCGAGACCGCGCGATGAGGACCGCCTTCCTCGACACGCTGTACGAGCTGGCGAAGGCCGACCGCAACGTCGTCTTCATCACCGGCGACCTCGGCTTCTCGGTGGTCGAGCGCTTCCAGGCCGAGCTGCCCGACCAGTTCGTCAACGCCGGCGTCGCCGAGCAGAACATGACCTCGCTCGCCGCCGGCATGGCGCTGATGGGCAAGACGGTCTTCACCTACTCGATCGCCAACTTCCCGACGCTGCGCTGTCTCGAGCAGGTGCGCAACGACGTCTGCTACCACGACGCCAACGTCAAGGTGGTGGCGGTGGGCGGCGGCTTCACCTACGGCGCCATGGGCGCCTCGCATCACGCCACCGAGGAGCTCGGCGTCATGCGCATGCTGCCGGGCATGGTCGTCGTGGCGCCGGCCGACCCCATCGAAGCGCGAGCGGCGACGCGCGCCATCGTCGCCCACCGCGGGCCGTGCTACATGCGCCTCGGCAAGGCCGGCGAGCCCAACGTGCACGCGGGGCCGATCGACTTCCAGCTCGGCCGCGCCATCCGCCTGCGCGACGGCGCGGACCTGACGCTGATCTCGACCGGCGGCATGCTGGGCACGGCGGTGGCGGTGGCCGATCGCCTGGCCGAGCGCGGCGTCGGCGCGCGCGTGCTGTCGATGCACACCCTGAAGCCGCTCGACGAGGACGCCGTGCGCGCCGCCGCGCGCCAGACCGCCGCCATCGCCACGCTCGAGCAGCACTCGGTGATCGGCGGCCTCGGCAGCGCGGTGGCCGAAGTGCTCGCCGAATCGCCAGACGCGCGTGTGCGCTTCCGCCGCATCGGCGTGCCGTCGGCGTTCTCGGAGCGCGTCGGCAGCCAGAAGTGGCTCGAGCAGCAGCATCGCCTCGACGAACCCGGCGTGCTGGCGCAGGTCGAAACGCTGCTCGAAGGCCGTTGACGGCCGCGGCCCTCTAACGGAGACTGCCGCGCAGTCTCCAGGAGGTCGCATGCGCCCGAGGACGCTCCCGCTCGCCTTCGCCATTCCTTTTCTTCTCGCCGCCGCCGCCGCCGCGGCCGCGCCTCCGGCGCCCGCCAAGCCGGCGCCGCCCGACGCCGCGAAGGGCGACGCGCGTCGCCTCGACCGCATCCAAGGGCTCTGCCGCGCCTGGAACGCCGCCAAGTACCTGCATCCCGGCCTGTGGAGCAGCGACGTGGATTGGGACGCCGCCTTCGTGAAGGCCGCCACCACCGTCGACGGCACGCCGGGCAACGAAACCTACCGCGCCGTCGCGAGCGAGATGCTCAGCGTCCTGCACGACCCGGCCACGCGCGTCGACGCCAGCGAGGACGGGGAGGCGCCCGCGGCCGCCGCGGCACCGGCCGCGCCTGCGAGTGGAGAGAAGGCGGAGCCCGAGCTCGTCCGCTGGCTCGGCGACGACGTCCTCCTCGTCGACCTCGTCGGCTACCAGCGCGCGAAGGGCCCGTACTCGCTCTTCGCCCTGGGCGAGAAGCTGGCGCCGGAGGTGCCGAAGGCGAAGGGCGTCGTCGTCGACCTCCGCTTCGGCAAGGAGGAGACCAGCTACTGGGCCGGGGCCGCGCTGGACCGCGCGGCGGGGCAGCTCGTGCCGCGCGCCGTGCAGACACCCGCCAGCCGCTGGGTGGTGCGCTGGGGCTACGAGCCGCAGCGCGGTTCGACCTCAGGCGGCTACCGCAGCGGCCTGGTGACCGGCGCGGTCGAAGCCTTCGCGCCGGCCGGCGCGGGCGGCACGTGGCGGATCGTCTTCCTGGTGAGCGAGGGATCGCCGCTCGTCGAGGTCGTGCAGGCGCTGCTGGCGAGCGGCGATGCGAAGCTGGTGAGCGACGGGCCGTTCCATCCCGAAATGCTGGCCGCCGCGGCGCCCATCGATCTCGGCGAAAAGCTCGTCGCGCACGTACGTGCGGTGGAGGAGATCGGCGCCGCGCCGCCCGAGGCGCGCATCGTCGCGAAGGGCAGCGACGCCGGCGATCCCGCGCTCGACGCCGCGCTCGCGTTGCTCGAGGGACCGTGGCAACCGCCGGTCGTATCGACGGCGACCGCAGCCCCCGGCGTGCGCCGCCTCGACAACCGCTACGCCGACCAGCCGCTGCCGCCGCTCGGCCTGCGGTTGCTCGCCGGCTGCCGCGCCTGGGGCGTCATCCATCACTTCTACCCCTATCTCGACCTCATCGGCGACTGGGATGCCGCGTTTCGCGACAGCATCCCCGAGCTCACCGCGGCCGCCGACGAGGCCGCCTATGCGCGAGCGGTGCTGGCGTTGATGGCTCACGTCGCCGACGGTCACACCTACGTCGGCGGCGGCGCCGTGCCGGCGGTGCTCGGCGCCGCTTCGCCGCACCTGCAGACCCGGCTGATCGAAGGGCAGCCGGTGGTGACCGCGTTCGATCCCGCCATCCACGGCCTGCAGGTCGGCGACATCGTCGTCAAGGTCGACGGCGAGCCGATCGAGCAGCGCATCGACGAGCTGCTGCCGCTGGTCACCGCCTCGATGGAGGTCAACCATCGCCTCCGCGCGCTGAGCGCGGCGCTCGACGGGCCCGAGGGCTCAACGGCGAAGCTCGACGTCGTCGGCGCCGACGGCGAGCCGCGCCGGGTCGACGCGCCGCGCGAGGTCAAGGGCTGGGAGCCGGCGCCGCCGGCGGGCGCGGCCTGGAAGCGCCTGCGCCCGCGCATCGGCTACGCCGACCTCACCCGCCTCCAGCGCGAGGAGGTCGACCCGATGCTCGAGGAGCTGCGCGACACCGACGCGCTGGTGCTCGACATGCGCGGCTATCCGAACGGCACCGCCTGGCCGCTCGCGGCGCGGCTCAACACGCGCGACGCCAAGACCGCCGCGCTCTTCCGCCGCCGCGAGGTGAGCGCCCTCGACCCCGAGGAAGGGGAGTCGGGCTACTTCTTCGCCCAGCCGCTGCCCGAGAAGCGCTCGTGGACCTACAAGGGCAAGGTCGTGATGCTGATCGACGAGCGCGCCATCAGCCAGTCCGAGCACACGGCGCTCTTCATGGAGCAGGCGGCGGGCGCCACCTTCATCGGCTCGCCGACCGCGGGCGCCAACGGCGACGTCACCAACTTCTCGCTGCCGGGCGGGCTGATGGTGAGCTTCACCGGCCACGACGTGCGCCACGCCGACGGCCGCCAGCTCCAGCGCGTCGGCATCGTGCCCGACGTGGCGGTGACGCCGACGCTGCGCGGCATCCGCGAAGGCCGCGACGAAGTGCTCGACCGCGCCCTCGCCTGGCTCGACGACGCATTGAGCAAGCCGGCCCGTTAGCCGGCGGCGCTAGTTGTTCCGCGGCCGCCGCGAGCGGCGCCCGCTCCACGACACGCGTGCTCGCCTGCGGCTCGCCCGCTTAGTTCTGGTCCACGCTCGGCGCCTCGCTCTGCGCCGCGGTGATCTTGCGGATCGACTCCTGCACCAGGGTCGGCTGCACGGGCTTGGTGAGCATCGCGGCGCAGCCGAGGGCCAGCGCGAGCTCCTTGGCCTCGGCGTGGTTGCCGAAGGCGGAGAGGGCGATGATCGGGATGTGGCGGGTCGACCAGTCGGCTTTGAGGCGGCGGGTCGCCTCCCAGCCGTCGAGCACCGGCATCGCCAGGTCCATGACGATGACGTTCGGCTGCAGGCGGCGGGCGACCTCGATCGCCTCCATGCCGTCGGCTGCCGTGGTGACTTCGAAGCCGCAGAGCGTCAGGTACTCGGCAATTCCTTCACGGCTCTCTGCATGGTCTTCCACGATGAGGACCGAAAGCTGCGCGGGTTCGCGAGAAAGGGTCATGCGATAAGCAAGAAACGCACCGGCTCCGGCCGGCCGACTGCGTCTAAGTGCTATTGTGACGCCACTTGGCCCTCCTGCACGAAGCAGTTCGTCCGACAGGCCGCCACTGGCGCATCTTGTCGTTCGCCTGGCTCGTCTGGCTCACCGGCTTCGCGTCGCTGACGCTGATGAGCTTCGTGCTCGAGCCGATCAAACGGGCGTTTGGGCCGAGCGAGATCGGGCTCGCCTGGCTCACCGGGCTGGCGATCGGCGCCACCGGCGTCGGCGGCTTCGTCTTCGGCGCCCTCGCCGACCGCGCCGGCCGGCGCACCTCGATGGCGGTTGCCGTCGTCGCCTTCGTCGCCGGTAACCTGCTGAGCGCATTGGCGCCGAGCTTCGGCGCCCTGGCCGCGGCGCGGGTGCTCGCCGGGCTCGGCATCGGCGGCGCCTGGGGCGCCGGACAGGCCATGATCGGTGAGACCTTCCCGCCGGCGCTGCGCGGCCGCTACGCGGCATTCGCGCAGAGCGGCGCACCGCTCGGCCTCGGCCTGGCGACGATCCTCGGCACCTTCGTGACCCCGGTCATCGGCTGGCGCGCGACCTTCGCGCTCGGCGTCGCGCCGATCCTGCTGCTGCTCTTCCTGCCGCTGGTGCCCGAGTCGGACGTCTGGCACGCGGCGGGGCGCGGCCACGGTCTCGTCGCCATGGCGCGTACGCTGGTCGCGCCGCCGGTGGGCTCGCTCTTCGTGCGCTGCTTCGTGCTCACGGCGCTGGCGATCTCCAACTACTGGTTCACCGTCACCTGGCTGCCGCGCTATCTCCAAGTGGAGCGCGGGCTGTCGCTGGCGCGCTCGGGGTGGGCGAGCCTCGCCTTCGTCGCCGGCGCACTCGTCGGCTACCCGGCCTTCGGCTTCGCCGCCGATCTGCGCGGGCGGCGCATCGCCTTCACCGTCTTCAGCCTGCTCTCGGCCGGCGCGCTGCTGATGTTCACCGTCTTCTACCCGCTGATCGCGGCGCAGCCGCAGCTGGTGCTGCTCTTCCTCTTCGTCGCCGGCGTCGGCACCGGCATCTGGTCGGCCTTCGGACCGATGATGAGCGAGCTGTTCCCCACCCGCGTGCGCGGCTCGGCGATGTCGATCGTGATGAACAGCACGCGAAGCGTGCAGCTCCTGACGCCGGTCGTCATCGCCGCGGTGGCGCCGGTGTGGGGGATGGCGGGAGGCATCGCGCTCGCCGCCGGGTTCGCCGTGCTCGCCGCGGCGTTCGTGTGGACGCTGCCGGAGACGCGCGGGCGGGCGATCGGTGACGCCGACGCGGCCGTGGCGCCAGTGGCGAAAGTGGTGATCGGTCCCGCTACCGGCGAACGGGCCTGACCGGCGCCGTCAGCGCAGCCAGAACGGCTGGCTGATGGCGACGCGCCCGTAGAGGTGGTTGAAGAGCCACGCCGCGACGAGGACGGCGCTGAAGTCGAGCAGGAAGAGCAACACGCGGTTGGCGCGCCGGCAGGCGATCAGCGCCACCGCGCCGCAGGCGAGGCTGGCGAGCGCGAGGACGATCGGCAGCTCCCAGGATACGCGCGAGATCGGTTGGCGCTCCTCCCACTGCCAGGCCCCGAGGGCGGCGAGCAGCGTCGCTTCGGTGGCGATGCTGGCGATGAGCGGCAGGCGTGCGAGCAGCGGCCGGCGAGGTACGGGCGGAGGCGGAGCGTCCATGCGCGGCGAATCGTACGCGAGGTCGGCGCGCCGGCGGCTCGCGCGGCGCGAAGCCGAGCGCCGTCGAAGCGGCTACGCGGGCGGCGTCAGCTCGCGCCAGCGCTCTGCGGTCGACTCGCGGCTCGCGGCGAGCAGGCGCTGCACGGCGAAGCCGTCCTCGAACGACGCGTCGCCCTCGGCCAGCGCGCCGCGGCGGCAGGCGGCGACGAAGCTCGCCATCATGCGCGTCAGCGCGTGACTGCCGCCGCGCGACGCCTCCTCGGGCAGCGGCAGGTCGCGCCACTCGCGCGAGCCGGCACCTGTCGCGATGGCGCGCAGGCGGTCGCTGCGGCCGCGCGAGATGGTCGCTTCGAGCGCGCCTTCGCGGCCGATCACCTGCACGAAGGCATCCTCGCGCGTCGGCGTGATCCGGCTCACGTGCCAGTGGCCGCGGGCGCCGCTCTGGAAACGGAGCCACGCCATCGCGTGGTCGTCGGTCTCCACCGCGCGGCGCTCGCTGCTCGCGGCCTCGACCGCTTCGCGCGGCAGGAGCTGCACCGCGGTGCGCACGGCCGCCACGGGGCCGAGGAAGAAACGGGCGAGGTCGAACATGTGGGAGCCGGAGTCCCACAGCACGCCGCCGCCGGCGGGGCCGGCGAGCTCGCGCCAGCCGATCGCGCTGCCCGGCCGCAGCCCATCCCAGAACTCGTGGTGGCCGCGGAAGAGGTAGGGCTCGCCGACGTCGCCCGCCGCGACGCGGCGCCGCAGCTCGGCGACGCCGTGGAGGTAGCGATAGGTGAATGCGACCTGGTGAACGCGGCCGCTCGCGCGCGCCGCGGCGAGCATCGCCTCCGCTTCCGGCACGTCGAGAGCGAGTGGCTTCTCGCAGAGCACGTGCTTGCCCTGCGCGAAAGCGAGCAGCGCCGCCTCGCGATGCGCGTCGTTGGGCGAGCAGATGGCGACGCCGTCGAGGTCGTCGCGCGCGCAGAGCGCGGCGGCGTCGGGCTCGACGTGCGGGATGCCGAAGCGTTGCGCGAGCGCTTCGGCGCGCTCGCGACGGCGCCCGGCGATGGCGACCACCTCGGCGTCGGGCGCGGCGAGCAGGCCAGGAATGTGGCAGGTCTCGGCGAACGCGCCGGCGCCGATGACCCCGAATCGTAGCTTGCGGCTCATGCGTGCGCGGATGATAACGGGAGGCCTGTGACACCGGCGCCGGTCGCGAAGACGGCGCCGACGATGCGGGCTCGAGCGCTCACGACGCGGCCGGCGTCTGCGGCGGCGGGCCGACGTAGCGGGCGCGCGGGCGGATGAGCGCGCCGCGGCCGTACTCCTCGATGGCGTGCGCGATCCAGCCGATGGTGCGCCCGAGGGCGAAGATCGCCTGCGGCGCGCCGGCGGGGAGGCGCAGCGCGGCCGCGAGCGCGGCGATGCCGAAGTCGAGGTTGGGCAGCTCGCCGGTGAGCTCGCGCACGGCGGTGCGCAGTGCTTGCGCGCGGCGCAGCGCGGGCGAGGCGGGCGCGGCGCGCTCGGCGAGCGCCAGCAGCTCGGCGGCGCGCGGATCGCCGGCGGGGTAGAGGCGATGGCCAAAGCCCGGCAGGCGTTCGCCGCTGCGCAGCCATTCCGACACCGCGGTGGCCGCGCGGTCGCGGCCCGAGCCGGCGGCGGCGGCGCGCAGCAGCGCCTCCATGCGGAACGACTCGCCGCCATGGCGCCGTCCCTTGAGCGCCGCGAGGCCGGCGGCGACGGCGTCCCACGGTGTCGCCTCGGCGGAAGCGGCGCAACGGGCGGCGAAGGTGGAGACGTTGAGCTCGTGGTCGGCGCAGAGCGTCAGCGCCGGCGACAACGCCGCGCGCGCACCACGGCCGCGCGGCCGCCATCCGGAGGCGAGCGTGGCGGCGATGCCATCCGCGTGCAGCGGGCGGCCGGCGATGACCGCCGCTGCGCCGGTCAAAATGCGCGCGCCGCAGCGGGCAACTGCGTGCGGACGCAGGTCCCACGCCGCGTCGTCCTCGGCGCCCGCGAGCGGCAGCCAGACTTGGAGACGTTCCACGGGGGACAAATCGCGCGCCGCGCGGACGGTGCTGAAGTCTGTGGCGCGTGAACCCCTGGCTTTACCGCCACGCTCGCTCGCCACAGCGGTTCGGACGGATCGCGCGCCCTCGGCGCGTCCCTTCGCCGCAGTGGCTCGACCCGCGCTCGCATGTCGAGTGCGACCGTTCGCGACGCCGAGACGGCGCACGTCCACGCCACGACCAGGGTGGCTCGCCGCCCACGAGCTGGCGGCGCTGGGCGCGTCTGCGAACAGCTCCGCCGCGGCACCTTCGTCGTCCGTCCATAGCAGCGCCGCGACTTGTTCGACAGAGAGCCGACGCGACAGCTCGACCGCGTCACGGCCACGGTAGTAGAGGCGGCGGCCGTCGATCAGCGTCAGCGCCGAGTCGAGCACCGGCTCGCCCCACGCCAGCGCCCGCGGAGCTGCCGTCTCCGGATGGCGTCGCAGCTCCTGTCGCGACTGCAGCCGCTGGACCTCCTCGCGGCGGTAGCGGCGCGCCCGCGGCTCGCCGGGCATCGGCTCGGAGGCGATCAAGCCGCGGCTCACGTAGGCGTAGAGCGTCGGCAGCGTCACCCCGAGCGCGGCGGCGGTCTGGGCGGCGGTGAGGTAGGAGGGGTCGTCGGTCATCGATCGTCGCCATACGGCGGCTGCGCGCCATCCTCGCTCATATTGACTCACAAATCAAGATTGACAACCTGGTTGACGGGGATCACGATGGCCTCGCCGCCGCGCCATTTCGCGGCGGCATCAAGGAGCCGCCCATGACCTCGGCCCTCGCCTCCGGCCTCGACCACGTGGTCGCCGCCGCCACCCGGCTCTCCCATGTCGACGGCGAGCGCGGCGAGCTGCTCATCGCCGGCTTCCCGGTGGAGGAGCTGGCGCCGCACGCCACCTTCGAGCAGGCCGCCTGGCTGCTCTGGCACGGTGAGCTGCCCGACGCCGACACGCTCGCGACGTTGCGCGCCGACCTCGCCGCCGCGCGCGAGCTGCCGCCCGCCACCATCGCGCTGCTGCGCGCCGCCGCCGAAGCCGGCGCGGCGCCGATGGATGCCTTGCGCATGGGAGTCGCGTCTCTGTCGCTGCCGCCGCCGGCCTCTCCGCTCGGCGCGCGCGCCGCGGGCGCCGCCGGTGGTGAATCTTCGGCAGCGGCGTCCGCACGCTCGAGCGCCGAAGCTGGCGCGCTCACCGCTGTCATCCACCTCACCGGCGCCTTCCCGGCGCTCGTCGCCGCGCACTGGCGCCTGCGCCGGGGCGAAGAGCCGCTACCGAACCGCCCCGATCTCTCGCCCGCCGCCGCGTTTCTCTGGCTGCTCGAGGGTGAGGAACCGACGGCCGAGCGTGTCCGCGCGCTCGACACCTACCTCTGTACCGTCGTCGACCACGGCCTCAACGCCTCGACCTTCGCGGCCCGCGTCGTCATGTCGACCGGCTCCGACATGGTCTCGGCGATCACCGCCGCGGTGGGCGCGCTCAAGGGCCCGCTACACGGCGGCGCTCCCGGCCCGGCGCTCGACACCGTCTTCGAGATCGGCACCGCCGAGCGCGCGGAGCCGGTGCTGCGCGCCAAGCTCGCGCGCGGCGAGCGGCTGATGGGCTTCGGCCACCGCGTCTACCGCGTGCGCGATCCGCGCGCCGACGTGCTCGGCGCAGCCGCCGCGCGCTTCTACCGCGAGGGCGGCGACGCCAGCCTCTATGCGCTCGCCCGCCACGTCGAAGAGACGGCGCTACGGCTGCTGCGCGAGAAGAAGCCCGACCGCCGCCTCGACACCAACGTCGAGTTCTACACCGCGCTCCTGCTGCACGGCCTCGGGCTGCCGACCGAGCTCTTCACGCCGACCTTCGCCATCGGCCGCGTCGCCGGCTGGACCGCGCACTGCCTCGAGCAGCTTCGCGAGGGCCGGCTCATCCGCCCGCAGGCCGACTACGTCGGGCCGCGCGGCCGGCGTTGGGAAGAGGCGGTCGCCCGGGGCGCAGCAGGCTGAAGAAACGGCTAGCTGCCGCTCGGACAACTGAAAGCGGTCGACGACAGCGAGGCCGCGTCGGTGTCGCTGGCGCCCGCGGCCTCATTCGCCACCCAGGCCGCCGTGTCGCCAACCTCGATGCGGCCGCCGACGAGCACCTCGGCGAAGCCGCCGCCGCGCCAGTCGGGGAACATCAACCGCCGCAACCCCGGCACCGCCTCGTCCATGCGCTCGCAAGGCTTCGTCTCGCCGAGAATGCGCAGCCGGCAAGCCCCGACGGCCAGCTCGCGCCCGCGGCTGTTGAGTAGCGGCAACCCGCGCAGCACGAGATTGGCGCGCCGGCCGGCGCTCGGAACATCGGCGCCCAGCTCCCGCATCATCGCCGCCCACACCTCCTGCTCGATGATCGTCACCTGCCGCCGACCGCCCTGATTGGCGTTGCCGGCGATGCCGCGGCCGGCCACCAGCTCCGCTTCGAGCGCAGCGTCCATCGGCCCGCGCTTGTTGCGCTTGATCCAGATGGCAGCGAGAGTGCCGGCAGTGCTCACCCCGCCAAGTCTAGTGCGGGTCGCGGCGTCCTGCCCTTGCGTTGCGCCGACGCCAGGCGTAGAACCGCGTCGGTTCACCTGCGCCGAGAAACCCGTCCTCTCGCCCGACGCGAGAAACGTCTTATCTTCGCCAGGCGAGGATGTGCAGCATCGCGCCCGCGGCCAGCGTGTACCAGCCGAAGCTGGTAGCTCCGCCGCGGAGCGTTGCCGTCGCGTGCTCGGTGGCGAAGCCGAGCAGCAGGAGCGGCGGCGCGACGAGCATCAACGTGGACGCGGCAAGAGCGAGGCGAGGCCGCGGTGTGGGCGCCACAACGCCGCGCAGATGGATACCCGACAGCAGGTTCACCAGCGCCGCCGCCAGCAGGTAGAGGTGGTGGGTGCGGAAGAAGACGCGGTGCGCGAGGTCCGGCGGCGCGACGCCCGGGTAGCCGAGGCGCATGAAGAGGCCGGTGGCGAGGAAGGTCGCCACCGTGACCCAGCCGACGGCGAGTTGGAACGTCGCCAGCCGCGAGGGCGAGTCGCGAAGGGCTGCCGGCGGCGCGCCGTCGCTCACTTGCACTCGTCCGCTTCGAAGCTGCCGACGATGGCGTCGCCTGCGGGCGTGCGGCAATCGAGGTCGAGCTGCAGGGAGACCACATCGATGCCGTTGATCCAGGACCCGGTGGGCTTCAGCTTGGCGACGAGCTTGCGGCAGTCGCGGCGGTGCAGCACGACGCTGGCGTTGTCGGAGTCGTCGTCGTCGAAGACGCGCACGACGGTGCCCTCGATCGGATCTTCGACGGTGCGCACGACCGTGTGGTGCTCCTCGTCGACGACGTCGGCGCCGAGGAACTGATAGTGCCCGCCGTTGACGCAGCAGCAGGGCTGCACGTCGCGGTTGCCCAACGCCGGGCCGGCGGTGGCGAAGCTCGCGCCCGGCTTGCTCGGGCGCAGGTCCGCATACGCAGCCTTGCCATCGGCCGCTCGCTGATCTGCTTGCGCGGCAGCGCCTTCGTGCGGCGACCGCCGGCACCACGCTGCGCATCCTCCGAGCGCCGCCACCGCGCCGAGGCCTACCAACAACTGCGCTGCACGCTGCGCTCGTGACTGTTGCCTTCGCATCGCACCCTCCTCGCGCCGGCAGCCCTCGCGGCAAGTCGCAGCCGCGTCGCTCCCACCACTACGGACGTTAGATGAGCCTTAGAGCCGAACGATAACCGCATCGGGACTCATGGTGCTCTCGACATGCGGCGTTTCCGCTCGCGAAGGCATCGTGGTCCACCGCCCTGTGAACCGGCCGACAGCGCAGCGCTCCAGCAGCGGCTAACCTCGTTGCGATGCAGCCCATCCAGCGCGTGCGAACCGTCGTGCTCGCCGCTTCCGCTGCGGCGCTCGCTCTCCTCGTCTCGCCTACGCTCAGCCGCGCGCAAGCCATCCAGAACGGCCCGCTGCCGCAGCCGCTGCCGCTCTTCCCGGCCGACAACTGGTGGAACCTCGACGTCAGCCAGGCGCCGCTCGATCCCAACTCGGCGAGCTTCATCAACTACGTCGGCCCGACGCGCGCTCTTCATCCCGACTTTGGGGGCGACGCCGGTTCGCCGAGCGAGCCCGACATCTACGGCTTCCCCTACGCCAGCGTCGGCGCCGACCAGCCGCTCGTGCCGGTGCACTTCGTCGACTACGGCGACGAGAGCGACGCCGGCGCGCCGGGCCGCCCCGCCGGCTATCCGATCCCGCCCGAGGCGCGCACGCAGGCGCGGTGGATCGAGGGCGGCTGGGCGGGCGACGACGCGGACGCCGGCGGCGACCGCCACCTGTTGATCGTCGACCGCGACCGCAAGATCCTCTATGAGCTCTACGACACCGCGTGGCGCAACGGCCGCTGGGAGGCGGGCTCGGGCGCGGTCTTCCTGCTCACCGACAACGGCCGCCGGCCGGAGGGTTGGACGAGCGCCGACGCCGCGGGCCTCGCCATCTTCCCTGGCCTGATCCGCGGCGACGAGGTTTTCGGCGGCGAGCCGATCCGCCACGCCTTCCGGGTCACCGTGCAGCGCAGCAACGGCTACGTCTGGCCGGCCTCGCATCGCGCTGGCGACTCGCCGGGCGCGTTGCCGATGGGCGCGCGGCTGCGCCTCAAGGCCAGCAAGGACATCTCCGGCTACTCGCCGTACGTGCAGAAGATCTTCCAGGCGATGAAGACGTACGGCCTCATCGTCGCCGACAACGGCACCGACATGTACGTGCAGGGCACTTACGACCGGCGCTGGGACAACGACGTGCTCAACCCGGCATTCGCGTCGCTGCGCGCGAGCGACTTCGAGGTGGTGCAGCTCGGCTGGCGCGGGGGTGGGGGAGGGAACGGCGGCGGAGGTGGCGGCTTCCACGCCGTGCCGCCCTGCCGGCTGATCGATACGCGCAACGCCAACGGCGAGCTCGGCGGACCGGCGCTGGCGCCCAACGTGCCGCGAACCTTCGGCGCCGCCGGCCGCTGCGGCGTTCCGGCCAACGCGAAGGCGCTCTCGGCCGACGTGTCGTTGCTGCAGGTGCGGCGCGCCGGCACGCTGAAGCTGTTCGCCGCCGGCGCCGCCGCCAACAGCGGCGTGAGCCTGTCGTTCCGCCCGCCGCGCGGCGGCGCGAACGGCGTGCGCGTGCCGCTGTCGGCGGCGGGCGCCTTCGCCGCCAAGAGCTCGCGGCCCGTTCAGCTCCTGCTCGACGTGACCGGCTACTTCGACTGAGCCGCGGCCCGCGCTGCGCGTTTCATCGCCGCGTCGTCGCCGGTGAGCGTGCCGAACAGCGCCGCGACTCCCGCCATCGCCGCGCAGACGAGGAACGCGGCGCGGATGCCGTCGAGGAAGGCGCGGTCGTGCTCCGCGCCCCCGCCCTGCTGGTGCTGCCGCACCAGCGCCACGACCATGCCGATGAACGCGATGGCCAGGAGCCCGGCCGCGCGCGAGACGGCGTTGTTCACGCCCGAGGCGATGCCGGCGTGCTCGCGCCCGGCGGAGCCCATCACGGCCGTGGTCAGCGGCGCCACGGTGATCCCCATGCCGAGGCCGAGCACGACGGCGGCGGGGAAGAACGACGTCCAGTAGCGCGCCTCGAGCCCGGGCAGCGCGAAGAGCGCGAAACCGCAGCCGGCGATCGCCGGGCCGACGACGAGCAGCCAGCGCCAGCCATGCTTCGCCGCCCACTTGCCCGCCAGCGGCGACAGCACGGTGAGGAGCACCACCATCGGAATGTTGGCCGCGCCCGCCTCGGTGGCCGAGAAGCCCTGCAGGTCGATGAGCTCGAACGGGAGGAAGAACATCGTCGCGCCGAGCGCCGCGTAGAGGAAGAGCGTCAGCGCGTTGGCGGCGCTGAAGGTACGCGAGCGGAAGAGCTCGGGCGGCAGCATCGGCGAGCGGATGCGCCGCTCCACCCACGCGAAGACGCCGAGCAGCCCGGCGCCGCCGGCGAGGATCGCCAGGAGGCGCCCGTGGTCGCCGTGCGACCACTCGACCATCGGGTAGACGACGGCGCCGAGCGCCAGCGTCACCAGCACCGCGCCCACCAGGTCGAGCCGCGCCTGGCCGGGATCGCGCGACTCCTCGACGCCCACGGCCGCCAGGGTCAACGCGACGGCGCCGATCGGCAGGTTGACGAAGAAGAGCCACCGCCACGAGGCGTGGTCGACGAGCCAGCCGCCGAGCACCGGCCCGAGCAGCACCATGAGCGCGGTCATCGACGACCACACCCCGATGGCGCGCCCGCGCTCCTTGTCGTCGAACGACGCCGAGACGATGGCGAGCGACTCGGGCACCAGCAGCGCCGCCGCGGCGCCCTGCACGGCGCGCGCGGCGATCAACAGGCCGATCGTCGGCGCCACCCCGCAGGCGAGCGAGGTGAGCGAGAAGAGCGCGACGCCGATCATGAACAGCCGGCGCCGTCCGAAGCGGTCGCCGAGCGCGCCGCCGACGAGCAGCAGCGAAGCGAGCAGGAGCTGGTAAGCCTCGACCACCCACTGCGCGCCGGCAAGGGTGGTGTGCAGGTCCTTCTGTAGCACCGGCATCGCCACGTTGACGCCGGTGGCGTCGATGAAGGTCATCGCCGAGCCGAGGACCGTGGCGGCGAGGACGAGGCGGGGACGCGCCATTCCGTGCCGATTCAGCGCATCGAGAACGGCGGCTGGTGCGGGCGGGAGGTGACGGCTTGGCGGGGCCCTGCGCGCGTTCGCCCAGGGCCGCTCGCCGCGCCGCGCGTCAGCTCTTCTTGATGTGGCCGTTCACGAGCTTCGTCATCTCGAACATGGTGACGCTGCTCTTGCCGTTGAACACCTTCTTCAGCTTGTCGTCGGCGTTGATGGTGCGCCGGTCGGTCTTGTCCTGCAGCCCGTTGGCGCGGATGTAGTCCCACACCTTCTTGGTGATCTCGGTGCGCGGCAGCGGCGAGTTGCCGACCACGGCGCCCAGCGCCTCGTCCGGCTGCACCGGCGCCATGAAAGCACTCTGCCCCGCCGACTTCCCTGATGCCTTGGCCATAAATCCCCCTTTGACGGTAAAAGCGAGGCCCGCCGGGCCCCGGCGTTTGATTGGCGGGCAATCCTATCCCGTTCGCCGCCGCTGACAACACAGAGGACGAACCCGAGTCGAAACCTACCGTCTTGACCGCTATCCGCGGCATCCGTACCATGGGCCTTGGCCGACGAGCTGATCGGCGTCTCGCGAAGCCGCGCCTGGTACGTCCAGATGTACGTCCAGGTGCGGCTTTCGTGTTTTCTGGAGGTCCGCAGGAGGTGCGCATGGAGACGAGCGAAGGCTGCGTGACGGGCGGCGGGCCGCGGCTGTTCTTCCGTACCTCCTCGCGCGGCCGGGCCGGCGGCGAGGCGGACGGCGGCGAGCGCACGCTGGTCGTGCCCAACGGCTGGTACCTGCTTGACGAGCTGGCGCCGCTCCAGGCGCGCGGGCGCCGCATCGTCGTCTACGACCCGCGGCATCGCGGCCGCTCCGACGCGGTGGAGGACCCGGCCGAGCTCGCGCGCGGGATCGACGCCGACGTCGACGATCTCGAGCGCGTGCGCGAGCACTTCGGGCTCGCGCGCTTCGACCTCCTCGGCCACTCGTATGCCGGCATGATGGTGGCGCTTTATGCGCTGCGGCACGGCGAGCGCGTCGGCCGCATGGTCCAGGTCGGCCCCATGGAGCCGTTCCCCGGCAAGGAGTACCCGCCGCACCTGACCGGCGCGACGATGGACGGCGTGCTGCGCGAGGTCTTCGCAAAGATCGCCGAGCTGCAGGCGGCGAGCGAGCCGAGCGATCCCGTCGAGCGCTGCCGCGGCTTCTGGGCGGAGCTGCGGCGGATCTACGTCACCGACCCCGCGCACGCGCACCGCGCGGAGTGGGGCCGCTGCGAGCTGCCCCTCGAGCGCAACTTCATGCGCTACTGGATGGGGCAGATGATGCCGTCATTGCGCGCGCTGGCGCTCGCTGCGGAACAGCTCGCGGCAGTGCGCACGCCGACCCTCGTCGTCCACGGCACGCGTGACCGCAGCGCGCCTTATGGCGGCGCCCGCGAGTGGGCGATGCTGCTCGGCGACGCGCGGCTCGTCACGGTGGAAGGCGCCGGCCACGCGCCGTGGATTGAGGCGCCGGAGCTCGTGCTCGGCGCAATCGCGGCGTTCCTCGATGGCGACTGGCCAACGGCGGCGGAGACCGTCCGCGCCTGATCCGTGGCCTGCGCCGCATCGAGATTGCTTCGCTTCGCTCGCAATGACGGTTGGGAGGTCATTGCGAGGAGCGCAGCGACGAAGCGATCTCGATGCTGCGGGTGCGCTCGGCGCTGGGGTCGTCTGCCGTCGCCCGCTGAGGAGTTGCCCTCATTCGGCGCGCGCTCGGCTCTCCGTAGCGTGGCACCTGGCGTCGCGGGCCTTCACCCGCGACCTTCGTTCTCGCGAGGAGAGTTGCCATGCCCACGCTGCCCGCCGGGTCCCTCCGCCGCCTGCCGCTCGCCGCTGGTGTCACCATCGCCGCCGTCTTTGCGCTCGCGCCGCCGGCCTTCGCCGCGATACCGGCAACGGCCACCATCTCCGAAGCGACGCCGCGCGTCACCTGGACGGGCCCGCTGCTGCCCGCCACGGCCGACCGCTGCGGCAGCGCCAACAACGCCGCCTGCGACAACTTCAAGCTCACCGTGGCGCCGCCGTCGGCGGCCTACGGCCCCTACATCGTCGAGATCCACTTGCAGCCGGTGGGGGATTGGGACCTCGAGACCTACGACCCCGCGAGCCGCTATCTCAAGAGCTCCGGCGCCGGTCCCAACATCGGCGAGATCGTGCAGCTCTACAACCCGGCGGCCGGCACCTACACCATCGTCGGCGTGCCCTTCGCGCCGCTCGCCGGGCCCGACGCCAACGGCGACCTGATACCCGACAGCTACAGCGCCACCGCCGAGCTCATGCACCAGCCGCCGAGCCCGCTCGCCACCGCCTCCGGCGAGACGGTGAGCTTCAGCAATCACGCCTGGCCGGACGGCGCCGGCTCCAACTGCGGCGACGGGGGGAGCGGCTTCTGCGGCGGCGAGCCGTCGATCGGCGTCGACGCCATCACCGGCAAGGTGATGTACGCCGCCGGCGTGCCGCTCGAGACGCTGCGCGTCAGCTTCGACGGCGCGACGCCGCCCAACGCCACCTGGCGGGACGTCAGTCACGTCTGGACGCAGACGCCGCGCGCCTTCGCCGACCCGCTGCTCTTCGCCGACCCGCAGACGGGCCGCACGTTCGCGCTGCAGCTCGAGGGGCTGACGCCGTTCTCGACGATGGCGTTCAGCGACGACGACGGCGCGAGCTGGACGCCGAGCCAGGGCTCGGGCGTCGCCTCGGGCATCGACCACCAGAGCGTCGGGGGCGGGCCGTTCGCGCCGCCCCTGACGCGCGACCCGCACGGCGCGCTGTATCCAAATGCGGTCTACTACTGCGCCCAGGAGCTGGTCGCCGCCAACTGCGCGCGCAGCGACGACGGCGGCCTCACCTTCGGCCCGGCGGTGACGATCTACACCACCGAGTGCGGCGGCCTGCACGGCCACGTCAAGGTCGCTCCCGACGGCACCGTCTACGTGCCCAACCGCGGCTGCTCGGGCCGCCACGGCATCGTGGTGTCGGAGGACAACGGGCTCACCTGGGTGGTGCGCACGATCCCCGGCAGCGGCGTCGGCGACAGCGACCCGTCGATCGCCGTGGCGCACGACGGCACCATCTACGTCGGTTTCCAGGACGGCGACGGCCATCCCAAGGTGGCGGTGTCGCACGACAAGGGCGCCCACTGGGACAGCTACGGCCCGTCCAACGCCGCCTTCCAGGACGTCGGCGCGGCGTTCGGCATCCAGAACAGCGCCTTCCCCGAGATGGTGGCCGGCGATCCGCTGCGCGCCGCCATGGCCTTCCTCGGCACGCCCACCGGCGGCGGCATGCAGGACAGCAGCTTCGCCGGCGTCTGGCACCTCTACGTCGCCTCGACCTACGACGGCGGTTTGACCTGGACGACGGTCGACGCCACGCCCACCGATCCCGTGCAGCGCGGCTGTATCTGGATGGGTGGCGGCAGCAACGTCTGCCGCAACCTGCTCGACTTCAACGACGCGGTGATCGACGCCGAGGGGCGCGTGCTCGTCGCCTACGCGGATGGCTGCACGGGCGCCTGCGTCGCCAACGCGGCGAGCAACAGCTGGTCGGCGGGGGCCACCATCGCGCGGCAGCTCGGCGGCCGGCGGATGCTGGCGACGTTCGATCCCGACGCGCGGCTGGCGACGACGACGGTGCTCGCCTCGGCGCCGAACCCGTCGACCGCCGGGCAGTCGGTCACCTTCACCGCCACCGTCTCCGCGGAGGGCGGCGGCTCGCCGAGCGGAACCGTGACGTTCCACGAGGCGACCGCGACGCTCGGCAGCAGTGCCCTCGACGCCAGCGGCATCGCCACCTTCACCACCAGCGCGCTCGGCACCGGCTCGCACGCCGTCTCCGCGAGCTACGGCGGCGACAGCGCCTTCGGCGCCAGCAGCTCGCCGCCGGTGACGCAGGTGGTGAACGCCGCGCCGTCGCCGCCCGGGCCGCGCTTCGACGTCTTCATGTCGCCGCCCGGCATGGCCGACTCCTGGGGCGAGCCCTCCATCGGCGTCAACTGGACGAGCGAGCGCACCTTCAGCAACAGCGCCGGCCCGATCCCCAACGGCGGCACGCTGATGTCTTACGGCGGCATCAACGTGCCGACGGCCTTCCGCGTCATCGCCAACGACTGCCCGTCCCCGGCGCGCGCGCAGTGGGAGCCGACGGCGTCGCTGGTGCTTGCCGGCGCCCCTCGTGCGGCCGGCGACCCGATCCTGTGGACCGACCGCGACACCGGCCGCACCATCGTCTCGCAGCTCCTCGGCGGCACGACGACGTCGACCGCCGAGATCACCGATAACGACGGCACGAGCTTCACGCCCAGCCAGGGCTCGGGCGTCGTCTCCGGCGTCGACCACCAGACGATCGGCGGCGGGCCGTTCCACGCGCCGCTGCAGAGCCCGCTCTATCGCAACGCCGTCTACTACTGCTCGCAGGACGTCGCCGACGCGGTCTGCTCGCTCTCCGTCGACGGCGGCCGCACCTTCGGTCCGGCGGTGCCGATCTTCACCCGCGCCGACTGCAACGGCCTGCACGGCCACGTGAAGGTCGGACCCGACGGCACCGCCTACGTGCCCGACAAGGGGTGCGGCGGCAGCGATGCGACGTTCCACGCCGATGGCCACCAGGCAGTCGTGGTGTCGGAGAACAACGGCCTCACCTGGGAGGTGCGGCTGGTGACGCCGTCGACGGTGGTGGCGCAGTCGCTCACCGGCGTCTCGACGCAGGCGTGGGACCCGTCGGTGGCGATCGCCTCCGACGGCACCGTCTACTTCGGCTACCAGGCGGCCGACGGCCACCCGCACGTCGCGGTCTCCTTCGACAAGGGGCGCACCTGGCCGCGCGACAGCGACGTCGGCGTCGCGCTCGGTATCGCCAACACCTCGTTCCCGGCCATGGTGGCCGGCGATCCGCAGCGCGCCGCGTTCGCGTTCTTCGGCACCACGACGGCGGGAACCGACTACGACCAGGCGACCTTCGCGGGAGTCTGGTACCTCTACGTCGCCGCCACTTACGACGGCGGGCAGAGCTGGTCGATCGCCAACGTGACGCCGGGCGACCCCATCCAGCGCGGCGGCATCTGCGGCGGCGACACCTGCCGCAACCTGCTCGACTTCTTCGACGCCGGCGTCGACAAGCAGGGCCGCGTCGTCGTCGGCTACGACGATGGTTGCGTCACTCCGGCCTGCATCGCCGGCGGCGCCAACGACTTCACCGCCAAGGCGGCGATCGCGCGGCAGAGCGGCGGGCCGCGGATGTTCCAGACCAGCGATCCCGTCGAGCCGGCCGCGCCGAAGGCGCCGGACCTCGTGGCCACGCTCTCCGCCGACGGCAAGGAAGTACATCTCGCCTGGTCGACGCCCGACGGCGCCGGCGCCGCGATCACCAGCTACACCGTCTACCGCCGCGCCGGCGCGAGCGGCCCCTTCGCTGCCATCGCCGCCGTCGCCGGCAACAGCTTCGACGACGGCAGCGTGACGCCGGGGACGGCCTACGCCTACCGCGTCACCGCCAACAACAGCCGCGGCGAAGGCCCGTACTGCGGCGAGGCGGCACCGCCGGTCATCCCCGCCCAGGGCGCGCCGCCGGTGGCGGGCAACGACAGCGCCACCACGCCGCGCGACGTGGCGACGACGGTCGCCGTGCTCGCCAACGACTCCGATCCCGACGGCGACGCGCTACGCATCACCGGAGTGACGCAGCCGGCGCACGGCGTCGCGGTCGACAACGGCGACGGCACCGCCTCGTACGTGCCCAACGGCGGCTACACCGGCGCCGACTCGTTCGGCTACACGATCGGCGACGGCCACGGCGGCTCGGCGAGCGCCACTGTCGCGGTGACGGTGAGCGGCACGGGCGCCGCGCCGCCGCAGTTCGGCCACGACACCATCGTCGACTTCTCGGCCACCGGCGGCGAGCCCTTCATCCGCGTCGGCCCGAAGAACACGCCGGTGCAGGACCAGGTCTTCGTCAGCTCGCCCTTCGGCGTCAGCACCACCGTCAGCCTGCTCTGGAAGTCGGTCGACGGCGGCGGCAGCTTCATCCCGCTCGGCACGCCGATCGTGCGCGACGGCGTCGTCGGCCCGGGCGGCGGCGACACGGCGCAGGACTTCGACGCCGTCGGCCGCTTCTACTACGCGGACCTCTCCGCGGCCTGTGTCACCGCGGCCGTCTCCAGCGACGGCGGCAACACCTTCGAGCGCGACAACCCGCTCGTCTGCATCGGCGACGGCGACGACGTCGAGGGCGCCGAGGACGACCGCCAGTGGGTGGCCGCCTTTGGCGACGGGTTGGGCTACGTCACCGTGCGCAACCTCGCCGTCGCCGCCGGCGAGGGCAACTTCCACCTCTTCCGCACCCGCGACGCCGGCCTGACCTGGAACGGCGAGATCTTAGGCGACATCGGCCAGTCGGGGCCGCTGCAGATCGACAAGAAGAAGCGCAGGGTGATGGTGAACGGGGCCGAGCGCGACGCCATCCTGCTCTACCAGGTGCACACCGGGCTCAACGTCTTTCGCATCACCGACCTCGACGACGGCTCGATGCCCACCGGTGTCAACCGCCCCATCGTCCAGACGCCGAACGTGCTCTTCCCGGTGCTCGCCGTCGACGGCGGCGGCAACCTCTACGTCGTCTGGTCCGACGGCAGCAACGTCTTCCTGCGCACCTCGCGCGACCGCGGCGACTCCTGGTCGGCGACGACGCGCGTCAACCCGCCGGCGCTCGACGGCGCCAACATCATGCCGTGGATCGTCGCCGGCGACTCGGGACGCATCGACGTGGTGTGGTACCGCACCGCCGGCAGCAACGGCCCCGGCGCGGCGTGGGACATCTACCTGGCGCAGTCGCTCAACGCCCTCGGCGCGCCGCCGGCGTTCACGGTGCGCAAGCTGAGCGAGACGGTGATCCACCGCGGCGAGATTTGCCTGCGCGGCTTGTCCTGCGACCTGCCCGCGGACCCGGTGGTGAACCCCGAGGGTCCGGGCGACAGGAGCTTCCTCGAGTTCCCGTCGATCGACAAGGACAGCAACGGCATGGCGGTCGTCACCTTCAACGACAACACCAACCAGGCGGCGGGACCGGGCGTGGCCGGCGGCTCGTACGTGATGGTGACGCGGCAGACCGGCGGCGCCAGCCTGTTCGGCGGCGGCGCCGGCGGCAACGGCGCGCTGCCGGTGGCGATCACCAAGCCGCTCGAGGGCGCCTCGGTACCGCTCGGCGCCACGGCCATCCAGGGAACGCACACGCTGGGCGCCGACGACTCGCGCACCGATGCGGCGGGCGATGCGCGCTTCCCCGACCACGGCCCGGCGATCGGCCCCAACGTGCCGGCGCTCGACATCAAGAAAGTGACGGTGACCGACGACGCCTCGACGATCGCCGTCAAGATGGAGATCGCCGACCTCACCCTGCCGGCGCTCGCCACGGCCGCCGCGCAGTCGGGAGGCGACGGCGTCCTCTACCTCGCGCAGTGGGACTACCTCGACCGCGTCTGGTGGGTGGCGATGGAGGTGCGCGCCGGCGTGCCGCGCTTCCTCACCGGCACGCTCGGCATCATCAAGTCGGCGACC
>DASYQD010000177.1:0-23667 GCA_036005845.1 Thermoanaerobaculia bacterium | reverse complement strand
GATCATCGAGCTGATGGACGCGGTCGACAACAACGTGCCGATGCCGGAGCGTGCGATCGACAAGGACTTCCTGATGCCGATCGAGGACATCTTCACCATCTCGGGCCGCGGCACCGTGGTGACGGGCCGCATCGAGCGCGGCGTGGTGAAGGTGGGCGACACGGTCGAGATCATTGGCATCCGGCCGACGTCGTCGACCACGGTGACGGGCGTCGAGATGTTCCGCAAGCTCCTCGACCAGGGCCAGGCGGGCGACAACGTCGGCATCCTGCTGCGCGGCACGAAGAAGGACGACGTGGAGCGCGGCCAGGTGCTGGCGAAGCCGGGGTCGATCACGCCGCACACCAAGTTCAAGGGCGAGGTGTACGTGCTGACCAAGGAGGAGGGCGGCCGTCACACGCCGTTCTTCAACGGCTACCGGCCGCAGTTCTACTTCCGCACCACCGACGTGACCGGGGTGGCGAGCCTGCCCGAGGGGACGGAGATGGTGATGCCGGGGGACAACGTGAACCTGGTGGTGGAGCTCATCGCGCCGATCGCGATGGAGAAGGGCGTGCGCTTCGCCATCCGCGAGGGCGGCCGCACCGTCGGCGCCGGCACTGTTACCGAGATCGTCCAGTAGTTCGCTGAATCAAGCAGTTTTCGCTGGTTCTTTGCAGAGGCGAGTCATGGAAAACGAAAAGATCCGCATTCGGCTCAAGGCGTACGACTACCGCGTGCTCGACACGTCGACCCACGAGATCGTGGACACGGCGCGCCGCACCGGGGCGCGGGTGGTGGGGCCGATCCCGCTGCCCACCAACGTCGCGCGCTTCACCGTCAACCGCTCGCCTCACGTCGACAAGAAGTCGCGCGAGCAGTTCGAGGTGCGCACCCACAAGCGGCTGCTCGACATCCTCGAGCCCACCAGCCAGACGGTGGACGCGCTGATGAAGCTCGAGCTGCCGGCGGGCGTCGACGTCGAGATCAAGGCTTTCGGCAAATAGCGGCAGTAGCAGTCAGGAGTCCCGGTGATGGATGGCATCCTCGGAAAGAAAGTGGGCATGACCCAGGTGTTCGGCGACCACGGGGCGATGATCCCGGTCACCGTCCTCGAGGTCGGGCCCTGCCTGGTCGTGCAGCGCAAGACGGTGGCGGGCAAGGACGGCTACGAGGCCGTGCAGCTCGGCCTGGTCGAGAAGCGCACGCCGCGCCACGTCAGCAAGCCGATGCAGGGCCACTTCAAGAAGGCCGGCGTGGCGCCGACGCGCCGCGTCGCCGAGTTCAAGGTCGGCGCGGACGAGGAGTGGAAGGCGGGCGACGAGGTGAAGGCCTCGATCTTCGCCGCCGGCGAGTACGTCGACGTGGTGTCGACCAGCAAGGGCAAGGGCTTCCAGGGCGTCGTCAAGCGCCACGGCTTCCGCGGCGGCCGCGCCACCCACGGCTCGATGTTCCACCGCGCCCCCGGCTCGATCGGCGCCTCGTCGTTCCCCTCCCGCGTCTACCCCGGCATGCGGGCGGCGGGGCGGATGGGCGGCGGCCGCGTCACCGCCAAGAACCTCAAGGTGGTGAGCGTCGACGCCGACAAGAACGTCATCCTGGTCTCCGGCGCCGTGCCGGGCTCGACCGGCACCTACGTGACCGTCAAGCGCGCCAAGAAGGGCTGAGCCATGAAGGTCGAGGTCAAGAACCTGAGCAACGAGGTCGTGCGCCAGCTCGACCTTCCCGACGAGGTCTTCGGGTACCCCTACAAGGAGCACCTGATCCACGTCGTCGTCGAGGGCTACCGCGCCGGTCTGCGCAGCGGCACCCACAAGGTGAAGAACCGCGGCGAGGTCTCCGGCACCAACAAGAAGCCGTTCAAGCAGAAGGGCACCGGCCGCGCCCGCGCCGGCGAGGCGAGGAGCCCGCTGTGGAGGAAGGGCGGCACCGTGCACGGTCCCGTGCCGCACCGCTACGACAAGCGGGTCACCGTGCAGGAGAAGAAGAGCGCGCTCAAGTCGGCGCTCTCGCGGAAGCTCCAGGACGAAGGCCTGTTGGTGGTCGACAGCTTCACCCTCGAGGGGCCGAAGACGAAGGCGCTGGCGGCGCAGCTCGCCGGCCTCGGCATCGTCGGCAAGGCGCTGCTCGTCGACGACCGCGACAACCACAACCTGGCGCTGGCGGCGCGCAACAACCCGCGGCTCAAGGCGGTGGACGCGCTCGGCGTCAACGTCTACGACGTCGTCGACCGCGGCCACCTGGTGCTCTCCGAGGGCGCGCTGGGCCGGCTGGTGGAGGTGCTCTCGCGATGAGACTCGAGCAGGTCATCCGCCGGCCGCTGCTCTCCGAGAAGGTGATGGAGCAGAAGGAGACCGAGAACATCGTCGCCTTCGAGGTCGACCCGCGCGCCAACAAGATCGAAGTGAAGAAGGCGGTCGAGGCGCAGTTCAAGGACGTCAAGGTCGCCGACGTGCGCATCCTGCGCGGCCACGGCAAGGTGCGGCGCCAGGGCAAGTTCATGGGCCGCCGCTCGGACTGGAAGAAGGCGTACGTACGCCTGCAGGAAGGCTCGAAGATCGAGTTCTTCGAGGGCGTTTGAGGTAACGAACGATGGGCATCAAACAGATCAAGCCGACGAACCCGGCCTCGCGCCAGCAGTCGCGGTCGGACTTCGCCGAGCTCACCGTCGAACGGCCCCACAAGCCGCTCACCGAGGGCAAGCCCTCCACCGGCGCCCGCAACAGCCGCGGCCACATCACCGTGCGCTTCCGCGGCGGCGGCCACAAGCGCCGCTACCGGGTGATCGACTTCCGGCGCGACAAGCGCGGCATCCCCGGCAAGGTCGAGACCATCGAGTACGACCCCAACCGCTCGGCGCGCATCGCGCTGGTGTTGTACGCCGACGGCGAGCGCCGCTACATCCTGGCGCCGGTCGGTCTCGACGTCGGCGCCGAGGTGCAGGCGGGCGACGATGCGCCGGTCAACGTCGGCAACGCGCTGCCGCTGCGCAAGATCCCGCTCGGCACCCAGATGCACAACATCGAGCTCAAGCCCGGCAAGGGCGGCCAGCTCGTCCGCTCGGCCGGCGCCGGCGCGCAGCTCATGGCGCGCGAGGGGATCTACGCCCAGGTGCGCCTCCCCTCCGGCGAGGTGCGCAAGGTGCACGTCGACTGCTACGCCACCGTCGGCCAGGTCGGCAACCTCGAGCACGAGAACATCTCCTGGGGCAAGGCCGGGCGCACTCGCTACCTCGGCTTCCGTCCCCACAACCGCGGCGTGGTGATGAACCCGGTCGACCACCCGATGGGCGGCGGCGAGGGCAAGACCTCGGGCGGCCGCCACCCGGTGTCGCCCTGGGGCCAGCCGGCCAAGGGCTACAAGACCCGCCGTAACAAGCGCACCACGTCGATGATCGTGCGGCGGCGGAAGTAGGAGCTAGAGCATGGCGCGTTCACTCAAGAAGGGCTTCTTCGTCGACGACCACCTGCAGGCGAAGGTGGCGGCGCTCAACGAGGCCAACACCAAGCGGGTCGTCAAGACCTGGTCGCGGCGGTCCACCGTCACCCCCGATATGGTCGGCCACACCATCGCCGTCCACAACGGGGCGAAGTTCATCCCCGTCTACGTCAGCGAGAACATGGTCGGCCACAAGCTGGGCGAGTTCTCCGCCACGCGCACCTTCCGCGGCCATTCCGGCAAGAAGGAAAAGGTGGTCGCCAAGCGGCCGGCGCCCGGCGCGCCGGCACCCGCGCCGCGGTAGAGGAGGACGGACGTGGAAGTCAGGGCCCAGCTCCGTTTTCTCCGTGCCACGCCGCGCAAGGTGCGGCTGGTGGCGGACCTCATCCGCGGCAAGGGCGTGCAGGAGGCGGTGAACATCCTTCACTTGACCAACAAGCACGCCGCCAAGGACCTCGAGAAGCTGCTCAAGTCGGCGATCGCCAACGCCGAGAACCGTGACGAGCCGGTCGACGTCGACCGCCTCTTCGTCAAGGAAGTGATGGTCGACGGCGGGCCGACGATGAAGCGCTTCCGCCCGGCGCCGATGGGCCGCGGCTTCCGCGTCCTCAAGCGCTCCAGCCACGTCACCCTCAAGCTGGACACCCGCAAGGGCCAACCCGAGACGAAAGCACCCGAGAAGAAGCCGGCCGCGAAGAAGGCCAAGCCGGTCGAGAAGAAGGCCGCCGTCGCCGGCGCTTCGGCGTAAGGAGAGATCGTGGGTCAGAAGACACACCCCTACGGGTTCCGCCTCGGCTACAACCGCACCTGGCACTCGCGCTGGTACGCGGGCAACGACTACTCGAAGCTGCTGCACGACGACTTGAAGCTGCGCAAGCAGCTCAAGGAGCAGCTCAAGCACGCCGGCGTGTCGGAGATCGACATCGAGCGCGCCGCCGAGCGGCTGCGGGTCTCCATCTACACCTCGCGGCCGGGCATCATCATCGGCCGCAAGGGGGCCGAGGTCGACCGCCTGCGCGACGACCTGATGAAGGCGATGGGCCGGCCGGTGCACATCAACATCCAGGAGATCCAGCGCCCCGAGCTCGACGCCCAGCTGGTGGCCGAGAACGTCGCCCAGCAGCTGGTGCGCCGCGTCTCCTTCCGCCGGGCGATGAAGAAAGCGATGGAGTCGGCGTTCCGCTTCGGCGCCAAGGGCGTGAAGATCATGGTCGCCGGCCGCCTCGGCGGCGCCGAGATCGCGCGCACCGAGTGGTACCAGGACGGGCGGCTGCCGCTGCACACCCTCAAGGCCGACATCGACTACGGATTCGCCGAGGCCAACACCACCTACGGCGTCATCGGCGTCAAGGTGTGGGTCTACAAGGGCGACCTGCTGAAGGAGAAGAGCCGCCGCGCCGCCTGAGGCGCCGCAGTTCTGTAGCACCAGGGAGCACGCATCATGTTGATGCCGAAGAAGGTCAAGTACAGGAAGCACCACCGCGGCCGCCGCAAGGGCATGGCCAAGGGCGGCAGCTACATCGCCTTCGGCGACTTCGCCCTGCAGGCCACCGAGCCGGCGTGGGTGACGGCGCGCCAGATCGAGGCCGCCCGTATCGCCATCTCGCGCGCCGTCAAGCGCGGCGGCAAGATGTGGATCCGCGTCTTCCCCGACAAGTCGGTGACCAAGAAGCCGCTCGAAACCCGCATGGGCAAGGGCAAGGGGCCGCCGGAGGAGTGGGTCGCGGTGGTCAAGCCGGGGCGGATCATGTACGAGCTCGAGGGGGTCACCCCGGAGGTGGCCGCCGAGGCGATGCGGCTGGCGGCGCACAAGCTGCCGATGAAGACGCGCTTCCTCTCCCGCGACCAGGCGGTCCTCTAGCAGCGGCTATCAGAAGGCAAGAAGACGATGGCAAAGACGAAAGCAACGGCAAAGCAGCTTCGCGACCAGACCGTCGACGAGCTCCGGGCGAAGGAGAAGGAGCTCGCGCAGCAGCTCTTCGCCCTGCGCCTCAACAAGTCGACGGGCCAGCTCGAGTCGCCGGCCCGGGTGCGCGCGGTGCGCCGCGAGCGCGCGCGGGTGCTGACGGTGCTCGGCGAGAGGACGACCTGAGATGAGCACTGAATTGATCAAGAAGACTACCCAGCGCGACCGCCAGACCCTCACCGGCAAGGTGGTCAGCGACAAGATGGACAAGACGGTGACGGTGCTCGTCGAGCGCACCGTGATGCACGACCTCTATCAGCGCTATGTCTGGCGCAGCAAGAAGTTCCACGCCCACGACGAGAAGAACGAGGCCAAGGTCGGCGACGAGGTGGTCATCGTCTCGACGCGGCCGATCTCGGCGACCAAGCGCTGGCGCGTGCAGCAGATCGTCAAGCGCGGCGAGGCGAGCTGAGCCATGATCCAGATGGGCACCATCCTCGACGTCGCCGACAACACCGGCGCCAAAAAGATCGCCTGCATCACCGTGCTCGGCGGCTCGACCGGCGAGTACGGGCACCTCGGCGACGTCATCAGCGCCTCGGTCAAGGAGGCGGCGCCTGACGGCACCGTCAAGAAGGGCGCCAAGGTGAAGGCGGTGATCGTGCGCACCGTGCGAGCGCACCGCCGCGCCGACGGCAGCTACATCCGCTTCGACACCAACGCGGCGGTGATCATCAACGAGCAGAAGGAGCCGGTAGGCACTCGCGTCTTCGGCCCCGTCGCCCGCGAGCTGCGCGAGCGCCGCTTCATGAAGATCATCTCGCTGGCTCCTGAAGTCATTTAACCGGCTCCTGAGGTCATCTAGATGAGCACGGCAACCGCAGCACTGAGCAAGCCGAGAATCAAGCGGAACGACCGCGTCAAAGTGATCGCGGGCAAGGACAAGGGCAGCGAGGGGCGCGTCCTGCGCGTGCTGCCCGACGCCGGCCGCGCCATCGTCGAGGGCGTCAACTTCACCAAGAAGCACACCAAGCCCAACCCGCAGCGGCAGGTCAAGGGCGGCATCCTCGAGAAGGAGGCCGCCATCCGCATCGAGAACCTGCAGGTGATCTGCGGCGACTGCGGGCGGCCCAGCCGCATCGGCCGCAAGCGCATCGAGGACGGCACCGGCGTGCGCTACTGCAAGCACTGCAACGCGATCCTGGGTTGATAACCATGGCCAAGAAGAAGACCGAAGAAGCACCCGCCAAGAAGGGCAAGGCCGCGGCGGCTCCCGCCAAGAGCGAGGGAGCCGGCGCCAACGGCGCCGCCAAGGCGAAGAGCGGCGAGCGCTACCAGCCGCGCCTGCGCCAGCGCTACCTCGACGAGGTGGTGCCCAAGCTGATGTCCGAGTTCGGCATCAAGAACCCGATGGCGGTGCCGCGGCTGGAGAAGATCTCCCTCAACATGGGCCTCGGCGAGGCGTCGCGCAACATCAAGGTGCTCGACGACGCCCTGGTCGAGATGCAGGCGCTCGCCGGCCAGAAGCCGACGATGACGCGGGCCAAGAAGTCGATCGCCGCCTTCAAGCTGCGCGAGGGGATGCCGATCGGCGCCCGCGTGACGCTGCGCGGCGAGCGCATGTGGGACTTCCTCGATCGCCTGATCAGCATCGCGCTGCCGCGCGTGCGCGACTTCCGCGGCGTGCCGAAGAAGAGCTTCGACGGCCGCGGCAACTACACCCTCGGCATCAAGGACCAGCTGATCTTCCCCGAGATCGACACCAACAAGGTCGAGGTCAGCAAGGGGATGAACATCACCATCACCACCACCGCGGGCAACGACGAGCGGGCGATGTTCCTGCTCAGTCAGCTCGGCATGCCGTTCGTGGGAAGGTAAAGGAGAGCCGAGAGTGGCCACCACCGCCAAAGTCGCCAAGACCCTCATGAAGCCCAAGTTCGCGGTGCGTCACCGCAACCGGTGCAAGAGCTGCGGCCGGCCGCGCGGCTACCTGCGCAAGTTCGGGCTCTGCCGCATCTGTTTCCGGCTGCTGTCGCTGCAGGGCTACCTGCCGGGCGTCATCAAGGCCAGCTGGTAGGAGCCAGGAGAAGACCATGTCGATGACCGATCCGATCGCCGACCTGCTGACCAGGATCCGCAACGCCCACCGCGCCAAGCACGACCGCCTGGACGTGCCGGCCTCGAAGGTGAAGCTGGAGGTCTGCCGCATCCTCAAGCAGGAGGGCTACATCAAGAACGTCAGCGTGGTGGAGGACAAGCCCAGCAACCAGCTGCGCATCGTCCTCTCCTACACCAAGGAAGGGGAGCCGGGGATCTCGCGCCTGCGCAAGGTCTCCACCCCGGGCCGCCGCGTCTACCGCGGCGCCGACGCCATCAAGCCGGTGCTCAACGGCCTCGGCATCGGCATCGTCTCCACCTCCAAGGGATTGATGACCGACCGCCAGGCGCGCGAGCAGCGGGTGGGCGGCGAGATCCTCTGCGAAGTCTGGTAAGGGGAACGAGACCATGTCGCGTATTGGCAGGAAACCCATCCCCGTGCCGGCGGGCGTCAAGGTGCGCATCGCCGACGGCGTCGTCCACGCCGAGGGCCCGAAGGGCAAGGTGTCGCAGGCCCTCGTCGGCGGCATCGGTGCCGAGGCCAACGACAACCAGATCCAGATCACTCGCGGCGACGACGAGCGGCAGAGCCGCGCCCAGCACGGCCTCATGCGGGCGCTGATCGCCAACGCGCTGCAGGGCGTCTCGCAGGGCTTCACCAAGGGCCTCGACATCGTCGGCGTCGGCTTCCGCGCCGAGGTCAAGGGCAAGCAGCTGCACATGGCGCTCGGCTACTCGCACCCGGTGGTGTTCGCCATCCCGCAGGGCATCGACGTGGCGGTGGAGAAGAACACCCACATCACCGTCTCCGGCCCCGACCGCCAGCAGGTGGGCCAGGTGGCCTCGGAGATCCGCAACCTGCGGCCGCCGGATGTCTACAAGGGCAAGGGCGTTCGCTACAGCGACGAGCGGCTGCGCCTCAAGGTCGGCAAGGCCGGGAGCAAGTAGGAGAGGCCATGACCGATCTCGCCAAGCGATCCAAACGCAAGACCTGGCGGCGCGAGCGCGCCCACCTGCGGGTGCGCAGCCACCTCGCCGGCACGGCGGAGCGGCCGCGCCTGTCGGTGTTCAAGAGCCTGCGCTTCGTCTACGCACAGCTCATCGACGACGGCAAGGGCGTCACCCTCGCGGCGGTGAGCTCGCTCGAGCCCGAGCTCAAGTCGCAGCTCGGCAAGGGCACCGGCAACCTGCAGGCGGCGAAGCTCGTCGGCTCGACGCTGGCGGAGCGCGCCAAGACCGCCGGCATCGACAAGGTGGTGTTCGACCGCGGCGGCTACGTCTACCACGGCAGGGTGAAGGCGCTTGCGGAAGCGGCCCGTGAGAAAGGACTGGACTTCTAATGAATCGCGAGTTCGACTCGGATTCCGAGTATTACGAGCAGGTCGTCAACATCAACCGCGTCACCAAGGTGGTGAAGGGCGGCAAGAACTTCTCGTTCTCGGCCCTGGTGGTGATCGGCGACGGCAAGGGCCGCGTCGGCTTCGGCGCCGGCAAGGCGCGCGAGGTGCCGCTGGCCATCCGCAAGGGGATCGACATCGCCAAGAAGAACCTCGTCACCGTGCCGCGCAAGGGCAGCACGGTGCCGCACGAGGTGATCGGGCGGTACGGCGCCGGCCGCGTGCTCATCAAGCCCGCCTCGGCCGGCACCGGCGTCATCGCCGGCGGCGCGGTGCGCGCGGTGATGGAGTGCGCCGGAATCCAGGACATCCTCACCAAGTCGCTGGGCACCACCAACCCGCACAACGTCGTCAAGGCCACCTTCGCGGCGCTCGGCCTCCTGCGTTCGGAGGGCGACGTCTACGGCATGCGCGGCCTCGAGCGCCCCGCCTCGACCGAGAAGCCGTCGGCTGAGAAGGCGTCGGCTGAGAAGGCGTCGGCCGAGAAGCCGGCCTCGGAGCGCGCCGCGGCTCCCGCCTCGGCCGCCGCAGCGGTGGCCGAGCCGGCGGTCAACCCGCAGGTGACCGACTAAGGACTGAGTCATGACGGCGAAGAAGGGCAGCGCGAAGAAGATGTTGAAGATCCAGCAGGTCCGCAGCGGCATCGGCTTTCCGCGCACGCAACGCGAGGTGTTGAAGAGCCTCGGCTTGCGGCGCATCCGCCACACCGTGGAACGCCAGGACACTCCCGCCGTGCGCGGCGCGGTGGCCAAGATCCAGCACCTGGTTCGCATCGTTCCGGATGGTGCAGATCGTCGAGGACAGGACTAATGAAACTCCATGAGCTAACCCCGGCGAAGGGAAGCAAGCACAGCAAGAAGCGGGTGGGCCGCGGTCCCGGCTCGGGGCTGGGCAAGACCGCCGGCAAGGGCCACAAGGGCCAGAAGTCGCGCTCCGGCTACGCCCGGCAGACCGGCTTCGAGGGCGGCCAGATGACCCTCATCCGCCGCGTCCCCAAGCGCGGGTTCACCAACTTGTTCAAGACCTCCTACTCGGTGGTGAACTTGAGCCAGCTCGGCGACTTCGACCGCGAGGTCAACCCGCAGTCGCTGGCCGAGCGTGGCCTGGTGCGCAGCGGCGCCCTCGTCAAGGTGCTCGGCGACGGCGAGATCAAGAAGTCGCTCACCGTCGTCGCCCACAAGTTCAGCCGTTCGGCGCGCCAGAAGATCGAGGCGGCCGGCGGCAGCTGCCAGGAGCAAGCCTCGTGATCGAGAGCTTCCGGAACATCTTCGCGATTCCGGACCTGCGGAAGCGCCTGACGTTCACCTTCCTCATGCTGGCGGTGTACCGGGTGGGGTGCTTCATCCCCAGCCCGGGCGTGAACTCCAAGGCCCTGCTCGAGTTCATCAAGTCGAGCGAGGGGACGATGCTGGGCTTCGTCAACACCTTCACCGGCGGCAGCCTGTCGCGGGTGGCGGTGTTCGCGCTCGGCATCATGCCCTACATCACCGCCTCGATCATCCTGCAGCTCCTGACCGTGGTGTGGCCCTACCTCGAGAAGCTCTCCAAGGAGGGCGAGCTCGGCCGCCGCAAGATTACCCAGTACACGCGTTACGGCACGGTGGTCATCTCGTTCGTGCAGGCGCTCGGCATCGCCTTCTTCCTCGAGAAGACGCCGACGCCCGGCGGCGCCTCGCTGGTGCTCCACCCCGGCTGGGGCTTCCGGCTGATGATCATCCTGACGCTGACCACGGGCACGGTCTTCGTCATGTGGCTGGGCGAGCAGATCACCGAGCGCGGCATCGGCAACGGCATCTCGCTGATCATCTTCGCCGGCATCATCGTCGGCCTGCCGCGCGGCGTCGTCGACACCTTCAACAAGGTGCGCAACGGCCAGCTCAACATCCTCTCCGTCCTGGTGCTCTTCGGCTTCATGCTGGTGGTGGTCGCCTTCATCGTCTACATGGAGCGGGCGCAGCGGCGCATCCCCGTGCAATACGCCAAGCGCGTCATGGGGCGCAAGGTCTACGGCGGCCAGAGCACCTACCTGCCGCTGCGCGTCAACACCGGCGGCGTCATCCCGGTGATCTTCGCCAGCTCGGTGGTGATGGTGCCGACGACGCTCGGCCAGTTCTTCCCCAAGTCGCGCATCGCGGTCAGCATCGCCGACTACATCCGCTGGGGGCAGCCGACCTACTACCTGCTGCAGGTCATCGCCATCGTCTTCTTCAGCTACTTCTACGTCTCGATCATCTTCAACCCCAATGACCTCGCCGAGAACATGCGGAAGTACGGCGGCTTCATCCCCGGCATCCGCACCGGCAAGCGCACGGCGGAGTACATCGACACCGTGCTCACCCGCATCACCCTGGTGGGCTCGCTCTACCTGGCGGCGGTGACCATCCTGCCGGAATTCCTGCTCGCCGGCGTCAAGGTGGAGTCGCTGCCCTGGGTGGGGCCGTCGCTCGACGCCTTCCTGCCGGCGTTCATCACCCAGGGGCTGGGCATCAGCTTCTACTTCGGCGGCACCTCGCTGCTCATCGTCATCGGCGTGGCGATGGACTTCCTGCAGCAGGTGGAGAGCCAGCTGGTGATGCGCAACTACGAAGGCTTCATGAAGCGGGGGAGGCTGCGTGGCCGGCGCGGCTGAGACGCGCCACGCACGCCGCCTCCTGCTCTTCGGCCCTCCCGGCGCCGGCAAGGGCACGCAGGCGGCGTTGCTCGCCGAGCGGCTGGGGGTCCCGGCGATCTCGACCGGCGAGATGTTCCGCCAGGCGGTCGCCGGCAAGAGCGAGCTCGGCCGCAAGGTGGAGGCGATCCTCGCCCGCGGCGAGCTGGTCGACGACGCGACGACGGCGGACATCGTGCGCGCGCGGCTGGCGGAGGCCGATGCGCGGCCCGGCTTCCTGCTCGACGGCTATCCGCGCAACCTGGCACAGGCCGCGACGCTCGAGGAGATCCTGCGCCAGCGCGGCGAGTCGCTCGACGCCGCCGTCTTCCTCGAGGTGCCCGCGGAGGAGCTGGTGCGCCGCATGAGCGGCCGCGCCCAGGAGTGCGGCCGCAGCGACGACCGGCCCGCGGTGGTGCGCGAGCGGCTTCGCATCTACGAGCAGAAGACGGCGCCGCTCGTCGAGTACTACCGGCAGCGCTGCCTGCTGCGGCAGATCGACGGCCATCGCGCGGTCGAGGCAGTCGCCGACGCGGTGCTCGCCGCGCTGCAGCCGGCGGCAGCGGCGGCGGCCTGCGCCGCGCGCGAGACGGCCGGGAGCCTGGCCTGAGGAGGCGATGACCGTGGTGCTCAAGACCCCTGGCGAGCTGGAGCTGATGGACGAGGCGAACCGCATCGTCCACCACGTGCTCGACGGCCTCGGCGCGATGATCGCGCCGGGCGTGACGACGCGCCAGCTCGACCGCTTCGCCGAGCGCGAGATCCGCTCCCGCGGCGGCGTGCCGGCCTTCCTGCACTACAAGGGCTATCCGGCCACGCTCTGCACCTCGATCAACGACGTCATCGTGCACGGCATCCCCAACGACCGCACCCTCGCGGATGGCGACATCGTCGGCATCGACTGCGGGGTGCTCTACAAGGGCTACTACGGCGACGCCGCCCGCACCTTCGCCGTCGGCAAGGTCAGCGAACAGGCGGCGAGGCTGCTGCGCGTCACCCAGGAAGCGCTCGAGCTGGCGGTGCAGCAGGTGCGGCCGAAGAACCGCCTGCAGGACATCGGCAGCGCCGTGCAGCGGCACGTCGAGGCGAACGGCTTCTCCGTGGTGCGCGAGTTCGTCGGCCACGGCGTCGGCACCTCGCTGCACGAGGACCCTCAGGTGCCCAACTTCGGGGACCCCGGCAAGGGAATGAAACTGAAGCCCGGAATGGTTCTAGCGATCGAGCCGATGGTCAACGCCGGCGGCCACGACGTCCGCATGGACGCCGACGGCTGGACTGCGCGTACCGCCGACGGTTCGTTGTCGGCGCACTTCGAGTATTCGGTGGCGGTCACCGACCGCGGGCCCCGAGTGCTGGGTTTCCCGGCACAGGCGGTCGCCGTTTGATGACCATGGCAAAGGGGAACGCGAGCTTGTCGAAGAAGGAAGAGGCGATCGAGGTCGAGGCGACGGTGGTCGAGAACCTCCCGAACGCGATGTTCCGGGTGGCCCTCGAGAACAAGCACCAGGTGCTCGCCCACATCTCGGGCAAGATGCGCAAGCACTTCATCCGCATCCTGCCCGGCGACAAAGTGCTCGTCGAGCTGTCCCCCTACGACCTCACCCGCGGCCGGATCGTCTACCGGCTGCGTTGATCGACGGAGCGAAAGGAACGGATCATGAAGGTGCGCGCATCGGTCAAACGGATCTGCCCCAAGTGCAAGATCATCCGCCGCGCCGGCGTCGTGCGGGTGATCTGTGAAAACCCGAAGCACAAGCAGCGGCAAGGCTGAGGAGTAGGAGCTAGTCATGGCACGTATCGCCGGGGTGGATCTTCCGCAGAACAAGATGGTGTGGGTGGGCCTCACCTACATCTACGGCATCGGTCCGTCGCGCTCGCGCACCATCCTCGGCAAGGCCGAGGTGGCCGAGACGACGCGGGTCAAGGACCTCACCGAGGACGAGGCGCGGCGCCTCCGCAAGGTGATCCAGGACGAAGGCCGCGTGGAGGGCGACCTGCGCAAGGAGACCTCCCAGAACATCAAGCGGCTGATGGAGATCGGCAGCTATCGCGGGCAGCGCCACCGTCGTGGCCTGCCGGTGCGCGGTCCGCGTACGCATACCAACTCGCGCACCCGCAAGGGCCCGCGCGGCTCGGCCGTCGCCGGCAAGAAGAAGGCGACGAAGAAGTAAGGGAGCGCAGAGCAATCCATGGCCAAGGCAGCAGCAGAAGGCGGCAAGAAAGAGAAGAAGGCGCCGAAGCGCAAGGAGAAGCGCATCGTGCCGCACGGGGTGGCCCACATCCAGGCCACCTTCAACAACACGATCGTCACGCTCTCCGACGCTGAAGGCGGCGTCGTGGGCTGGTCGTCGGCGGGCAAGGTGGGCTTCAAGGGCTCGCGCAAGGGGACGCCCTTCGCCGCGCAGATGGCGGCGCAGAACGCCAGCGTCGCCGCCCGCGAGGCGGGCATGCGCACCGTCGACGTGCTGGTCACCGGGCCGGGCGCCGGCCGCGAGTCGGCGATCCGCTCGCTGCAGGCCAATGGCCTCGACATCAAGACGATCCGGGACGTGACCCCGATCCCGCACAACGGCTGCCGCCCGCGCAAGCGGCGCCGGGTCTAAGACAGGTCTAAGACAGGAGCATCGAAGTGGCACGTTATACCGGTCCCGTCTGTCGCCTCTGCCGCCGCGAGAAGATGAAGCTGTTCCTCAAGGGGGAGCGCTGCTTCAAGGAGAAGTGCGCCATCGAGCGCCGCGGCTACCCGCCCGGCCAGCACGGCCAGCGGCGCGGCCGCCGCAGCCTCAACTACGGCCCGCAGCTGCGCGAGAAGCAGAAGGTCAAGCGCATCTACGGCATCCTCGAGCAGCAGTTCCGCAAGTACTTCCAGGAGGCGGAGCGGCGCAAGGGGATCACCGGCGAGAACCTGCTGATCCTGCTCGAGCGCCGGCTCGACAACGTCGTCTACAGCCTCGGCTTCGCCTCCTCGCGGGCGCAGGCGCGCCAGCTGGTGCGCCACGGCCATTTCTCGGTCGACGGACGGAAGATCACCATCCCGTCGTTCCAGGTGCGCGAGGGGCAGGCGATCGTGGTCAAGGAGAACAGCAAGAAGAACGACTTCATCCGCGCCGCGGTGGAGAGCGCCCGCGGCCGCGGCATCCCCGACTGGCTCGAGCTCAACGCCGAGAGCTACACCGGCAAGGTGCTGACCCTGCCCAAGCGCGAGGACATCAAGCTGCCCATCCAGGAGCAGCTCATCGTGGAGCTCTACAGCCGCTGATCCGATCCGCGCTGCGGCGCGCCGTGCCACCCGCACCGCGCCGCGGCTGCCGCATCTTCCCGTTCAACGTTCAGAGTTAGTCCCCGTCTCATTTCCTAGGAGCTCGCACACTATGTGGAAGGGTTTCCAGCGCCCGCAGCGGGTCGAGGTCGACGCCGACACGCTGACTCCGAGCTACGGCCGCTTCGTCGCCCAGCCGTTCGAGCGCGGCTTCGCCACCACCGTCGGCAACGCCATGCGCCGGGTCCTGCTCTCCTCGATCGAGGGAGCCGCGGTGACCGCGGTGCAGATCGAAGGCGTGCTGCACGAGTTCTCCGCCATCCCCGGGGTGGTCGAGGACGTCACCGACATCATCCTCAACCTCAAGCAGATGGCCATCCGCATGCACGGCGAGGAGCCGCGCTTCCTCTCCATCGACGCCAAGGGCGCGGGCGAGGTCAAGGCCGAGAGCTTCGGCGCCGACCCGCACCTCGAGATCGTCGACGCCGAGGCCCCCATCGGCACCGTCAACGAGGAAGGCCACTTCAAGCTGCAGGCGAAGGTCGGCTGGGGCCGCGGCTACGTCTCCGCCGAGAAGAACTTCGACGAGTCGATGGGGATCGGTTGGATCCCGGTCGACTCCGTGCACAGCCCGGTGCGCCGCGTCAACTACAAGGTCGAGTCGGCCCGCCTCGGCCGCGCCACCGACTACGAGCGCCTCGTCCTCGAGGTGTGGACCAACGGCACGGTGTCGCCCGAGGACGCGGTGTCGCTCGCGGCGCAGCTGCTGCAGGAGCACCTGACCATCTTCATGGTCACCGAGAAGACGGCGCCGTCGCTGGGCAGCGGCCAGGACCGCAACCTGTCGCCCGAGGTCGAGGCGCAGCTCGCCAAGAGCGTCGACGAGCTCGAGCTCTCGGTGCGCTCGGTCAACACGCTGAAGAACGCCAACATCCACACCGTGCGCGACCTCGTCCTGAAGAGCGAGCGCGACATGCTCGAGGCCAAGGGCTTCGGCCGCAAGTCGCTCGAGGAGCTGCAGGAGGCCCTCGGCCGCCTGGGGCTGCAACTCGGCATGGACGTCGGCGAGGGCCGCAGCGCGGTCTGATGCCGCGGCGGCAGAGAGGGAGTCGCAGTCATGCGCCACAACGTCAAGGGCCGCAAGCTCGGCCGCACCACGGAGCACCGCCAGGCGATGTTCCGCAACCAGCTCGCTTCGCTGGTGGAGAGCGGCCGCATCCGCACCACGCTGATGAAGGCCAAGGAGCTGCGGCCGATCGCCGAGAAGATCGTCACCAAGGGCAAGCGCGGCACCGTCGACGCCCGCCGCCAGGTGCGCCGCTGGCTCGCCCAGCGCGAGCTGGTGAAGAAGCTGTTCGACGAGGTGGCGCCGCGCTTCCAGGAGCGCAACGGCGGCTACCTGCGCATCCTCAAGCTCGGGCCGCGACCCGGGGACGGCGCCGAGATGGCGTTCCTCGAGTGGGTCGACTACCAGCTCGCCGGCACCGACAAGAAGGCCAAGGCCGAGAAGCCTACGAAGGGCAAGGGCAAGGCCGCGGCCGCCGAGGGCGAAGAGGCCGAGGGCGAGGAGAAGCCGGCGAAGAAGACCGCCAAGCCGGCAGCCAAAGCACCCAAGAAGCCGCCCACTAAGCCCACCGGCAGGGGACAGGCGCCCACCAAGCCGCCCGCCGCGGCGAAGAAGCGCTCGACGCAACGCAAGGCCGGCAGCGAATAGCTCGCGATCCACTCGCCTGAGACACCAAGGCCCGGGAGCGATCCCGGGCCTTTTTCTTTGCGGCCGCTCGCAACTAGAGGGTCGGGTGGCGGCGCCCCCTGCCCCTTCAGGGGCAGGGGGATGGGGGGATAGGGGTGAAATGAAACCCAGGGGAGGGGGTGGGGCGGGGGTTGGTAGCGGGCTTTGCCCGCGGGGGCGGGCCGCTAGGCCTCGGCGTGCTCTTCCTTCTTCTTCTTCGCCTCGCTGATGATCTTCTCCTGCAGCGGCTTCGGCACTTCTTCGTAGTGCGAGAAGCCCATGTGGAAGCTGGCGCGGCCCTGCGTCATCGAGCGCAGCCTCGGCTCGTAGTTGAGCATCTCGGCGAGCGGCACCGTCGCCTTGATGATGCTGGTGCCGTTTCTCGAGTCCATGCCCTGCGGCCGGCCGCGCCGCTGCGACAGGTCGCCCATGATGTCGCCCATGTACTCCTCGGTGGCGGTGATCTCGACGTCCATGATCGGCTCGAGGATCGTCGGCCCCGCCTTCTCCATGGCGTCCTTCCACGCCAGGGAGCCGGCGATCTTGAACGCCAGCTCGGAGGAGTCGACGTCGTGGTACGAGCCGTCGATGAGCCGCACGCGGAAGTCCACCACCGGGAAGCCGGCCAGGTAGCCGCGCTGCCGCGCCTCCTGGATGCCCTTGTCCACCGCCGGCCGGAAGTTGTGCGGGATGGCGCCGCCGAAGATCTCGTCCTTGAACTCGTAGACCTCGCCGCGCTGCATCGGCTCCATGATGATCTTGCAATCGGCGAACTGCCCGCGGCCGCCGGTCTGCTTCTTGTGCCGGCCGTGCCCCTCGGCCTTGCGCTTGATCGTCTCGCGGTAGGGCACCTTCGGCGGGTGGAGGATGACGTCCACCTTGAAGCGCGTCTTCAGCTTGCCGACGACGATCTCGACGTGCAGCGGCCCGGTCCCTGAGAGCAGGTGCTCGCCGGTCTGCGCGTCGCGGCCGGCGTGGAGCGCCGGATCTTCCTCGAGCAGGCGGTGCAGCGCGTCGCCGATCTTGTCCTCGTCGCCCTTGGACTTCGGCTCGATGGCGAAGGAGATCGCCGGCGGCGGAATGGCGATCCAGGGCAGCTTCGCCGGGTGGTCGCGGTCGGCCAGCGTGTCGCCGCTCTGCGTCACCTTGAGCTTGGCGACGCCGCCGATGTCGCCGGCGATGAGGTGCGGCACGGCGGTGCCCGTCTTCCCCTGCATCGCCATCAGCGATCCCAGGCGCTCCTGCTCGTCGCGGTTGGCGTTGGTCACCGTGGTGTCCGAGCGCAGCGTGCCGCTCCACACCCGCAGCAGGGTGATCTTGCCGGCGAAGGGGTCGTTGAGGGTCTTGAACACCAGCGCCGCGGTGCCGGCCGCCGGATCGGCCTGCAGCTCGATCGGCCGGTCGAGGTGGTCGGTCGCCGGCAGCGCGCCGCCCGCGCCCGGCGCCGGCGCGAAGTCGACCAGCGCATCGAGCAGCGCCGACGTGCCGATGTTGTGCGCGCCGCTGCCCATCAGTAGCGGGAAGATGCGCCGCCGCGCGATGGCGCTGCGCAAGCCCCTGGCCAGCGACTCGTCGTCGAGAGAGCCTTCCTCGAAGAAACGCTCGAGCAGCGCGTCGTCGGTCTCCGCCACCATCTCGACGAGCTGGCCGCGCAGCTCCTTGGCCTGCTCGGCGAGCTCCGCCGGCACCTCGGCCGGCTCGGCCTTGCCGTTGCCGTCGCGCGTGTAGCGGTAGGCCTTGTTGCCGACCAAGTCGACGACGCCGGCGAACTCGTGCTCGCTGCCGATGGGAATCTGCAGCGGCAATACCTCGCGGCCGAAGCGGCCGCGCAGCTGCTCCAGCGCGCGCGTGAAGTCGGCGCGCTCGCGGTCCATCTTGGCGAGGTAGAGGATGACCGGCAGCCCCATCTCGGCGGCCGCCTCCCAGACCTTCTCGCTGTTGACCTCGACGCCGGCGACGGCGTTGATCGAGAGCAGCACCGCGTCGGCGGCGCGCATGCCGGCGCGGGTCTCGGTGAAGAAGATGCCGTAGCCGGGGCAGTCGAGGATGTTCACCTTGTGGCCGCGCCAGGGCACGAAGGCCGGCGCGACGTTGATCGAGATGCCGCGCTCCATCTCCTCGGGGTCGAAGTCGGTGAACGTGTTCTTGTCCTCGATGCGCAGCATCCGATTGACGACGCCGGTGGTGTGGAGCAGGGCGCTGGTCAGCGTGGTCTTGCCCGATGCGTTGTGGCCGGTGAGCGCCAGGTTGCGGATCTTGTCGGGGCTGTCGACCTGCATGCCTACCTCCTGCGGAGCGGGCCGGGACTATATCAAGGGGTCCGCGCCCCGAATGCCGCGACGCTGCTAAGATCGCGCCGCCGATCCGCGCGCCATGGCGTCCGCGATCCCCAGCAGCCTGGGCCGCTACGAGGTCCTCGAAGAGCTCGGCAAGGGGGCGATGGGCGTGGTCTACCTCGCCCGCGACCCGTTGATCGGGCGCCTCGTCGCGCTCAAGACCTTCCGCGCCAGCCAGGCCATGCACGGCTCGGAGCTGGTCGAGTACCGCACTCGCTTCATGCGCGAGGCGCAGAGCGCCGGCATCCTTTCGCACCCGCACATCGTCACCATCCACGACGTGGTCGACGGCGCCGACGGCTCCGGGGTCACCTTCATCGCCATGGAGTACGTGCGCGGCTCCAACCTGAAGGAGCTGCTGATGCGCGGCGAGGCGCTGCCGCTGGCGCGCGTCTGCGACGTCGTTTCGCAGCTCGCCGAGGCGCTCGACTACGCGCACAGCAAGGGCGTCATCCACCGCGACATCAAGCCGGCCAACATCATCATCGACACCCAGGGCAAGGTGAAGATCACCGACTTCGGCATCGCGCGGCTGGAGACCTCCGACCTGACGCACGAGGGGCAACTGCTCGGCACGCCGAACTACATGGCGCCCGAGCGCATCCTCGGCCACAAGGTCGACCACCGCACCGACATCTTCTCGCTCGGCGTCGTCATCTACGAGATGCTGACGCGGCAGAAGCCGTTCCAGGGCGAGAACCTGACGATGGTCTCGCACCGCATCGTCTACGAGCCGTTCACGCCGCCGCGGCAGTACGCGCCGGGGCTGCCGCCGGGCGTCGTGGCGGTGCTCGAGCAGGCGCTCGAGAAACAGCCCGAGCGCCGCTTCGCGAGCGCCGGCGCGCTGGCGGCGAAGCTGCGCGAGGCGATGACCGCCGCCGCTGGAAGCGAGACGACCGTCGCGGCGCGGTCGTCGCTGCCGCCGCCGATCCCGCCGCCGCCGCTGCCGATCGACGTGCTCGGCGGCGGCGACGAGACGGGTCCCGACGAAGAGCCGCCGGGGAGCGACACGCGCGACGTGGCGGCGATCGCCGCCGGCGTGCCGCCGCCGCCGCCGGCACCGCCGGCCAGGGCGGCCGTGACGCGTGGCGACGGCATCCAGCGCGCGGCGGAAGCCTTCCCGTCGCCGCGGCGGCTGGCGCTCGCCGGCGTCGCGGGCCTCGTGCTCGTGCTGCTGGTGGCCGCCGGCGGCTTCGCCTGGCTGCGCTCGCACACGCCGGCGGTGAGCGGGCCGGACGCGGCGGATCGTGCGCGCGCCCGGTACCGGCTGCTGCTGCAGGAGGCGCGCACCGAGCTCGACGCCGGCCGCCCCGAGGCCGCGCTCGCCGCGCTCGCCAAGGCGATGCCGCTGGCCCCCGGCGACCCCGACCTCGAACGCATGGGCGTGCGCATCCGCAGCCAGATGGCGGCGAAGCGGCGCACCGCGGCCGAGCAGCAGGCGCAGCTCTCGGCGCTGCTCGACGCGGCGCAGCTGGCGCTGCGCTCCGGCAACGCCGCCGGCGCGGCGGACCTCGCCCGGCAGGTGCTGGCGCTGGTGCCCGGCGAGCCCAACGCGACGGCGCTGCTCGCCAACGCGCAGGCGGCGCTCGACGCCGCCAAGCGGCGCGGCCAGCAGCAGCAGCAGCAGCAGCAGCAGGCGGCGCGGCCGGTGCCGTCACCACCGATCGCTCGTCCGCCGGGCACGGCGCCGGCGACCGCGGCGCCGAGCGCCGGCACGCAGGCATCCACCGCGCCGGCGACGCTCCACATCGACTTCTTCACCGAGCTGCCCGAGGGCGTGCTCACCATCTACGCGGGTCCGAACCAGATCCTCGGCGAGCCGTTCAAGTTCTACAAACGCACCGGCCTCTTCCGCAACCAGCCCGAGGCCGGGCGCATCGAGGCGTCGCGCCAGATGCCGGCGGGGACCACCACGCTGCGCATCTACGTGGCGCTGCCGAAGCGGGCGCCGGTCGTCCACACGCTCGAGGCGCCGCTCGCCGCCGGCAGCACGCGGGTGCTGAAGATCCACTTCGACCGCGACGCGCAGATCGCGGCGAGCCTGCAGTAGACCGCTTTCGTCAGCCGGCGGTGTCGGCGCCGCCCGGCGACGAGACCGACACCGGGCCGAAGCGCTCGAGCTGCGGCACCAGGACGGCGGCCGGGCCGACGGCGACGACGGTGCTGGTGTCGGGGCGCAGGTGGCGCGCGGCGACGTTGCGCACGCCCTCCGGCGCCACCGCGCGCAGCTCGACGAAATAGCGGTCGAAGTAGTCGTCGGCGAGGCCAAAGACCGCGAGCTGGGAGAGACGCTGCGCCACGCTCTCGACCGTCTGCAGCGTGTAAGGGAAGACGCCTTCGAGGTACTGCACGGCGTCGGCGAGCTCGGCCTCCGCCGGCGCCTCCTCCTGCAAGCGGCGCAGCTCGCCCAGCGTCTCGGCCACTGCGGCGCCGGTCGACTCGGTGGCGACCGCCGCCGACACCTGGAACGGCCCGGGGCCGAGGCGGTTGGCGAACGAGCTGTGGGCGCCGTAGGTGTAGCCGTGCTTCTCGCGCAGGTTGAGGTTGATGCGGCTGATGAACTTGCCGCCGAGCAGCGAGTTCATCACCGACAGCGGCACGCGGTCCGGGTGGTTGCGCGGCGGCCCCGGGTGGCCGAGCCGCAGCTCGGTCTGCGCCGCCTGCGGCCGGTCGACGACGTGCACGGCGATGCCCGTGGCCTCGGTCAGCGCGATGGGCACCGGCGCCGGCGCCGGCTCGCTCGGCCACGCGGCGAGCAGCTTCGCGATGCTCGCCGCGATCGCCTCCGGCTCGAGGTCGCCCGAGGCGATGAGCGTGGCGCCGCCCCGCCGCAGCGCCGTCTCGTAGAAGCCCGCCGCCGCGTCGCGCTGCAACCGCCGCAGGTCGTTCTCGTCGCCGATCATCGGGTAGCCGTAGGCACCGTCGCCGTAGACGGCACGCGCGAAGCGCTCCTCGGCGAGCGCGGCCGGCGAGCTGCGGCGGCGCATCAGCTCGGCGAGCCGGCGCTTGCGCAGCCGCTCGACCTCGGCGTCGGGGAAGCTGGGCGAGAGCGCCACCTCGGTGAGCAGCGCCAGCGCCTGCGGCAGGTGTTCGGCGAGCAGCGTGCAGGCGACGTAGGAGGCGTCCCAGTCGGCGGTGGCCGAGAGCGAGCCGCCCAGCCGCTCGACCCAGTCGGCCAGCTCGGGACCGCTGCGGCGCGTGGTGCCCTCGTCGAGCAGATCGGCGGTGAGCGAGGCAAGGCCACGGCCGTCCGCCGGATCGCTCTGGCCGCCGCGCGGCAGGATGAGCTCTACCGACGCCATCGGCGCCCGCGGCACGTGCGCGGCGTAGAGATCGAGGCCGGGCAGCAGGCGGCGGTGGAGGAAGGGCGGGAAGCGGAAGGGCAGCGGCGGCCCGGCGGCGGGCGGACGCGTGCGGTCGAGCGCCGGGATCGACGCCACGGGGGCAGACGCCGCAGGCGTCGACACCACTGGAGCCGGCGGCGCGGGACTCGCTGGCGACGTCACGCCGCCACCTGCGATCCCGACGGCGAGCCGCCGGCCGGCACCACCGTCACCGCCGCCGAGCGCTCGTCGCGCAACCAGCGCGCCGCGCAACTCCGCAGGTCTTCGGCGGTGAGCGTGCGGTAGCGCTCGAGCTCGCGCGGCAACAGGTGCGGGTCGCCGAAGAAGGTGACGAGCTGCGAGAGCTGGTCGGCGCGCTGGTCGAGCTGCTGCAGCCCTTCCCAGTGCTGGGTGAGCACACGGTTGCGGGCGCGCTCGAGCTCGACCTCGGCGAAGGGGTCCGCGGCGGCCTGGCGCAGATGCTCGCGCACCGCCTCTTCCAAGGTCTCCGGCGCGACCTCGGGACGCGCCGTGGCCACCAACGCGAAGCTGCCGGCGAGCTCGGTGGGCAGCGCGAAGGCGCCGACGTCCTGTGCCAGCTGGCGCTCGTAGACGAGATCGCGGTAGAGCGGGCTCGAGCGGCCGCCGGTGAGCACGGTGGCGAGCAGGTCGGCCGCGTACCAGTCGTCGTCGCCGTAGGGCGGCAGGCGGAAGGCGAGGTGGACACGGGCCAGCTCGACGTTGTCGGTCTGCGTTTCGCGCACCTGTCCGGCGAGCTCGTCGACGACATGCCGCATGCGCGCGGGTTTTGGCCCCGGCGGGATGTCGCCGAAGTACCGCCGCACGAGCTCGAGCGCCTCGCCGGGCGCGAAAGCCCCCGACAGCGTCAGCACCGCGTTGTCGGGCGTGTACCAGGTGCGGAAGAAGCTCTCGACGTCCTCGAGCGTCGCCGCCGCGATGTCGTCCATGTAGCCGATCACCGGCCAGTGGTACGGGTGGCCGGCGGGGAAGAGCAGCTCGTCGAGCCGCTCGTAGGCCCGCCCGTAAGGCTGGTTGTCGACACGCTGGCGGCGCTCGTTCATCACTACCTGGCGCTGCATCTCGAGCTTCTCGGCGGTCATCGCCGGCAGCAGCCAGCCCATGCGGTCCGACTCGAGCCACAACCCGAGCTCGAGGTGCGTGGCGGGCAGCGTCTCGTAGTAGTTGGTGCGGTCGTACCAGGTCGAGCCGTTGGCGACGCCGCCCACCTGCTGGATGTAACGGAAGTGGTCGTTGGTGCCGACGTGCTGGCTGCCCTGGAAGAGCATGTGCTCGAAGAGGTGCGCGAAGCCGGTGCGGCCCGGCGTCTCGTTCTGCGAGCCGACGTGGTACCAGAGGTTGACGGCGACGAGCGGCAGCGCGGCGTCGGGGTTGAGGACGACGCGCAGGCCGTTGTCGAGGCGGTGCTCCTCGATTTGCAGCGCTGGAAAACCGGGAGAACCATTGCTCATCGGCGGCAGCATACGCGAGTCGCTGCGTGGCGCCGCTGCCGCGCACCACGGGGCGTGGGCCCC
>DASYQD010000176.1:0-34262 GCA_036005845.1 Thermoanaerobaculia bacterium | reverse complement strand
TCCGCCAGCACCCGACGGCCGGGTGGTCAAGATCGCAAGCACACCACGTACTAGACAACAGTGGTGGGCGGCCCCGCGACCGCCCACCACCCGCAACGATCAGCCGTGAGTTAGAACTGCGACCAGAGGTACTGGTTGGTCACCTCGTGGTGGTACATCACCTCGGCGGCCTTGATGTTCACGCCGAGCGCCTTCGGGCACCGTTCCGCCTGCATGAGCTTCAGCTCGGCGAACTTCGAGTGCACCTCCTCGCCCATCACCTCCTGCATGAACCGGCTGCCCTTGAACAACCGGATCGCGTCATAGATGTTGTCGGGCAGGAACCGCGTCCGCGGCCGCTTGCCTTCGGCGTCATCCTCGTTCAGCGGCCCCTCGAGCCCCGTGCGCACCAACGCGTAGATCGCCAGGTACGGGTTCGAATCCGGCGCGATCGAGCGCACCTCGACGCGCGCCGAGCGCTCGTTGCCGAGCGGGATGCGCACCATCGAGCCGCGGTCGATCGCCGAGGCCTTGATCTGGTTCGGCGCTTCGAAATGCGGGTCGAGGCGGCGGTACGAGTTGACGCTCGAGTTGAGCACCAGGCAGAGGTCGGCGGCGCTGGCCAGGATGCGGCCGATGAAGTCCCAGCCGGCGTCCGCCAGCCCGTCCTTGCCGGTGTCCTTGCCCCAGAACAAGTTCGTCGACTGCCGTGTCACCGACAAGTTGGTGTGCATGCCCGAGCCGTTGATCCCCGTCACCGGCTTGGGCAGGAAGCACGCCGTCATCCCCATCCGCGCCGCCACCTGCCGCGAGAGGAGCTTGTAGAGCTGCACCTGGTCGGCGGCCACCGTCATCTCGGTGTGGCCGTAGTTCATCTCGAACTGCGACGGCGCCACCTCCGGGTGGTCCTTCTCGTTGGCGAAGCCCATCGCCCGCTGTACCTCGGCGGCGGTGTCGATGAAGAGACGCAGCTCGTCGCCGGGAAGCGAGTGGTAGTAGCCGCCGGTGGAGATGAACTCGAACCGCCGCGTCTCGTGGTAGCAGCGCTCGGCGTCGCGGCCCTTGAAGAGGAAGCCCTCGATCTCGTTGGCGGCGTGGGCGACGGTGCCGTCCTTGGCGTAGAGCTTCTCGGCGTAGCTCTTGAGCAGCGCCCGCATGTCGCCGCGGTAGGGCGCGTTGTCGCGCTCGCGCACCTCGCCGAAGACCAGCACCTTGCCGGGGCCGAAGACGTCCGAAGGCAGCCAGTAAAACGCCGGCCAGTCGATGGCGAGACGCAGATCGGATTCCTGTTGGCGTGAGAAGCCGCGGATCGAAGAGCCGTCGAAGGTCAGGTTGTCGGCCGACTTCAACAGGAACTTCTTGTCGTAGTCGAGCATGTGGAGGCGGCCTTCGAGGTCGGTGAAGCAGACCGTCACCGCCTTGATGCGCTTCTCGTCGGAGAGGTACTTGATGCGCTGCTCGCGGACGACGTCGAGAGGCTTGCGGGCGAGCCGCTCTTCCTTGGCCTGGAGGTTCATCTCCTCCAGCTGGTCGTAGGGGATCTCCAGGAAGTCGCGCAGCCCGGAGGCGCGCGGCGGCGCCGCGGCGGGCTGGGCGAGGCGTTCGAGCTTCTCGCTGGTCATGTCGGCAAGGACCTCCTCGTTCGTCGGCTCGCTGTGCATGGAACCTCCTTTTCGGCAGATCCTACACGAGGTAGCGTAGTCGTCAATGGTTTTGAGCTAATTCTGTCGTCGGCTAGCATAATGTCACACGCCTCGAGAGACGGGCGCTTTGCAAAGGGCGGGCCGGCCGCTACCCTCTCGGCGGGCCACGGTTTGACGCCGGGCGGCGGTCCGTAGAGGCTTGGCGCCTCATGCCTGCCGCCGAGCCCGAAGACGATCCCCGCGCGCCGGTCACCCTCGCCGAGCTCCAGGCCGCCCGCGAACGCCTGCGCGGCGTCGTCATGGAGACGCCGCTGCTGCCCTTGCGCGGACCCTGGAACGAGAGCGGCCGCGAGATCTATCTCAAGCTAGAGAACCTGCAGCCGATCAACGCCTTCAAGCTTCGCGGCGCCTCGAACGCCGTGCTCTCGCTGCCGCCCGAGAAGCGCGCCCGCGGCGTGTGGACGATCAGCGCCGGCAACGCCGGCCAGGGCGTCGCCTATGCCGCCCGCGCCGCCGGCGTGCCCTGCACCGTCGTCACCATCGACACCGCGCCGGAGACCAAGGTGCGCCGCATGCGCGACCTGGGCGCGCGCCTCGTGCCGGCGCCGTTCGACGCCTGCTGGGAGGCGATGGAGCGGCGCAGCTTCCCCGGCGTCGAGGGCACTTTCGTGCACCCCTTCGACGATCGCCACTTCATCGCCGGCAACGGCACGCTGGCGATGGAGGTCTTCGAGCAGCTGCCGAGCGTGCGCACCATCGTCGCCGCCATCGGCGGCGGCGGCCTGATCTCCGGCATCGGCTCCGCCGCGCGCGCGCTGCGGCCCGACGTGCGCGTGCTCGGCGCCGAGCCGGAGACGGCGGCGCCCCTGTCCCTGTCGCTCGAGCGCGGCTCGCCGCAGGTTTTCGAGCAGTGGCAGGCGACCTTCGTCGACGGCGCCGGCGGCAAGAGCATCTTCCCGCGCATGTGGGAGCGGCTGCGGCCGGTCGTCGACGGCTCGCTCGTCGTCACCCTCGACGAGGTGCGCCACGCGATGCGCATCGTGGCCGAGACGGTGCGCGTCATCGCCGAAGGCGCCGGCGCGCTGCCGGTCGCCGCCGCCATCAGCGGCCGCGCCGGCGACGGGCCGCTCGTCGCCGTGGTCAGCGGCGGCAACGTCGACCTCGCCAAGTTCTGCCAGCTCGTCGGCGCCGCCGGCTGATCGCTGCCGCCGGCCGAAGGCGTTCTGCGGCCGTGCCCGCGGCGCGAAAACCGCGGTATCGTCGCCGCAATCCGGCAGCCTCCGTTCGATTCACATCTGCTCGAGATGAGGGCCTCGCCATGCGTCAATCTGCCTGGAGGATCCGCCTCGCCACGCTCGCCGTCGCGCTCGCCGCACTGGGCGGCACCGTCGTCCACGCCGAGAGCGCGGCCACGGCCACCGCGGCGAAGGCGACGAAGGATGGCCAACGCCGCGACGGCGAGCGGCCGCCCGAGCCCGCCACCGCCGCGCCGGTCAACGAGACGATCACCGTCACCGCCACCCGCTTCGAGCGCCCGATCGACCTGACGCCGAAGTCGGTCAGCGTCGTCACCGCAACGGAGCTCGCGGCGCGGCCGATGACCAACGTGCAGGGGACGATCGACGACGTGCCCGGCATCGCGGTCGCCCGCGGCGGCGGCCTGATGGGTCAGCTCGTCGTCCGCGGCCTCGCCAGCAACGACTCGCGCACGGTGCTGTTCGTCGACGGCGACCGCTTCGGCCGCGGCCGCGCGGCGATCGAGTACAACGTCCTCGACCCCAACGAGATCGAGCGCATCGAGATCGTCCGCGGGCCGGCATCGGCACTCTACGGCTCGGATGCCATGAACGGCGTCGTCAACTTCATCACCCGCCGCGGCGGCGGCGGCTCCACCGGACCGGTGCCATTCCGCCCGCGGCTCGCCTCGCTCGGCTTCGGCAGCGGCAACTCGCTCCTGGGGGTGCGCGCGACTTTCTCGGGCCAGAACGAGGTCTATGACGGCCTGCTCGGGGTCAACTACCGCGACGCCGGCGACTACGACACGCCGCGCGGCGAGATTCCCAACACCGACTTCCGGACGCGCTCGCTCAACGCGCGCTTCGGCTGGTCGCCCGTCACCGGTAGGCGCTTCGAGCTCAGCGGCAAGCTCGGCCGCTTCACCGAGGGCCGCGCCGGTGCTCCGAACGCGCCGACGTTCAAGGTTCGCGAGGAACCGCTGGAGGAGAAGTCGCTGCGCCTCGCCTACTCGCAGACCCAGGTGGCGCCGTGGATCTCGGACCTGCAGACGTCGCTCTTCGTGCGCGAAGTCAACACCTTCATCCGCGGCATCAACCACGCCGCCGCCAACGGCAACGTCGAGACCCGCGACACCTGGGTGATCGGCCCGACCGGCGTCGGCGGCAAGCTGCTGGCGCGCTCGCCGCTGGGTTCCAACCTCCTGGCCTACGGCGTCGACGTCTACCACGAAGACGTGCCGAGCTTCGAGGACGAAGTGCGGACCGTCAACGCCGCCGGTCAGCTCGTCTCGCGCGACCCGCGCGCCAAGCGCGTGCGCGACGCCGTCCAGAGCCTCGTCGGCGTCTTCGCCCACTACGACTGGGACGCCTCGCAACGTTTCACCGCCTCGCTAGGCACGCGCTACGACCTGACCCGCACGGAGCTCGACGACAAGCCGGCGGTCGGCGAGAGCCCCGCCCTCACCGCCGCCTACGGCGGCAAGCTCAAGTCGGACGACGACAAGGTCACTGGCAGCGTCGGCCTGATCTACCGTGTGCTCGATTCGTTCCACCTGGTGGCCAACGCGAGCACCGCGTTTCGTGCGCCGACGACGTTCGACAAGTCGGGCTCCGGGGTGATCGGCGCCGTCCTCACCATCCCCAACCCCGACGTGCAGCCGGAGAAGAGCGTCACCTACGAGGGTGGCGCGAGGGTGCGGTTACACACCTTCGACGCCAACCTCACCGCTTTCCGCACCGACTACAAGGAGCTCCTGCAGACGGTGTTCCTTAACTCCACGACGCGCCAGCGCATCAACATCGGCGAGGCGAAGACGGAGGGCTTCGAGCTCGACGGCATCTGGACGCTGCCGCGGTCGCTGTCGCTGCGCTTCAACGCCGCCCAGGTGCACGGCACCAACACGCTGACCGGCGTGCCGCTGCCCTACGTGCCGCCGCTCAACGGGCTCGTCGCCCTGCGCTACACGCCGGCGCGCGACTGGTGGCTGGAAGCGGCGACCCGCTGGTCACGCGCCAAGACGCGCATCGACCGCACGCAGGAGCGCGCCACCGACGGCTACGAGGTATGGAGCCTCTACGCCGGCACCGATCTCGGCCACTGGTCGCCGCGCCTCGCCGCCTACCGCCTCGCCGTCGGCATCGACAACCTCACCGACGAGGCCTACGTGAGCCCGGCGACACGCGAGATCCTCAGCCTGCCGCGCTCGCGCACCAACCCGCTGATCGAGCCCGGCCGGTCGCTGACCGTCAACCTGACCACGGGGTTCTGATGATTCGCGGGCGGCGGCCGTGCGGCGCGCGCGGCCCGTCGGCGGTGCGCGCCGCGCGCCGCTGCTGCCTCGCCGTGACGGCGGCGGCGGCGCTGGCGGCGGCCGCGTCGCGCGCGGCGACGGCGCACGCGGCGGCGCCGCCGCTGCGCGTGGCCATCCCGCAGGAGGTCGCCAACGTCACGCCCTACAGCGCGGGCGTGCCGGAGACGATCCTCGACCTCGTCTACGACAAGCTGGCGGCGCCGTCGCCGTACGCCGGCAACGCCACGCCGTGGCTGGCGCGCTCGATCGAGCCCGAGGGTGGCGACGGCCGCAGCTGGCGTATCGCGCTACGCGACGGCATCCGCTGGCACGACGGCGTGCCCTTCTCCGCCGACGACGTCGTCTCGACGCTGCGCGGCTACCGCGACAAGCCGTCGAACCGCTGGAGCCACCACGTCGGCGACACGCCGCGGCTGGTGAGCATCGAGAAGCTCGACCGCCTGTCGCTGCGGGTGACGTGCGAGCTGCCCTGCCCGCTCTTCGACAAAGTCACGGCCGCCGACCTGCCCATCCTGCCGGCGCACCTCTGGCGCGACGTGAAGGAACCGCACCTCTACCGCGGGCCGCTCGTCGGCACGGGACCGTTCCGCGTCGCGGAGATGGCGCCGGGGCGGTTCCTGCGCCTGATCGCCAACCGCGACTACTTCGCCGGCACACCGCGGGTGGATGCGATCGTCGTGACGTTCATCCGCAACCCGACGACCGCGCTGGCGGCACTGCGCGCCGGCGAGGTGGACCTGGTGGCGGCGCCCGTGGCGCCGGAGCTCGTCGCGGCGCTGGCGCGGCAGCCGGACCTCGCCGTCCAACAGGGCGCCGCGCAGCCGCTCGACGCGATCGAGATGCGACTCAACTTCGACCGCATGCCGCTCAGCGATCCGGCGTTCCGCCAAGCGGTCGCGCTGGCCGTGCGGCCTGACGAGCTGGTGCGGCGAGTGGCGCTCGGCCAGGCGTTGCCGGGGAGCATCGGCTTCCCGCCGCCGAGCCCGTGGACCGCGCCCGGGCTCACTCAACCGAACGGCGATCCCGCGGCGGCGGCGCGCTTGCTCGACGAGCGCGGCTTTCACGACCGCGATGGCGACGGCTTCCGCGACAACGCCGACGGCTCGCCGCTGCGCCTCGGCATCAAGGTGTCGAGCAGCGAGGCGCTGCAGCTGCGCGCAGCGCAGGTGGTGGCGCGGCAGCTCGCCGCGGTCGGCATCCGCGCCCACGTCGAGGTCGTCGATCCGGCGCGGCTGCGCGCGCTCTACACGGCGCGGCAGTTCGACCTCATGCTCGGCGAGGTGACGGCGCACACGCTGGTCGATCCCGACCAGCTCGTGGTCTCGTTCATGACCGGGTACCTGTGGCGGCATGGGTTGCCGAATGCACGGCTCGATGGGTTGCTCGGGGACTGGCGCGCCGCCGCGACGCCGGAGGCGCGCGTCGCCGCGGGTTTCGCGCTGCAGCGCTTGCATGAGGAAGCGCCGGCCGTGCTGATGCTCTACTACCCGCAGTCGCGGTTCGCCTACCGCCCGCGCGCCTTCGATCACTGGCGCGGGATGCCGGGCATGGGCGTCTTCCACAAGTGGTCGCTCGTCGACTTCAGCCGGGTGCCGGCGCCGTGGAGCGAGCCCTGACGCGGACGGCGCGCCTCGCGAGCTACCTGCTGGTGCTGTGGCTCGGGGCCACGGCCAACTTCCTGCTGCCGCGGCTGCTCCCCGGCGATCCGCTCGAGTACCTCGTCGGCGAGGAGTCGAGCCGCTTGAGCGGCGAGCAGCGCGCCGCCGTGCTGGCACAGTTCGGCCTCGACCGGCCGCTGCTCGCGCAATACGGCGCGTACTGGCGAGGCCTCGCGCACCTCGACCTCGGCACGTCGGTCGGCTACGGCGCGCCGGTGCGCGAGCTGGTCGCCGCGCGGCTGCCGTGGACGTTGCTGCTGGTGGGCAGCGCCATCGTGCTCGCCACCGTGCTGGGGTTCGCGCTCGCCTGCGCCTTTCACTGGCTGCGAAGTCCGCGCGCGTCCACGGGCTTGATGGGCGGCGTCATGGTCCTCACCTCGCTGCCGCCGTTCTGGCTGGGGATGGTAGGGATCGCGATCTTCGCCGTCCGCCTCGGCTGTCTGCCGAGCCACGGCGCGACCACGGTCGGCGCGGCGAGCGGCGCGGGCGACGTCCTGCGCCACGCGCTGCTGCCGGTCGCCACGCTGACACTCGGCTACCTGGCTGCTCCCTTCCTGCTGGCGCGCGCCGGCCTCGAAGACGCGCTCGGCGCCGGCTACGTCGCCCTCGCCCGTTCGCACGGCGCCGGCCCCTGGCGTGTGTTGCTTCGCCAAGCGGCGCCCAACGCGGCGCTGCCGCTCGTCAACCAGCTCGCGATCAGCTTCGGGGCGCTCCTCGGCGGCACGATCGTCGTCGAGACGGTGTTCGCCTATCCGGGGCTCGGCTCGCTGCTCTACGACGGGATCCTCGCCCACGACTTTCCGCTGGTGCAGGGCGTCTTCCTGCTCCTCGTCGTCAGCGTGGTGCTCGCCAACGCCGTCGCCGACCTGCTCGAGGCGGCGCTCGATCCGCGACTGCGCCGGCGCGAGGCGAACCTATGAACGGCGCCTCAGGCCTGCAGCGACTGGGCGTGGGCATCGTCGCCGCAATGCTGACGGTCGCGCTGTTCGGCCCACTCGTCGCGCCGTATGCGCCGGGCGATTGGGTGGGCGCGCCGTTCGCGGCGCCGTCGCGCGCGCACTGGCTCGGCACCGACGACATGGGACAGGACTTGTGGAGCGCCTGGCTGTTTGGCGCCCGGCACTCGGTGCTCGTCGCGCTGCTGGTGGCGCTCGGTGCCACGGCCGCCGGCACGCTCCTCGGCGCCAGTGCCGGCTACCTGGGCGGCTGGTGGGACTTCGTCGCGATGCGGCTGGTCGACTTCCAGCTCACGCTGCCGACGCTGCCGCTGGTGCTCGTCGTGGCGTTCTACGTCGGGCCCAGCCGGGCGATGCTGGTGGCGGTGCTGATCGTCAGCTCGTGGGCGTGCTGCGCGCGCGAGCTGCGGCCCGCCGCCGCCGCGCTGCGCCACGCCGACTCGGTGGTGGCGCAACGCGCGATGGGCGCGGGCGAGACACGCATCATCACCCGTCACGTGATCCCGGCGATGTCGCCGCTCGTCCTCGCGCAGCTCGCGCGCATCGCCCATCACGCCGTGCTGCTCGAAGCCTCGGTGTCGTTCCTCGGCCTCGGCGATCCCGCGTGGTCGAGCTGGGGCGGCACGCTCTACTACGCCAACGCGCGCGGCGCCTTCCTCGGCGACGCCTGGCTCTGGTGGATGCTGCCGCCGGGCCTGGGCATCGCGCTGCTCGTCACCGGCTTCGCTCTGCTCGGCGTCGGCGAGCCGCGCGGCGCGGCGTTGCGCGCGGCGGTGGTGCCAGCCGCGCCGCCGCCCCAGCCCGGACCGCGCCAGCTCTTCGAAGTGCGCGACCTTCACGTCGGCTATGCGAACGCGGCGGTGCTGCGCGGGCTCGATCTCACCGCAGCCGATGGCGAGGTGTTCGGGCTGCTGGGCGCCTCGGGCGCCGGCAAGAGCACGCTTGCGCACGCGCTGCTCGGCCTGCTGCCGCGCGGTGGCATTCAGGACGCGCGCATCGACGGCGGGGCCGCGTGGCTCGCCGGACGCGATCTCCTGCGCGATGGGAAGCGCGGGCACGCGCACGCCGCGGAGCTGGCGTGGGTGCCGCAGGCCGCCATGCAGTCGCTCAACCTGGTGCGCCGCATCGGTTCGCAGCTGCGCGAGGTGGCGAAGCTGGGCGGCACGGTTGCGGCCGAAGTCGACGCGCGGGTCGCGAGCGCGCTCGAACAGGTCGGGCTCGGCGATGGCGCGACGCGCGCCTATCCGCACCAGCTCTCCGGCGGCATGCGGCAGCGCGCGGTGATCGCCATGGTGCTCTGCCGGCAGCCGCGGCTGCTGCTCGCCGACGAGCCCACCTCCGGCCTCGACGCCGAGCGCGCCGAAGAGGTGCTGTCGCTGCTCGTGCGGCTCTGCCGCCAGCGGCGGATGGTGCTGGTGCTCATCTCGCACGATCTGGCGCTGCTCGAGCGGCACTGCGATCGCCTCGCCGTGCTCGACGAGGGTCGCATCGTCGAGAGCGGCACCCCGGCGGCCCTGCTCGCGGCGCCGCTCAGTGAAGCGGGCCAGGCGATGGCCGCGGCGGCGCGGCCGCGGCCGCGGTTCGCGTCGCGCCGAGCGGAAGCCGCGGAACCGGTGCTCGACCTCACGTCGGTCGATTTCGCCTACCCGACCGGCGCCGGCCTCCACGACGTCTCGCTGCGCGTCCACGCCGGCGAATCCGTCGGCCTCGTCGGCCCGAGCGGCGCCGGCAAGACGACGCTCGCCCACCTCGCCCTCGGCCTGCTGCAACCGGCGCGCGGCGGAGTGACGCTGCTCGGCCGTGGCCTCGCGACGATGCCGCGCGCGGAGCTGCGCCGGCACCGGCGCCTCGCGCACCTCATCCTCCAGGACCCGTTCTCGGCGCTGCCCTACCACCAGACGGTGCGGACGATCGTCGCCGAGCCGCTGCGGCTCGCCGGCGTGCCGCGCTACCGCTATGCGACCGCAGTCGAGACGGCGCTGTCCGAGGCCGGGCTTCAACCGCCGCGCGACTACCTCGACCGCCGCGTCGACAGCCTCTCCGGCGGCCAACGCCAACGGGTGGCGCTGGCGCGCGCGCTGATCGCCCAACCGCGGCTCATCCTCGCCGACGAACCGACCTCGATGCTCGACGCTCCCGCGAAGTGGGCTTGGCTCGAACGGCTCGACGCGCTGCGGAAAGATCATGGCCTCGCCGTGCTGCTCATCACCCACGACCTCCGCCAGGCGAACGCCTTCTGCGATCGCATCGTCGCCATGCGCGACGGCCGGCTCGCGCCGGTGCCGCCCGCCGGCACGGCGCCTGCAGAATCCGCGTGGGTGAGCGCCTCGCCATGACGCCGCTGTGCGAAAGCGTGTTCTGCCTGCATCGCGTGAGCCGACTGCCGGTCGACCTCGGCCATCCCGTCTTCGCGCACTACTCGACGATGAAGCTCGGCGTCGCGGCGAGCGTCGCCTACTACGCGGCATTGCTGGCGCCGCTGGTCGAGCGTGCGATCGCGGCCGACCCGAGCCGCCGCGGCTGGGTGCTCACGGCCCCGGGCGCCGATGCCCTCCCCAGCGGCGCCAACCTGCTCTGCGAGGCGGTCGAGGCGCTGCTGCGCGGCCGCCTGCCGGCCGGCGTCACGCTGCGACGCGTCGACATCCGCCAACGCCCTGGCGACCCCGCTCACCGCGAGCTCGCTCGCGCCGACGTCTACAGCCGGCTGCGCTGGAGCGAGCGCCGGCGGTCGCGGGCCTATTGGCACAGCCTGTTGATCGACGAGCCGGCCTTCGCCGGGCAAGCCGTCATCTTCGTCAACGACATCAACGTCACCGGCGCGCAGCGTGACGGGATGCGGCCGTGGTTCGCTCGCCTCGGCGCCGAGAGCGTGGCCTGGGTCTACATCGTCGACGTCGACGAGGCCGTCGGCCGCGCCGCTCCGGAGCTCGAGAACGCGATCAACCACAGCACGGCGCTCTCCGTCGAGCAGCTCGCCGAGCTGCTGAGAAGCGACGGCATGCGCGTCACCAGCAAGTGCGTCGGGCAACTGCTGTCGCTGGGCGACGGCGACCTCGAGCGGCTGCTCGTCCTCCTCGGCAAGGACGGCCGCGCCGAGCTGCTGCGGTTGGCTCGCGCCGACAGCCGCTACCGCGCGCCGAAGTTCGCCGCCCAGGTCGAGCTGCTTCGGCGGGCCTGCGAACCGACGCGGCGCCGGCCGAAGCGGCCGTCAGGCGGCCTGCAGGCGCGATAGGAGCTGCCGCCACAGCTCGGGCTCGCCGCCGGCGGCAATCTCGGCGGCGACTTGCAGCGCTTCGCCTTCCAGCCAGGGAAGCACCGGCAAATGGCCGTCGCGCGCCAGAGCCGTCAGGTCGCGCCCCTCGCGCTCGGCGAAGCGCGCCGCGCGCAGCAGCGCCTGCGCGCGGCTCTCCGGCTCGCCGAGCAGCAGGCAGAGCTCACCGCACGAGGCTAGCGCGCCGGCGACCCGCAGGTTGGCGGCGCCGCGCAGCGGCGGACGCGGCAGCGGGCGCGGCAAGAGCGGCAACAAGTTGTGGCGCGCCGCGGCGCGCGCCACCGGCAGCGCCGAGGGCGGCTCGCCGTGAAAGAGGCGGAGGTAGCTCGCCTCGCTGAGCGAGTCGCCAAACGACTCGGTCAGCGTCCGCCGATCGCGGCCGCCGAGCTCGAGCGGCAATGCCTGCAGCACGGTCAATCCGGCCACGGCGAGGGACGCGGCGAGAGCTGCGAGTCGTTCGCCGGCCATCGCCCCGGGAAGCAGCGGCAGCACCGCGGCGTCGCCGGCTTGCGCATTCGCGAGCTCCACGGATCGCGCCGACGAGGCCTCGCCGCCGGCGAGGACCGGCGCGAGCAAGTCCCACACGACGACGAGACCGGCCGACGTCGCCGCGCTCGAAGGCCGCGCGTCGCCAGGCAGGAGCTGCACCAGCACCGGCGTCCCGCGCGCGGCGTGTTGGACGGCAAGACGGTCGCGAGCGGCGGCGAGCGCCGGCGACACCGGCGGCACGTAGAGCACGTCGTCGAGCCGCAGCCCCAGGAGAGCGCCGAGCACGTCCGGCTCGCCGTCATTGCCTCCCAGCGTGCCGGTCGCAAGGTCGACCCACGGTGCGCCGGGCCCCGGCCATCGCATCGGAGCGTGGCGGATCCAGCAGCGCCAAGGATCGGCCGCCTGCTCGCGCAGGAGTGCCGTCGCCAGCGTGCGGCTCACGCGAGGCCTCGCCACTTCGGCGCGGTCGCGAGCTCCCGACTCACGCCAGCCCTCGCAGTTGCAGGGCCCGGTGAACGTACTTGCCGAGCAGGTCGACTTCGACGTTGAGGCGGTCGCCGGCGCGCGAGCCGCCGAGCGTCGTCACCTCCAGCGTATGCGGGATCAGCGCGACGCCGAAGGCATCGCCGCCGAGCGATGCGACGGTGAGGCTCACGCCGTCGAGCGCGATCGAGCCCTTCTCCACCACGAACGGCGCGAGGTCCGCGGGCAGCTCGCAGCTCACCTCGCGATGATTGTCGGCGGTCTCCACCGAGACCACGGCCACCGTGCCGTCCACGTGCCCCTGCACCCAGTGGCCGCCCAGCGCATCGCCCATGCGCAGCGCCGGCTCGAGGTTGACTTCCGATCCGGCGCGCAACGCGCCGAGCGTCGTTCGCCGCAGCGTCTCCGGCGACAGCTCGACGAGCGACTCCTCCGGCCGCAGCTCGATCACCGTCAGGCAGACGCCGGAGACGGCGAGGCTGGCGCCCACGGACAGCAGCTCGCCCAGCGCCGCCGAGTGACGCACGCGCAGCCGCACGCCGCCCTGCGGCGACGGCTCGGGATCGGCCGCTATCCGGCCACGCTCGCGGACAAGTCCGGTAAACATCCGTTGCGAAAGGCGCCGAGCAGCACGTCGGGGCCGCGGCGCCGCACCTCCAGCGTATCGAGTCGGAGCGCGTCGGCGAGCCGCTCCGCGCCGGCACCGCCGAGCGGCCCCGGCGCGTCGCGCCCGCCGACGAGCAGCGGCGCGCAGGCTACCTCGACGCGGTCGAAAGCGCCGGCTGCGGCGAACGCGGCGAGCATCTCGCCGCCGCCTTCCACCAGCACGCTGTGTACGCCGCGCGCGGCAAGATCGGCGAGCACCGCCGCCGGCCCGACCGCCGGCAGCACGACCACCTCGGCGCCGCGCTCGCGCAGCGCGTCGATGCTCTCCGGCGTCGCTATAGCCATCGCAGCGTAGACGAGCACCGGCCCCGGCTCGCCGAGCATGCGAGCCGTCGCCGGCAGCCGCAGCCTTCGATCGAGCACGACGCGCAGGATCGGGCCCCGCGCGCGCCCGAGCCGCCGCGTCAGCAACGGATCGTCCGCCAGCGCAGTGCCGCTCCCTACCAGGATGGCGTCGTGCACCTCGCGCAGCTCCAACGACCAGCGCCGCGCCGGCTCGCTGGTGATCCAGCGGCTGTCGCCGCTCCGCGCCGCGATCTTGCCGTCGAGGCTCATCGCCCACTTCAGCGTCACCCCGGGTCGCCCGCGCAGCTTCGCCGTCAAATACTTCCAGTTGAGGCGCACCGCTTCGTCGACGAGGTGCCCGCTCGTCACCTCGATGCCGGCCGCGGCGAGCCGTGCGAAGCCCTCGCCGGCGACGCGCGGGTCGGGATCGCGGTGGCAGGCGACCACCCGCCGCACGCCGGCCGCGATCACCGCGTCGGCGCACGGCGGCGTACGGCCATGATGCGCGCAGGGCTCGAGCGTCACGCACAAAGTGGAGCCGCGCGCGTCGTCGACCTGGCGCAGCGCCTCGACCTCGGCGTGCGGACCGCCGACCTCGCGATGCCAGCCGACGGCAAGCGGCTCGGACTGCTCGCCATCGCCGCCGCGCAGCAGAACGGCGCCGACCATCGGGTTGGGCGACGTACGGAAGCGGCCGCGCTCGGCGAGACGCTGCGCGAGCCGCAGCGCGTCGAGCTCTCGATCGGTTACCGGAGCGGCCATCGAAGATCCGTGCAACGCGCCTTATCGAGATCCCTTCGTCGCTGCGCTCCTCGGGATGACGGCGCGCCTGCGCGCGCCGTCACGCGAGCAGCGCCTGCGCGAACTCGCGCGGGCGGAACTCGACGAGGTCGTCCGCCGTCTCGCCGACGCCGAGGTAGAGCACCGGCAGCTTGAGCTCGCGCGCGATCGCCACTGCCATGCCGCCCTTGGCGGTGCCGTCGACCTTGGCGAGCAGCACGCCGTCGACTTGGGAGACGGCGAGAAACTCGCGCGCCTGCGACAGCGCGTTCTGGCCGGTGGTGGCGTCGAGCACCAGCAGCGTGCGGCGCTGCCATGAGGCCGCCTCGCGCTCGACGACGCGGCCGATCTTCGCCAGCTCGCGCATCAGGTGTTCCTTGTTCTGCAGCCGCCCGGCGGTGTCGACGATCACCTCGTCGATGCCGCGCGCGCGCGCCGCCTGGATGCCGTCGAAGACCACCGCCGCCGGGTCGGCGCCCTGCTGCTGGCGCACCAGCTCGACGCCCAGCCGTTGCGCCCACAGCGCGAGCTGCTCGACGGCGGCGGCGCGAAACGTATCGCCGGCGACCAGCAGCACCGTGCGACCGCGCGCCTGCGCGAGACGGCCGAGCTTGGCAATCGAGGTCGTCTTGCCGACGCCATTGACGCCGACGACCAGCGTCACCCGCGGGCCGCCGGTGTCGCGCGGCCGCGGCGCCTGCAGCAGCAGCAGCCCCACCTCGTCGGCGAGCCGCTTGCGCAGCCAGAACGCGTCGCTCGCCTCGCCCTTCTGCACTTCCTCCTTCAGCCGCTCGACGAGCTCCAGCGAAGTCGCCACGCCGAGATCGGCGCCGATGAGCGTCTCCTCGAGCTGCTCGAGCACCCGCTCGTCGAGGAAGTCGCGGTTGGAGAGCGTCGCGTCGAGCCGCTCGAGCAGCTCGGTGTGGGTCATGAAGAGGCCGCGCTTGAGCTTCTTCCAGAAGCCCTTCTGCTCGGGGGCGTCGGCGAGCGTGCTCTCGGGCGGCAGCTCGAGCGGTGCGCCGGGTTCGGCCATGGCGCGGGAAGGTTAGCAGCCGTCGAAGGATCGAGATCGCTTCGTCGCTGCGCTCCTCGCGATGACCGGGACCGCGTTCGCGGTCGCGGTCAGAACAGCGCGTGGATCAACTGCTGTGCGGCACGATCCAGCTCGACGCGCGCCTTGCCGACGAGCGCCGGCCGCCGCTGCACGAGCACCAGGTAGTAGCCGTCCGGCAACGGCAGCGCGTAGATGTGGAGGCGGTCCTTCTCCACGTGGACGAGGCGCGGGTTGCCCATCTTCCACTCGTCGAGCGCGTGCCCGACCTGCTTCAAGTAGATGCCGAGGTAGGCGCCGAGCACCCGCATCTCGTAGGGCGTGAACTCGGAGCAGACGACGTCGACCGTCTCGCCGCTGCCGTCGAGGAAGAGCACGCCGGCGGCGTGGGTCTCGGCGAGGAGGTTGGCGAGGATGTACTCGAACGCCATGCGGCGGCGAGCCTAGCAGGCTGCCACCGCGCCGCGATTCAGCCGTCGGGCTTGCGCAACGGCGCGTCTCCGCTGCGGGTGAGGAAGAGCTGCCTCGCCCGCGTCGTGCGGTCGACGTAGATCAGCAGGTCGTAGGCTTCCGGCGCATTCACTGGATGGCTGATGTCCCAGCTCTCGCCCATGACGAAGCCGGTGTCGTGCATGGTTTGCGGTTTGCCGAGCCACTCGGCGGCAGCCGTCCCCACGAGCTCGCGGAGGTCGACGATGCCGAGGGTGACCCCGGCACCGCGGAATGCCGCCGCCAGGCTCCACGGCCGCGGCGCGCCGAGGGTGAACTCGCGCATGGCGCGGCCATAAGGGACGTTTTCGGGGTCCATGGCCTGGAACGAGCCTTCGCCGAACTCGAAGCCGATGGGAACATAGGCGGCGCCGAGCTTCTCGTGCAGCACGCTGCCCATGGTGGCGGGGTCGCCGCTGCCGCTCGCCTTGGCGACGTGGAGGTTGTGCGCCCAGACAAAGAGGCGCCGATCGCCGCCACTGTCCTCGAGGTACCAGAGGAGGTTCTCCGCCATCGCGCGGTCGCGCACCGACCCGCCGCCGCCCGCCTCCTTGGCCACGCCGGCGTCGGCGCGGGCCATGTCGAGCGCCTGCTCGACGAGTCGCAGCACGTGCCGCGCGTTCTTCACCGGGCCGGGACCGAGCATCGCCGACCACTCGTTCTGGCGCGCCGCGAAGCGCGCCACCAGCGCCGCGACTCCGTTCTCGAGCGGCCCGCGGCGTGACGCGTCCTGGAGGGCAGCGACCGCGGGCTGCTGTCCACCGAGCAGCGGCTCGAGCGGCGCCACGAGCGGTCCGGCGTCCGCCTCGCCCGCTCGGCGCAGGAAGTCTTCGAGCTGCGGGCCGGCGTCGGCGACGTCCTGCATGTCGAAGCCAACCAGTCGCACCTTGTCAGCCTCGCCGTGGCTCGCGTTCCAGGCCCGCAGCCACTCGACGAGCGCGAGCACCTCCTCCGTCTTCCAGACGGCGAAGAGGCCGCCCATCGCATCGCCTTTCGGCAGCTCCGCTCCGAGCACGTAGTCGCCGAGGGCGCGTACCGGCAGCTCGTTCGCCTCGATGGCGAAGGTGCGCACGCCGCCTTTGGCGACCAGCAGCTCGAGAACGCGGTGCTTGAGCTGGAAGAACTCGCGCGTGCCGTGCGTCGCCTCGCCCATGGCGATGACCCGCGCGCCGCGCAGCCGTGGCAGCAACGCTTCGAGATCCGTCGTGCCGGTCGTCGGATCGGTGCCGCCGATCACCATCGCGTGCTCACGGATCCATGCGAGCGCCGCCTGCGGTGGCGGCGGCGGCGGGTCGCCCGCAAGCAGGGCCGTGCCGCCGGCGGCCGCGACGTGGACCGGCGTGACCGCCAACCCCTCAGCGCGCAGCAGCACTTGGTAGCCACGGTCGCTGGGCGGCACCCGCAGGGAGAGCCGCTGCCCGCCGCCGGTCACCGGCAGCGCCCAGTTGTCTCCCACGTCGGAGCTGAAACGGGCGATCTCGACCCGCGCTCCCGGCGGCAGCGGACGCGAGGCCTGCAGGTCGACGATCACTTCCGCCCCGCCCTGCGCCGGAAGCGTCAGCTCGACGGGGGCGGCGAGCGGTCCGGCGGTCACGGGTCCACGAAACGCTCCCTCGCGGCCGGGCGCGTGCGCCGAGATGCCGTACTCACCGGCCGGGAGGAGCACGGTCGCCGTACCGTCGCTTCCCGTCGCCACCATCTCGACGATGTCGCCGTCACTGCGCATCACCGTCACCCACGCGGCGCGGACGGCAGTCCCGCCTTCGTCGCGAACGCGTACCACCGTGGCCGTCGGCGCCGGCAGCGGCTGCGCGGCAAGCACCAGCCCGTCCGCCCAGCTCGTACCGTCGCCGGTGGTGAGCACCCCGAAGTGCAGCCAGCGAGCGCCCGCCGGCACTTCGAGCTCGAGGCTGTCTTCCTTCCACTCCTGGTCGCCGGTGACGCCGCCGCTGGCGCGTTGGTCGACGAGACGCAGCACGTCGCCGTTGGCGGCCTCGGCGCGCAAGAAGAGGCCGAGCGAGCCGCGCTTCGCCCCCTGGCGCCGCAGCCATCCGGTGAGCCGCGCGCGCTGCCCCGCGAACGCCGCGGCGTCGACACGCTGCACGGCCGACGCTGCCTTGCCGCCGGGACCGTCGTAGCGCAAGCGCAGGCTGCGCGCGCCGTCGTGCCGGACCGCGCCGTCGAGCCCGATCTCGTATCCGGCGCCGCCGATCGTCCAATCGGCCGGCAGCTCGAGCGGTGCGCCAGCGGCCGCGGGATCGTCGAACGACAGGTTGAGCCCCGCCACCGGCGGTGAGCGAGGCCCTTCGGCAGTCGACTCTGCCAGCGCCGCGGCGCCGATGACGAGCGCCAACCCCAGCGCGGCCGCCGCGCTTGCACGGCAGCCGTTCATGCGATGGCCGGCACCTTCTCGACCTGGCCTTCCTCGCGCGTCTCGACCTTGATGGCGCCCTGTTGGTGCGCGCGCAGGAAAGCGGTCACCACCTTGGCGTCGAAGCGGGCGCCGGTGAGCTTGGTGATCGTCTCCACCGCGTAGCTGTAGCCGTAGGCCTTCTGGTAGGGCCGGTTGGTGGTGATGGCGTCGAAGGTGTCGGCCACCGCGACGATGCGGGCGATGAGTGGGATCTGCTCGCCCTTGAGCCCGTCTGGGTAGCCGCGGCCGTTCCACGCCTCGTGGTGCCAGCGGATGGCGGGCAGCATCTCGCGCAACGCCTCGAGCGGCCGCAGGATCTCCTCGCCGATGGCGGGGTGGAGCTTCATCTGCTCGTACTCGTCGGCGGTGAGCACGCCGCCCTTCTTGAGGATGCGGTCCTCGATGCCGATCTTGCCGACGTCGTGCAGCACGCCGGCGATCCAGATGCGCTCCTGGAACTCCGGCGACTGGCCGAGTGTTCTGGCGATGGTGCGGCTGAAGGCGGCGACACGCTCGGAGTGGCCGCGCGTGTAGGGGTCCTTGGCGTCGACGGCGGCGGCGAAGGCGCGGATCGAGCCGATGAACAGCTCGCGGTTGGCCTGCGCCGCCTGCTGCAGCTGCTCGACGTAGGACTGCACGTGGCCGCTCATGCGGTTGAAGTCCTCGGCGAGCTCGACCACCTCGCGCCCGGGGCCGCTCACCTCGACGCGGTCGCCGAACTGGCCGGCGGCGATGGCGTGCGTGGTGGCGGTGAGGCGCGTGAACGGCGCGCTGAAACGGCTGGCGGCGAAGCCGGCGAAGATGCCGGAGAGCGCCACCAGCATCAACGAGGCGATCATCGTCGTGTAGAGAAGCTGCTGCACTGCCACGTAGGCGGCGGACAGCGGCTTCTGCACCACGATCCCCCACCCCGTCGTCTCCACCGGCGAGACGCGGCCCAGCATCTTCACCTTCTTGCCGTGGGTGAAGATGGTGTACTCGGAGGCGAGGATCTCGGGCCGGCGGCGGAAGTCGTCGACGAGGCGCGACGACGCGAGCGCGCGCGCCGTCTCGTCGTCGGCGCCGCGCTCCCAGAGCACGCGGCCGTCGGAGTCGATGAGGAAGACGGCGACGTCGCCGCGCGCCTCGCGGCTGCCGACGCGGCCGAGCACGTCGAGGCGCGACACCGCCTGCAGGATGAGCACCGGCTGCGTGGGCTTCTGCTGGCCCGTCGACTCGGGCACGAAGACCGGGACCGCGGCCACCGCCAGCGGCTCGTTGTCGCTGGCGCGGCGGACGAACCGGTAGGTGGTCGCCGCGGACTTGCGCGCCGCGTCGAAGGTCTCGCGCAGCGCGCGCTGCACCTGCGCGTCGGGCTCGCCGGCGCCCAGCGTCGGCCCCGAGCCGTCGAGGTCGAGCACCTGGAGCTGCAGCACGCTGCCCTCGTTGTCGAGCAGGTAGTTGCCGAAGTAGCGGTCGACGCCGGGCAGCCGCAGGCGGTCGAGCGGCGACTCGGGGCCGGGCAGGGCGAGGAACCCTTCGCCGAGCTGGCGCACCTCGCGCTCCAAGGTCCCCAGCGCCGTGCCGATCTCCTCCGACAGCGCCTCCGCCGAGCGGGTGAGGAACGTCTGCTCCTGCGTCTCGAAGAGGTCGACGTTCCTGCGAGTGAGGAAGATGCTCGCCGTCAGCAGCGGGATCAGGCCCGATCCGAGGAGGAGCAGGAAGATGAGGTGCCGAAGGGGAATGCGGCTGATGAAGAGGCCGATCTTGCTCACCGGCGGTTGCTCATCGGCGGGGCGCCACGGACCACCAGCGGCAGGAAGACGGTCGCGGAGGAGGGCGCGGGTTGACGCGGATTATAGCCGGCGCGCGGATCCTACGCGTCGGGATCGGCGAGGAAGGCGGCGAGCTCGGCGGCGACTTCGTCGATCGGCACCTTCACGTTGCGCCGGCCGCGCCCGACGTCTTGCGGCAGCACCCAGCCTACGTTCGGAGAACCGTCCGGATTGCCCCCTTCGCGCGCCTTCTTGTCGCGGGCGATGAGCGCCAGGAGTTGCGCCGGGTCCATGTCGGGCATCGGCGGCAGCGCGAGCGCGTGCAGCACGCCGCGCAGCCGCGCCGCGGCCGCGGCAGCGAGACCGCGCCGAGCGGCGAGACGCAGCGTGAAGAGCATGCCCCAGGCGACCGCCTCGCCGTGCAACAGGCCCTGGTAGCCGGAGGCGGCTTCGAGCGCGTGTCCGAGCGTGTGCCCGAAGTTGAGCAAAGCGCGCTCGCCGGCCTCGTCGGGGTCGCCTTCGACGACGCGCGCCTTGGCGGCGGCCGCCGCCGGCACCACCTCGGCCAGCGCGCCGGTGTCGCCGGCCAGCAGCTCCACGAGCCGCGCCTCGATGCGCTCGAAGAGCGGCGGGTCGAGCAGGAACGCCATCTTGATCGCCTCGACGAGGCCGGCGCCACGCTGCCGCTCGTCGAGCGTCGCCAGCCAGCGCGTGTCGGCGACGACGGCGAAGGGATGGTGGAAGAGGCCAACGCTGTTCTTGGCCGTCGGCAGGTCGACGCCCGTCTTGCCGCCGATCGCGGCGTCGACCTGCGCCAGCAGCGTCGTCGGCAGTTGCACGCAGCCGATGCCGCGCAGGAAGGCGCCGGCGACGAAGCCGCCGAGGTCGCCGACGCTGCCGCCGCCGAAAGCGAGCAGCCGGCTGTCGCGCTTGCCGCCGGCGTCGAGCATCCGCTGCCAGAGCTGCCCCGCCTCGGCGAGGGTCTTCGCCGCTTCACCTTCGGGCGCTTCCAGCACTTCGCAGGCGGACGCGGCGGCCAGCAACGCCTGCAGGTCGCCGCCGTGGAGGCGCCAGACGACGGGCGTGGTGACGACGAAGGCGCGCCGCCCTGCCAGCCACTCGACCAGCTCGTCGCCGGCGGCTTCGAGCGCGCCTTCGCCGTGGAAGAGATGCGTAACGCCGCGCCCGTGGCGCAGTGGCAGGCGCTCGACGGTCATCACTCCACCTTGACTCCCAGCTCGCCGAGCTGGCGCGCGTCCACCGTCGACGGCGCGTCGGTCATCAGGTCGCTCGCCGAGGTCGTCTTCGGAAAGGCGATGACGTCACGGATCGACGGCGCGCCCGCCATCAGCATGATGAGACGGTCGAGGCCGATGGCGATGCCGCCGTGCGGCGGCGCGCCGAACGACAGCGCCTCGAGCAGGAAACCGAAGCGCGCGCGCGCCTCCTCGGCGCCGATGCCGAGCAGCTTGAAGACGCGCTGCTGGAGCGCCGAATCGTGGATGCGGATCGAGCCGCCGCCGAGCTCGGTGCCGTCGAGCACCACGTCGTAGGCGCGGGCGCGCGCCTTGCCGGCCTCGCTCTCCAGCCCGTCGACGTCGCGCGGGTCGGGAGCGGTGAACGGGTGGTGGATGGCGTACCAGCGCTCGTCCTCGGCGCCCCACTCGAAGAGCGGGAACTCGGTGATCCAGACGAAGGCGTGGCGGTCGGCGGGAATCAGGTCGTAAGCGCGCGCCAGCTCCAGCCGCAACGCGCCGAGCGCGGCGGCCGTGGTCGACTCGGGCCCGGCGGCGATGAGCGCCAGCCCTTCGGGCTCGAGGCCCAGCCGCTCGGTGAGCAGCGACAGCTCCGCCACCGACAGCGCGTCCTTCACCTGGAATCGCGGCTCGCCGCCTTCGCGCTTCAACGTGAGCACGCCGGCGGCGCCGTAGCGGCGCGCCACCTCAGCCCACCCTTCCACCTGCTTGCGGGACGCCCCTCCTGCATTGGGCACCGCGAAGCCGCGCACGACGCCGCCGTTGGCGATCGCCTCACGAAAGCCGCGGAAGCCGCTCTCGGCCACGAGGTCGGTGACGTCGGCGATCTCGAGGCCGAAGCGCAGGTCGGGCTTGTCGCTGCCGTAGCGCAGCATCGCCTGCGCGTAGGGCAGTCGCGGGAACGGGATCCCCACCGGAATGCCGACCGGCGGGAAGATGCGTGCGAAGAGCCCCTCGACGAGCGCGTAGACGTCCTCTTCTTCGACGAAGGACATCTCGAGGTCGATCTGCGTGAACTCCGGCTGGCGGTCGGCGCGCAGGTCCTCGTCGCGGAAGCAGCGGGCGATCTGCACGTACTTCTCGAAGCCCGCCACCTGCAGGATCTGCTTGAAGAGCTGCGGCGACTGCGGCAGCGCGTAGAACTTGCCGCGCTGCACGCGCGACGGCACCAGGTAGTCTCGCGCGCCCTCGGGCGTCGACTTGGTGAGGATCGGCGTCTCGATGTCGTAGAAGCCCTGCTCGTGCAGGTAGGCGCGCACGGCGTGCGTGACGTTGTGGCGCAGCGCGATGTTCTTCTGCAGCGCCGACTGCCGCAGGTCGAGGTAGCGGTAGCGCAGGCGCGTCTCCTCGCTGGCGTCGGCGGCCTTGCCGTCGATGGCGAACGGCAGCGGCTCGGCGCGCGAGAGGATCGCGCCGCGGTCGGCGATCAGCTCGACGGCACCGGTGGGCATCTCGGCGTTGGGAGCGGTGCGCCGGGCCACCTCGCCTTCGACCTCGACCACCCACTCCTGCCGCACCGGCTCGAAGGCGCCCACCAGCTCGGGCTGCTCGTCGGGCCGCACCACCACCTGGGCGATGCCGGAGCGATCGCGCAGGTCGAGGAAGAGGATGCCGCCGAGGTCGCGCCGGCGCGCCACCCAGCCGGACAGCTTCACCCGGTCCCCGACGTGCTCGACGCGCAGCGTGCCCGCTCCCGTCCGTTTCATCATTCCCGCTCCTGCATCCTTGCCGCCCACGCCAACTCTTCCGGAGCTCCAATAAACTCCGGTGTCAATTGCCTTACCAGCTCGCGCACATCAAGAACATTGTCGGTGCGCTCTCTCTTCAGATCGTGGAGACTCGTCTGCAAGCCACTCGGTTGGTGCTCACCAACTAGAACCAACCAACGCGAGCCTTTCTTGCCAGCGCTCTCTTCCGCTTTTCGAAGCGAGCGGCCAGGGGTATCGATCTCAGCCGGGATTCCTGCAGCTCGCAAGTTCTCAGCTACTTCTTGCGCGAATGCAATGGCACGTTCGGTGACCGGTAAAATCATTACCGGCCCCTTACGCCTCGCCTGTTCACGAAAGTCCATAGGCATCACCTCGATAAGGCGATCCTCGCCGATCGCGAAGCCGATGCTAGGAATGCGCGGGCCGCCGAGGTCGGCCACCAGCTCGTCGTAGCGGCCGCCACCCACCAGCGCGTCCTGCGCGCCGAGGTCGCGCGAGACGATCTCGAACACGGTGTCGGTGTAGTAGTCGAGACCGCGCACGAGGCGGTCGCTGACCTTGTACCTGACGCCGAACCGGTCGAGCGCCTCGCGCACTGCCGCAAAGTGCGCGCGCGCCGCGTCGGTCAGGTGGTCGGCCAGCGCCGGAGCGCCGGCGAGCAGCTCGCGCTCCTTGGGGTCCTTGCTGTCGAGGATGCGGAGCGGGTTGGTCTCCAGCCGCCGCTTGCTGTCGGCGCCGAGCGCGTCGGCGTGCGGCTGCAGGTACGCGCGCAGCGCTTCGGCGTAGGCACCGCGCGACGGCGCGTCGCCCACGGTGTTGAGCAGCACCTCGAGCTCGCTGAACCCGAGCTCGCGCAGGAAGCGGTCGAGCATCAGCAGCAGCTCGGCGTCGGCGTGCGGCGAGGCGTCGCCGATCAGCTCGGCGCCGATCTGGTGGAACTGGCGGTAGCGCCCCTTCTGCGGCCGCTCGTAGCGGAACTGCGGGCCGATGTAGAAGAGCTTGACCGGCAGCGGTCCCGCCTGCAGCCCGCCTTCGAGGAACGCGCGCGCCACCGGCGCGGTGTTCTCCGGCCGCAGCGTCAGGCTGCGCCCCTTGCGATCGGGAAAGGTGTACATCTCCTTGCCGACGATGTCGGTCGACTCGCCCACCGTGCGCACGAAGAGCTCGGTGTGCTCGAGCAGCGGCGTGCGCACTTCCTGGTAGCCGTAGAGCGCGAAGACGCGGCGCGCCGTGGCCTCGACGGCCGCCCACACCGCGGTCTCGGGCGGCAGCAGGTCGCGTGTTCCCTTGACGCGGCGGTACTCGCTCATCGCGCCACTCCGGCGGGCTCCGGCACCGACTCGGCAGCAAGCGCCACGCGATAGGTCTCCTTGAGCCGCACGTAACGTTCGACGATCTCCGGGATCGTCGCGCGCTCGCGATCCGAGAGCGGCCGCGCGACGCGCGCGGGTACGCCCAGCGCCAGGTGATGCGCCGGGATGCGCGTGCCCGGAGCGACCACCGCGCCGGCGCCGACCTGCGCGCCGGTCTCGACCACCGCGCCGTCGAGCACTCGCGCGCCGATGCCGATGAGCGCGCCGTCCTCCACCGTGCAGCCGTGCAGCACCGCGGCGTGGCCGATCACCACCGCGGCGCCGATCAGGAGCGGATGCGTCTCGTGCGTGACGTGCAGCACGGTACCGTCCTGCACGTTGGTGCGCTCGCCGATACGGATGCGGTTGACGTCGCCGCGCGCGGCGGTGTGGAACCAGAAGGACGCGTCGTCGCCCACCTCGACGTCACCGGCGACCTCGGCCGACGGGGCGAGGAACACCCGTTCGCCCAATCGGGGCCAGACGCCTTGGTAGGGGTAGACCGGCACGGCGCGAATCTACACCGCGGGTGAAGGTTTGCCGCGAAGAGGCGCGCGGTGCGAGGATCGGCGGGCGCAGGAAAGCCCGCGCCGGTGCGTTCCACGTCGCGACGGTCCTGACAAACTCGACAATCCACTTCAGGAGGTTCCCTATGCGTCGTTCCATCGCCTCGCTCGCTCTGCTCGCCCTCGCCATCGGTCTCGTCGCGCTGCCCGGCGCGGCCTCGGCCCGTCGCGGCGCCGGCAACTGGGCCCTCCTCGGCGAGCGCCACGTCACCGACAAGCTCGACCACGACACCATCGTCGTCACCGGCGTCCGCGGCGAGTTCCGCCACCTCCAGCTCCGGGTCTTCGAGCGCGCCGTGCAGTTCCACCGCGTCGTCGTCCACTTCGGCGACGACCAGAGCCAGGAGCTCGAGCTGCGCGAGGTCATTCGCGCCGGCGGCCGCTCGCGCGTCATCGATCTCGAAGGGCGTGCGCGCGTCATTCGCTCGATCGACTTCTGGTACGACGCGCAGTCGATCACCGGCAAGGGCGCGCTGGTCAAGGTCTTCGGCCAGCACTAGACAATCTCACCCCTATCCCCCCGACCCCCTGCCCCTCCAGTGGCAGGGGGCGCCCCCGCCCGACCTCGTTCCGCGAAGCGGGCTCGCCAAAGCGGGCCCGCTTCGTTCACGCTGGCCACGCGCGATAATCCGCTCCGCATGTCGGAGCCGGTCCGCAGCACCGTCGACGTCGAGGTCCGCTACATCGAGACGGACCAGATGGGCCACGTCCACCACGCCAACTACGTCGCCTGGTTCGAGTTGGCGCGCACGCGGCTGTGCGCGACGAGCGGCATCCCCTACGCCGAAGTCGAGTCGATGGGCTACCTCATGGTGGTCACCGGCATCGAGATCCGCTATCGACAGCCGGCGCATTACGGCCAGACCGTGGCCGTCAGCGCCTGGATCGACCGCCTCAGCTCGCGATTGACCCGCTTCGGCTACGAGGTGCGGCGCGGCGACGACCTCCTCGCCACCGGCGCCAGCGAGCACATCTGGGTCGAGCGCGACAGCCGCCGCCCCTGCCGCGTGCCGGCCATCCTTCGCGAGCCGTTCGCTCGCCTCGCCGGCATCGACGCCGCCGCGGTCGCTGCCGGCTGATCGCTGCTCGCTGCTGCGGACAGAACCTCGCGGCTCCGCACGCGCCACGTTGTGGTAAAACCATCGCCGATGGCCGCCGACCTGCTGCCGCCGCTCTCCTACACCGACGTCGAGCTCGAGAGCTACCTTCCCTCCGGCTGGGTGCTCGCCGACGACGAGCCCGACTGGCACGAGGACAAGGGCGCCTTCCACGTCGGCGTGATCGACGGCTCCGAGCTCGAGTGGGACCTCTGGGTGCCCAAGGCGGACGCCGACCGCCACGGCCGCATCGAGGCGCTGAGGCTCGCCGTCGACAAGCTCGACCGCGGCCGCTTCAAGAGCTTCCTGTAAGCCGCGGCGCCTTCTGGTCGGCCGTGAGCTCAGCTCGCGCCGTCGAGCCGCTTCGCCTCGCGCATGGCGAGCGCCACGAAAGCGCCGACGCCGAGCTCGACGAGCGCGAAGACCCGCCAGCCGCCGCCGAGCCACACGAGGTACACGTGCAGCGCGAGGGCGATCGGCAGCAGCGCGAGAAGCACGATCAGCCGCTTGCCGCGCAGCTTCGCTGCCCACGCGGACCGCGCCGGCGCCGTATCGTCGGCGGCCACGGCTAAGCGCGACTCCCGGGTTTCTCCGCCTTGCCGCCTGCCGCGCAGAGCGGACACGCCGCCGCCGCCCAGGTCGGGAAATCGAGCTTGAGCAGCGAGAGGAAGGGCACCTCGAACGGGTGCTTGCCGCCGCTGCGGTCGAGGATGGCGCCCACCGCCACCACCTCGGCGCCGTGGCCGCTGGCCACCGCCGCCGCCTCGAGCGTCGACTTCCCCGTCGTCACCACGTCCTCGATCACCGCCACTCGCTCGCCGTAGCCGAGCGCGAAGCCGCGGCGCAGCTCCATCTTGGCGTCCTTGCGCTCGGTGAAGCGGAAGGGCAGGTCGAGCGCCGACGCCACCTCGTGGCCGATGATCAGGCCGCCGAGCGCCGGCGAGACGATCGAGTCGAGGCGCAGCGGCCGCAGCAGCGCGGCCAACCGCTCGCCCACGCGCTGCGCGCGCACCGGCAGCTCGAGCAGCTTGGCGCACTGCACGTAGCGCGGCGAGTGGAGGCCGGAGGAGAGCAGGAAGTGTCCCTCGAGCAACGCGCCCGAGGACTGCAGCATGCCGAGCGTCTCCGCCGCCGCGTCGGGGAACGCCGCGGCCACCGTGTCGAGCTCGGCGGCGGCGACGCCCGATCCGTCGGTCGCGGTGCGGCTCGCGCCCCTGCTCCGCGCCATCGCCTCAGCCCTCGTCCTCGCCGCCGTCGCGCTCGTCCCCGGCCTCTTCGCCCTCGTCCGCCCGCTCCGCCGCCGCGGTGCCGGCGCGGCGGATGCCGTACTGCTCCATCTTCTTGTAGAGGTTGCTGCGCGGCGTGTCGATCGCCTGCGCCGTCTGCGTCACGTTCCAGTCGTTCTGCTCGAGCTTGTGGAGGATGAACAGCCGCTCGGCCTCGTCGCGGAAGTCGCGCAGCGCCTTGAGCGCGAAGAGCGACTCGGGCAGCGCCGCGTCGCGCGCGCCGGCCACCGACACCACGTCGCGGCGGTCGACGACCTCGCCCGGCGTCAGGATGAGCAGCCGCTCGACGAGGTTCTTGAGCTCGCGCACGTTGCCGCGCCAGGGCATCGCCTGCAGCTGTGCGATCGCCTCGGCGGTGAACTTCTTCGGCCGGTAGTTGTCGGCCTGCGTGTAGCGGCGCACGAACCAGTCGACGAGCACCGGCACGTCCTCGAGCCGCTCGCGCAGCGGCGGCGTGCGCAGCGGCACGACGTTCAAGCGGTAGAAAAGGTCCTCGCGGAAGCGGCCGGCGCGGATCTCGCCTTCGAGGTCGCGGTTGGTGGCGGCGACGACGCGCACGTCCACCTGCACCGTCTTCTCGGCGCCCACCGGCTCGACCTCGCCGTTCTGCAGCACGCGCAGCACCTTGGCCTGCGTGCGCGGCGACATGTCGCCCACCTCGTCGAGGAAGATGGTGCCGCCGTGGGCGCTGACGAACTTTCCGGTCTGCCGCCGCACGGCGCCGGTGAAGCTCCCCTTCTCGTGGCCGAAGAGCTCCGACTCGATGAGCTCGTCGGGGATGGCGGCGCAGTTGACTTGCACCAGCGCGCCGTTCTTCCGCGGCGACTGGCGGTGGATGGCGCGGGCCACCAGCTCCTTGCCGGTGCCGCTCTCGCCGGTGATGAGCACGGTGGCGGGCGTCGGCGCGGCGCGCTCGACCATCTCACGCACGCGGCGCATCGGCGGCGAGTCGCCCACCAGCTCCTCCGGCTCGACGGCGGGGCGCGCCTTGCTGTCGCGCTGGAGGCGGTTGCTTTCGAGCGCGTTCTTGAGCGACAGCAGCACGCGCTCGCGCTGCAGCGGCTTCTCGAAGAAGTCGTAGGCGCCGCGGCGCGTCGCCTCGACGGCGGTGGCGAGGTCGGCGTGGCCGGAGATCACCAGGATCGGCATCTCGTAGCCGCGGTTGGCGAGCACCCGCAGCACCTCGAGCCCGTCGATCTCCGGCATCTTGATGTCGAGGATGATCGCCTGCGGTGCGAGGCTCGCCACCTTGACCACCGCCTCGGCACCGCCCGAGGCCTCCTCGACCCGGTACCCCTCGTACTCGAGGATCATCCGCAAGCTGTCGCGGATCGCCGCCTCGTCGTCGACGACGAGCACCAGCGGCTTCGAAGTGGAATCGCGCTCGGCCATGCCGCGAACGATCGTAACAGCTCGCTTCCCGTGCACCGCTCCTGATTCGAGTCGGGGTCCACGCTCTGGTAGCGTCCACCACCAGGCCATGTCCTCGCCGCCACCAACCGACATTCCAGCCGAGTGGCTCGCCGAGTTCGAAGCGGCCGCGCACCGTTCCGTCGAGGAACGCATCCGCTATGGCTTCATCAAGACCTACAAGCCCGTGCTCGACGACGCACGATTTCGGTCCTTCGAGACCATGGCCGACTATCGCAGGTGGTGCGAAGACAACCTGCCATCTTGGCTCGGCTATGGCCGCAGTTGAGGCCGACACGTCTTGGCGGCACCGCGCTCGTGCGCTGAACGAAGGCGATGCCGGCGACCCGCGGCCGCTCGAGACGGTCATCGCGGTCTAGCCGAGCATCGAGCTGCGGTCAGGGCACGCGCGCGAAGGCGAAGAACTGGCCGGACTCGCCGCTGCGCGGGTCGAAGCGCTGGACGTAGAAGCGCAGGTAGCTGCCCGGGCGCGCGGCTTTGACGATGGACTCGAGCTCGGCGACGTTGCCGACGTGACGGCCGCCGGCCTCGGTGATGACGTCGCCGATCTCGACGTTCTCGTCGACCAGCGGGCTGCGCGGTGAGATGGCGCGCACCCAGACGCCCTGCACGCCTTCGGGGATGCGGTGCGACGAGCGAATCGCCGGCGTGAGGTCGCCGTAGCGCAGCCCCAGCCACTCGATGCCCGGCGGCGCGTGCTCCTCCGGCGGCTCGGGCGCCGCCTCGCCCGTCGGCCGTTCGCCGAGCGTCACCGTGTGCTCGCTGCGCTTGCCGTCGCGCAGCACGTCGAGCCTCACCTGCGAGCCCGGCGGCTGGTCGGAGACGTAGTCGATGAGGTCGCGCGTCGTGCCCACCGGATGGCCGTCGACGGCGAGGATGACGTCGCCGTGCGCGAGGCCGGCGTCGGCGCCGGGCGTGCCCTCGTTGACCTGGATCACCAGGGCGCCCTGGCCGCTGGGCAGCCCGAAGGCCTGCTGGGCGCGGAAGTCGAGGTTCTCGACGTTGACGCCGAGATAGCCGCGTCGCACCTTGCCCTGCTTCTCGAGCTGCGGCATCACCCGCGAGATCGTGCTCGCCGGCACCGCGAAGCCGACGTTCTCGGCGCCCCAGTTGATGGCGGTGGCGATGCCGACCACCTGGCCGTCGAGGTTGACCATCGGCCCGCCCGAGTTGCCGAAGTTGATCGCCGCGTCGGTCTGCAGGAAGTTCTCGAACGAGACGTCGGTGATGCCGAGCCCCGAGCGGCCCACCGCCGAGACGACGCCGACGGTGACCGTGCGCCCCAGCCGCAGCGGGTTGCCGATCACCATGATCCAGTCGCCGACGCGCACCTTGCCGCTGTCGCCGAGACGCAGGTGGCGCAGCTTGCGATCCGGCGTCACCTGGATCAGCGCCAGGTCGGTGGCGGGGTCGATGCCGCGCACCTTGGCGGGCAGCTCGCGCGGGTCGTCGCCGACGGTGACCATCAGCTCGCTGGCGCCCTCGATGACGTGGTAGTTGGTGGCGATCAGGCCGTCGCCGCTGATGACGAAGCCGCTGCCGCCCGCCTCCGAGCGGAACTCCTGCTGCCGTTGCGGCCCGCGCTCCGGACCGGGCTGGTCGCGGTGGTGAGGGCCGAAGAAGAAGTCGAAGAAGGGGTCGTTCTCGCTGCCGGCACCGCCGCTGCTGTCGCTGCTGCCGGCCCCGCCGGAGTCGTCGCCGCTGGCGTTGCCGTGCCCCTCGGGAGCTTCCTGGAAGCTCACGGCGCGGATCGTCACCACCGCCGGCGCCACGGCCTCCGCCAGGTCGGCGAAGCCGGGCAGGCTGTTGCGCCCGGCATGGAGGACCACCGCCTCGGGGTCTGCCGTCGCGGCGCCCCAGCCGGCGGGCGTGCGATCGACGACGGCGGCGAGCACCATGCCGAACACCATCGCGCCCACCATCGGCAGGCCCATCCGCCACCGCCCGCGAAGCTGTTTCACTGGCTCGTCCGCTCCTCGCGCCGTCTGGCGTCACCCAACTCTGCAGCGATTCTCGCCTTGTCGCGTCGAGGGAAGCAAATGGAGAGCCACGGCAGGCAGTGCTGGGACTCGCGCTCGGCTGGCGACCCCACGGTCACGTGGTGGGGTTGCTCCGGCCCTGCGTGCTATATTCCGCGTCGGTCACGGGCCTGGGGCTTCGAGCCCCGGGGCTGGTCTCGATCCGTTCGAGACCCTTGGCGGTGTGAGGCGCGCTGGTCATCCGGAAGCGCCGACCCGCAGCCCGGCTCGCGGCTGCCAACTTCCTTCCGCAAGAGGAAAGTGGGCTTTGGCCCACTTTTTTTTTCCTCTGCACACACCGAATACGAAGGAGTCCGACGAAGGCGCGATGACGGTCAGCTACGAAGGAGTCGACAGCAGGCTGGCCACCGAGCTCGGGGCGATCGCCGAGAGCATCGGTTGCGAGCTGGTGCGCGTCGAGTTCAAGGGCGGCGTCCTGCGGCTGGTGCTCGACCGCGAGCCATCCGCGGACGGCCAGACCCAGGGCGTGTCGCACGAGGACTGCGCCAACGTCTCGCGACAGGCCTCGGCACTCCTCGACGTCGTCGACTTCGGCCCGGCGCGCTACACCCTCGAGGTGAGCTCACCCGGCCTCGACCGGCCGCTCTACCAGCCCGAGGATTACCGCCGCTTCACCGGCCGGCTGGCCCGCATCACGGTCCAGCCGCCGGGCGAACGCAAGAAGACGATCGTCGGGCGCCTCGCCGGCTTCGATCCCGGCCAGGGCGGCAAGGTGACGGTGACCGGGGAGAAGGGCGAGACGCAGGTGATCCCGCTGCCGCAGGTGCTCAAGGCAAAGCTCGAGATCGAAATCTAAACAGGAAGAAGAATCATGGCGCGTACGCAAACCTCCGACGTCCAGCTGGGAGAGCTCCTCCGTCTCGTCGCCCGCGAGAAGGAAATCGACGAGACGAAGTGGGTGACGGCGATCGAGGACGCGATGGCCTCGGCCGCCAAGAAGCAGCACCGCATCAAGGAGCCGGTGCGCGCCCACTTCAACCCCGACAACGGCAAGTTCGACGCCTGGATCGTCAAGCAGGTGGTCGAGCTGGTCGAGGACCCACTGGCGCAGTGGAGCGTCGAGGAGGCGCAGGACCACAAGAGCGACGCCAAGATCGGCGACGAGATCCTCATCCCGATCTCCACCGACGGCCTCGGCCGCATCGCCGCGCAGTCGGCCAAGCAGGTGCTCTACCAGCGCATCCGCGAAGCCGAGCGCGACAAGGTCTACGACGAATACGAGCACCGCGTCGGCGAGGTGGTCAACGGCACCGTGCGGCGCTTCGAGCGCGGCGACATCATCGTCGACCTCGGCCGCACCGAGGCGGTGGTGCCGCGCCAGGAGCAGGCCCGCCACGAGCGCTACAGCCAGGGCGACCGCATCCGCGCCGTCATCGTCAACGTGCACAAGGAGCCCAAGGGGCCGCAGGTGGTGCTCTCGCGCACCGACCCGCGCCTCTTGATGAAGCTCTTCGAGATGGAGGTGCCGGAGATCTACGACGGCACGGTGATCATCAAGAACGCCGTGCGCGCGCCGGGCGAGCGCGCCAAGGTCGCCGTCTACTCGCGCGAGCGCGACGTCGACCCGGTGGGCGCCTGCGTCGGCATGAAGGGCTCGCGCGTGCAGGCCATCATCCGCGAGCTGCGCGGCGAGAAGATCGACATCATCGAGCACAGCGACGACCTGGTGACCTTCGCGCAGAGCGCGCTGGCGCCGGCGAAGATCACCCGCGTCTCGGTCAAGCACGAGATCGACGGCGTGCCGCACCTCGACGTCATCGTCGAGGACGCGCAGCTCTCGCTCGCCATCGGCAAGCGCGGGCAGAACGTGCGCCTCGCCGCCGAGCTCATCGGCTGCAAGATCGACATCAAGAGCGAGAGCGCGGTCAAGGACGAGGTAGCCGACGCGCTGGCGGCGCTGCTGCACGTGGGCGAGGAACCCAGCGACGAGCCGGCGGCCTTCGATCTCACGCAGGCGGCGGGCGTCGACGAGGCGCTGGCGGCGCGGCTGCGCGAGGGAGGCTACGGCACGCCCGGCGCCATCCTCGACGCCGAGCTGCAGGACCTCGCCGCCGTCGACGGCGTCGGCACCGCGACGGCGCTGGCGCTGCGCGAGTGGGCGCAGGGCGAGCTGCAGCACACGGGCGAAGGCGCTGCCGAGGCCGAGGGCGCCGGCCCCGACTTCGGCGAGCTGGCGGCGCGCGCCGAGAAGGGCACCAAGACGATGGCCGACGCCGACTTCATGGCGGCGCTGTCGCGTGCCTTCCAGGACCTCGACGTCACCCAGGGCGAGGGCGACGGCGAGGCGGCCGCCGAGCCGGTCGAGACCGAGAAGCAGACGGAAGAAAACTGAGCTGGCGCGAACGGTATTCGAGACGAAATAGCAGGCAGGCAGAGCAGGCAGGAAGGATCAGGAGACGGATATGGGGAAAGTTCGGGTCACTGACCTAGCGCGCAAGATCGGCATGGCCGAGCAGGACCTCCTCTTCAAGCTGCGCTCGATCGGCGTGCGCATCGAAGGGGACGATGCGCAGGTCGACACCGACGTGCTCAAGGCGGTCTTCGAGGGCAAGCGGCTGGCGACGCCGCGCGAGGTGATCGTGCGCGACGAGGACGCCGCGCGTACCGCGGCAGCGCCGCGCGGCGCCGCTCCGGCGGCAACCCGCAAGCTGCCCGTCGAGCCGCCGCGGCCGACGCGCCGCGCCATCATCCACAAGGTCGAGGCGCCGATCCCGACCCTCCCCCACCGCGACCGCCCTGAGGGCCTGCGCGGCGACGAGGCGCTGGCCGCCGCCATGGCGAGCGCCGGCGGTGCCGGCATGACGCTGGCCGACATCGAGGAGGCGCCGGTGGAGGCCGCCGTCCCCGAACCAGTCCCGACTCCGCCGCCGCCACGCCCGAGCGTACCGTCGGCGCAGCCGCCGCGCCCCTCGGCGCAGCCGAGCCGGCCGCCGGCAACGACCGCCGCCAGCGCCGCGCCACGGCCGGCCGCCGCCCCGGCGGCGGCTCGCCCAGCGGGGCCGCCGCGGCCCCAACCGAGCCAGCGTCCGCTCTCGACGCCGGGCCGTCCGGCCACGCTGCGTCCCAGCTCGACGGCGCCCCGTCCGCCGGCGCCGACGCGGCCGCCGGCGACGAGCACGGCAGCCGCGGCCGCCGTCGTCACCGAAGCGCGCCGCAAGGCCAAGGACGAGGCCGAGGCGAAGAAGCAGGCCGCCGCGCGCGACAAGGCGAAGAAGCGCCATCCGTCCGCCGAGCCGGCGCCGGAGGAGGACCTCCGTCACCTGCGCGGCAAGGTGGACATGGAGGGGCTCGAGGACGGGCCGGTGGCGGCGCGCCGCCGCCGCCGCGCCCAGCGCACCCTCGCCGCCGAGGCCGCCGCCGCTTCGGGCGAGCCGCTCCAGGGCGCGGATGCGGGACCGGTGACGATCGTCGAGGGCATGACCGTCCGCGACCTCGTCGAGAAGCTCGGCGTCTCGTCGAAGGACGTGATGAGGAAGATGTTCGACCGCGGCATCCTGGCCAGCATCAACCACGTGCTCGAGCCCGACCTCGCCGAGGCGCTGGCGCACGATTTCGGCTTCGAGACCATGCAGGTCTCCTTCGAGGAGGAGATCCAGCTCAAGCAGGAAGAGTCGCGCGAGGACGGCCAGCCGCGCGAGGGCAAGACGCCGCGCCCGCCGGTGGTGACCATCATGGGCCACGTCGACCACGGCAAGACGACGCTGCTCGACGCCATCCGCGAGTCGCGCCTCGTCGACGCCGAGCACGGCGGCATCACCCAGCACATCGGCGCCTACCAGGTGGAGAAGAACGGCCGCAAGCTGGTCTTCCTCGACACTCCCGGCCACGAGGCGTTCACCCAGCTCCGTGCCCGCGGCGGCCGCGCCGCCGACATCGTGGTGCTGGTGGTGGCGGCCGACGACGGCGTCATGCCGCAGACGCTCGAGGCCATCGACCACGCGCGCGCCGCCAAGGTGCCGATCGTGGTGGCGGTCAACAAGATCGACAAGGCCAATGCCAACCAGGACCGGGTGAAGAAGGAGCTCTCCGAGCGCGGCCTGATGCCCGAGGACTGGGGCGGCG
>DASYQD010000175.1:0-83778 GCA_036005845.1 Thermoanaerobaculia bacterium | reverse complement strand
GCAGATGCCGGCGATGATCGTCAGCCAGGTGATGGTGATGCGCGGCATGAGCCGCGGCGAGGGCGCCGACCCGCAGGCGCTGGTGCGCGCCACGCTGTGGCTGACGATACCGGCGGCGATGATCTCGACGCTGGCGCAGCTCGCGGTGCAGCTCTACATCGACTTCGCCACCGCGCACCTCTACCTCGACCAGGTGCGGCGCAAGGAGGGCGCCGACCTGGGATCGGCGCTCGACCGCATCCTCGGTGCCGGGCCGGAAGTGCCGCCGTTGGCGCCCGGCACTTCGTAGCGGGGCGGCGCGCATGGTGAGCCGACTGCCGCCGCCGCCCGCCTGGGTGGACGCCGATCCCGAGGCGCTGCGCCGCGCGCTGGCGGAGGCGAAGGCAGCTTCAAAGCTGCCGGAGCCGGGAACGCTCGACTATCTCGCCGACTGGATCCGCTGGCTCCAGCACGCGCTGTTCGGCGCGCTCGAGCGCGTGGCGCCGTGGGCGGGCTTGCCCATCGTCGAGCGCGTCGCCATCTACGCCGCGCTCGGTGCCGCGCTGCTCGCCGCCTTCCTCGTCGCGGTCATCGCGGCGCGGCGCTGGCGGAAGCGGCGCGCGCTGCACGAGCCGGCGGCAAGCACGCTGCCGCTGCCCGCGGCGCCGACGCTGCCCGCGGGCGACGCCGGCTGGTGGCAGGGCGAGCTGCAGCGCCGGCTCGCCGAAGGGCGCCTGCGGCCGGCGCTCGAGGCGGCGTGGTGGTGGACGGCGCGGCGGCTCGATCCGCCCGGGCTCGATCCGTCGTGGACGAGCGGCGACCTGCTGCGCAGCGCCGGCGCTTCGCCGAACCGGATCGGCGCCGGTGCGCTGCGGGCGCCGCTGCGGCGCCTCGATCGCCAGCTCTGGGGCGGCGCCGAGCTGGCGCGCGACGAGGTGGAGTCGGTCGTCGCCGAGCTCGGCGGAGCGCTGCCGTGAAGCACCGCGGCTGGTGGCTGCTGGGGCTGCTCGGGCTCGGCGCCGTCGCCGGTCTCGTACTCGCCTCGCGCCGGCTCGACGCGGCGGGCAGCACGCTATCGCGCGGCGGCACCGGCTGGCTGGCGGCGCGGCTCTATCTGGAGAAGCGCGGCGCGGCGCCGGTGGTGGTCGACCGTCCGCTCGAGGATGCGGCGGGCGAGCCGGGCACGCTCGTGCTCGCCTTTCCCTGGCAGAGCCGCGGCCTCGAGGTCGACCAGGAGGCGCTCCTCGCGCATCTCAACAGCGGCGGCGACCTGCTCCTCGCTTACGCGGCAGATGCCACGCCGTCGCTCACCGAACGCCTGGTGTTCGAGGACCTCGACATCGGCGTCTCGCCGACGCCGGCGGGGTCGCTGGCGCCGTGGGAGTGGCGCGCGCAGGCGAAGCGGGGCTGGTCGCTGCAGCTCGCGCCGCGTTGGCGCAAGGCGCTGGGCGAGGCACGCTTGAGCGCGGCGGTCCCCGCGTTGAAGCTGCGGCCGCCGCGCTGGCTTCCCGAGTTGCAGCGCGAGGACGCGCTGCTGCTCGGCGCCGACGGAGCCGTGGTGGCGGCCGCCTGGCACGCGCGGCGCGGCCGGGTGGTGGTGCTGCCGGCGGAGCTGCTCGCCAACGCGCGGCTCGTGGCGCCGGCGCACGCGGCGCTGCTCGAGACGCTGCGCGGCTGGCTCGGCGCGCCGTGGCGGTTCGACGAGTACCACCACGGCGTGGGCGTGGCCGCCGCGCGCGACACGCCGACGGCGGTCGGCCGCGGTCTCGACCTGCTGCTGCTTCAGCTCTTGCTCGTCTACGCGATGGCGGCGCTGGCGCTGATCCGCCGGCTGGGACCGGCGTGGCGCGAGACGCCGCCGCTCGTCGGCAGCGCCGGCGCCTTCCTGCTGCGGCTCGGCGCGCTGCACCATCGGCTCGGCCATTACGGCGACGGCGCGGCGCTGCTGCTGCGCCGGGCGTCGGAGCTGGATCGGCGGCTGACGCCGGACACGAGCCAGCGCGCGCTGGCCGAGCGCGGCGACGCGGCGGCGCTGGTGGAAGTGGGGCAGAGCGTGGCACGGTTGCAGCGGCGGTAAGGAGAGAGCGATGGCCGACGCAGAAGCGGGAGCGATGGCGGCGCAGCGGAGCGATGGTGGCGACGGCGGGGCCGAGGCGCTGGCGGATGCCGCGCGTCGCATTCGCGAGCGGCTGGTGTCGCATCTGCCCGGCCTCGACGCCGCGGTGGACGAGCTGCTCGCGGCCTACCTCGCGGGCGGCCACGCGCTGCTCGAAGGCGTGCCCGGCATCGGCAAGACGCTGCTCGCGCGCTCGTTCGCGGCCGCGCTCGGCCGTGTCTTCAAGCGCCTCCAGTTCACGCCCGACCTGATGCCCGCCGACGTCGTCGGCAGCAACGTCTTCGACCCCTCGGCCGGCGGCTTCCACCTGGTGCAGGGGCCGGTGTTCACCGAGATCCTGATGGCCGACGAAGTGAACCGCACGCCGCCGAAGACGCAGGCCGCGCTGCTCGAGGCGATGCAGGAGCGGCAGGTGACGATCGACGGCACCGCGCACGCGCTGGCCGCCGGGTTCTTCGTCGTCGCCACCCAGAACCCGGTCGAGTACGAGGGCACCTATCCGCTGCCCGAGGCGCAGCTCGACCGCTTCCTGCTGCGCATCGAGATGACGGCGCCGCCGCGCGAGGCCGAGCTCGAGCTCTACCGCCGCGCCGTCCATGGCTCGCTCGCCGGTTGGCGCAACGACGCGCTGGAGATCGACGCCGCGGTGAGCGCGGCGGAGGCGGCCGCCCTGCGGGCGGCGAGCGCCGCCGTGCACGTCGACGCGGAGCTGCTCGGCTACCTGCTGGCGCTCGCCGAGGCGGTGCGCCGCTCGCCGCACGTCGAGCTCGGCCCCTCGCCGCGCGGCGCGCTGTCGCTGCTCGAAGCGGCGCGGGCGTGGGCGCTGCTGCAGGACCGCGACTACGTGCTGCCCGACGACCTCAAGCGCATGCTGGTTCCCTGCTGGGCGCACCGGCTGCTGCTGGTGGCCGAGGCCGAGCTCGAAGGGCGCACGCCACGCGGCGTGCTGGAAGAAGTGGCGAACGGCGTCGCAGCCCCGCACGGCGGCGGCGCCGGGGCGAGCACCGCGACGGGTGGTACGGGCGCCAACGCGCCGGCGACGCGCAACGCCGCGAGCGCCGACAGCTCGGCCACCGGCGTCGCGGGCGGCGCGAGCGCGGCGCGGTTCAGCAGGCCGACGTGATTCCCGGCGCGCGGCTCTTCCTGCTGCTCGGGCTCGCGGCGTTGCTGCTGGCGGCCACGCCGGGCGAACCACGACTGCTATGGCCGGCCGCGGCGCTCGACGCTATCGCGCTGGTGGGCTTCCTCGTCGACGCGCGTCGTGCACGGGCGTTGAACCTCTCCGCGACGCGCCGCCTGCCGCCCCTCCTCGCGCAGGGCAGCGAGGCGCCGATCGTGATCGAGATCGCCCACGACTCGCCCCGGCCGCTCGAGATCGAGCTGCGCGAGGCGCTTCACCCGGCGCTCGCGGCCGCGCCACGCCGCGTACGACTGCGGCTTGGCGGCGCGTCCACGCGCAGCGGCGCGCAGAGCGTCTCCGCGTGGAACTACACGCTCGTGCCGCGCCGCCGCGGCAGCCACGATTGGGGACCGCTCTCGGCGCGCGTCCTCGGCCCGTGGGGCCTGGCCTGGCACCAGCGCGAGCTGCTGCCGGCGGCGCCGGTGCGCATCTATCCGCAGGTGCGTTGGGGCGGCAAGGTCGGTCGCCTGCTCGCGCTCGCGCATCGCCGCGAGCTCGGCCAGTCGCCGACGCGCCTCGAAGGCATCGGCAGCGAGCCCTACGCGCTGCGCCAGTACCGCTCCGGCGATCCGCTGTCGCGCATCCACTGGCGCGCCACGGCGCGGCAGGGCCGGCTCGTGGCGCGCGAGGACACCTGGGAGCGCGGCACCCACCTGCTCATCCTCCTCGACTGCGGCCGCGCCATGACGTCGCTCGACGGCACTCGCAGCAAGCTCGACCACGCGCTCGCCGCGTCGCTGGCGTTGCTCCGCCTCGCCATCGGGCGCGGCGACCGCGTCGCCGTCCTCGCCTTCGCCGACCGCGTCGAACGCCGCCTGCGCATCCACCCCGGCACCGGCGGCGCCCGCACCGCCTACGCCGCCCTCTACGACCTCGAAGCCCGCCTCGCCGAGCCCAACTTCGACCTCGCCGGCGAGCAGGCCCTGCAACTCGAGCCGCGCCGCGGTGTCGCCGTCCTCTTCACCAGCGTCGTCGACCTCGCCGCCGCCGAACGCCTGCAGCACGCGCTGCGCCGCCTCGAGCGCCGCCACCGCACGCTGCTCGTCAACCTCGAAGACCCGCAGGTCGGCCGCCTCGCCTGGGGCTCGCCCACCACGCCGCCCGAAGCGTTCGCCAAGGTGGCGGCGATGGAGATCCTGCTGGCCAACCGCCGCCTCGCCCGCGAGCTGTCGCGCGCCGGCGTGCTGACGGTGAGCACGGCCGCCGACCGCCTCGCGCTCGCCGCTCTCGACGCCTATCTCTCGCTCTTCCAGCGGCCGCGGGCGGCGCGTTCGCGCCGGGCCGGGTAGCAACGGAGGGGCGGTGGCGCCCCCTGCCCCTAGAGGGGCAGGGGGACGGGGGGATAGGGGTGGAACGAAAACCCAGGGGAGGGGGTGGCGAGGGGGGCGGCAGCGGGCTTTGCCCGCGGGGGAGGGAGAGGCCGGGAGGTCCTGGTCTCGGGGGGCCGAGCCCCGTTTCCAGGACCTCCCGCGCTCGGAACGTCAGCGCGGGATTGCCCGGCGTTCCGCTCCCGCGCGCCGCTAGTGCAAGGGGTCTGCCGGGTTAAACTTTCACTTTCCTCTGCGATATAAAGCAATGTGTCTCAGTGATATGCACGCGCTCGGCGCCGTCGAGGCCGCATCCGATGCAGCTCCGTGGTCCAAGCTGCCGAACCCACCTCTCCAACCGACCGGATCACGCGTCGCGCCGAAGGAGCTTCGCTTGACGCTCCCACACCCCACGTCTACAGTGCCGCCGATGCAAGCGCCGCCGCGCGGGCCGAGGCGAGCCCGAGGCTGGGTTCACTGGGCCGCCCTGGTCGTGCTGCTGCTCGCGGCGCCGGCGCTCGGCGGCTGCTCGGTGCGCAAGCTGGCGATCCGCACCGTCGCCAACGCCATCGCCTCGGGCGGCGACGTCTACGCCACCGACGACGACCCCGAGCTCGTGGGTGCCGCGCTGCCCTTCGCGCTGAAGACGCTCGAAGGGTTGCTGGCGCAGGATCCCGACAACCGCAAGCTCCTGCTCGCCGCCGGCCGCGGATTCACCCAATTCGCCTACGGCTTCGTACAGATGCCGGCGGATGCCCTCGGCGACGCCGACTTCGAGCGCGTCGAAGCGGAGCGGCAGCGCGCCCTCAAGCTCTACCTGCGGGCGCGCGGCTACTCGCTGCGCGGCCTGGAGACGACTCACCCCGGCATCGGAGCGCGCCTGCAACAAGACCCCAACGCCGCCGCCGCCGAGCTCACCCGCGACGACCTGCCGCTCGCTTACTGGACGGCCGCCGCGTGGGGCGCCGCCATCGGTCTCGGCAAGGATCGTCCCGACCTGCTCGCCGATCTGCCCGCCGTGCGCGCGCTGCTCGAGCGCGCGCTGGCGATCGACGAGACGTGGGAAGGCGGGGCCGTGCACCAGGCGTTCATCACCCTGGAGGCGGCGACGCCGGGCAGCGATTCGATGGCGAAGGCCAAGCAGCACTTCGCGCGCGCGGTGGAGCTCTCCGGCGGCCACGATGCTTCGCCCTTCGTGACCTACGCGCAGTCGATCGCCATCCCGACGCAGGACCGCGCCGCTTTCGAGTCGATGCTCGAGAAGGCGCTGGCGGTCGACCCTGACTCCAAAGATGCCAACCCCGAGCTGCGGCTCGCCAACACTCTGGCGCAACGCAAGGCGCGCCTGCTGCAATCGCGAGTCGACGACTACTTCCTAGGCGACGAGCCGGCGGCGGAGGAGCAGCCGACTCCCAACCCCGGCGGCGACGGAGACCCCAACTCATGAAGCGATATTCGTTCAGGTGCTCGTTCCTCTTCGCCGCGCTCACCGCGGCGCTTCTCGTGTCGCCGCAGTCCGCCAACGCCGCCGGCAAGCCGATCAAGCTCGCCACGCTCGTGCCCGAAGGCTCGGTGTGGGTCAAGGAGCTCAAGACGCTCGCCGGCGACGCCAAGACGCAGACCGCCGGCCGCGTCGAGATCCGCATCTACCCCGGCGGCATCGCCGGCGACGACCCCGACGTGGTGCGCAAGCTGCGCATCGGCCAGCTGCAGGCGGCGACGCTGTCGGTGGCCGGCCTCCAGGACATCGACGACGCCTTCGCCGTCTTCGCCATCCCGCGCTTCTTCGCCTCCTACGACGAGCTCTTCAACGTCATCGACCAGATGACGCCGTACTACGCGGCGCGGCTCGACAAGCAGGGCTTCGTGCTGCTCGGCTGGGGCAGCGCCGGCTGGGTGAACCTCTTCAGCAAGGAGCCGATCTACGGCCCGGGTGACCTCAAGCGCCAGAAGCTGTTCGTCTGGGCCGGCGACAACAAGATGACGCAGTGGTGGAAGACCAACGGCTACCACCCGGTGCCGCTCGCCGCCACCGACGTGATGACCGGTCTCACCACCGGCATGATCGAGGCGCTGCCGACGACTCCTTTGTATGCGCTCAGCCTGCAGTGGTACCGCCCCGCCGGCAACATGCTCGACCTGCCGGTGGCGCCGCTCATCGGCGCCACCATCGTCGACAAGCGGGCGTGGAGCGCCCTCTCGCCCGCCGACCAGGAGGTGTTGCGCGGGCTCGCCAAGCGCATGCAGCAGCGTCTCAACCAGCTGGTGCCGCCGCAGGACCAGAAGGCGATCGACGAGATGGCGCATCGCGGCCTCAAGGTGACGAAGCCGCGCAACGCCGACGAGACGAAGGCCTGGGACGAGGCGGCGCGGCAGTTCGCGGCCAGCATGCGGCAGGCGGTGGTGCCGGCCGACGCCTTCGACGAGGCGGTGAAGGTGCGCGACCGCTACCGCGCTCAGCACCACTGATAATCGCGCGATGAGCGACGCGGCCGACGGCGCAGGGGAGCGCGGGGAGGGTGACGAGCCGGCCGCGGCGGCCGCCGACGCAGCCGCGGCAGAGCCGTCTGTGAACGGCGCCGAGCCGGCCGCGGTTTCCTCGGCGGCCGGCGGCACCGTCGCGGAAGTCGTGCCGGTGCCCGAGGCGAGCGACGCCGTCGCCTTTCCACCGGGCGAGGGCGGCCTCGTCACCTACCGCCGCCGCTGGTGGCACACGGTCGAGGAATCGGTGCCGGTGCTCGCCATCGCGATCATGGTGCTGCTGCCGCTGTGCGAGATCGTGGCGCGGCGCTTCGGCACCGGCATCTCCGGCGCGGCGCCGTTCACGCAGCACCTGACGCTGTGGGTGGCGTTCCTCGGCGCCGCCATCGCGGCGCGCGAGGGGAAGCTGCTGGCGCTCGCCACCGGCCACCTGCTGCCGCCGGGCACGCGGCGCGAGGCGGCGGCCGCGTTCGCCGGCGCGGCGGGCGCCGCGGTGTCGGTGCTGCTGGCGCGAGCCGGGCTCGAGATGGTGCGCGAGGAGCGGCTCGGCGGCGACGTCGTCGCGGCCGGCGTGCCGACGTGGGTGGCCCAGCTCGCCATCCCCGTCGCGCTGGCCATCATCGCGTTGCGTCTGGTCTGGCACGCCTCGCCGCGGCCGTGGGCGCGCGGCATCGCGGCGTTCGGCCTCGTCATCGGCGTCGTGCTCGGCCAGTGGCCGCAGCTCGTCGACGGCAAGCCGGCATGGCCCGGCATCGTGCTGCTGCTCGCCGCCACCCTGCTCGGCAGCCCCATCTTCGCCGTGCTCGGCGGCTGCGCGGCGCTGCTATTCATGGCCGAAGGCGTGCCGATCGCGGCGGTGCCGGTAGAGACCTATCGCCTCGCGGTGTCGCCGCTCCTCGCCGCGGTGCCGCTCTTCACCCTGACCGGCGTGCTGCTCGCGGAAGGGAGGTCGTCGCACCGACTGCTCGCCGTCTTCCGCGGCCTCTTCGGCTCGATCCCCGGCGGCACCGCCGTCGTCTGCGCGCTCGTCTGCGCCTTCTTCACCATCTTCACCGGCGGCTCGGGCGTCACCATCCTGGCGCTCGGCGGGCTGATGTTCCCGGCGCTCCTCGCCGAGCGTTATCCGGAGCGCTTCTCGCTCGGCCTGCTCACCGCGTCGGGCTCGCTGGGACTGCTCTGGCCGCCGGCGCTGCCGCTCATTCTCTACGGCATCGTGGGCCACGTGCCCATCGAAGACCTCTTCATCGGCGGCCTCATCCCCGGCCTGCTGATGGCGACGCTCACCGCGGCGTGGGGCGTGCGGCAGGGCGCCAAGAGCGGCGTCGAGCGGCAGCCGTTCCGCGCCGGCGAGCTCGGGCGTGCGCTGTGGGCGGCGAAGTGGGAGCTGCTGCTGCCGGTGCTGGTGCTGGGCACCATCTTCGGAGGCTACGGCACGGCGGTCGAGGCGTCGGCGCTCGCGGCGCTCTACGTGGTGCTCATCAAGACCATCGTGCACCGCGAGATCCCGTTCGGCCGCCCGCTCTTCGCCGCCTTCCGCGACTGCGTGGCGCTCGTCGGCGGCGTGATGATCATCCTCTGCGCCGCGATGGGCTTCACCAGCTGGCTCGTCGACGCGCAGATCCCGATGCGCTTCCTCGAGTGGGTGCAGGCGCACGTGCACTCGCCGTGGCTCTTCCTGCTCGGGCTCAACCTCTTCCTGCTCGTCGTCGGCTCGGTGATGGAGGTGTTCGCCGCCATCATCGTCGTCGTGCCGCTGCTTGTGCCGCTGGGCGAAGCGTTCGGCATCCACCCCGTGCACCTGGGCATCCTCTTCATCGCCAACCTCGAGCTCGGCTACCTGACGCCGCCGGCGGGGCTCAACCTCTTCCTCGCCTCGTCGCGCTTCCGTCGGCCGCTGCTCGAGGTCTACCGCGCGGCGGTGCCGTTCTTCGCCTTGAGCGCCATCGGCGTGCTGCTGATCACCTACGTGCCGTGGCTGACGACGTGGCTGCTGGCGCTGTTCGGGCGTCTCGACACCTTGCCCTCGCCTTGACGACCGGCCGGTGACGACCACCGGTAGGGCGGTGTTAGCATCCCGCGCACGCTCGATATGGATGCCATTCTCCGGTGAATGAAGTAGCCGCGCTCTTCACGCGCCTGCCGGCGCTGCCCTGCGCCTTCACGCTGCACACGCCCGCCGGCGTCAGGCAGATCGGCGAGGGCGACCCCGCCTTCGCGGTGCACGTGCGCAACGGCGCCGGCACGCGCGCGCTCGCCTCCTTCGACGAGCTCACCATCGCCGAGGCCTACGTGCGCGGCGACCTCGAGTTCGAGGGCGACGCGATCAAGCTGATGTGGTTCCGCAACGTGCTGTCCGACAGCCGCTGGTGGATCAAGACCTGGCGGCGGCTGCAGCCGCGGATCATGAACCGCAAGCACCTCAACCCGGGCTGGATCGCCAAGCACTATGACTCGAACAACCTGCAGCTCTTCGCCACCGACACCGAGTTCCGCGCCTACACGCCGGGCATCTACGAGAGCGACGACGACACGCTCGAAGAAGGGACGCGGAAGAAGTACGACTTCGCGTTCGAGTGGCTGCGCCTGCAGCCCGGCGACGAGGTGCTCGACGTCGGCCATGGCTGGGGCGGCTTCCTGCAGTACTGCCACGGCCGCGGCGTGCGCGGGCAGGGGATCACGCTGTCGCGCCATCAGCTCGCCTACGTCGAGAAGCTGATCGCCGAGCGCGGCCTCGACGCGCGCGTGCAGTACCAGGACTTCTTCACCTACGAGCCCGGGCGCCGCTTCAAGGCGATCTCGCTGATGGGCGTCATCGAGGACCTCTCCGATTACCCGCTGGTCATGGCGCGCCTGGCGAAGCTGCTGCAGCCCGGCGGCCGGGTCTACCTCGACTTCGCCACCTCCAAGGTGCCGGTGGGCACGTCGAGCTTCGTCACCAAGTACGTGTGGCCGGGCTCGTTCCGCCAGGTCTTCATGCCCGAGCTGATGGCCGCCATCGACGGCTCGCCGATCGAGCTCGTCGGCGTCTGGGACGACCGCCGCAACTACTACCTGTGGGCGAAGAAGGGCCACCAGCGCTGGCTCGAGAACCGCGACGAGGTGATCCGCCTCTCCGACGAAGCGACGTGGCGCCTCTTCCGGCTGCTCTTCGCCGGCACCGCGGCGTCGATGAACGAGCCGACCTACGGCTGCTCGGCGCATCGCGTGGTGCTCGAGCTGCCGGCGGACCTGGTCAAGTTCTGAGGGCGTCGGATCCCAGGGCGAAGTCCTGACCGAGCCCTGACAGAACCCTGACAGCACGCTGGGGTTGCGCGGCCCGGCGCGCGTTAACATGCGTTTGCCTCGACTCGCCAGATGCCAGAGACCACCGCAGCAGCGCGTCCGTCGATCCACAGCCGCCCGAAAGACTGGGTGGCGATCGCGTTCCTCTCGCTGACGCCGATCATCGGCATCTTCGGTACCGCGCTCTACACCTGGCGCGTCGGCTTCGCGCCCTGGATGCTGGTGCTGCTCGTCGTCATGTACCTGCTGGTGGGGATCTCGATCTGCGCCGGCTACCACCGCTACTTCTCGCACAAGACCTACGAGTGCGCGCCGGTGGTGCAGGCGTTCTACGCCGTGTTCGGTGCCATGGCGGCGGAGAGCACCATCCTCGACTGGTGCGCCGGCCACCGGCGCCACCACCGTCACGTCGACGAAGACTGGGACCCCTACAACATCAAGCGCGGCTTCTGGTGGTCGCACATCCTGTGGATCTTCGAGAAGTACGACCCGGCGCACGACAACGTCCCCGACCTGCTGCGCAACCCGATCGTGACGTGGCAGCATCGCTGGTCGAGCTGGTTGATGATCGGCGCCGGCTTCGGCCTGCCCGCGGCGGTGGGCTGGCTGTTCGGCGACGTGTGGGCGGGCCTGCTGTGGGGCGGCTTCCTGCGCATCGTCGTCATCCACCACACGACCTTCTTCGTCAACTCGGCGGCGCACCACTTCGGTGAGCAGAGCTTCGACCGTGAGGTCTCGGCGCGCGACAACTGGATCGTCGCCCTGCTCACCCTCGGCGAGGGCTACCACAGCTTCCACCACCGCTTCCCGGGCGACTACCGCAACGGCATCCGCTGGTACCAGTGGGACCCGGCGAAGTGGTTCATCGCCCTGCTGCGGTTGGTCGGCCTGGCGGAGAAGCTCAAGGTCACGCCGGAGGACCGCATCGAGTCGGCGCGCATGACGGCGGCGCTCGCCGAGATGCAGTCGCGGCTCGACGGCGCGCCGCACGGCCTGGCGGCGGAGGTGGGGGAGCGGCTGCAGGCGGCGCGTACGGCGCTGGCGCGGGCGCTGGAGCTGCGGCGCCGCGAGCTGAAAGCGCGCACGGCGGGCGCGCGGCGGCGCGTGCGCGCGATGCGCATCCTGGCGCGGCGCGAGCTGCGCTCGGCGCGACGGCACTGGCGCGACGCGGTGCGGCTGCTGGCGGCGGCGCCGCAGCCGGCCTGATCGGCTGAACGCGCGACCCACGAGTCGAGCGTGATGGCGGAGGGCGAGGCGTCGGCCGCTGCGCTCGCCGCGACGGTGCGCGCCGGTGCGCCGGCGCCGCTGGGCGCCACGGTCACGGGACGCGGCGTCAACTTCGCGCTGCGCGCGCCGGCGGCGACCGCGGTCTGGCTGGCGCTGTGGCCGGACCGGCGTCAGGGACCGCGGCACGACTTGGCGCTGGGTCACCGCAGCGGCGAGGTGTGGCACGTCGAGGTCGAGGGTGTTGCACCGCCGCTCGAGTGGGCGTGGCGGGTGGATCGGCCCGCGGCGCCGGCCGGGCCGCCGCCTGACCCGCAGCGGCTGCTGCTCGATCCCTACGCGCGGGCGGTCACCGGCGCCGAACGCTGGGGCGAGCCGGCGAGCGAGCGGCGCTGCTTCCTCGGCGTCGCGCATGGTGCCGCCGGCGAGCCGCCGCGCTACGCGCCCACCGAGCGCGTCGTCTACGAGCTGTGCGTGCGCGGCTTCACCGCCCACCGCAGTAGCGGCGTTACCGATCCCGGCACGCTCCGCGGCCTGCGCGAGAAGGTGCCGTACCTCGCCGAGCTCGGCATCACCACCGTCGAGCTGCTGCCGATCGCCGAGTGGGACGAGCTCGAGCCGCGGGCGCGCAACCCGGCGACCGGCGAGGCGTTGCGCAACCTCTGGGGCTACAGCCCGATCGTCTTCTCGGCACCGAAGGCGGGGCTCGCGGCCGACCGCTCGCCCGGCGCCGCCGTCGCCGAGCTGCGCGAGCTCGTCGAGGCGCTGCACGTCGCCGGCATCGAGGTGCTGCTCGACGTGGTGTTCAACCACACGGCGGAGCGCGACGGGCTCGCCGGCGATCCGGTGTTCTCCTTCGGCGGCTTCGACCCGGCCGGCTGCTACCTCGTCGACGCGGCGCGTGGGCGCTACCGCGATGCGACAGGCTGCGGCAACACCGTCGCCGCCAACCAGCCGGCGATGGTCGAGCTGATCGTCGACGCGCTGCGCTGGTGGGTCGCCGAGATCGGCGTCGACGGCTTCCGCTTCGACCTCGCGGCGGCGCTGTTGCGCGGCGAGGACGGCGAGCCGCTCGCCGACCCGCCGCTCCTGCGCCGCATCGAGAGCGAGCCGCTGCTCGCCGACCGCGTGCTGATCGCCGAGCCCTGGGACGCCGGCGGTCTCTACCTCGGCGGCGCCTTCGCGCGGCACGGCCGGGGCGACGGCGGCAACGGATGGGCCGAATGGAACGACAAGTTCCGCGACGACGTGCGCCGGTTCGTGCGCGGCGAGCCCGGGCTAACGCGCGCGCTCGCGGCGCGGCTCGCCGGCAGCCCCGACCTCTTCGCCGCCGCGCCGCGCGGTCCCGCGCACTCGATCAACTACGTCACCTGCCACGACGGCTTCACGCTCGCCGATCTCGTTGCTTACGACCGCAAGCACAACGAGGCCAACGGCGAGAACAACCGCGACGGTAGCGACTGGAACGCTTCGTGGAACTGCGGCGTCGAGGGACCGACCGGCGACCCGCAGGTGCTCGCGTTGCGGCGGCGCCAGGTGCGCAACCTGCTCACGCTGCTCTTCGTCGCCCGCGGCGTGCCGATGCTGCTCGCCGGCGACGAGCGCGGCAACACGCAGCGCGGCAACAACAACGCCTGGTGCCAGGACAACGAGGTCGGCTGGCTCGACTGGTCGCGCGATGACGAGGGTCTGCTGCGCTTCACGCGCGGCCTCATCGCGCTGCGGCGCGCGCACCCGGTGCTGCGTCGCGGTACCTTTCTCGCCGGCGAGAGCAGCGGCGCGCCGGATCGCGGCGACGTCGTCTGGCACGGGGCGCAGCTCGGCTCTCCGGATTGGGGCGCGGACGCGAATACGCTCGCCATGCACCTCGCCGGCGCGCATGCCTCGGAGCCCGATGACGACTTCTATCTGGCCGCCAACGCCGGATCCGCACCGGTCACCTTCGAGCTGCCGGCGACTGCGGCGGGAAGCCATTGGCTCCGCGTCGTCGCCACCTGGCAGGAGCCGCCGTGCGACCTTCTCGAGCGCGGCGCCGAGGAGGTGGTCGAAGGGGAGACCGTCACAGTGCCCGACCACGCCTGCGTGCTGCTACGCAGTGGCGGGCGCTGAAGTCAGACGCCGACGATGACCGCCGCTGGCGATCTGGCCGCGACCGTTGGCGAACTCGCGGTGCCGCGGCCTGGCGCTCGGTCCTATCCTTGCTGTCGCCGGCCGCTGTTCGACAGGAGGAAGGACGAAATGATCCACGCCGATCGGCTGAAGAGCTGTGGGCGTTCGCCCATGCTCGCCACTCTCGGCATCTTGATCGCTCTCGTGCCTTGCGCCGCCTTTGCCGCCTCGCCTGCTTCCACTGTGACGCCGGCGGCCATCGAACGCGACGGCCAGCACGACTTCGACTTCGAGATCGGCACCTGGAAGACCGACGTACGCCTGCTCACGAAGCCCCTCTCCGGCTCGAACGATTGGATCGAGATGCACGGCACGACCGTCGTGAGCAAGGTGCTCGGCGGCCGCGCCAACCTGGTCGAGCTCGAAGCCGACCATCCCGGCGGCCACTTCTCGGGGCTGAGCCTCCGCCTCTACGACCCGCGATCGCGGCAATGGAGCCTCAACTTCTCGAACGCCAAGAACGGTACGCTCGCGACGCCGACGATCGGCGCTTTCGTGAACGGACGCGGCGAGTTCTACGACCAGGAGCTGTTCGACGGGCGCGCGATCTTCGTGCGCTTCTTCATCACGCCGATCGACGCCGACACCATCCGGTTCGAGCAGGCGTACTCCGCCGACGGCGGTCGGACCTGGGAAGTCAACTGGAGCGCGACCGACACCCGCGTCCCGGCGGCTGGGGCCACCGCGCCGTGATAACGCTCAGGGCCTCGAACGGCGGCTAGTCGCCGGCGCTCGTCGCTTCACCGGCGAGCGTGGCCCAGCCGGCGCCTGCGGCCAAGCTGAGGGCGAAGACGAACACCTCCGGAGCATCGGGCAGCAGGAGCTCGCTCGTCCCTGGGGCGATGGCGAGGTCGACGGCGAAGAGCGACAGCGGCGTGTAGGCGACGTCGCGGCCTTGCCGGTCGTGCGCGTGGTCGACCGTCCAGGCCACGGCGCCCTCGCGGTGGAAGCCGGGCCGTACGCGCCAGAGGGCCAGCGGTCCGAAGCCGAAGCCCGACGCCTGGTCCTCGCAGGCCAGCGGCGCGACCGCGGAGGGCACGACGACTGGCGTGCTGATCTTGGCTGCGGCGCCGACCGCGAGCTCGACACGCACCTCGGCGTCGCCGGCGGCGACGAGGAGCCAGAGCCGCTGCCAATCGCCGGCGGGCAGCGGCAGCCGCTGTCCGCGGCACGCGACCGCCTGTCGGCCCTGCGCGCCGGCGGCGGCCAGCGCGAACGGCGTGCCTTCGACCTCGACGCGCGCGGGCCACAGCTCGGCGGGAAAGCAAAGGCCGCGGCGGCCGAGGCCGTGCGCGGAGGGCTCGCCGCTGCGCGTCACGACGGTGCGGTCGAACGGCAGCTCGACGGAAGCGAAGCGGGGCGATGGCGGTGCCTCTCGCGGCGGCGACAAGCGCACCGCGTGCGTCGTCGGACGGAACGCCGGCCGCTCCACGTCGAGCGCTGGCGCCGAATCCTCGCAACCGTCGAGCTCGCGGCTGCTCTCGACTGCCGCCGCGAACGTGACGCGCGCGCGGCCGCCGCGGCCGCAGGGATCGAAGAGACGCAGCACCCACTCGCCGCCGTCTTCGTGCTCCTTGAGCGCCGCGACCTCGCCGCCCTCGACTTCGAGGAAGCTCCACGATCGCCCCAGCGGCCCGTTCGACGCCTCGACGACGAAGCTCGCCGGCGGATGTCGCATCCCCTCGGCCATCGCCGGCACGTCGCCCGCGCGCCAGTCGCCGCGGTGGCTCGCCAGCCGCAGCTCCCAGCGGTGCCGGCCGAGGTCCTGGAAACCCTGGTGGCGAAAGCGGCGGCCCACCGCCGGTGTGCGCACCAGCGTGCGGCGGAGCACGTGCTTCATCGGGTGGTCCCAGCCGCCCGCGCGGTCGGTGAGCAGCGCGAGTCCCCAGCCGCCGCTCTCATCGGGGAGATCGGCCCACGCCTGCGCCGGCACTTCGTAGAGGCCGGGGCCGGCAGGCCCGCGCGCCACGCCGGCGACGCCGGCGTCGAACACCGCGTCGCGCGCGCTGGCGGCGGCGTTGAGCGTGAGCTTGAGCAGCCGTCCGCGCTGGCGCCAGTCGGCGGCTATCGCGAGCTCGACCGGTGCGGCGGGATCGGCGGATAGCCGATAGGTCTCGACGAAGCGCGAGCGCCCGAGGCCGCGCCGCACCTCGAGCGCCACCGCCGCCGGTCCGCCGGCGAGCACGCGCATCGTGGCGGGGCCGCCGACGCTGTCGACGGCGCCGCGCTCGAGGTCCTGCCAGCGCACCTCCCAGGCAGGAAAGCGCGGCGAGCGATCGGCGAAGAGATCGAGGCGCAGCGGCGAGGCGAGCAGGTCGCGGCCCAACTGGTGGTCGAAGAGGCTCGACAGGTTCCCGGCGGCGTCGACCAGCAGCCGATAGCGGCCGCTCTCGAGCCCGCGCGGCAGGGCGCGCAGCTCGGGATCACGCACCACAGGCGGTGCCGGGGCGGTCTCCTCGCGCACGTCGAAGACGGCGAAGCCGAGCGGCGGCAGGTCGGCGAGGAAGCGCACCAGCGCCGTGCGCTCGCCTGCGGCGGCGCGGGTCTCGAAAGACACCAGCGCGCCTGCGTCGACGGCCGTCCCGTCCTCGAGCTGCGCCGGCAGGGCCTCGCCGTCGGGGCCCACCACCGTCACGCCGGCGCCGCCGCGCCAGGGCACGCGCGCCGCCACCAGCTCGCGCCGCCGCCGCGGCACCGGGTTGAAGACGACGAGCGGCGTGCCGCCGGCGCGCGTGTCGAGCCCGCGCGCCACCGCCGAGACCGCGCCACGCAGCACGCTCGCAAAGGCGCTCGCCGCGATCGCCTCGTCGTGCCACGAGATGCGATAGGCGGCGGGGATGCTGGTGCCGGTCAGGTCGTCGTGGAACTGGTGCGAGAGGAAGCGCTGCCACGCCCCGCGCAAGCGCTCGGCTGGGTACTCCGCGGCGCCGAGCCACGCGGCAGCGGTGGCGGCGCGCTCGGCCGCCGCGGCGAGACGCTCGTTGCTCGCGTTCCACCGCTTCATGCCCTGCTGCGACGTGTAGCAGCCGGTACCATGCTCGCGCAGCAGCAGCTCGCGCCGCCACACCGGCAGGCGGTCGGCGGGAAGCTCGCGCGCCAGCCGCTGCAACGTTTCGTCGGAGCCGGCGGCGACAGTGGTGATCGGCCCTTCCGCCGCGACCGCCTGCTGCAGCGTCTCGAGCGAACGGCGCGGCGGCGCGCCGCCGCGGTCGCCGATGCCGAAGAAGCGCACCGCCACTCCCTCGCCGAGGAGCGTCTGATGCCGCCGCAGCTGGCTCGCGACCTCGGCATCCTTGGCCGGCGGCGTGTCGAGCGGCTCGCCGTAGCCGCCGGGGTCGAGCACGGCGAGCAGCCGCGAGCCATCCATGCCCTGCCACCAGCCGAGCGGGAAGGGCACGCCGAACGCCACGCGCACGTCCTCGAACCGCCGCAGCTTCGAGGTGGCGAAGCCGACGAGGCCGCAGTGCGCGGCGACGATCGGCACCTGCGCGCCGAAGCCGAAGCAATCGGGCAGGAAGAGGTCGCGCGGATCGCGGCCGAGGTGTGCGCGAAACCAGCGCCGGCCGTAAAGGACGTGGCGCACCAGCGATTCGGGCGCCGGCAGGTTGACGTCCATCGCGTCCCACGTCGCGCCGGCGACGCACCAGCGGCCGGCATCGACCCAGCGCCGCACCTCGGCGAAGAGCTGCGGGTGGTGCTCGGCGAGCAGGCGGTAGCGGAAGGCGCCGTCGAAGTTGACGCGGTAGGCGGGGAAGGCCTCGAACGCGGCGGCGTTCTCGCTCACCGTCTTGGGCAGCAGCGTGGCGGCGCTCTCGCGGACGGTCCAACGCCACTGCGTGTCGAGGTGCGAGATCGGGATGAGGTGGACCGTGCCGGCGAGCGGCGGTGGGGCAGGGGCGGCCGCTTCCTCTTCGCCGAGCGAGCCTTCGTCCTCCCGGTCGTTGTCGGCCGCGCGCGCGGCGGCGCCTCGTCGCGGCCGCCGCTGGAGATCCGGCGGCGCCGGCCGCCAGATCCACGTCTCCCACCAGCGACGAACCTTTGCCTGCCAGCCCGGCGGCGGGGACTGTGGTTCGGCAGCCGGCTCGTCCATGCGCGGCGCGATCCTATGCATGCGCCGAGCCGGAAGCGACCGCGACGCTGCTAGAGCTCGCGCTCCTCTTTCATCCGCCGCAGTTGCCGGCGCTCGCGCTTGTCGGGGGCCTTCGTCGGCGGCCGGATCCCCGCTTGGCGCATGAGACGCTTGAGCTCCAACTCTTCCGGCGACGGCGGCGGCGTGCGGTCCTCGTAGAGTTGCCGCGCCTCGGCCTTCGGCAGATGGTGCTCGGCGACGCCGCGCACGACGACGATTTGTTTCTGGCCGGTGCGCGAGATGCGCAGCTCGTCGCCGGCGCGCACCAGGCGATGCGGTTTGCCCGGTTGGCCGTTCACGTCGACCTTGCCGGCCTTGCAGGCGGTCGTCGCCTGCGAGCGTGTCTTGAACAGGCAGGCGACGTCGAGCCAGACGTCGAGCCGTACGGCCTCGGGCGTCGTATTCGTCTCGACGGCAGATCGATCCGCTGCGCTCACAGCGCGATAGTAGCTGCGACGGCCGCCGAGACGGTCCAGGCTGCGGTAGCGGATGTTTAGAATCCGCCGTGCCTCCGCGCAGGACGCCGCGCACCGATTCCGAGGCGATCGCCGCCGTCCTCGCCGCGCTGCCGCTCAGGGTGCCAACGCGCGAGTCTTGGGCGGCGCTGGCGGCCGCGCAGCTGCCGGCCTTCCTCGCCGACCACGCGGTCTGCGAGCAGCAGGTGGCGGCCTTCGCGCTGTCGCTCGCGGCGCACTATCCCGAGGACCATGAGCTGGTCGAGCAGGCCGCGGCGCTGGCGATGGAGGAGGTGCAGCACTTCCGGCGCGTCGTCCGCATCCTCCACCGCCGCGGCTATCCGACGGCGGGACGCCGCCCCAACCGCTGGGTGCAGGCGCTGCGCGGGCGCATCGTCGCCGGCCGCGAGCCCTGGACGAAGGTCGACCGCCTGCTCTTCGGCGCTCTCGTCGAGGCGCGCAGCTGCGAGCGCTTCACGCGCCTGCTGGCGGTGATCGACGACGCCGACGTCGCGCGGCTGCTCGACGACCTCGGTCCGGCCGAGCAGCGCCATTGGGAGCTCTTCCACCGCCTTGCCGCCCGCGACGTGCCCGCAGCCGAGCTCGCCGAGCGCTGGCAGGGCTGGCTCGCTTTCGAGGGCGAGCTGCAAATCCGCGCCGGCGTCGAGCCCACCGTCCACGGCTGAGCGCGGGCGCTCAGGTCATCTGCAGCGCCCGCACGGGATCGACGCGTGCCGCGCGCCGCGACGGCAGCCAGCACGCCAGCGCCGCGACGCCGCACAACAGCGCGCCGATCGAGAGGTAGACGATCGGGTCGCGCGCGCCGACGTCGAACAGCATCGCGGCCATCAGGCGCGTCAGCGCGAGCGCCGCGACGAGGCCGATGCCGAGGCCGACGCCGGCCAGCTTCATGCCGTGGCTGAGCACCATCTTCTGCACCGTCTCGGCCGAAGCGCCGATCGCCATGCGGACGCCGATCTCGGCGTTGCGCTGCGCCACCGAGTACGCCATCACGCTGTAGACGCCGAGGCTCGCCAGCAAGAGCGCGAGGCCGGCGAAGGCGAGCAGCAGGTTCATCGTCAGCTTGCGGTCGGCCATCGACTGGTCGACGAGCTGCTGGAGGGTGCCCGGATTGGTGAGCGCCACCGCCGGATCGACGTCGGCGACTGCCGCCCGGACGCTGGCGGTGAGCGCCAACGGGTCGCCGTCGGTGCGGACGAGGATGCCCTGGAACTGCTCCGGCCGTTGCAGCACCGGGTAGTACATCTCCGGCCCCGGCGGCGCGGCGAGGCCCGCGGTATGCGTGTCGGCGACGACGCCGACGATCTCGGCCTCGAGCCCCATCATGCCGGTGACCAGCGTGTGGCCGAGCGGGCTCTCGTTGGGGAAGAGCTGCTTCGCCATCGACTGGTTGATGATGATCACCTGCTGGCCGTTCGGCCCATCGTGCTCGTTGAAGTCGCGGCCCTCGACGACCGGGATGCCGAGCAGCGCGAAACGGCCCGGGCTGATGAGGTTGCGGATGGCGAGCGGCCGCTCCGGCGCCGGCGGCAGCGGACGGCCGATCACCGCGTAGGGCGACTGGCCGTTGTTGCCCGACAGCGGCGGATTGTCGGAGAGCGCGACCTGCTTCGCTCCCGGGATTTGCTGGAGGCGGTGGTAGAGCTGCGTGTAGAAGGCGACCGTCGACTCGCCGCGCCACGGGTAGCGCTCGGCGGGAATGGCGATGAAGCCGACGAAGGTGTGGTCGGAGCGGAAGCCGGGCTTGACGTCGCGGATCTGGAGGAAGCTGCGGACGAGCAGGCCGGTGGCCACCAGGAGCACGAACGACGCCGCGATCTCGGCCACCAGCAGCACCGAGTGCGCGCGGTTGCGGCGGCGATCGGCGATCGAGCCGCGGCTGGCATCGCCGACCGTCGCGGCGAGCGAACGCATCGGCGTGTTGAACGCGGTCAGCAGGCCGAGCGCCAGCCCGGTGACGAGCGCGACGCCGAGGGTGAAAGCGAGCACCGTCGGGTTGAGCCCGATGCTGTCGGCGCGCGGGATGACGTTCTCGCCGATGCGCGTGACGATGCGCAGGCTCGCCCACGCGAGCCCCAGACCGAGCACGGCGCCGGTGAGCGCGAGCAGCAGGCTCTCGGCGAGGAGCTGCAGGACGATGTGGCCGCGGCGCGCACCCAGCGACACGCGGATGCCGATCTCGCGGCGGCGTCTGGCGAAACGCGCCAGCACCAGGTTCGCCACGTTGGCGCAGGCGATCAGCAGCACGGCGACGACGGCGCCGAACAGCGTCGCGTACTTGCCGCGCTCGTTGCCGACCAGGTTGTCGAGCAGGAGGTTGGCGGTGAGCTTCGACTTGGCGTCGACGTTGCTGGCGTGGGTTTGGGCGTAGCTCTTCTCGATGACGTCCATCTCGGCGCGCGCCTGGGCGAGCTCGACGCCGGGGCGCAGGCGGCCGATGACGTTGAAGAAGAAGCCGCCGTCGTCGATCTGCTTGCGGTTGAGGAACGGCGCCTCGAACGGCCGCGCGGTGAAGAGCTGGGTGCCGGCGAGCGGGAAGGTCCCGACGGTGGCGGGCAGCACGCCGACGATCTCGTGGGCCTTGCCGTCGAGCGTGATCGTCTTGCCGACCACGTCGGGCCGGCCGCCGAAGTGGGATTGCCAGAAGCCGTTCGAAAGCATCACCACCGCCGGTCCGCCCGGCTTCTCCTCGTCGGCAACGAACGTGCGGCCGACGGCGGGCTTGACGCCGAGCAGCGGGAAGTAGTTCCTCGACACCATCAGCGACTGCTGCTGCTCGGGGTCGCCCAGGCCGGTGACCGTGTAGGCGGTGGGGATCGACACCGAGACGTCGCTGAACACCTGCTGCCGCTCGCGGAGGACCTCGAGGCGAGGCCACGACAGGCCGGCCTGCTGGATTCCCTGGTCGGGTGCCGAGGAGTTGACCTGCACCAGCCGCTCGGAATGTTCGTAAGGCAGCGGCTGCAGGAAGATCGCCTCGACGAGGCTGAAGATGGCGGTGTTGGCGCCGATGCCGAGGGCCAGCGCCACCACCGCGACGGCGGTGAACCCGGGCGACTTCTTCAGCGAGCGGACGGCGTAGCGGAGGGTCTTCATGCCTTCTCCTGTCGGTTGGCCACGGCCGAATCGTAGCCGGCGCGCGGCCGTTCCACGGCGCGGTTTACGAGCGATCCCCAGGCGAGATACGAATGACGCGGCGTTTCGTTACGGCGATCCCGGCCTGAGCGGCTTGGGTTGTGCGCGTCGTGGCCGGGCGCCGGGCGATCCGAAGGCGCCGGCCTTGCAGGCGTGACGGTCATGACGCGCCGCGATCTCCTCGCCCGACGGGCGGCCTGCCTGCCGTGCCGCCTTGCCAACGCGCTGCTCGCGACCGCAACGTTGAGCCTGGCCCTTCCGCTCTCGGGATGCCGCCCCGCACCGGTGACTTCCGGTCCTCTTCCGGCCGCGTCCTCTCCGTCCGCGGCCGGCGGCGCATCGCCAGCGCCGCGGCCGACAGCGGAGGCGCCGCTGCCCTCCATCGCGGCCACGCCGACGGCGCCCAATCCGAGCGACGAGACGACGCCCGAAGCGGCAACGGCCGTACTGCGCGCCTACTACGAAGCGATCGCCGCGCACCGCTACGAGGAAGCCTACCGGCTCTGGTCCAATGCCGGCCGCGCGAGCGGACAGACGTTCGACCAATTCCGCGACGGCTACGCGGAGACGGCGCAGGTCGAAGCGAGTGTCGGACCGCCCGGGCGGGTGGAGGGCGCCGCGGGCTCGCGCTACGTCGAAGTGCCGGTCACCGTCCGCGCCCGCACGCGCCGCGGCGAAACCGAGTGCTTCAACGGCACCTACACGCTGCGCCGCTCGGAAGTGGAGGGCGCCGGCGAGGAGCAGCGGCGCTGGCGGATCCACAGCGCGTCGATGCGCCAGTGCTCCGCCGACCGTCAAACGAAGAGCAGCGCCACTCCGAGCACGACCAGCAGCGCACCGCCGACGCCGGCCACGCCGACGCGCTCGCGCCGCAGCACGACGACGAGCGGGATGATGAGCAGCGGCGTCGTCGCCATGAGGCTCGCGGCGACGCCGGTCAGAGTGTGGCGGACGGCGACGAGGGAGAGGGTGACGCCGAGGAAGGGGCCGAAGAAGGCGCCGAGCGCCGTGAAGGCAAGGCCGGGGCGGTTGTCGACGGCGGCGCTCACCCGCGGCCACCAGCGCAGGAGCGTCGTCAGGGCGACGTAGCCGCCGAGCCCGGCGAGGATGCGCACCTCGCTGGCGGCGAACGGGTCGTAGTCGCCCATGCCGATCTTCGACAGCACGAGCCCGCCCGCCTGGCCGAGCGCGCCGCCGGCGGCGAGGACCAATCCCGCCGCGCGCGGATGCGAGCCGTCGCGGGTCGATGCCCGCGCGCCGACCGCCCAAGCGATGCCGGCGAGGATCGCGGCCATGGCGAGGAGCTGCCGCCAGCGCAGCACCTCGCCGAGCAGCAGCCAGCCGATGAGCGCCGTCAGCGGCGGCCCCAGGCCCATGATCAGAGTGGTCAGGCACGGCCCGAGCAGCACGAAGGCGCGGAACTGGCAGAGGTCGCCGAAGGTGAAGCCGACGAGCCCGGAGATGCCCAGCCACAGCCAGGCGTGCGCCGAGGCGTCGGCGGGCAGCGGCAGGCCGCGCGTCACCCCGCCGACGAGTGCCAGCAGGCTCGCCGCGAGGGCGAGGCGCACGACGTTGACGGCGAAGGAGCCGACACGCTTGCCGGCCTCTTCGAACGCCAGAGCCGAGATCGACCAGCAGGAGGCGGCGCCGAGCGCCGCGAGCTGTCCGAGGTGAGGGTTCAAGCGTGCGCTGTCGAGCCGATCGAGGTCAGGGCCACCTACCTCACCACGACCTGCGTGCGGGCGAACCCGACGTTGGTCTCTTTCGGCTGCACCGCCACCACGGACACTTCGTAGGTCCCGGGCGCGAGCTGCACCGTGCGCGAGAACGTGTTGGTGGTCTCGAAAGGCAGCGCGATGGGAGGAGACTCCTGCTCGCCGATGCGGAACTGCGCCGTCACCTCGAACTCCGTTGCCGGCCAGTAAAGCTCCTCGTCCGGGGGCGGCTGGTGCGGCGGCGCCACCGTGATCGGGCAGCCGCACATCATCGTCACGGTCGCCGTGACCTTGACCGAGCTCCCCATGACGGACGTCTGGACCGTGGTGTACAGGCCGGCGATGGTCAGCACGAGGCCGGGATCGGCGAGCAGCTGCATGCCCGGCATCACCCACATCGTCGCCGACGCGTAGACCTGGTCGGGGGCGAACGCGATGGCCGTGAACTCGAGCAACGACGGCTCGGTGAGCGGCAGCGACACGATCAGCTCGCCTTCCCCGACCGGCGGCTGCAACCAATACGGCCCCGGCTTCGGGAACGGTGGGTTGACCGGCGGCGGAGGCTCGAGCGGCGGTGGCTGGACGACGATGGCGTTGCGCGAAAAAGTGTCGCTGAACGGCGACAGCGGCATTACCGTTCCCGACGACTGGTGGTCGATGTCCTGGCGCGTGATCAACCTTTCGCCGGTGAGGATGTTGCGCACCGAGAGCACGGGCTGCCCCACGGTCTTCGCCGGCCCGAGGATCTTTCCGTCGCGCGCCTGAATGCGCACCTTTACCTGTGCGGGTGCTGGAGCCAAAGCCTCACCCCTTCCTTAGAGTCCTGCCGCTACGCCGTGACCAGCGCTTCGGCCGCGCGGCCGACACAGGTGTAGGCGAAGCCGCGCTCCTTCATCTTCGCGGGGTCCCAGACGTTGCGCAGGTCGACGACGATGGGGCTGGCGAGCTGGCGGCCCAAGCGGTCGAGGTCGAGAAGGCGGAACTCGTTCCACTCGGTGGCGAGCACCAGCACTTCCGCGCCCTTGGCGGCGTCGTACGGGTCTTCGCAATAAGTGATGCCGTCCGCGGAGGGACCGGTCAGCTCGCGCCGCGCCAGGTCCATCGCCACCGGGTCGAAGGCGCGCACGCGCGCGCCGCGGTCGAGCAGGCCGCGCACGACGGTCATCGCCGGCGACTCGCGGATGTCGTCGGTGCCGGGCTTGAAGGAGAGGCCGAGCACCGCAACCGTGCGGCCGCGCGGCTCGCCGGCGAGAGCCTCGACCACCTTGCCGACGGCGCGCTGCTGCATCTGCTCGTTGACGCGCACGACCGACTCGACGATCTCGAAGCGCATGTCGGCGGCGCGGGCGATCTCGACCAGCGCCTCGGTGTCCTTGGGGAAACAGGAGCCGCCGTAGCCCGGGCCCGGGTGGAGGAACTGCGGTCCGATGCGCTGGTCGAGGCCCATGCCGCGCGCCACCTGGATGACGTCGGCGCCCAGCCGCTCGCACAGCGCCGCCACCTCGTTGATGAAGGTGATCTTGGTGGCGAGGAAGGCGTTGCTGGCGTACTTGATGAGCTCGGAGGTCTCGACGTTGGTGACGACGAAGGGCACCTCGAGCGTCTCGAGCGGCGAGTAGACCTCGCGCATGATCTCGACCGCACGCGCCTCGCGGGCGCCGATGACGACGCGGTCGGGCTTCATGAAGTCTTCGATCGCCGAGCCCTCGCGCAGGAACTCGGGGTTGCTGACCACCGAGAACGACACGCGGCCGCCGGTGCGCTCGCGGAGGATCTTCTCGATCAGCGCGCCGGTGCCCACCGGCACCGTCGACTTGGTGACCACCACCTTGTAGCCCTTGGTGTGGTCGGCGATCGCCTCGGCCACCTGCACCACGTACGAAAGATCCGCCGAGCCGTCGGCCTTCGGCGGCGTGCCGACGGCGATGAACACCGCCAGCGCCGTCTCGACGGCGCTCGGCAGGTCGGTCGTGAAGTGGAGACGCCCGGCTTCGACGTTGCGGTGCACCAGCGCTTCGAGCCCCGGCTCGTAGATCGGCATCTCGCCGCGCTGGAGCATCTCGACCTTCGCGGCGACCTTGTCGACGCAGGTCACTTCCATGCCGAAATCGGCCAGGCACGCCCCGGTGACGAGGCCGACGTAGCCGGTACCGACGACGCAGATTTGCATTACGAGGAGCTCTCCTGGATGTGAATCACGGAAGGGCGCGGGCGCGCCGCTAATTGGCTCGTACGCGGACGGTGCGGCCGACGTACTCGAGCATCTGCCGGAGCTGATCGTAGTCGGGGTGCCGCATGCGCATCCAGGCGTTGGCCATGTAGCCCGCCTCGACCGGCTGCGTCGGGCTGCCGGGCGGCGGGAAGTGGCCGTCGAGGATGTGCTCGCCGAGCTCGCGCTGCACCTTCTCGAGCCCGTCGTAGCCGGCGATGCGGCCGTCGCGGTCTGGGCGCAGGTTGATCATGCCGGCGGCGAAGCGGCGGCTCGGCCGCTGCGACGGCTCGCCGTTGGCGATGAGGCTGCCCCACTCGCGGTAGATGTCGAAGTCGTTGGCGGCGGCATAGAGGTCCCACACGCCGACGCCCGGCGGGCGGCAGCCGATCTCGCTGAACTTGAGGCCCTTGGGGCCGTAGAACCACTCCATGTGCGTCGCCGAGGTGCCGATGCCGAGCGCCTGCAGCACCTTCTCGCCCATCTCGCCGAGCTCGGCGTAGCCGTCGGAGTCGACGCGGTTGGTGGTGAGCAGGATGGGCGAGATCCAGCGCGTCCGCATCGCCTCGAGCACGTTGGGGTAATAGTGCGAGATGAAGTGGTGGACGACGTGGCCGCCCACGGCGAGGGTGTCGAAGAAGCCTTCGTGGCCTTCGATGAACTCTTCTATCGCGACGGGGTGGCCGCGCTCGAGTCCGCTCTCGGCGATCACCGATTGCAGCTGGCTCTCGTCGGCGACGCGCCAGGTGCCGGCGGCGCCGGCCGCGCTGCGCGGCTTGACGATGAGCGGGAAGCCGACGCGGCGCGCGAACGCCCAGGCCTCGTCGGGAGTGTCGGCGCCGGTCGACTGCGCGGTGGGAATGCCGGCCTCACGCAGCGCTTCCTTCATCGCCGGCTTGTCGCGGCAGAGCCAGGCGGTCTTTACGGAAGTGCCGGGGATGCCGCAGGCCTCTCGCACCTTCGCCGCGGTCATGATGTGCGCCTCGACGGTGGACTCGAGACGATCCACCCAGCCCCGTTGCTGCACGCGGCGCACGGCGTCGTAAAGCCGACTCTCGTCGCAGACGTTGGGGATCTGCTCGTAGCCCGAGAGCCACTTGTGGAGGTCCGGTCCGAGGGCCTCCACCGGCACCTCGCCGATGCCGGTGACGCGCGCGCCCGCTTCCACCAACCCGCGCACGAACTGCCGCTGGTTGTTGGGAAAGCGCGGCTCTACGAAGATGACATGCATGGTCTAGGATTGCCCGCCGCGAATGGCCGCACATCCTAACAGAACGGTCACGCTGCTCGGCCCGCAGCGGCTGACGCCGACGCTGGCCGGCGCGGTGCGCGGCGGCGGCGTCGAAGGCGACGTGGCGGTGGTGACCGCCGGCTGGCAGGAGCGCGAGGAAGAGGTCGACGAGCTGCGCGAGCACCTCGGCGGCCACGTCGTGAACCTGCGCCTCTACGCGCGCGCCGAAGAGGTCTTCCGCAAGGACCGCACGCTGGCCCGCGCGCATCGCCAGCGGCAAGAGCGGCTGCAGCGGATGCAGGAGCTCTATCGGCTGCGCCTCGACCACGCGATGGAGGCGGCGCGGGCGCTGCACACGCGGCGCGGCGATCCCGAAGTGGTCAACCCCGAGCGCGAGGCGGCGGTGGCGCACATCCGCGAGCTCGACAAGGTGCACCTCGAACGCGTGCGCGCCGTGCACGCCGAGCTCGACGCGACGATCAAGCCGCTGCAACGACCGGCCGTGGTGCGCCATCGCGAGCAGCTCGCGGAGCTGCTCGCGGGTTGTTCCGCCTTCGCGGTGGCCGGCGGCCACGTCGCCTTGCTGCTCAACCGGCTGCGGCTCTTCGGCATCGCCGAGATGATCGAGGGCAAGGCGGTGTTCGCCTGGTCGGGCGGCGCCATGGTGCTCGGCGAACGGCTGGTGCTCTTCCACGACCACCCGCCGCAGGGTGCCGGCAACGCCGAGGTGCTCGAGGCCGGGCTGGGCATCTTCACCGGCCTGCTGCCACTGCCGCACGCCAAGCGCCGCCTCATGCTCGACGACCCGCTCAAGGTCGGCCTCTTCGCGCGCCGCTTCGGCGACCTCGCCTGCGTGGCGATGGACGACGGCGCCATCCTGCGCTGGGTCGACGGCCGCTGGGTGCCTGGCGGCGGCGACGGCTCGCGGCGGCTGCTCCCCGACGGCGGCGTCGAGGAGCTGGCGGCCTGATGGCGCTGGCCATCCAGGAGCTGCTGCACGCCAAGCCGCCGGGTGGTGAAGCCATCCAGCGCTTCATCGCCGAGCACACCTTCCCGCTGGTGGAAGGCAGCTCGACTACGTTCGTCTATCGCGGCGCCGCCGAAAAGGTGCGGCTGCGCCACTTCATCTACGGGCTGCCGTCGTCGCGGCCGATGAAACGCGTCGACGATACCGATCTCTGGTACGTCGTCGAAGAGGTGCCGCCGGGCTCGCGCATCGAGTACAAGATCGAAGTCGTCCAGGGCGGCGAGCGGCACTGGATCCTCGACCCGCTCAACCCGCACACGGCGCGCGATCCCTTCGGCGCCAACTCGGTCTGCCAGGCCGCGGGGTACGAGACGCCGGATTGGGCGCGCGAGGATGCCGAGGCGCGGCCCGGGCGGCTGGAATCGGTGAAGGTGCCGACGCGCGCGTTCGGCGGCAAGCGCGACGTCGTGCTCTACCTGCCGGCGCGCATGCGGCCCAGCCGCCGGCTGGCGCTGGTGGTGGCGCACGACGGCATCGACTTCGTGCGCTACGCGAGCCTGAAGGCGGTGCTCGACAACCTCATCCACCGGCTCGAAGTGCCGCAGCTCCTGGTGGCGCTGACGCAGTCGCCCGACCGGCTGCACGAGTACGCCGGCGACAAGACGCACGCGCGCTTCGTCACCGAGGACCTGGTGCCCTGGCTGGAGAAGAAGTTCCCGCTGCTCGGCAACCCGGCGGGGCGGTGCCTGCTCGGCGCCAGCTTCGGGGCGGTGGCGTCGCTGTCGACGGCGTGGTACCACCCCGGCTTCTACGGGCGGCTGCTGCTGCAGTCGGGCTCGTTCGCTTTCACCGACATCGGCGAGAGCGAGCGCGGCCCCGCCTTCAAACCGGTGGTGGAGTTCGTCAACGCCTTCCGTGCCGCGCCGGGCAAGCCGGTCGACAAGATCTTCGTCTCCTGCGGGGTCTACGAGTCGCTCATCTACGAGAACCGCTCGCTGGTGCCGCTGCTGCAGCGCACCGGCATGGACGTGCGCTTCGTCGAGGCCCGCGACGGGCACAACTGGGAGAACTGGCGCGACCGCCTGCGCGAGGGGCTGTCGTGGCTGTTCCCTGGGCCTTTGTGGATGGTCTACGAGTAACAGGCGAGCGGCTTTGCTACAGTGCGAGCGCATTCGTGCGCTCCAAGCCTCACCCCAAACGCGTCCGTGACCGGAGGCCGGGCCGCTCCGCGCGGCCCGATCCGCGCGAGCTGTTGCAGCGCGAACGCGGCCTGCTGAGCAAGATCACGACGGAGCTGCTCAGCCGTTATCACCTGGCGCCGGGTGAGAGCCGCGCGCTGCGGCGCGTCGTACGCGCGCGCATCGCCAGCGACGACTACAGACTGCTGCAGTCGTTCAGCGGCCGGTCGAGCTTCGCGACCTACCTGCTCGTCGTCGTCGTGCGGCTGGTGCGCGAGCTCACCGCGGGCTGGCAGGTGCGCGAAGTCCGCGAGGAGCGCACGGATCTCGTGCCCGAGGGGCCGCCGCGGCCGGCGGTGGCGACGGCGCTGGCGTTCCTGCGCGCGCTGCCGCCGCGCGACCGCATCCTGCTCCGCCTGCGCTTCGGCGAGCAGCTGCCATTGTCGAGCCTGCGCGGCGTCATGGTGGCGGAGCAGCCCGAGCTGCGGCGGCGCGTCGGCGAGCTGCGGCGGGCCCTCCTACGGAAGCTGACGGAAGCGGCCTGTGAAGATCGTCACACGGCGTCCCTGATCGCGGCCGCAGCGCGGCTGGATTTGCGTCCAGAGGGGGAACCTGGCCCTTCGCGTCCGTCTAAAGGAATCGGCGAGCTCCCGATCGACGACGAGATCGACGACTCGATCGACGACCAGGTCCCGAGCTGACCCACCCCATGTCGCGCTGCCCTGACTCTGCTCGCATCGCCGCCTACCTGGACGACCGCCTCTTCGAGGAAGAGCGGCGGGCGCTCGAGGAGCACTTCGCCGGCTGCGAGACCTGCTGGCGCGTCTTCGCCGACAGCGTCAGCTGTCTGGCGGTCGCCCGGGAGGGGGAGGCTGCGGCAGCGAAACCGCCGTCGCGTAGACAGCTCCTCACGTCGATCTCTGGGCGATCTTTCCGGAGCTGGGTGGCCGCTGCGGCGCTCGTTCTCGGTGTGGGTGTGACCGGATGGGTGATGCTCAGCAGGCTCAACGCTGCGAGCGAAGGCCATGTTGTCGGTGTCGAGGCTGGACTCATCGAGCGGCGTCCCGTGCTCTCCCGTTTCGCGGGCGACGACTGGAAGCCGCAACCCGTAGATCGCGTGCGCACTGCTGGAACGACGGCCCCGGCGCGGCCGGGGTCGTGGCGTTATCTCAAGCTCGTCGACGATGCTGCGGCCGCGGCTGGCGATGCGCCAAACGCGCAGCAGCTCCAGCGGCTCGGTAGCGCCTACTTCGTCGCCGGTCACACAGATCAAGGGCTGCACACCCTGGAGCGGGCCGTAGCCGCCGCGCCAGGCGATGCCGCCGCGCTCAACGATCTTGCCGCAGCTCATCTCGCACGTGGCGTGGACAACGACGACGGAAACGACCTGGCAGAGGCGCTCGAATTAGTCGACCGGGCGCTGGACATCGAGCCCGATCTGCTCGACGCATGCTTCAACCGCGCCCTCGTGCTCGAGTTGCTGCCGCTGCCGGCCCAGGCAACGCGGGCATGGCAGCGCTACTTGGAGCTCGACTCGCATTCGCACTGGGCAGCCGAGGCTCGGCAGCGGTTGGAACAGCTCTCTTCTCGCGGCGATTCCGCGCCGCTCGCCGCCAAGCTGCGCGTGGACATCGTCGGCGCCGCTGCCGCGCAGGACACGGCGCTCGATCGGCTGGTGCGCGCTCATCGCCAGGAAGCGCGCGAGGCCTTCGAGCTCGACCTGCTCCCGGCATGGGGCGAAGCGGTCGCCGAAGGGGACCCGCTCGAAGCCACCAGGCGCCTCGACTCAGCTCGGCGCTTGGCGGAGGAATGGCAGCGCCAGACGGACGATGGATCGCTACTACGTCAGGTCGTCGAGATCGAGCGCGCGGGCAGCGATACCGAGCGGTTCGCCCGTGGACACCAGGCTCTGGCAAGCGGGCTGGAAGCGCTCGAATCAGTGCGTATCGGCGAGGCGGCGACGGCGTTCGGCACTGCACTGAGCGAGTTGCCGGAGTCCTCGGCGGCGCATGCTTGGGCTGCCGTCTCGGCGCTGGCTTGCGAGTCTTATCGACGCGGTCCGGATGACGCTCTAGCGAGCCAGCTCGACGCTTGGGTGGCGCGTGTCCAAGGCGATGAACCGTTGCGCGCACATCTTGCTTGGTTGCGCGGCCTGCTGCGTCTCCGTCGCGGCGAGCCCGCGGCACTGGCGCTCCTCGAGGAAGCCCTTGACGGGTTCGAGCACTTGGGCGAAGCGGATCACGCCGTGTGGCTCCATTTCGTCCTGGGCGATGCTCGCGCGCTGTTCGGCGACCTGCCCCGGGCGTGGGGGGACCGCCGCCGGGTGCTTGCGGCGCTGCCCGACATCACACACCCCGAGCGCCGCTTTGTGCTGCTGCTGGGACCGGCAACCGGCACCGCCTTTCTCGAACAGCGTCCGCGCGTTGGGTCGGAGTTGCTCGGCGAACTGTCCGCCTCGGCGGTGCCGTGGGAGCCGCGCAAGGCAGCCGAGCTGGAACTCTGGCGATCCCGCATCGATCTCAAGCTGGGCCAACGTGAGCGCGCGCGTACAGCGCTGGCCGCGGGTACCGCCTGGATGTGGCAGGTCGACGACCTCGCGGTGCGACAACGGCTTGCTGCGGAGCTGCAAACCGCGAACGGCTTGGTTACCGAGGAAGGGCCGACCGCAGTGGCCTCTCTGTCCGCCGCGATCGAGCGGGCACGCAAGAACGGACCGGACTTTCGCTTGCCGGGCTTGTTGCTGGAGCGAGCTCGGACGTATCGGCGCCTCGGCGAGACGAGCCGGGCCGCAGCCGACCTCGACGAGGGCATCGAGTGGTTGACGCGTTTGCCCTCGAGCGATCCGGTGCAAAGCCTATGGTCGGAACGGCTCTCGGGTGCCGATGCACTCTTCGACGAGCTCGTCTCCATCGAGCTCGCCGCAAACCACCCTGATCGAGCCTTTGCGGTCGCCGAACACGCGCGATCAGGCCGAACTGCTCTGGTTACCGGCGGCCCACCATCACCAAGCGCCTCGTTCTCGACAGAGAATGGAACGTCGACTCTGACAGCGTTGCGGGAGCGGCTGGAGCCTGGAACCACGCTCCTTTATTACTGCCTTCTGGCGAAGGAGGCGTTCGTTTGGCGGGTGGACTCTGCGGCGGCGGTCTTGATTCGGCTCCCAGCTTCCCCCGACGAGCTGGCTGCTTGGGGAGCGCAGCTGCAGACGGACCTGGCGGCGGGGGCCTGGACAGCGCGAACGCGAGAGGCAGCCCGCCGTCTCTATCGCGAGCTGGTGATCCCCGCGCAGCTGGGTGTCGACGTCGGTCAGCTCGTAATCGTCCCCGACGGCCCTCTCGATCAACTGCCGTTCGCCGCCCTCGTGGATCCCCGCAGCGATCGCTTTCTCGTCGAACAACAGGTCGTCCAGGTCGCTCCGAGCGCCACGATCTTCGTCGCTGCCCAGGCGCGAGCGCGGCAGCTGGAGGCTCGACAACCGAGCATTCTCGCGCTCGGCGACCCGCGGCCGGATCTCGAGCTGTATCCGCAGCTGCCGGCACTACCGGCTGCTGCCGACGAGGCCCGCCGGGTCGCGCAGCTCTATTCGCGACGGGACCTTCTCCTCGGAGAGCGAGCAACCCGGGATGCGTTGCTGGCTCGGGCGACCAGCTACGACGTGGTCCATTTTGCGGGCCACGCGCTGGTCAATCGGGTCGATCCTTCACGCTCGAGCCTGGCGCTCGCACGTGCGCCAGGCAGCACGGAACCCGGTGCCGTGTTCGCTTTCGAGCTGACGCCCAAACGCTTCGCGAGCACGCGACTGGTCGTGCTCGCCGGCTGCAGCACGGGAAGTGGCGCGGAGAGCGCCAGCACGGGAACGCTCAGTCTGGCTCGCGCCTTCCTGGGCGCTCGTGTGCCGTCGGTCGTTGCGAGTCTCTGGCCGGTGTCGGATGGCAGCACGGTCGAGCTGATGACCGCCTTCCACTCCGGCGTCAGCCGCGGACTGAAGCCGGCGGAGGCGTTGCGGGCGGCTCAATTGACGTTGCTCCGTGCACGCGAGCCTGGTCTTCGCCTGCCGACTGCCTGGGCAGCGTTCCAAGCTCTCGGGGGCTGATTTTCCACGCCCTTACGGGCGCTCAGCACCTCAGATCGCGATCTTTGGGTGCGGACCGGGTGCGTCCAGCGTCGGTCCCAACGACGTGCGCGCCATGACTCGGTGTGCGCACGCTGGTGGCGCGCAGCGGGCGACCGAGGCGCGGGTCAGAGGACCCCCACTCTCGCCCTGCCTCGCACAGCCGCGCCCTCGCACTTCTCGATTCCAACCACGTTCGTCAATGAGGAGAATCCCATGGGACTGTTCCCCATTCAGTGCTACCTCGGTTTTTCGGTCCATTTCACCAACTCGTTCAGCGAGCACCTGGAGCGCCGTAGCTCCGACCTCGCCCGCCATTATCACGAAGCCAACTCGGTGCTGATGGAAGCTTTCCGTCACCTGCACGACGTCGTCGACAGCGCCTCGGCCGGTTCTGCCGAGCGCGCGGATGCTTCCCTGCAAAGCGGCCTGGCGGGCCTGGCGGTCTGCAGCGATCACCTCACCTCGATCGGCGAGGGGCTGGTGCGTACGCGCAGCGAGTTATTCGAGCGCGAGGAAGTGGACGCCGCCGACCCGCTGATCGCTCGCGAGCGGTTCTTCGCCGCCCTCGACTATGCCGCTATCTACCGCGAGCTTGCTGCCCACGGTTGCGCCCTGCCGCAGCGGGTCTACTGGGATGACGTCGTGAGCCGGCTGCGGGACGGGGGTGCCCGGGCCGGGCTTCGACTGCTGGACCGTCACCTCCGTGAGCTGCAGAGTGATCTGCGCAGCTTCGCCGGCGAGGTCAATAGCCTTCGGCGCTTGCCACTGCCGGACCTCGCGCGGGCCCTGCATGGCCACGCGCTGGGGGTGGCTGGTCTGGTCATGGGCTTCATTCGCCTGCTCGCCAGCTTTACGTATTTCTCGCTGCTTTGCGAGCGGGCCAGCCTGGCCTTCGAAGCCGGCCTCGAGAGCGGGGACCGGGCGAGGATAGCGGGTTAGGTGTGTGGGGACCCGGGCTTGGGCCGGGTCCCACCCTTGCCCTCGTTGGCCCTCCGTTCAGCCCTTCGCATCCGCGGCCTTGCCGCCCACCAGGAGCTCGCGCAGCTGCTCGAGGTCCAGCGGCTTGGTCAGGTGTACGTCGAAGCCGGCCTCGGCGGAGCGCTGGCGGTCCTGCTCCTGGCCGTAGCCGGTCATCGCGGCGAGGAGGCGCACCGGCGAGTCGGGGAGGCGGCGCAGCTCGCGCGCCACCTCGTAGCCGTTCTTGCCCGGCAGGCCGATGTCGAGGAGGACGATCTCGGGCTGGAATTCCGCGACGTTGCGCACCACTGAGAGGCCGTCGTGCACGGTGCGCACCTCGTGTCCCCAGATGCCGAGCAGGGCCGCCGCCGACTCCGCGGCGTCGACGTTGTCGTCGACGATGAGCACGCGCCGCCGCTGGCCGCCGACGGCGGCCGCCGTGACGACGCCGTTGTGACCCTCGGCTGCCTCGCTCTGGTCGGGCAGCGGCAGGTCGACGACGAGCTCGCTGCCCTTGCCGAGGCCGGCGCTGTGGGCGGTGACGTTGCCGCCGTGCATCTCGACGAGGCGTTTGACCAGCGTCAGTCCGATGCCGAGGCCACCCTGCGAGCGCTCGAGCGAGCGGCTGCCCTGGACGAAGAAGTCGAATATCTTGGGCAGCAGCTCGGGGCTGATGCCGATGCCCTTGTCGCGCACGCTGATGCGCAGGCGGTCGGCAGCGAGGGTGGCGGTGAGCGTGATGCGGCCGGCGCGCTCGCTGTACTTGGCGGCGTTGACCAGCAGGTTGTTGAGCACCTGTGCCAGGCGGATGAGGTCGCCGTGCAGCCACACCGGCTGCGCCGGAAGCGACACGCGCAGCTCGTGGCCGCGGGCGTCGATGATCGGCTGCGCCGTCTCGATGGCGCGCTCGACCACCGAGGAGAACAGGATGCGCTCGTGGCGCAGCTCGATCTTGCCCTGCATGATGCGCGAGACGTCGAGCAGGTCGTCGACCAGCCGCACGAGATGCTCGACCTGGCGTTCGATGAGGGCCTTGGCCTGGTCGCGCGACGACGGCGGAGCGCCCTCGAGCTTCAAGATCTCGAGCCCGTTGCGGATGGGCGCCAGCGGGTTGCGCAGCTCGTGGCCGAGCATGGCGAGGAACTCGTCCTTGTGGCGGTCGCTGGCGGCGAGCTCGCCGACGCGCTGGCGCAGCTGGTCGGCGAGCCGCTCGCGCTCCTCCTGCAGCCGCCGGCGCTGGTCGACCTCGTCGCGCAGCGCGCTGTTGGCGTCGGCGAGCTCGCGGGTGCGTTCCTGGACGCGGCGCTCGAGGTCGCCGTAGGCGGCGCGCAGGTTCTCCTCGGCCTCGCGGCGCTCGGTGAGGTCGCGGGTGACCTTGGCGAAGCCCTGCAGCTTGCCGTCGGCGTCGCGCAGCGCGCTGATGACGACGTTGGCCCAGAAGCGGCTGCCGTCCTTGCGCAGCCGCCACCCCTCGTCCTCGAAGCGGCCGTCGCGGGACGCCAGCTCGAGCTCCTGCTGCGGCCAGCGGCGCGCCCGCGCCTCCGCCGGGTAGAAGGTCGAGAAGTGGCGGCCGATGATCTCGTCGGCCCGGTAGCCCTTGAGCCGCTGGGCGCCGGTGTTCCAGGTGGCCACCTTGCCGTCGGCATCGAGCATGAAGATCGCGTGGTCGCTGACGCCCTCGACGAGCAGCCGCAGCTTCTCCTCGCTCTGCCGCAGCGCCTCCTCGGCGGCCTTGCGCTCGGTGAGGTCGCGGGTGATCTTGAGGTAGGCACGCACCTTCCCGGTGTCGTCGTAGAGGGCGCTGATGACGACGTTGGCCCAGAAGCGGGTGCCGTCGTTGCGCACGCGCCAGCCTTCGTCCTCGAAGCGGCCGTCGCGGGCGGCGAAGGCCAGCTCCTTCTGCGGCCAGCCGGTGCTGCGCACGTCAGCGGGGTAGAAGCGGGAGAAGTGCTGCCCGATGATCTCCGGCGCCTTGTAACCCTTGATGCGCTCGGCGCCGGCGTTCCAGCTGCAGACGTAGCCGTTGGGATCGAGCAGGAAGATGGCGTAGTCGCGGACGCCGGCAACCAGCCGCTCGAACTGTTCCTCGACCTGCCGGACGGCATGGGCGGGGATCCTGGGCACTCCTTCGCCGTTCGGCTGCTCGGGTGGAGGGGTCGTCTCGGGGTTCTCGGTCATCCGCCTCTATCAGTGTTCGCCGCGGGGCCGGCGGGGATCGGGGAGGCGTTGCAACCCGCGTGCCCCGTCTGAGCCGCCTCTGCATGGAATGGCTCCGTGCGTCGGCAACGAGATGATAGAGCCGACGTTTGCCAGCGTTTGGCCGACACGGGCCGCCGGCTCATGGGGGGCCTGCGCCGCAGCGCGCGCGTCCAGCGCAGTAGACTCCGCCATCGGAGGACCGCCCCCCATGCCCACGCCCGTCACGCGCTGGATCGGACTCTCGCTCGGCGCTGATCTCTGCTGGCCGCTCTGTTTCGAGCACCTGCTGCGCCGGCTCGATCTCGCGATCCCCTGGCAGGGCGAAGAGGTGCGGGTGGCCGTCGAGCGAGTGACCATCGAGCCCTTCGACCTCCAGCAGCGCACCAAGTACACGGTGGTGCTCGACCGCCTGACGCACTGGTACTACACCAGCCGCGAGTGGATCAAGAAGGCGGTCATCCTCGACGACGTCTACGTGCTCAACAACCCGTGGGCCGTGCAGTCGATGGAGAAGCACACCACCTACGCGGCGATGCTGCGGCTGGGGATGCCGATCCCCAAGACCTGGATGGTGCCGCCCAAGGAGTACGAGCAGAGCAACCCAGACCTCGAGCCGACGCTGCGCCGCTACGCCAAGCTCTTCGACCTCGGCCACGTGGGCGGGCAGGTCGGCTACCCGCTGTTCATGAAGCCGTACGACGGCGGCGCCTGGCGCGGCGTCTCGAAGATCGACGACGAGGCGAAGCTGCGCGCGGCCTACGACGAAAGCGGCAAGAACGTCATGCACCTGCAGGCAGCGGTGGTGCCCTTCGACCTCTTCGTGCGCGCCATCGGCATGGGGCCGCAGGTGAATGTCGTCAAGTACGATCCCGCGGCGCCGCTGCACGACCGCTACCGCATGGAGGCGCCACCCATCTCGGCCGAAGAGCGCTCGTGGCTCGAGGACACCTGCCTCACCATCAACACCTTCTTCGGCTGGGACTTCAACTCCTGCGAGAGCCTGCGCAAGGACGGCGGCTTCCACCCCATCGACTTCGCCAACGCCTGCCCCGACAGCCAAGTGACGTCGCTGCACTTCCACTTCCCCTGGCTGGTGCTGGCGAAGCTGCGCTGGGCCGTCTACTGCGCGGTGACGCGCCGCAAGATGCGGCAGACGCTCGACTGGGAGCCCTACTACGAGGTGGCGCGGCAGGAGCTGCCCTACCGCGAGAAGCTGTCGCGCTACGCCGCCATCGCACGGCAGCGGCTGGAGGCTGACCGCTTCGCCGAGTTCTGCGCCGAGCACCTGGCGCACCTCGACGCGGTGGCCGACGAGTTCTTCGCTTCCAAGGAGTGCCGCGAGGCGGTGCGGTTGAAGGTCGAGGCGCTCTACCCGCCGCACGAGGTCGAGCCGTTCACCGACCTCTTCTTCGCGCGCATCCAGCGTTGGCGGTCGGAGCAGAAGGTTGGCGCGGCTCCGGCTCCCGCGCCACTTGCCGGCTGACGACGAGCACGTCGCGCCAACCTCTCGCGTACCCCTCGGCCCATAGTCCAGTTACTTAACGCTCACTGTGATGGATTGCGGTTTGACCCGCTGGTCACTGCTGATGTGGAGCTGATGCCATCGCCTCCCGCGCGGTCTCCATCATGGACATGAGGGTCTGTTCGCGAAACAGACGGATCGACCTCGCTCGATATCCCTCCATCGCCGGGAGCCGCAATGATGCGTCAAAGAATCGCAACTCTCCTGTTGCACGGATAGGTCTGGCGCCACTCGCGGAGACCAGATCTAGAGCAATCTTCCAATTGGTGAAACTGCGCACGCGCACATTATAGCGGGACACCTTGTTCGACGAAGAATTAAAAGCGACATTGACAAAATCACCCGTACCATCCGCGTTAAGGAGCAGGCGCTGAACCGTCGTTCCGGAAGTTGATCCGACGAAGATTCCCGCCACCGTCGCCAGCGACGGCGGAACCTCCCGAATGGTGGACCGCACTGGTGAAGCCATTTGACTTATGAGTGTGAGCACAACAACTAGAAAAGGGCGTCTCATTTCTTATTCCTGCGGTCTCGAAGATTATTCCAGCGTTTGTCATTAGAACGGCATTGGGACGCCTTCTACGTAGACAACTATTCCGAAACCGGCGCCCAAAGCACCGAGGTCGCCTGTTGCGCTCAGCGCAGCGGGCGACTGCAGCACTCTAACGCTGATCGTTTGCTCTATTTCGATGATCTTCTCAGTGCGCAATGCAGCATCCGACTCCCAACCGGTCGAATTCCTTCGTATCCCACGCTCGCCTGCGGCGGCCCTCTCTTCCAGAGTCAATCCGGTGTCGAGGATCTCCCAGTTGTGAGCGAGTTCGTGGCCAATCTTCGACGCCGTCGCCGTACCCGGTGGCAAGCGTATCTGCTGCTTGAGCTCCGTCACCTCTCCGCTATTGGTCCGCCGCAGCGTGAACACAGAATCCAGGCGAGACCCCGGCTTCGCGCGGGCCTGAGTCGCAAAGCTCACCGTGACCCGGGGATCGGCGTCGGCGCGACTAAATAGAAACCAGAAAGTGGCACTTCGCTCCATGGCTTCTGCAATGACGTTGCTGAGGTATTTGGGCACGACAACTGTTGCGCCGTTTGCATCGATGAACTTCAAGGGATTTGCGGCGACATAGGCATATCTGTTCCAGCTTCGCGGACTTCTTGGCAAACCATGGACTCGATCAGTGGTTAGAAACCTGCCAAGCTGTGGGTTGTAATACCTGGCATGCATATAGTCCCGATCATCAGCGACCGCGCTCGTGCCGAGCGTGTCCCTCTCGTGGCCGGTAAACTTTCTCCTCTCCAAGTCCTGGGCCGTTGCGGTCGCCTCTTCCCCGAACGGGAGGTAGACATGATAGGCAACAATCGTCTTCGCACTGTTGGTGACCAGCCGCGGCGTACCCAAGTGGTCGACGTGGAAGTGGCGGTCGCCCTCGCTCGGGAAGTTGGACGCGAGCAACTCGGTGTCGCGGTAGATGTAGTCGCGCGTCGCCCAGGCGGCGACGGCGTCGTACTCGCGTAAGGCGCGGCCATCGAGGTCTCGCACGGTCCAGACGTTGCCTGTGCCCACAGTAGCTTCGTACGCCCACAAACGCTCGTCATCTGCTGTATATGTGTAGCGCCAATCAGCAGCGCTGGAAGTGCAGCCGCTCGGGCATCGGCGTTCGACCATGCCTAGGGCGTCGTAGTCGTAGGTCTCGCCGTTCCAGGTGAGCAAATTGCCGGCGGCGTCGTAGGTCGCTGCGGTGAGCCGGTTGGTAGTCCCACTGGTCGGTGTCGAGCGCCCGGGGCTGCCGGCGATGTCGGTGAGGTTGCCGAACAGGTCGTACGTGTAGCTCTGGCTCACCGGATGCGCTCCCGATAGGCAGGAGCCCGGGTCCCAGCAGCGCGTGTCGCCGGTCTCGAAGCCGTCGCTGAAGGGTAGGCCGGGAGTCGGCTCCTCCACGGACTCGTCGGCGGTCTTGAGTCGACTCAGGAGATCGTAGGTGAATCGCGAGCTGCCGATACGGGTGACATTTCCGGCTCCGTCGTACGAATAGTTGCCGGAGAACCAGTTGGTCGCGGCTCCTGCCGTCGCGAACGATGCCGGTCGGGGGAGGTAGTTTGGGTCGAGTCCCACCGACAGCGACACTCCGTTGCTGCGCGAGATCGCCTTGAGCATCCCGTTCGGATGATAGGTGATGGCGCTCGCGTAGCTGGCGCCCCCGGTCTCTGCGACGGCTGTGAGCCAACCGTTGGTGTGAGTGCCGCTGATCGTGCGCGCGCTGTCATGGTTGAGGCAGGAGCCTCCTGTGCAGCGCGGGTATGTCGTGTCGTTGGTCGTGCCGAGATCGTCGTAGACCCAACCCTGGCTGAACGCCTCGCCGGAGACGGGTGTCGGGTTGGCCGAGGTCCAGGAGGTGAGCTGGGTAGTGCGGTTCGACGGCCGCCCGCCGCGACCGGCGTAGGTGTAGGTCTCGTCGATCTTGATGGTGAACGCCGTTGTGCCGATGAGGTGGTAGTTGTACCGGGTGGCGGTCACGAGCTTCCCCAACCGCGCGTCGGTGGGGGAGTTGTCGGTGCCGTAGGTGAAGCTCTTGAGGTCCGTCGAGCCTTCCCGCACCGTTCTCAGCCGCTCGGCTAAGTCGTAGCCGAAGGTAAGCGTGTGCACGCCGTCGCTGCGGCTATGCGCGTGTCCTCGGGAGTCGATGGCGCTGTAAGTGACGGTGCCGTTGCCGGTGGAGCCGAGCTCCGGGTGCTGTTCACTGAGCAGCATGCCACGATTGTCGTAAGTGAACACCCGCTTCTGGCCGCAGGTGTTGTTGTTCAAGTCGGCGTTCTGGCAGATCCAATAGAGACGGTCGCCCGCGTCGTAGTGGTACTGCGTCAGTGTGCCGTTGGGCTCCGTGACCTGCGCGAGGCGACCGAAGGCGTCGTAGGTCTCTCGGGTGAGGGCGTCCGTCTCCACGCCGGCGGCGGTGGCCACCCTGACCGTGCGCGTCACCGCAAGATCGCCGTCATACTGGAGCGCTACCACGTGCGAGTTGCTGTCGGCGGGAATGATGCGTCGCGGACGGCCGAAGGCATCGAACTGCGTGTAGGTGGTGCCGTAAGCCTGCGTCCCCAGCTCGGTGACGTACGTAGGCCAGCCGAGCGTGTTGTAGAACCTCCGGCGTTCCGTGAACGTGCCGTCGTACTGCCGTTGCTCTTCGATGCTGACGCGGCCGAAGGCGTCGAGGGTCGTGCGCGTGGTGACGTCGCCGGTGGATCCTGCCGTCGACGCGTGCTGGTTCACCGTCACCCTTGCCAGACTCGTCGAGCTAGTGGGATCACGGTAGACGTAAGTGACCGCCGATACGTCGGGGGCGGCCACGTTGGTAAGCTCTCCAGCTTCGTTGAAGGTGTAGGCCGTTTCCTCTTTGGCGACATCGCGCACGCGGCTCGCGAGGCCGGTCGACGCATCGATGTCGCGATCGAGAAACAGGCCAGCCACGCCGTCGTAACTCGAGGTGGCTCTCATGCCTCTCGAGTAGGTGTGGCTGATCCGGTACTCCGGCCCAGCGAGCGAGCTCACGAGGCTGCAAATGGCGCCTCCGCCGGGGGACGTATCGATCGTCTGGATATCGCCGCCGTAATAATTTTCGTGCCGAAGGTTGCCGTTCTCGGGCTCGAAGACCGCCACGAGGTCGTGGCTGGAGTACCCGCTGCTGTTCTGCTGGTGCACGCGGCGCCCCTTGAGGAAGCCGGTCGTGGCGTCGATGCAGACACTCTGGTAGAGCGCCTGCGTCACCACGCCGCCCTCGGGCTGCGGGACGGCCATCGACACGGAGCTCGAGGTGTTGCCCTCGAGCATCCAGGTGGAGCTGGTCCAGGGTGTGTAGCCAGGCTGGCCGGGCATGTGGTTGCCGGGGTTGAAGGAGGTCGTCGCGGTTCGCGAGGTCACATCGGGGAAGCCGGAGGCTGAGGTATTCGTCGAGCGGTAGTGCGAGAAGCCGTCGAAGTCACTGAGAGTCTGGTCGATGTAGGGATCCGTGAGCTCCGGGATGCCGTTGTCATCGTAAGAGACGCGGCTCCCCGACAGCCGCTGATTGCGGCGCTGGTTGAGCTGCAGGTCGTCGGGGTCGATCGAGCTCGCGGGGTCGTGCTCGTACGTCAGGTAAAGCTTGCGTACAGCGGTCGCCATCCCGGCGGGGATCACCTCGAGCGACAGCCAGTGGCCGGCGTCGTCACCGCGCCCGCCGTCTCTGCTGAACGGCAGGCCATATTCGAACGCGCGGTCGGCAGGACTGCAGTTGATCGCGCAGGCAGAAAAGTAGTGCTTCCAGGTAGTGCCGTTGGGATCGACGACGGTGGTGACCTTCTCGCTCAACGAGGTGAGGGTCGAGCCCAAGGTCCACTCTCCGGCTAGGACCGCGCCGTTGGCACCGAGCAGGCGCCTGCCGGTGACCCCTGTCGTCACCTGACGATAGGCGCGCGGCGAGGAGGAAATAGGAAACCCATAGGCCCCAAAGTCCCACTCCACCGAGCCCAGGTGTCGCAGGCCCAGCCGGCGCAACAGCCCGCTGGTGCACGGCGCACCCGTTGCTGTCGTCGTGTAGTAGTTGTCCAAGGGCATCCGGAAGGTCGTACCATCGGGCATTTCCACCCTGGTTAGAAAGACGACCGGCCGGTTCCTCGTGTCCTGGTCGGTGTTGCCGCAGCCGGTAAGCTGGATCTCGTTGGTCGGTGGCGTGCCGTCATCGATGTTGTAGCGAAGTTGATAAGTGGCCGTCGTACCATTGAAGGCGGCTACGACGACGCGGTCGACGAGCTTCGGTTGGTAGTCAGAATAAGGTGCTGGCGTGAGCCGAAAGTAGATATGTTGGGAGCGGTAGCCGTCGTCGATCTGCCATTCGAGGGCGTCGTTTGCCGCTGCGGGAGCGCCATTGGCGTCGTAATAGCTGATGGTTGCCGTGTTGCCGAACGAATCGACGATGGCTGTCGGGTAGCCCGTCGTGGCGGTCGAGCCGGCGAAACGAACGCTCGAACCATCCGGCATATCGATCGTCGCCTGGGCTGATCTGTAGCGGAGATAGGACGAATCCCGGGAATAGGCCTTCGTCAAGATCTGGTTGGTATCTCCTTCGTGCAAGGTTGGGTAGAACCCGTGGCGGCTGCCATCTGCGCTCTCGAAGCTGTCGACGGTTGCGGTGTCGTCGGGGTACTGGGGGGGATTGAGTCGGGTCAAGGAAAGACGCCACCCGAGCCCGGCGTTGTTCGCCCGGTCGGGCAGGGACTGTACGAGGTCTTGCCCGACGTTGTTGGTGTACTGGAAGTGCTCCCAGAGCTGACCGTTGTAGACCAAGGACAGAGCCACGGACAAGTTGCCGTCACCTTTCGACTCGTGCAGTGGGAGCACGATCGATAGGTTCCCGTTGTACATGTTGACCGTGTCGGGGCCGAAGGTCCGGGAGGCGGCCGGGCTGAGGCCGCGCGCTTCGTTGGCGTGATCTTGCGCAGACGCGGCGGCCGCGATCGCCGTGAAGACGGCCAGGGCGAATAGGGCCTTGACGTGCATCTCGGGAGTCATCTCGTGTCTCCGGCCGGCGTCACTCGTTCGGCAGGACGCCGACGAGAGTCAGCTCGAGCTTGCGCGGGTCGAGCATCGCGACGACGTCGGTGGGCAGCAGCCGGCCCGGCGGCCGCGCAGTCGTGTTGCCCAGCGGCTCGAGGCTCGAAATCAACACGCGGAGGGTCCCGTCGGCACGCTGTCCCACATCGGCGGCTCCGCCGTCGGCGGTCTCGATAAACCAGCAGCCCACGGCGCGACGACAGACGAGGAGGTTCGCGGTGACCCGGTTGTCCTCGATCTGGTCGACGCCATGGCCCGAGTCCGTGATGCCGCGCCCGCGCCACGGTATGCGGCGAATCGGGTAACCGGACGGCGCGGCGGCCTGCGCTTTACCCGTGTCGAGGTCGACCGCCACGAAGGTAGCGTGGTCGGGGACACCGGCGGGAAGCTCCAGCCGCTCGACGCCGTCGTGATTGTCGTCTCGCAGCAAACGCGCGTACGCGCGCATCTCGGGTACCTGGTCGGCGGCGAGCGTCTGTGTGACGCCGAAGAACGCCACCTCGGCGCCCGGCGTCAGCTCCTCCACGACCACGGCGTCTTTGGTAAACGTCAGTTTCGGACCAGACGGGGGCGGATCGGCAAGAACGGCGGCCGGTAGACACGCGGAAACGGCGATGAGCGCCGCAAGCGGCCGAAAGATCATGGATCCTTTCCTCCAAGCAACGTCTACGTTCCCGGCGGCCCACCTGTCGATCAGGTGCCCGGGCATGTTCAACGAAAAACTAAAAATGTGTGGACGCCGGCAATCTGAACAGCAAGTGAGCGATCTGTCAACGGCGCTGAACGCGCCGGAAGCCAATGCAGCCGTCGTTCCTCTGGCGGATCGGGCGGATCGGAACTAGAGAGCCGTTCCCGCGAGCGACTGTGCCAAGCGGTCGCTGACGACCAGCACCATCGGCATCGGACGCCAGCGGAGCGGCAGGCCGGTCCGTGAGTCGACGACCTCGCCGGCGTCGATACGCCGCGCCTGCTCGGCGAGCGGCAGGCCGGCGACGGCGGTCTTTAGTTCGTCGAACAGTGCCGCATGGCGTGGGTCGCGGAAGCGGAGGTACTTGGTCGACTGCGAAGCGAGGTGGAAGTGGCTGGGTGTGTAGGTGATGCCGTCGAGGTGGAGGCGGTGGCAGACCTGCACGAGGAGGGCGATGACGTCGCGCAGCATGCCGAGGCCGGGGTGGCGCTGGCCGGGCAGCGGCGGCCGCTCGGCGGTGAACGCGGCGCGGGGGTTCTGCAGCAGCAGCCACTCGATGGCAAGCAGCTCGAAGCCGGGGAAGGCCTGGCGGTCGCGGCGCATGCGGATCTCGGCGAGCAGGTCGCGGCGGTCGCGGCCGCCCCAGATGCGCACCATGTGGCCGCCGCCGGACGAGAGGTCGAACTCGAGTGCCGGCTGCTCGTAGCCGAGGTCGCGCAGGCGATCGAAGATGCCGCTGCTCTCCATCACCAGCTCGACGCCATGCGGCGTGTAGTAGCCGAGGAGGCGCGCGTCGGCTGGGCTCTCGGCGAGCGAGCCGAGGAGGTCGTCCTGAGTGAGGCCCCAATCGTCGCCGCCGTCGCCTGGCTCGCCGGGCGCCTCGCCGCTGAGCTCGGCAGGGGAGAGGAGGCGCGCGATCGAGCGATAGCGGGCGATGAGCACCTCGTCCTCCGGAGGCGGCTCGACGTCGTTCTCGTCGCGGCCGGCGAACCAGGCGAGGAAGCGCGCCGTGTAGCGCCAGGCGCGGTCGCCGTAGCCGCCGGCGAGGGTGACGACGATCGGCGGTGTGTCGCGGCGTGACGATCCGCCGGCGCCGCCTCCGGCGCTGGCGGTGTCCCGGCCGCCTACCAGCTCGATCACGAAGCGGTCTCGCGCCAACATCCCGCTGGCGCTCAGCTTCCAATCGCCGAGCGCATCGTCCGCGGCAGGATCGCAGCCGGCGAGGTAGAAGACGAGCTCGGGCTGGTGGGCGGCGAGCACCGACGGCAGCGTCTCGCGCAGCTTGGCGAGCAGCGTCGCGTCGTCGACGCCGCTGCCGAGCTCGATCGCGGTGTTGCCGACGGCGGCCGGCTCGTCCCAGTGCCGGTTGTGCAGCGAGTAGGTGTAGACGCTGGGGTCGGCGGCGAAGAGCGAGCGCGTGCCGTCGCCGTCGTGGAGGTCGAGGTCGACGACCAGCACCCGGCCCGTGAAGCCGCCGCGCCGCAGAGCGGCGATGGCGACTGCGATGTCGTTGAAGAGACAGAAGCCCTGCCCGCGGTCGCGTCGCGCGTGGTGGAAACCGCCGCCGACGTTGACGGCGACGGTGCGATCGGCGAGCGCGCGCCGCGCCGCCGCGATCGTGCCGCCCGTCATCGCCCGCTGCACCGACAGAGCGCGCTCGCGCTGCACGTCGTTCATCGCGAAGCCGAAGGCGCGCTCGGCGGCGGCATTGTCGCCGAGTGCCTCGAGGTAGTCGCGGTCATGCACCCGCAGCAGGTCGCGCAGGCTGGCGGGCGCCGGCGCGATCACTTCGCCAGGCCGCAAGAGTCCCATCAGACCGAGCGCGGTGACCACCTTCTCGCCGCGCAGCGGGTCGAGCGGCGAGGCGGGGAGGGCGAAGGTGTAGGCGCGGTCGAAGAAGAGCGGTGGCAGGCGATGGCGTGGCGGGAGACGCAGCCGCTCGCGCCACGTGCGCCGGCGCCGCGACGACCGCTCGGCCGCCGCCGCCGGCGAGCCCGGCGCATTGGCGCTCATGGCGTTGGGTCGCCGGCGAGCGGCGGTACGGCGCGCAGCCGCGCCCACGTCGCGCCCCAACCGCCGGCCTCGGCGGGCGCGTCGCCGAACGCCTCGACGCGCGCATCGCGCTCGAGGATCTTCCGCACCCGCTCACGCTGCACGCCGACGCCGCGGCCGTGGACGATGCGCACCTGCGCGAAGCCGCGCTCGCACGCGAGGTCGAGGTAGTCGCGCACCAGCGCGCCGATCTCTCCCGGCGGGAAGCTGTGCAGGTCGAGCACGTCGGTCACCTCGAGCTCGACCGCGGTGCCCTCGTCGACCGGCGCCTCCCCGTCGATCGAGCCCGAGGCGTCCTCGCTCACTTGAACAGCTTCAGAAAGACCAGGTACGCCACGAACCCACTGTCGGGCCCCGCCAGCGGGGTGCCGACGTCGAGCTGCACCACCGTCTGCCATGGACCCATGAAGGAGCCGGCCAGGCCGATGCCGGATAGCAGCTCGCGGTCGAGGCCGCTCGCCTCGTCGGTCGCCCACGCCGCGTCGCCGATCAAGTCGAGTCGCACCACCTCGCCGACGCCGACGCCGTAGGAGACGTGCGCCGCGTAGGCGCTCTCGGCGCGCACCTTGCCCGACTGATAGCCGTGCACGCGGCTGGCGCCGAAGAAGCCGAACTGGTACTTGCTGAAGCGGTCGAGGTCCTTGCCGTCGAGGTAGTCGAGCTCGAGTCCGAGGCGCTGGAAGCGCGGTAGGTACCAGCTCTTGGCGGCGCGCACGTCCCAGCGCTGGAAGTCCTTGGTCGCCGGGTCGAAGGTGCCGGGGAACCCCCACGGCTCCCACGTCGAGCGCTTGTTGAAGCTGCCGCTTGCCGAGATGCGGTAGCCGGCGCGCGAGTAGCGGCCCTCGAGCTCGAAGGAGTGCAGGAAGTGGTCGGAGGGGATGACGAAGTCGGAGGCCGTCTCGTCGTCGTCGGAGAAGCGGAACCAGTTGACGCCGTAGGTGGCGCCGAGGCGGAAGAAGCTGCCCAGCGGGCGGCCGATCTTGAGGTTGACGTGCGCCGGCGCGATCTTCACCGTCTCGCCGGTGAGCTTGGTGTCGCCGGAATAGACCTCGTCGCCGAGGCCGAGGGCGAGGGCGAAGAAGTCGGCGCCGGCGTCGAAGCGGCTGCCGAGCAGCTTGGGCTGCGCGATGTTGGCCTGCAGCAGCGCGCCGCCGAAGAAGAGGTTGGCCTGCTGGCCGGTGCCCTTGACGTCGAACGAGAAGTAGTTGACGCCGGCGAGCGGCAGCGGGTAGTCGAGGGCGTCGTCGTAGAAGACGCCGCCGAGCAGGAAGAGCTTGTTGGTGTCGAAGCCTTCTTTGACCACGCGCTCGCCGCTGCCGTTCTGCTTGACCAGGTAGCGCATGCCCTGCGCGGTGTCGCGCACCATGGTGGCGTCGCTTTGCTGCACGGCGGCGAGCTTCTCCTCGAAGTCGGCGCCGTTGAGGACGAGGTTGGAAAGCAGCGTCTCCTTCTCGACCACCGTCGTCGAGTTGACGACGGAGAGGAGCTGCTGGCCGAGCACGCGCAGCGGCAGCCAGTAGGCGTCGGGCGTCCACGCGGCGGGTTTGCCGGCGGCGTCGACTGGCTTGTACTCGAGCGTCTCCTCGTTGGAGATGACGTCGCCGGTCAAGCCCACCTGCAGGCCGCGCGTGCGCACGCGGCCGTAGTGCTCGCGGTCGATCCAGACGGTTCCCTGGTAGAGCTTGCCGCTGGCCGCAACCGTCGCGTCGGCGGGCTCGAAGTCGACCACCCACACCGGGCGGCCGTCGATCGTGTCGGTGCCGCGCAGGCGGTAGCGGTACTCGCGCGTGAAGTGGATCTGCAGCGGCATCGCCGCCGCCTTCTCGGGTTGCAGGAGCGGGATCTCGGGCAGCGTCTTGCCGCGCCACTTGACGCCGCCGATGAAGAGGTCCTCCCACGCCCAATCGAAACCTTTTCCTTCGCGATAGAAGAATGGGCCGCGGAAGGTCACCTCGACGCCCTGCTCGCCGGCGCCCTGGAAACGGAGGTTGGTGGTGTTGGTGGCTTGGTAGTGGTCGAGCCGGCGTGCCTGCGCGTCGTCGAAGGCCTGCAGGCGGCGGAGGATCTCCTCGACCGGCATCTGCCGCTCGGTCGCCACTTCTTCGGAGCCACGAATCGTCCGCAGGTCGGCCGCTTCGCGGCGAGAGAGGCGGATCAGCGCCACCGGCGCCGAGATGCGCAGCCGCACGCCCTTCGGGCCGCTCGCGCCGGCGACGGCCTGCGCCTCGCCGGTGCGCAGGCTCACTACCTCGGGCGCGGTGAGCGTCGGGTCGTCGAAGGCGAGCGCCAGCGGCTCGTCGCCGGGGCGGCGGGCGACGACGCGCAGGCCGAGGTCCTTGGCGCGCGCGAACGACCATGTCGACGGCGGGCTCGACGAAGCGTCGTAGGCGAGGTCGCCCCTGGTCTCGTTGGCGAGCACGGCGAGCGGTGCGAGCGAGGGGCGCGGCGGTGGCGGCGTCGCGGGCTGAGGTGCGGTGGCCGCCTCCGCCGGCGACGAGGGTTGCGGAGTTGCCGACTCAGCGGGAGCCCCAGCTGGCTCGGCGGGCGCCGGCTCCGGTGGCAGGTCGAAAAGCGCGATCGATGCGCCGAGCGCGCCGAGCCGCGCGGCCTCGGCCACCGTCAGCTCGCTCGGCGTCGGCCACGCCAGCCCGACGATCGCCAGCGGCCGTCCCGGGTCGAGCTCCTCGAGCGCGCTGAGGACCTTCTGCAGCGCGCCGTCCGCGACCGGCCCCTGCAGCACGACGCCGTCGGCGTACGCCGCGAGGTCTTGCGCGTAGAGCGCACGCAATGCGTCGGCGTCGGCCGGCAGCGGGCCGGTGAGCACGCGCGCGTCGGGGATGGCGCCGGTGACGACGACGGCGGCGCGCTTGAGCAGGAAGGCGTACTGCACGAGGCGGTCGGGCGGATCGGCCTGCGCCGCCGAATCGACCTGCGGCTCCCAGACGATCTCGAAGTGGAGCAGCGGGCCGGCGTTCTTCGCCATCGCGGCGAGGCCGCCGAGCTCGCGCTCCAGCTCGCCGGCGTGCTCGACGAGCGGCGACGGGGTGTGGAAGGCGATCTCGACCCACGGCGTGCCGCCGGCGTCGGCGATCGCTCGCGCCGGCGCCGGGTCCCAATCCCGCAAGGCGTCGTGGCGCCAGCGCACGTAGAGGCGGGCGTCCTCGGCGACGCGGGGCGCTTGCTGCAGCGCGGCAACCGCCTCGCCGACGCTCGAAGTGGTGACGCCAGCGCACGGCTTGCAAGGCGGTGCCGCGGCGTGCGCCGCGGCCGAGGCGAGCAGAGCGGAGGACGCGTAAGCGAGCAAGGCCAATGGCCGGAAGTTCACTCTCATGGCGGAACAGGATACGGGCCGCGACCGGCATTGTCACGGTGCGGCAAAGCGAGAGAGCGGGCGCGAGCAGCGCGCGCTGGTACTACGCCGCCGGCGCCGGCGCGGGGAGCGGTGGCGCCGCGCCGCGGCTCTGCAGCAGGCTCAGGGTCGCGACGTAGCCGAAGCCCCAGGCGAGCAGCGCGTAAAAGACCATCGCCAGCCAGTCGGCGTGCTCGGCGGTGTGCACGACGAGGGCGGCGAACCAGACGGCGCACAGCACCTCGGCGACCGTCCACACTGCAGCCGAACGGTGGTAGGTCCGCAACTGTCGAAACTTGCTCTCGCCGCCGGTCACCGCGTACTTCGGCGTGCGCACGAAGTTACCCGCCGGTCCGAAGAGCCCCTCGACCACGGCGCGGGCGTTGTTGAGCGAAACGCCCACGCCGGTGGCGATGAGCACCGGCAGCAGCAGCAGCCGCTCGCGCCTCGACACGCCCGCCTCGCGCTGGGCCAGCAGGTAGAAGGTGCAGGTCGACGCCGTCGCCAGCAGCAGCACCGGCACGTCGACGCGCAGCAGGTAGGCGAGGCCGCGCCACTCGGAGAGGCGAGCCGGCCGGCAGAAGGCGACGGCGAGGAAGAGCAGCGCCGCCAGGTTGTTGGTGAGGTGGAAGAAGGCCTCGACCTTGAGCGCCAGCGGCAGCTTGCTGCGCAGGATCGCCGGCAGCAGCTTGCGCGCCGTCTGCACGCCGCCTTTGGCCCAGCGGTGCTGCTGTGTCTTGAAGCCGTTCATCTCCACCGGCAGCTCGCCCGGGCAGACCGGGTCGCGCACGAAGAGGAAGCGCCAGCCGCGCAGCTGCGCGCGGTAGGAGAGGTCGAGGTCCTCGGTCAGCGTGTCGTGCTGCCAGCCGCCGGCGTCCTCGATGGCAGTGCGCCTCCACACGCCGGCGGTGCCGTTGAAGTTGAAGAGCCGGCCGGAGCGGAAGCGCGCGCAGGACTCGAGCAGGAAGTGGCCGTCGAGGTAGGCCGCCTCCGCGCGGGTGAGCAGCGAGAAGCGGCGGTTGAGGTGGCCCCAGCGCACCTGCACCATCCCGACAGCCGAATCGGTGAAGAAGTCGACGGTGCGGAGAAGGAAATCGGGATCGGGCACGAAGTCGGCGTCGAAGATGGCGATGAGCTCGGCGTCCGTACGCGCGAGGCCCGCCTGCAGCGCGCCGGCCTTGAAGCCGTGGCGGTCGCGGCGGTGGAGGCGCACGATCGGCACGCCTTGCGCGCGCCAGCGGTCGACGGCGGCCTGCGCGATTGCCCCCGTGTCGTCGGTCGAGTCGTCGAGCACCTGGATCTCGAGCCGCTCGCGCGGCCAGCGTAGCGCCGCCACCGCCGCGATGAGGCGCTCGGCGACGAAGCGCTCGTTGTACATCGGCAGCTGCACGAGCACGCGCGGCGGCGTGGCGAAGCGGTCGCGCGCGACCGGCTGCCGGTCGGCGTGGCGGAAGTAGAGCCACACCAGCAGGCAGCGGTGGGCGCCGTAGAGGCACAGCAACAGCAGGCTGGCGAAGTAGATCGCGGCGAGGATCACGGTTGGAGGTCTGACGCTGGCGGGCGCCGCGCGGCACGTCTGGGTTGCCGCATGCCCGGCGGCGAGGCCGCAGCTTAGCGCGAAGGGCGCCGTCAGCGAGCTGTGAAGCGTCGCGCCGCCGGCGCGCCACGGTGGCGATAGCATCGCGGGACAGATGGAATTCACCGGCCGGCTGGGCGCGATGTCCCTCTCCGACCTGCTGCAGTGGCCGCACAACGAGCGGCGCTCGGGGTCGCTGGTGGTGCGTACGGCGCGGCGCGAGAAGCGGGTGATCTTCGAGCGCGGCCTCATCCTCGGCTGCATCGCCGGCGATCCCTCGGAGTACTTCGGCCAGCATCTGCTGCTCAACGGCTACCTCCAGCGCCGCAAGCTGCTGGAGGCCCTCGCCCTCTGCCGCGTCTCCGGCGCGCGGCTGGGCACCGCGCTCGTCGACCTCGGCCTGCTCTCGGCGCAGGAGTGCGCTTACGCGCTCGCCAAGCATGTCGAAGAGCGGGTATGCGACCTCTTCATCTGGGACCACGGCGTCTTCTACTTCCTGCAGGAGATGCCGGAGGTCGGCGACCGTCTCACCGAGCCGCTCGACCCGCTGGCGCTGTCGCTGGAGGGGACGCGCTGGGCCGACGAGCACGAACGCATCCGCCAGGTCCTGGTGCATGACGGCGTCGTGCTGCGGCCGGGCGGGCCGCCGCCGCCGGGCGACCGTTCGCCTCTCGTCAAACAGATCCTCGCCAGCGTCGACCGACCGCGGCGCGTCGACGAGCTCTACGAGCTGGTGCACGGCTCGCGCTTCCGGTTCCTCGAGGCCACCTACCAGCTGCTCGTCGACGGCACGCTCGAGGTGGACCGGCTCGACGAGGTCTCGGGCGCCTCGAGCGAGATCCGCATGTTCGACCTCATGCTCGAGCAGGCCAACGAGGAGGAGGTGCTCTTCTCGCCGCGCCACCTGTCGCTGCCGCTCGAGTGGCTGCACCGCTTCTATCCGCTATGGGTGGAAGGCGAGGAGATCGAGGCGGTGCGTGCCGACGAGATGGCGTTCTACCGGCTGATGGACGGCAGCCGCTCGCTTGGCGACCTGGTGCTCACCGACGTCCCCGCCGACCGCCGCGAGGAGCGCATGGACCTGGTGCTGCTGCAGCTGCAGAAGGGGCAGCTCGCGCTGCTGCCGCGCCCGCTTGCCGAGCTCAAGGCGCTGGGCAAGGGCGCGCGCAACCCCTGGCTGCGGCGGTTCATGGGGTGAGAGCGCTGCCTGCGCCAAGCGCTCAGGTCGTCGCGGGCACCGCCTCCGCGAGCGCGGCCGTACGCACTCCCATGCCAAGCAGCTCACGGATCTTGAGCTCGAGCTCGTCGGCGAGGTCGGGGTTGTCGCGCAGGAACTGCTTGGAGTTCTCGCGCCCCTGGCCCAGCCGCAGGTCGCCGTAGGAGAACCAGGCGCCGCTCTTGTCGACCAGCTTGTGCTCGACGCCCATGTCGAGCAGCTCGCCGCTGCGCGAGATCCCCTCACCGTAGTCGATGTCGAACTCGGCCTGGCGGAAGGGCGCCGCCATCTTGTTCTTCACCACCTTCACCTTGGCGCGGCTGCCGATCACCTCCTCGCCCTCCTTGAGCGAGGCGATGCGGCGGATGTCGATGCGCACCGAGGCGTAGAACTTGAGGGCGCGGCCGCCGGTCGTCGTCTCGGGGTTGCCGAACATGACGCCGATCTTCTCGCGGATCTGGTTGATGAACACCAGCGTCGTCCTCGACTTGGCGACGATGGCGGTGAGCTTGCGCAGCGCCTGCGACATCAGCCGCGCCTGCAGGCCGACGTGGCTGTCGCCCATCTCGCCCTCGAGCTCGGCGCGCGGCACGAGAGCCGCCACCGAGTCGATGACGACGATGTCGACGGCGTTGCTGCGCACCAGCATCTCGGCGATCTCGAGCGCCTGCTCGCCGTTGTCGGGCTGCGACACCAGCAGGTCGTCGATGTCGACGCCGAGGCGCTTGGCGTACTCGGCGTCGAGGGCGTGCTCGGCGTCGATGTAGGCGGCGACGCCGCCGCGCTTCTGCGCCTGGCCGGCGGTGGAGAGGGCGAGGGTGGTTTTACCGGAGGACTCGGGGCCGAAGATCTCCACCACGCGGCCGCGCGGGAAGCCGCCGATGCCGATGGCGTAATCCACCGCCAGCGAGCCCGAGGGGATGATCTCGATGGAGACGCCTTCGCGCTTGCCCAGCCGCATGATGGCGCCCTTGCCGAACTGCCGCTCGATCTGGGTGACCGCGCTGTCGATGGCCTTGATCCGGTCTTCCTTCTTGCCGTTGCTCATACGTTCTCCAGATGCTTTTCAGGGTGGCCGCCGCTGTTGCGGACGGTCGCACGCCGCGCGTTCCCTCGGCTGTGCTGTGGCTACAAACGGAAAGGATAGCCGGATTGGCTCAGCTCCTGCGGTGTCGACCTCGCGGAGCAGATTACGCCTGGATTACGCTACTGTCAATACCCACCGTGCTCGGCCATTTCGAGCCTTTCGCCACGACGGTCGGCGCGCGGCGTCCGTTAGAATCTCGACCTCCTCCCTGGCGATGACCAGCACTCCCATCGCGGCCGCTGCCCTCGACGATCCGTTCGCCGCCGCCGGCCCGATCCGGCGGCTGGAGGACAACGTCGGCCGCGTGCTACGCGGCAAGCCCGAGGTGATCCGGCTCGCCGTGGTCAGCCTCGTTGCCGGCGGCCACGTGCTCATCGAGGACGTGCCCGGCGTCGGCAAGACCTCGCTGGCGCACGCGCTGGCGCGCTCGCTCGGGCTCTCCTTCCAGCGCATCCAGTTCACCTCCGACCTGCTGCCGTCCGACATCCTCGGCGTCTCGATCTTCAACCAGAAGAGCCAGCAGTTCGAGTTCGTGCCCGGGCCGATCTTTGCCAACGTCGTGCTCGCCGACGAGATCAACCGCGCGACGCCGAAGACGCAGTCGGCGCTGCTCGAGGCGATGAGCGAGGGGCACGTGACGGTGGAGCGCAAGCGCTTCGTGCTGCCGCCGCCCTTCCTCGTCATCGCGACGCAGAACCCGCTCGAGCACCAGGGCACCTTCCCGCTGCCCGAGTCGCAGCTCGACCGCTTCCTGATGTCGCTGCAGATCGGCTACCCGCCACCGGAGGAGGAGCGCGACCTCCTGCTCTCGGGCGGCGTGCAGGCGATCCTCGAGGAGCTGCCGGCCGTGTTCGACCGCCACGACCTGGCGGCGCTGCAGCAGGCGGCGGCGACGGTGACGGTGTCGCCCAAGCTCGCGAGCTACCTGCTCGACCTCGCGGAGGCGACGCGGCGCGGTAGCGACTTCCTGCTCGGCGTCTCGACGCGCGGCGCGCAGAGCCTCTACCGCGCCGTGCAGGCGCTGGCGCTGTGCGAGGGCCGGCGCTTTGCCGTGCCCGACGACGTGCAGCGCCTGGCGATCCCGGTGCTCGCGCACCGCGTCGTGCTGCGCCACGGCGCCGGCGGCGGTGCGGATGCGACCCGCGCCGCGCTCGAACGCGTCGTCGCCAGCCGCCCAGTACCCCTTTAGCCATGGCTTTCCGCCGCGGCTGGAAGTGGCCCGTCCCCGAGCGCATCCGCCCCACCCGCGTCGGCATCGGCTACGTCGTCGGCTGCCTGCTCGTCGGCGTCGCCGCCACCAATACCGGCAACAACGCGCTCTACATCGTCCTCGCGGTGATGCTGGGCGTGCTCGTCGTATCGGGCCTCACCTCGCGCGTCAACCTGCAGGGCCTTCGGCTCGAGCTCGAAGCGCCGAGCGAGGTGTTCGCCAACCGGCCGTTCCATCTGCGCCTCCTCGTGCGGCACGGCGGCCGTTTGCTGCCGCGTTGGCTGTTGGTGTTCACGCTCGGCGAGCCGGGGCAGCCGTTGCTCGTGCCCTACCTGCCGCGTCGCGGGACCAGCCGCGGCTATCTCGAGCTGCTGGTGCCGCGCCGTGGGCGCCACCGTTTCTCGTGGGTGCACGTGGGCTCGATCTTCCCGCTCGGCTTCTTCCACAAGGGATTGCGCTACCCGGTCGACGCCGAGGTGCTCGTCTACCCCGAGCTCTTCGCCGCTGGCGGCGTCTCGCCCGAGCGCGCCTCGACGCGCGGCGAGGGCTTCGCGCAGCGCGTCGGCTGGGGCCACGACCTGCACGCGCTGCGTGCCTTCCGCTCGGGTGACGACCCGCGGCGCATCCACTGGAAGCAGACGGCGCGCACCGGCGCGATGGTCTTCACCGAGCGCGAAGCCGAGGAAGGGCGGCGGCTGTCGATCGTCTTCGACAACGCGGTCGGCGCGCTGTCGACACCGGAAGCGGAAGCGCGCTTCGAGCGGCTGGTCAGCGAAGCAGCGACGGCCGCTGTCGATTATCTCGGCCGCGGCTTCGAGGTGGAGCTGGTGACGCGCGAGGACCGGCTGCCCTTCGCCAGCGGCGCGCTGCAACGGCGCGCGGTGCTCGAGGCGCTGGCGCTGGTCGAGCCGCGGCCGCTCGCTGCCGACGTGCTGCGTCCCTCGTCGGCCGACGCGCCGCAGCTGCGGCTCGCGATGGAACCGGTGGCGGCGGCATGAGCTTCGGCAAGGAGAAGCGCCTGCTGCTCGGCCTGCTGGCGCTGCTGGCGCCGCTGCCGCTGCCCTTCAACGAGGTGCTGGAGTGGCCGGTGCTCGTCCTCTATGCGGCGGCGGTGGCGCTCTTCCTGCGCCGCGCCTGGCGCGACCCGGGCACCTGGCTGCCGGGCTGGGCGATGAACGTGCTCGGCCTCGCCTACCTGCCGCTGCTCTATCTCGATCTCGTCGTGCGTTGGAGCGGACAGCTCGTGCGGCCCGTCATCCACCTCGCGCTCTTCGCCGTCGGCGTCAAGCTCTTCGCGCTGCGGCAGGAGCGCGACAAGTGGCACGTGGTGATCGGCGTCTTCTTCCTCTTCCTCGCCGCCATGGGCACCAGCGTGCACCCGAGCATCATGCTCTACCTGGCGGCGTTCGTGGCGCTGTCCATGGCGGTGCTGGCGCGCTTCGCCTACTTCTCGGTCCTGGCGCGCTTCGGCTACCGCCGCGAGGAGCCGGTGAAGGCGCCGCTGCGCGCCTTCGTCATCGGCGCCACGGTGGCGGCGATCGCGCTCGGCGCGCCTCTCTTCGCGCTGCTGCCGCGCATCCGCACCCCCTACATCCTCGTGCGTGGCGCCGGCACCGGCACGGTGGTGAAGGCCGCCGGCTTCTCGGACCTGATCACGCTCGACAGCATCGGCAGCGCGCGCGCCGGGCGGCAGGTGGTGTTGCGCATGCGCTTCTCGCCGCAGCCGAAGCCACGGCGTGAGATCCGCCTCAAGGCCGACACTTACGATCTCTACGACGGCCGGACCTGGCGGGCCAACGGCAACGCCGAATCGCTGGCGCCCGAGCCCGGCGGCACGTTCCGGCTGGCGCCGGGACGGCCGACGCAGAACGCCGAGGTGTGGCTGCTGCCGTGGAACAGCCCGGCGCTGCCGATGCCGGTCCGTGCGGTGGGGCTGCGGGTGCGGGTGCCGTCGCTGGCGCGCGACCGCGGCGGCGCGGTGGCGCTCTACCACGTGCCGCCGGCGATGCTCCAGTACGACGTCGACATGGCCGACCAGCCGGCGCTGGAGAGCCTGCCGGCGCCGGAGCTGCAGAGCGGCGCCGAGTCGAGCCTCGACCGCCGCGCGGTGACGCCGCGCATCGCCGCCCTCGCCGCGCAGAGCATGGGGCAGGGCAGCGATTACGAGCGCGCCGAGCGGTTGGAGCAGTATTTGTCGACGCGTTACGGGTACACGACGGACTTCGTCGGGCGGTCGGGGCAGCTCGCGCTGGAGGACTTCCTCTTCCGCACGCGGCGCGGGCACTGCGAGTTCTTCGCCACGGCGATGGTGGTGATGTTGCGCAGCCAGGGGATCCCGGCGCGCTTCGTCACCGGCTTCCTCGGCGGCGAGGAGAACGACTTCGAGGGTTATTACCTGGTGCGGCAGAGCAACGCGCACGCGTGGGTGGAGGCGTGGTTCCCGGACCGCGGCTGGCAGTTGTTCGACCCGACGCCGGCTTCCGGGCGGCCGGGAGCGGTGGAGCGCGATCTGCCGTTGCTGGTGTCGGAAGTGTGGGACTACATGTTGTTCCGCTGGGACCGTTACGTGTTGACGTTCGGCTTCTACGACCAGATGCAGTTGTTGCTACAGGCGCGGTCGGCTTGGCTGTCGTTCTGGAAGATCTTCCAGCGCAATCAGAGCGTGCCGGATGCGGGGTCGCCGAGCGTCGAGACGCTGCCGGGTGGGACGGCGGCGCCGGGGACTGAGGGGTGGAGTTGGGAGCGGTGGCGGGTGCCGGTGGCGATCGGGTTCGCGGTGGTGGCGCTGGTGGTGATCGCGGTGCTGTGGTGGCAGCGGCGGCATCGCAAGCGGACGGCGACGGAGAGTTATCGCCGCTTGCGGGAGCGGTTGGAGCGCAGCGGGTTGGCGGTGCCGGGGTCGATGGCGCCGTTGCAGTTGGTGAAGAGCGCGGGTGGGCGGTTCCCGGCGGCGGCTGGGGCGACTTCGCGGTTGGTGGATTTGTATTTGCGGGAGAGCTTCGCCAGCGAGGAGCTCGACGAGGAGCAGCTTGGGCGGGCGGCGGAGTCGTTGCGCGAGGTGGAGCTGGTGCTGAAGAAGGCCGGGTAGCAAGCTGGCGCTGTGAGCACGTTCGCATAGCGCGACGGTGAAGAGCGAGTGCGGGGAGTCGTGGGAGGCCGGGCGGGCCAGTGGGAGTTGCGGCGGCCCATGCGCGCGGCCTGACCCCACTAACTCGGCGGCGGAGTCCGCGGCGGGCGGCGGCGAACGTCTCGCGCAGACGCGAGCCGGCCTGAGGCCGCCGGCGCGTTGAACCTAAGTACGCAAGCTCGCTCGATCGTGTCGCGCCTACAAGCGGCCCCAGGCAATCGCCACCGCGTTCACCGCCGCGGACCCCGCCGCCGAGCAAGTGGGGTCCCCAGGCCGTGCTCAGGGCCGCCGCAACTCCCACCGGCCCGCCCGGCCCGCGAGGCGAGACCGGTCTCGCTTAAGCTGTCGTCAGAACAGGAGGAGCTTGTTGCGCGACGTGCTGTTGGTGGGAGCCGGCGGTTTCCTTGGTGCCGCAGCTCGTTACCTGATTGGCGGCTGGGTGCACAGGTTCGCGACGGCGGAGTTTCCGTGGGGAACGTTGATGGTGAACGTGTCGGGGTGCTTGTTGCTCGGGGCACTCCTGGGAACGCTGGAGACGCGCGCTGGTGTGGGTCCATCGTGGCGACTCTTTGGCGGGATGGGCGTGCTCGGCGGCTACACGACCTTCTCGACGTTGAGCTACGAGACGGTCGAGCTGATGCGGCGCGGCCAACCCTGGCAAGCGCTCGCCAATGGCGCCGGTAGCCTCGTCGCCGGCTGCGTGGCAGTGGTCGCCGGCGTCGCGTTGGTGCGCTGGCTGATGGGTTGAGGAGATCGCGATGAAGATCGACGGCGAAGGCGAGCTGCTGCGCATCTTCATCGGCGAGAGCGACCACTGGCACGGCAAGCCACTCTCGGAAGCCATCGTGCTGCGCGCCCGCGAGCTCGGCCTCGCCGGTGCCACTGTCCTGCGCGGCCTCGAGGGCTTCGGCGCCCACAGCCGCATCCACACCTCGTCGATCCTGCGGCTCTCGCAAGATCTGCCTATCATCGTCGAGATCGTCGACAAGCGCGACCGCATCGAAGCCTTCCTACCCATCCTCGACGAGATGGTCCACGAAGGCATGATCACCGTCGAAAAGGTCCGCGTGATCGCCTACCGCGAAGGCAAGCGGTAGACCCTTCAGACCGAGACGCGCTTCGCCAGGTTTGACAGCCAGAGCCCTTGTGGTCACAATGGTCACATGCGAACGACGGTCGGCGCGCGCGAGCTGAAGACCCGGTTGGGCACCTATCTCCGCAAGGTCCGTCGTGGAGCAACGCTGGTGGTCACCGATCGAGGGGAGCCGATAGCGGAGCTGCGTCCGCTGGGGGGCAATGGCTCGCACGACGAGGCGGGACTGGCCGTGCTTGCGGCGATGGGCGTGGTGACCCGCGGCGAGAAGGCCAAGGTCCGCGCGTTTCGTCCGATCGTCTCGTCGGGGCCCGCCGCATCCGAGGCGGTGATCGAAGGGCGCGAGGACCGCTTCTGATCCGTTATTTCGACGCCAGCGCTCTCGTCAAGCGATACGTGCGGGAGGAGGGCACGGAGCTGGTGCGACGCTGGGTCGGGTCGGGTACTCCGGCCACGAGCCGGCTCCGAGGTGGAGGTGGTGTCGGCCCTGGCGCGCCGCTGTCGTGAAGGGGCCTTCGACCTTGCCGAACGGGATCGGGCGCTCGCCGAGCTGACTCACGACCTCGCGGCGATGACCGTCGTCGAAATCGTCTCCGCCGTCACCAGCCGGGCGCGCGCCCTGCTCGTACGCCACACGCTACGGGCCGGCGACGCACTGCAGCTCGCTTCCTGCCTGATGTTGCGCGACGGCGCCGGAAGCGTCGCCTTCGCGGCCTTCGACGATCGTCTAGTCGAGGCCGCCCGGGCCGAGGGGTTGCAAATCCTGCCCTGAGGCGCGCGCTTAGTAAGCGTTGTGGTGCCGCAGCCCCTGCCGTAGCGTCATCCACAAAATCTTGAGATCCAGCTTCAACGACCAATTCTCGATGTAGTAAAGGTCGTACTGGATCCGCTTCCGGATCGAAGTGTTGCCGCGCCACCCGTGCACCTGCGCCCAGCCGGTGATCCCCGCCTTGACGCGATGGCGCAACATGTACTGCGGCACCTTGTGCTTGAACTCGCGCACGAACGTCGGCCGCTCCGGCCGCGGCCCGACCAGCGACATGTCGCCGCGCAGCACGTTCCACAGCTGCGGCAGCTCGTCGAGCGACCACCGCCGCAGCAGGCTGCCGAGCCGCGTGCGGCGCTCGTCGTTGCGAATCGCCCACACCGGGCCGGTCGTGCCCTCGGCGTCGGAGCGCATCGAGCGGAACTTCCAGATCATGAACGGCCGCCCGTCGAGCCCCATCCGCTCCTGGCGGTAGAGCACCGGCCCGCGGTCCTCCAGCCAGATCGCCAGTGCGATCAGCGGCAGCACCGGCACCACGAACGTCAGCGCCAGCAGCCCCGTCGCCGCCACCGCCGCGTCCATGCCGCGCTTGACCAGGCTCGTCCAGCCCTGCAGCGGCACCTGCGAGAGGTTGATCACCGGCGTGCCGTCGAGGTCCTCGAGCGTCGCCTTGAGCGTCGCGTACTGCAGGATGTCGGGGACGAGCTTTACCTCGACGCACTCGCTGCGTACGCGCTCCAGAGCGCGCAACATCTTCTTGTGCGCCTCGAGCGGCAGCGCGATGTAGACCTGGTCGACGCGGTCCTCTTCGAGCACGCGATCGACGTCCTGGATGGCGCCCAACACCGGGGCGCCGTGGAAGCTGGCGCCCGCCTTGCCCGGGTCGTCGTCGAGGAAGCCGACGAGCTGTAGCCCGAGCTCGCGGTGGTCCTGCAGCTTCTTGGCGATCTCGCGGCCGAGCATGCCGGCGCCGACGACGAGGATGCGCTGCTGGCTGTGGCCGTTGAGCGCCCGCCGCTGCAGGACCCAGCGCACCGTCATGCGCGCCGTCGCCACGAGCAGCAGGTCGAGGCCGACGAAGAGGCCGAGGAACCAGCGGCTGTAGGTGAAGTAGAGCGCGCTGCCGGGCTCGAGCGGCGGCCGGTAGTAGGCGCTGAAGGTCGACAGCAGGATGGCGGCGAGGAGGATCGCCACCACGACGGTGAGCACTTCGTCGACGCGGCTGCGGCCGCGCCGCGTCTGGTACAGGCCGTGGAAGTAGAAGACGATCGGCCAGATCAGCAGCACCGCCGGCAACAGCTCGAGGTAGCGCTGGAACTCCGGCACGCCGTGCTTGATCGGCACGACCGGGTTCTCGAAGCGCAGGTTCCAGGCGATGAAGAAGGCGACGAGAGTCGCGCCGAGGTCCGCCGCCATGTAGAGCGCGGCACGGGCGCGATGCCGACGTTGGATCAACGAATCCCCTCCGCAACAGCAGCCGGAGCGGCGAGCAACTTCTGCAGCCCGGCGACGAAACGCGCAGGTGCAAAGCCTTCCGCCCGGCGACGCAGGTTCAACAGATTGAACCGGATCCGTTCAAATTTGTCAATGGCGGCGGCCAAAGCGCCGGCATCGCCGGCCGGGTGGTAGAGGACGCCGTGCTCGCCGTGGACGACGATGTCGCGCACGCCGCCGCTGCCGAGCGCGACGACGGGAGTGCCGCAGGCGAGGGCCTCGACGGCGGAGATGCCGAAGTCTTCGACGCCGGGCTGCACGAGAAAACGCGCGCCGCGGTAGAGCTCGCGCAGCTCCTCGTCGCCGACGCGGCCGAGCACCTTGACGTCGCCGGCGCCTGTGGCGAGGCGGCGCTCCTCGGGGCCACCGCCGACGATGCGCAGCGGGATGCCCTGCTTGGCGCAGGCGGCGACGGCGAGGTCGAGGCGCTTGTAGGGGACCGCGGCGGCGACGGCGAGCGCGTAGCTGCGGCGGCTGGGGTCGTCGTCTGCGGCGTCGGTCCCCGGCGTGAAGAAGTCGACGTCCACCGGCGGCGCCAGCACGTCGGCATCGCGGCCGTAGTAGCGGCGAATGCGCGCCGCCACGAAGCGCGAGTTGGCGACGAAGCGGTCGACGCGCACGGCGGTGCCGGCGTCCCAGGTGCGCAGCCAGGCGAGCACCAGCGCGCGCGCGAGCGAGATCGGCCCGCGGCCCGGTGGGAAGTAGGCGTGGCGCTGGTCCCATGCGTAGCGCATGGGCGTGTGGCAGTAGCAGACGTGGTAGGCGTGCGGGCCGGGGATGACGCCCTTGGCGACGCAGTGGCTGCTGCTCAAGACGAGGTCGTAGCCGTCGAGGTCGAAGCTCTCGATGCCGGTGGGGAAGAGCGGCAGGTAGCGGCGGTAGTGGCGGCGTAGCGCCGGCGCGCGCTGCAGGAAGCTGGTGTGGATGGTGTGGCTCTCGAGCGCCGGCGAGACGGTGCCAGCGAAGTGAAAAAGAGTGTAGATGGGCGCCTGCGGGTACAGCTCCGCGATCGCCTCGAGCACCTTCTCGCCGCCGCGCATGCCGGTGAGCCAGTCATGGACGAGGGCGACCTTCGGCGACGCCGCGCGGGCGTGCAGATTCGCCACGCTCACGAGCGCGGACTTCCGCCACCATCCGGCGATGCAGGAGGCGCAGGGGTGGCCGGCGCCGTCGCCGGCGGCCGCGGCGTCACCTTGTAGGTGCCGCTAGCCGACTGGTCGAGCCGCGGCACCGGCCACGTGCCCGAGGCGCTCAGGTTGACGATCGGGGTGCCCTCGAGCACGCTCTTGTATACGGCCAGCGTACGCCGCGCCGTCCGCTCCCACGAGAACTCGCGCGCCCGGCGCAGCCCCAGCTCGGCGAGCGAGGCGCGGTGCTGCTCGTCGGCCATGAGCTGCGCGATGGCGCGCGCCAGCGCCTCGACCTCGAGCGGGTTGACGAGGTGCGCGTAGCCCTCGCCGATCTCGCGCAGCGCCGAGGTGTTGGAGGTGATCACCGGCACGCCCGAGGCCATCGCCTCGATCACCGGCAGCCCGAATCCCTCGTAGAGCGTCGGGTAGAGGAACAGCGTGGCGCCCTGGTAGATCGCCGGCAGCGCCTCGTCGGGCACCTGGCCGAGCAGGCGCATGCGGTCGGCGACGCCGGCGGCCTCGGCGCGCTGGCGCGTGCGCAGGTCGGCCTCGGGGTTGCCACCGACGCAGACGAGGTCGGCGTCGAAGCCGTGGATCGCCTGCGCCTTGGCGTAGGCCTGGATGACGTTGTCGAGGTTCTTGTGCGGCTTCGGATTGCCGACGAAGAGCAGGTAGGGCGAGGCGATGCCGAGCTGCCGCTGCCAGCGCGACAGGTCCTCGCGCGAGAGGCGCTGGTGGAAGACGGCGTCGACGCCGTTGAAGACGACCTCGATGTTGCGGCCGTCGGCGTCGAAGAAGCGCAGCAGGTCCGAGCGCGTGTTCTGCGACACCGCGATGACGCGATGCGAGCGCGCCAGCGTGCGGCGGATCATGCGCTGCGCGTAGAAGAACGCCAGCCGCGACGGCAGGAACTCGGGGTAGAGCAGGTGGATGATGTCGTGGATGGTGACCACCGACTTGCATGGCACCACCAGCGGCAGCACGTAGTGGGTGGCGTGGTAGAGGTCGAGCTCGAGGCGCCAGAGCCGCCACGACAGCGAGAACAGCTCGCGCGCGCTGTAGACCTTCGAGCGCTCCTGCAGCAGCCGGAAGTTCGCCGGCAGGCCGGCGAGCGCCTCGGGGCCGTTGGGGCCGACGAGGAGCACGTACTCGTTCTCGCCGTCGAGCGCCGCCAGCCCGCGCACCAGGTTTCGAATGTAGGTGCCGATCCCGAAGTCGCGGATCTTGCGCGCGTCGATGCCGATCACTGCCATCGCGTAGTCCCACCCGTGTCGTCATTGCGAGGAGCGAAGCGACGAAGCAATCTCGATGCGTTGCGACCAGCCAGCATCGAGATCGCCACGGCCGCTGCGCGGCCTCGCGATGACAGACGTTTCACGCCAGCGCCTCCAGCAGCGCCGCCTCGAGCTGCGCCGCGCTGCGCTCCCATGAGAAGCGCGCCGCCTGCCGCGGGCCGCGGGCGGCGAGGTCGGCGGCGAGGCCCGGCTCCTGGAGCACGCGCCGCATCGCCTCGGCGAGGTCGCCGGGGTCGTGCGGGTCGACGAGCAGCGCGGCGTCGCCCACCACCTCGGGCAAACTGCTGGTGTCGGCGACGATGGTCGGCACGCCGCAGGCGAGCGCCTCCGCGGCCGGCAGGCCGAAGCCCTCGTAGAGGCTCGGGTAGACGAAGCAGCTCGCCGCCTGCAGCACGCGCAGGAGCTCGTCGTCGTGCAGCCAACCGAGCAGGTGCACGCCTTCGCCGGCGAGCGCTTCGAGGCGTGAGTACAACCCGCGGCTCTTCCAGCCGTAGCCGCCGACGAGGACGAGCGGCGGCACGTCCGCGTGCTCCTCGCGCAGCGACTGCCACGCGTCGACCAGGAGGGCGACGTTCTTGCGCGGCTCGAGGGTGCCGACGTAGAGGAAGTAGCCGTCGGGGCAGCCGAGCTGCTCGCGAGTTGCCGCGACCTGGTCGGCGTTGGCGGGCGTGAAGCGAGCCGCGACGCCGCCGAGGACGACGCTCAAGCGACCGGCGGTCTCGGGAAAGAACCGGCGCACGTCGGCGGCCGTCGCTTCCGACACGGCGAGGATGCGCCGCGCCCGCGCCAGGCTGCGGCCGAGCAGCGGCACCTGCGTCGCCATCACCTTGAAGCGGTGTGTCTCGGGCAGCAGCAGCGTGGTGAGGTCGTGCACGGTCACCACCGCCGGGGTCTCGCCGAGCAGCGGCAGCGTCTGCAGCGGCGACCAGAAGACGTCGACGTCACCGCGCGCCAACCGCCGCGGCAGCCGCAGCTGTTGCCAGAGCACGCCGTAGGGCGCGGGCTGCGCCTCGAAGGCGATGCCGTGCTCGCGCATCCAGCCGTCGTGCTGCGGCGGACGATGGGCCATGGCGACGATGTCGAACGAGCCCCGCCGCGCCAGCTCCTCGAGGAGCGCGCGGGTGTAGACGCCAATGCCGGTGAGCTCCCCGAGCGCCGCCCGCAGGTCCACGCCGAGCCGCGGCTTGCGCTTCGCTGCGCTGAAACTGAAAGGGGTCCGCTCGAGTGCGATCGGAGCTTCGGCGGGACCGCTGTTCTGCATGGGGAGGAGGTGCTCACGCGCGTGCCGCGGGTGCGGCAACCTCGGCGGCGCCGCGAGCGGAGGTCGGCGCCGCGGCCGGCGGCGTGTTGCCGGCCGGCGCATGGGGCGCCTCGGAAGCCTCTGAAGCCAAGGCAGGGGCCAAGGCAGGCGGCAGTATATCCGCCGACCCGCGGCCCTCGCGCGCGGCCGCGGTGCGCCAGGCGTCGACGTGCGCGGCGGCGGCGCGGCGCCAATCGAAGCGCTGGGCCCGCGCGCGGCCGCCGGCCGCCATCTCGGCGCGCAGCGCGTCGTCGGCGAGCAGCCGAGCGAGGGTCGCCGTCCACGCTTCGCCTTCGTTCGGCGGTACGAACAACGCCGCGTCGCCGGCCACCTCGCGCAGCACCGGCAGGTCGCTGGCGACGACCGGCACGCCGGCGGCGAAGGCCTCGACGACGGGCAGCCCGAAGCCCTCGTAGAGCGAGGGCATCGCCAGCAACATGGCGCCGCGGTAGAGCGCCGCGAGCTGCGCCGGCGCGACATAGCCGGAGTGGACGAGCCAGCCTTCGCCGACTCCGCGAGCGACGGCCGCGGCGAGATCTGCCGAGTGCCAGCCCCAGCGTCCGCAGAGCACGAGCGGCGGTGCGTTCGGCATCCGGCGGCGCAGTCGATCCCAAGCGGCGAGGAACAGCGGCAGGTTCTTGCGCGGCTCCAGCGTGCCGACGTAGAGGCCATAGCGCGAGGGCGTGCCGACCGGCGGCCCGCTCGCCGCGAGCGCCGAGAGCTGCCCGGGCCCGTGGTGGATCGCGCGCACGCGAGCCGGCGCCATGCCGCGGGCGACGAGCTCATCGCGGACCGCGTTGCTGGGCGTCACGATCAGCGCGGCCTCGAGCAAGGTGCGCTCGAGCTGCTCCAGCAACGCGGCGGCGGTGTCGGGGCGCGCCGCTTCGGGCAGGCGGTGCAGCGTCAAGTCGTGCACCGTGGCGACGCGGGCGCCGGCGGCGAAGCGAAAGGTGGCCGGCGGGATGAAGTTGGGCGCGAAGAGCACGCGGTTGCCGTCGGCGGCGACGAGCAGCGGCGCCAGCTTGCGCAGCAGCTGTCGCGCTCGCCACGGCGGCACGACGAGGCCGTCGGGAGCGTCATAGACGACGCGCTCGACGGCGCTGCCTGTGGGCAGCGCAACCACCGGCGCCGGCGCGCCCGCATCGCCCGCGACCAGGCTCTGCCCGTAGAGACGCAGGCGAACGTCGTCGGCATCGACGAGATGAGTCAGGAGCTGATGGACGTACCAGCCGACGCCGGTGAGCGGCTCGTAGAGCGAATTGACGTCGACGCCGACGGTGAGCCGCGGCTCGCGGCGCCGGCGCCGCACCTCGTGCGCGATGGCCACGACCCATTCGGCGGTGCGCCGCCATCGCCGCGGCGAGCCGAACCGCCGCACCGCGACCGCCCACTTGCCGAAAGCCGAGACGCCACGCTCCGCGGCCGGCGCGGACGGCGCCGCGGGCTCGTCGGAGGTGGGCGAAGGTGTCATCCGCGGAGCCCTGAGTGTATCGTGCAGGCCCATGCAGGAAGGGCCGGAGAGCGACGCCGCGCCGGCGGCCGGCGAGGAGGAGCGCGAGCGTGTCGCGGCGGTGCTCGACCAGCTCCGCGCCGGCGTGCGGCAGCGGCGGGCCGAGTTGGTCACGCTTGGCGCGCCTGGAGCTTCGGCAGTAGGCGATGCCGGCGACGCCGATCTGCAGGGCAAGCTGCTGCAGGTCCGCCAGAGCGAGTACGTGCGCGAGCCGGCGCCCACCTCGCACCGCCCCGGGCTCGGCCGTTGGATCGTGCTGGCGCGCAAGGCCGGCTACAAGCTCTTCGGCAAGTGGCTGGTGCGTCCGCTGCTCGAGCAGCAGAACGCGCACAACGCGGCGAGCGCCGCGCTGCTGCAGGAGCTCGCCGAGAGCGAGGCGCGCTTGGCGAAGCAGGTGCGCGAGCTGACGCTGCGGCTCGAGACGCTCGAGCGCAGCTCGCCGCGCCGCGCGGACGCGGAGAAGGCTTGATCGACGGCCGATCGAACGACCCGGTCCGCCGGGTCGTCATCTGCGCCACGCAGGTGCCGTTCGCGTGGGGCGGCGCCGAGATCCTCGTCGAGTGCCTGCGCGACCAGCTCCGCGCGCGCGGCTTCGAGGCCGAGATCGTCACGATGCCCTTCCAGTGGCCGCAGCGCGTCGACCTCGCGAAGGCGGGGCTCGCCTGGCGATTGCTCGATCTGCGAGAGGTCGGCGGCAAGCGCGTCGACCTCGTGGTCGGCACGCGCTTTCCCTCCTACCTCGTGCGCCATCCCAACAAGGTGGTGTGGCTCATCCACCAGCTCCGCCAGGTCTACGACCTGCTCGGCACGCCGTACAGCGACTTCGCCGCTGGCGACGAGCGCGACGCGCGCGCCATCGCCGTGGTCCGCGCCATGGACCGGCGCGGGCTCGGCGAGGCGCGACGCGTGTTCACCATCTCCGGCAACGTCGCCGCACGGCTGCGGCAGCACAACGGAATCGCGGCGCGTGTGCTCTACCCGCCGCCGCGGCTCGACGGGCGCTTGCGCGACGGTCCGTTCGGCGACTTCGTGTTCACCATCGGCCGCCTCGACGAGATCAAGCGCGTCGATCTGCTGGTGCGCGCGTTGCGGCACACGCAGCATCCTGTGCGTGCGCGCATCGCCGGCACCGGGCCGCAGCGCGAGGCGCTCGCGACGCTGGCGGCGAAGCTCGGCGTCGCCGAGCGCGTCGACTTCCTCGGCTTCGTCGCCGACGAACAGGTGGTGGAGGAGTACGCGCAGAGCCTCGGCGCCTTCTACGCGCCCTACGACGAGGACTACGGCTTCGTCACCGTCGAAGCGTTCCAGGCCGCCAAGCCGGTGGTGACGACGGCGGACGCCGGCGGCGTGCTCGAGCTGGTGGACGATGGCAAGAGCGGCTTCGTCTGCGCGCCCGAACCGCGCGCGATCGCGGCGAAGCTCGACCAGCTCTGGGCCGACCACGAGCTGGCGCGGCGGATGGGCGCGGCGGGACGCGAGCGCGTGCGCGAGATCGCGTGGGATACGGTCGTCGAGCACCTCACCGGCAATGGCTGAACGTCACTACGAGGAACGGCCGCCGTTGAGATCGCCACGGCCGCCCCGCGGCCTCGCGATGACGGTCAGGTCGTCATCGCGAGAACCGCAGCGACGACGCGATCTCGACCTTCAACGTGCGCCGTCTCCCGGCGCCGAGCCACGATGCGCGTCGCCTACCTGAGCCCGCTGCCACCGCAGACCTCCGGCATCGCCGACTATTCGGCGGAGCTGTTGCCGCCGCTCGCGCGGCACCTCGAGGTCGAGCTAGTGGTCGAGGACGGCGTCGCCGTCGGCCGAGAGCTCGCGGCCGCGTTTCCGGTACAGACGCTGCGCCGCTTTCCCGAGCTCCTCGCGACGGGCCGCTACGACGCCGCGCTCTACCACCTCGGTAACAACCGCGACTTCCACGCCGGCATCTATCGCCGGCTGCTCGCGCATCCGGTGGACGTGCCGGCGGTGCTCGTGCTTCATGAGTACGTGCTCCACCACTTGGTGCGCGACGTGACGCTGCACGCCGGCGACCCCGACGCCTACGTCGAAGCGATGCGCTGGTGCTACGGGAGGAGCGGTGAGGCGGTGGCGCGGCGCGCGGTGGCGACCGGCGTGCCGCTCGACCCCTTCCGCTTCCCGCTCTTCGAGCGCGCCGTCGACGCGGCGGCGGGCGTCATCGTCCACAACCGCACGACCGCCGGCCGCGTGCTGGCGAGCCGGCCGGAGGCGCGCGTGCAGGTGGTGCCGCACCACCTGAGCCTCGCCGGGCTGCCGGCCGTCGCGCGCGAAGAGGCGCGGCACCAGCTCGGGATCCCCGCCGCTGACTTCGTCGTCGCCACCTTCGGCTTCCTGACCGAGGCGAAGCGGCTGCCGGTGCTGCTGCGCGCCTTCGCGCGCCTGCGCGGCGAGCTGCCCGCGGACCGCGCGGCGGGCACGCGGCTGGAGCTCGTCGGCGAGGTGTCGCCGCATTACGACTTCGCGCGCATCTTCGCACCCGAGCTGCGGGCCGGCGTCGAGATCACCGGCCGGCTCGAGCTCGATCGCTTCCTCCTCCACATGGCCGCCTGCGACGTGGCGGTGAACTTGCGTCACCCGACGGCCGGCGAGACCTCGGGCACGCTGGTGCGGCTGCTCGGGCTCGGCAAGCCGGTGATCGTGACTCGTGCCGGCGCCTTCGCCGAGATCCCCGACGGCTGCTGCGCCAAGGTCGACCTCGACGAGGACGAGGAGGATCTGCTGGTGGCGACGTTGCGCGCGCTCGCCAAAGACCCGGCGCTGCGGCAAGTCATGGGCGAGAACGCGCGGCGGTATGTCGCCGCGCAGACACCGGAGGTCTCGGCCGCCGCTTATGCGGGCGTGGTGCGCGATGCCGTCGAGAAGCGATGGCGCCCCGCGCCCTGTCCGCCGCCGCTGGCGCCCTTCGCGGCGAGGGACCTCTTCGCCGAGCTGGTGCGCGACAGCGCCGCCGAGCTCGCCGACCTCGGCATCGGCGAGCGTGACGAGGAGGTGCTGGCGCCGGTCGCGCAGGCGCTGGTGGAGCTCGATCTCGATCGCGCCGGCCGAGGTACCGTCGAGTGAGCGCTGCCGGCGACGGGCCGAGCGTCGCTGCGCTGCCACCGCGCGGAGAAGCGAGCTCCTCTCGGCTCTTCGCTGCCGGCGGCGACGAAGCGTCATCGCGCGCGCCGCGAAGTGGTCGCGATGCCCGACGTGGCACCGACGACGATCCAACCGAGCCGTCGCCCCGCAGGCGCGTCTCGCGACGTAGTGGCTGTCTGCTCGCGTTCGTCGTGCTGGTCGCGGCCGCCGTCGGACATTGGGCCTACTGGTACCGCGACCGCCCGCACGAGATGGCGCCTGCGAACTCGCGCTTGCTTGGCGAAGCGGGCGCGCTGCCGGTGCGGCTATGGCTGCCGTACCCGCACCAGAACCTTGGCGCGCTAGGCAAGGCCGTGGAGCGGCCACAGGAAGTGCTGGCCGCCGCGTCGCGGCTCGCCGGCCTGCCCGAGCCCGCCATCCCGCGGCTCGGCGCGCTCGGCATTCCCGCCGCGCGCGAGCTGCTGGTGGAAGCGAGCCGCGACGGCCGCACGATCCGCGCCGCGATGCGGCTCTACCCCGCGACCGCGGCGCTGACGCGACTCGCCGGCACGTTGGCGCGCAATGCCTGGCTCGCCGGCGGCGAGGTGCGCGTCAACGGCTCGCCGGCCGAGGTGAGTTGGGACGGGCTGACGTGGCGGTTGCGCTCGACGCGGATCAGCGGTCCGGCCGGCGAAGCGGACAGCAGTGCGGGGACGGACGCGACTGCCGTTAGCGGCGCCGAGCGCAGCGCTTCGCGCGGCGTCGACGGTGCCGCGCCCGATGGTGGGCAGCGCGCGACCGGCGACGCGCAACCGACCCTTGCCCTCGTCGAGCTCGCCGAGCCGGTGCCGCCGCTGCCCGCCGGCCGTTTCCCGCTGCGCCGCGAGGACGACGACCTCGTCATGCGCCTCGGCGCGCCACTACCCGATCCGCCGCACGCCGGCCCGCCGCCGCGCGTGATGCTGATCTGGCTGCAACGCCGCGCCGAGCGCGCCGAGGCGCTGCTGCTGATGGACGCTGACCGCCAGGGCCTGCTCGCCGGCTTGCCTGCGGCGGCGTCGTGGGCACAACCCTCGGGAGCGGTGGAGGCGCTGCCCGGCGGCCACCTGCTGCGCCAGCTCGCCGGCGTGCGCGCGGCGCCGTTCGGCGGCGGTGAGCTGGCGGCCACCGAGTCGTCGGCCGCCGACCACGCCCGCGAGCTGGCGAACGTCTGGCTGCCCCTCGCCAGCGGCCGCAGCTTCCCGCCGCTCGCGCTCGGCGGCTGGCTCTCGATCGCGCCGGCGGCTGAACAAGCCGAACGCCTCCACCAGCTCCTCGACGAGATCCCGCTCCTCGGCGCGCGCGAAGCGCAGCGCTGGGGCGACGTCGCCACCGTCCTGCGCGCCGCGCGCGGCTACCGCACGCTGTCGTGCTGGCTCGCTGCCGACGGCAGCCGCGGCGAGCTGCGGCTCCACCGCTGATCGGCAGCGAAGTCGAGTTCGCGGCGCGCGCGTAATCCGCCGGCGAAGCGAAGCCCGCTTCGCCGGAGAGGGCCTTTTTCCGGGCACGTCCGTTGCGCTTCTGGCGCCCCGATCCCAGGGCATCCCTGGAGCAACACGACAAAGGAGGCGCGACGTGAACGGACTGCGCGATGAGGTGTACGGCGAGCTCGAGGGCGACTTCGAGGGTGAGACGTTCGGCGACCAGGAGGCCGACTTCGAGGCCGATCTCGAGGCCGACCTCGAAGGCGACTTCGAGGCCGACCACGAGCAGTACGGCGAGGGCGAAGGGCCGTTCCACGAGGAGCAGGAGCTGGAGCTGGCGGCCGAGCTGCTGTCGGTCAGCCAGGAAGCCGAGCTCGATCACTTCCTCGGCAAGCTCTTCAAGCGCATCAGCCCGGCGGTGGGGCAGATCCTCGGCTCGCCGTCGGGGCAGTCGCTCAAGGGGCTGCTCGGCAGCGCGGCGAAGAAGGCGCTGCCGCTGCTCGGCCGCGCGGTGGGCGGCTACTTCGGCGGCGCCAAGGGCGGCGACATCGGCGCCCAGTTGGGGAACCTCGGCGGCCGCATTTTCGGGCTCGAGCTGGAAGGCATGAGCCCCGAGGATCGCGAGCTCGAGATGGCGAAGCGCTTCGTGCGCCTCGCCGGCGACGCCGCGGTGCAGGTGGCGCAGACGGCGGGGCGCGGCGGCTCGCCTCAGCAGACGGCGAGGGCGGCGCTCGCCAGCGCGGCCAGCCGGCACGCGCCGGGCCTGCTCAAGCCGGTCGTGGGCGCCGCCGGCGGCATTGGCGGCATCGGCGGCATCGGCAGCAGCGGCGGCGTCGGCGTGCCGCGCAAGCGCAAGGGCTTCTGGTATCGCCGCGGCCGCAACGTCGTCGTGGTCGGCATCTGAACGACCGCCGTCGCCAAGGAGGAGAGACCATGCACGACCTCGATCGCACGTTGAACGTCTACGAGCCAGAGCTCGAAGAGGAGCTGGGCCTGGCCGGCGAAGGACCGTTCTCCGCCCACGAGGAGCGCGAGCTCGCCGCCGAGCTGCTGAGCCTGGAGAGCGAAGAGGAGCTCGACCACTTCCTCGGCAAGCTGTTCAAGAAGGCCGGCGGCCTCAAAGGCGTCTTCAGCACGCTCGGCAAGGTGCTCAAGCCGATCGCCAAGACGGCGCTCCCCATCGTCGGCAAAGTCGCCGGCAGCTTCTTCGGCGGTCCGGTGGGCGGTGCCATCGGAGGGAAGCTCGGCAGCCTCGCCGCCAAGCTCTTCGAGACCGAGCTCGAAGGCGTCGAGCCCGAGCAGCTCGAGATGGAGGTGGCGCAGCGCGTCGTCCGTCTCTGCGGCGCCGCCGCGCAGGCCACGGCCGCGGCACCTCCGGGCGCCTCGCCGCTGGCGACGGCGAAGCGGGCGGTCGCGATCGCCGCGCAGCAGCACGCTCCCGGACTGTTGCGCGGACGCTTCGGGGCGCGGCTGCTGTCGGGCGAGGCAGGGGCGCTGGGCGGCGTCCGTCGCGCGGTGGTCGATGGAGCCGACCCGTCGCGTTGCCGGTGCCGCTGCCGCGCCGGCGTGTGGGTGCGTCGCGGCAACAAGGTGATCCTGGTCGGAGCCTGAGCGATGGCACTGTCCCCTTTCGCCGCCTGGACGCTGGCCTACGAGGCCCGCGCCCTGCTCACGCGGCTGGCGCGCGTGCGGCCGTTCGCGCTCGTCATGCCGCGCGTGCCGGCGGCCGGCGTCACGCCGACGGCGGCCAAGGCCATCGACCACCACCTCATCGGCGGCCGTCGTGATCTGCGGCGGCGGGTGCAGGCCTACCTGCGCTGGCTCGACGCCGAGGGCCGGCAGTCGACGCCCGAGGAAGCGCAGCGGCGGCTGGCCCTGCTACGGCTGCGCTTCAACGTCGGGCTCACCCAGCTCGACATCTTCGCCGACGTGCTGACGCTGCGCGCCGAGCACGGCAACGGCACCTGGCTCGGCGGCCTCGACGTCGCGGCCGCCGACGCCCTCGACCTCTCGATGCCCTTCTTCGACCCGCCGCCGGTCGTCACCTACCTCGATCGCGGCGCGGGCGCCGCCATCCGCCGCGCGCGTACGCGGCTGCCGGGCGGCGGCGACAACCCGGTCGCCATCGTCCGCCTGCCGCGCGAGCGCATGGTGGGCAGCGGCATCGCGGCCTCGCTCGTCCACGAGGTGGGTCACCAGGGCGCGGCCCTGCTCGACCTCGTGCAGTCGCTGCGCCTCGCGCTGCAGGCGCGCCAGCGCGCCAGCGCCGGCGAGGAGCGCTTCGCCTGGGAGCTGTGGGAGCGGTGGATCTCCGAGATCGTCGCCGACTTCTGGGCGGTAGCGAAGCTCGGCATCGCCGCCACGCAGGGGCTGATGGCGGTGGTGAGCCTGCCGCGCGCCTTCGTGTTCCGCATCCAGCTCGACGACCCGCACCCGTTCCCGTGGGTGCGCGTGAAGCTCTCGGCGGCCACCGGAGCGGCGCTCTATCCGCACCCGCAGTGGCGGGGCGTTGACCGCCTGTGGGAGTCGTTCTACCCGCGCCAGGGGCTCGACGCGCAGCGCCTGCGCGTCATCGCGGCGCTCGAGGCGACGCTGCCCGCCTTCGTGCAGTTGCTGCTCGCGCATCGGCCGCGCGCGCTGCGCGGCAAGGCGCTGCCGGAAGTGTTCCCCATCGCCGCGCGCCAGCCGGCGCGGCTGCAGGCGCTCTACGAAGCGTGGAAGCGGGCGCCGAAGGCGATGCGCGGCGCGCCGCCGACGCTGCTGTTCGCCGTGCTCGGCCAGGCCAAGCAGGACCGCAAGCTCGACCCCGAGCAGGAGAGCCGCTTGGTGGCCGAGGCGCTCGACCGCTGGGCCGTGCGGCGTGCGCTGCAGCGTCCCGAGATCCCGACACCGAAGACCATGGCGAAAGCCGCTTGACGGATGGAAAAGGAGAAGACGATGGCTGAGAAGACCTCGAAGGCGCGCGCCCAAGCCGCAGGCGCCAGCCACGACGCCACCAACGACCCCGGCCAGGTGAGCACGAACGGCGAGCCCGAGTGCGACCGGGTGTCGGTGGAGAACCCGGAAATCGTCGGACCTGCGGGAGAGACGCTCGTCAAGCCCTTGCGGGTCGAGACGGTGGCCCCCGTCAGGGTCGAGCCGATCGGACCGGTAAGGGTTTCCCTGCAGCGCTCGACGACGAGCCCGAGCGACGACCAGGCACTGTGGGTGGCGATCCGCTACGGCACCAGCGCCATCGGTTTCGCGAAGTACCAGGCATTCCTCGACGAGGTACTGTGCACCAACGCCGAGACTCGGCCGGCGGGCGCGTTCGTGCGTGCGGAGAGGGATCGCTTGCTGGCAGGCGACCGCCTCGTGCATGGCGTCGACGCCTACAAGCTGATCAAAGCCGCCACCGAGGCGTTCCTCGTCGTCAACTGCGGGATCGTCATCCCGGACGCCGCGCACTTCGACGCCGCCGGCGAGAGCGAGCGACTGGGCGGTGCCGATCGCGAGGAGCTGGCGACGCGTCTGAACCGCTATCTGGGGGCGGGAGGCCTGCCCTACATCGACCGCATCCTCGGCGGTCTGTCGACGAGCGACGAGCCGCCCTTCTGCGCGCTCATCCACGGGCGGCCGATCGATCCCTGTTTCCTCGAGCTCATCTGGTCCTACTGGAACGAGGAGGGCTCGATGGTGCAGGCGATCAACGCCATCGCGCTGCGCTTCCAGAACAAGCGCGTGCCCGTCGAGGGCAACCCCTTCGCCAACCTCGAGCTCCACCCGCTGCGGCCGCTGTCGAACCTGCTCTGGGGCTACATCCAGGACGAGCCGTTCCGGCTCACCGTCGCTCGCCGCGCCTACGAGTACAGCCACCACTACGGGCTGCGGCTGCTGGGCAAGGCGGTCCCCGGGCTGCAGGCGGCCGACGACCGCTCGAAGTTCCTCGAGGCCTTCCACAGCCTCCTCTACCAGGTGGCGGAGTTCTACCGCCAGGACGCCGACACCACCGTCATCGCCAACGGCTTCCCGATGCTGAGCGGCCTCAAGGAAGTGCACCTGCTGCTGGCCGAGGGCGCCCACAACCAGTTCGGCGACCTGCCGTGGACGGCGCGCGTCGAGATGCTGATCCAGCAGTGGCTGCTGTCGCGCCCCGAGATGCTGGAGTTCCTGCGCGGCCGCGCGATGGTGCCGTACAAGGAGTCCTGGCTCGGTCCGGTCGACACCATCCGCCGGCTGTTCGGCTGGGGCGACACGCCGGCCACGCACTTCCGCGACCTCGCGGCCTTCGGCGAGCAGGTACTGCTCTCGATCCGCTACGGCGACTGGATCAACGTCGACGACGAGGCGCTGGCGAAGAACTGGGCGCGCTACTGGAAGCCCGAGCTGCAGGGCTACATCTACGCCTACCGCGCCGTCACCGGCGTCGATCTCACCGATCTCGTCTCGCGGCAGGTCAACGCCGTGCCGCCGGCGATCCTTCTCCAGCGGCGGCTGAGCGCCCAGCGCACGCGTTGAGGAGGGACCGCGATGCGACAGCTCGATCCCGAACTGAGCGCGGAGTTTCTCGAGGGCGAGCGCCCCTCGCGCTTGCCGGTGACGCGGCCACGCGTGCCGCTTCGGCGCCGGCCCTTCCCGCTGCCGCGGCTGGCGCGCGGCGGCGGGCCGATCGCCACCTTCGCGGTGAGCGTCGAGCCGGGCAGCGATGCGGACATTGCGTACACGCCGGTGCCCGGCGAGGAGTACGGCGCGCGCTGGCGCTCGCGGCGGCCGCCCGGGCTGCCGCCGCATGCGCGCCAGGCGAGCGCGCGCGACGAGGCGGTGCCGCACGTCGAGCGGTTGGCGTACGTCGAGGGGCTCGGCGACACCTTCGTACGCACCGTGTCCCACCTCGCGCGTACCGAGAGCACGGCCCGCTTCGGCTTGCCGGCGAACGTCTTCGACGCTCGTCCGGCGGCGGCCCGAGGCGGCAAGCCGCTGATCACCGCCTGGGGCGCTTTCCAATTCAACCGCGGCGCCTGGCGGGCGCTTCCGGGCGTGTCGCCCACCGCCGAGCCGTGGGACTGCACGGCGGTGGAGGAGATCGCGCGGCCCATCCGCCGTTACGCAGAGCTGTTTCGCGCGGTCGCCGCTGCCGGCGGCGACCCGCGTGACGGCGCGCGCGGCATCAGGCTCTGGCACGTCACGCCGGCGGGATTCCGCGCCTTCCTCAACCGGGGGCGCACCGGCGGGTTCGCGGCCGCGTGGCAGCAGGTGCCGGCGGAGCGGCGTCGGTGGATCGACGCGCGGCTGCGCAGCGCCGGCGTCGGCGGCGAGCTCGCGGAGGAGCAGAGGGAGGTCGCCAACCTCAACGTCTTCATCCGCAAGAACGTCGACGTCGACGCGCAGCGGGCGCTGATGCAGATGGCGCGCAGCCCCGACGCGCAGCAGCGCCAGGACGCCACCGAGATCCTCGCCATGCTCGACAAGGGCGGCCTCGCCGGCATCTACAAGCCCGACCAGGAGGTGCCGGCCAGGCTCTCGGCGGCGCACGGTGTCGGCTGGTGGCTGCTCATCCGCAAGGGCAGGGAAGCGCGCCTGCTGTGCAACGACAGCGGCAAGACGCTGATGGTGTTCCGCAAGAACCTCACGCGCCAGCAGCTCGTCGCCGTCATGCAGAAGCTCGCGGCGATGGAGCGCGACGGCCGGCGGGTGTCATTCCGCTGCCTCATCACATGATCGTCGACTGCCACTGCCACGCCGGCACGGGCGACGGCCTGACCGGCCCGTGGGACACCGCGGCCCGCCTGGGCCCGTACCTGAGGTGGGCCGCCGCGGCGGGCATCCACCGTACCGTGCTCTTCCCGGCCTTCCACTCGGATTACCTGCTTGCCAACCGCGAGGTGGCGGCGATCGTGCGCAGCCGTCCGAACCGTTTCTACGGCTTCGCCTTCGTCCACCCCGAACGCGACCGCGGCCGCGTGGCGGCGTTGGTGCGCGAGGCGGTCGAGCGGCACGGCTTTCGCGGCATCAAGGTGCACCGCCACGATGCGCGCATCACGCGCGAAGTGTGCGATGTCGCTCGCGCCTGGCGGCTGCCGGTGCTCTACGACGTGGTGGGCGAAGTCGCCGTCGTCGAGCTGCTGGCCGGCGAGTACCCCGACGTCAACTTCATCATTCCTCACCTCGGCAGCTTCGCCGACGACTGGCGGGCGCAGCTGGCGCTGATCGACCACCTGGTCCGCCACCCCAACGTCTTCACCGACACCTCGGGCGTGCGGCGCTTCGACCTGCTCGAGCGTGCGGCGCGGCGGGCGGGCGCGGCGAAGATCCTCTTCGGCTCGGACGGACCGTGGCTGCACCCTGGCGTCGAGCTGGCCAAGGTGCGCGCGCTCGGCTTCTCGCCGCGCGAGGAACGGGCGGTGCTCGCCGGCAACGTGCTGCGGTTGATGCGCGCGCCCGAGGAGCCGCCGCCGAGCTCACGCGAGCGCCGGCAGCCGCACTCGCTGCGGCCACCGCCCGCGCCACGCGATCCCTGGGCGACGCCGGTCGCCGCCGGTTGAACCGGCTCACGCGTCGCGTTGCCGGTGCGACGCGCGGCGCAGCTGCAGCGCGCGGTCGGTGACGCCCAGCCGCCGCGCTGCGCGCTGGATGCTGCCGCCTTCCTCCTCGAGCGCGATGCGCACCGCGGCGTCGCCGGCGGCGCCGCCGATCTCCTTCAGGCTCAGGCCGCGGGCGAGCGCGAGGCGGGCGGCGTCGTCGAAGCCATCGCTCGTTGCGCTCCTGCCCGCCGCCGCGGGCCGTTCCTCGACCGGCACGTCGCCGAGGGTCAGCGGCCCGGTGCCCACGTGCCGGTGCGCGATGCGGCCGACGAGCTGCCGGAGATCGCGTACGTTGCCCGGGTAGTCGCGGCTGACCAGCAGGTCGAGCACCTCGCCGTCGACCTCGGGCGCGTCCTCGCCGTAGCGCTCGGCGAGGAAGTGGCGGACGAGCAGCGGCACGTCCTCGCGGCGCTCGCGCAGCGGCGGCAGCCGGCAGGTCCAGGCGGCGATGCGGTAGTAGAAGTCCTGGCGGAAGCGGCCGTCGCGCAGGTCGCCGGCGAGATCGCGGTGGGTGGCGCAGACGAGCCGGAAGCGCGTGCGTTGCCAGGCGTTGCTGCCCACCCGCTTGTACGTGCCCTCCTGCACCACGCGCAGCAGCTCGGCCTGCAGCCGCGGCGGCAGCTCGCCGACCTCGTCGAGGACGAGCGTGCCCCCGTCGGCGAGGCAGAAGGCGCCGTCGCGAGCGGCCACCGCGCTGGTGAACGAGCCGCGCTCGTGGCCGAAGAACTCGCTGCCCGAGAGCTCGGGCACGATCGTCGTGCAGTCGAGCACCACCAGCTCGCGCTTGTCGTCGCGCCCGTCGAGCGTGTGGATGAGGCGCGCGACCAGCTCCTTGCCGGTGCCGCTCTCGCCGGCGAGCAGCACGGCTGACGAGCTGAAGCGCGAGATCTCGACGATCTGCCGCAGCACGTGGCGCCACGCGGCGCTCCTGCCGACGAGGTTGCGCGCCACGACGGCGGTGTCGAGCAGGCGGTCGACCTCGTGCCAGCGCGCGAACCGCGCCGCCACCAGCTCGGCGATGTCGGCGTCGGTGCCGGTCACCACGTCGGACGCTCCCGCCGCCAGCAGCCGCCAGCCGGCGCCGTCGGCAACGGCGGCACGGCTCCGCGCGGCGACGATCAGCCGCTCGTTGCCGTGACGGCTGAGCGCCGCGACCCGTTCGGCGAGGTCGGGCTGCGGCCCGTCCGCGAGAAGCACGACCGGGCCGCCGGCATCGTCCGTGTCCGCCGGCAGGCGATGCGTCTCGAGGCCGCGCGAGGCAAGAGCATGCACCACGCCGGGGACCGCCTCCGGCGGCCCACCCGACTGCGTCCACCAGATCGAGAGCTTCTCCGGAATCCGCATGGAAATGAGATGCAGCCGCGGTTGGCGCGGCGCGTCTCACAACTGACAATCTCGTGAGAAAGGATTTCGCCGCCGGCGCGAGAATCTGACAAGTCCGCGCGGCTCAGCGCCCGCGCAGCCGTGGCAGGGCGGCCTCCATCTCTTCGCGGGTGAGCCCGAGCCGCGGCGCCGCCGCCACCAGTGCGTCGAGGTCGACGGGGTAGAGGTTGCGTCGCGCCGGGTCGGCGAGGCCGACCACGTTGCGCGGCTCGATCTGCTGCTCGATCCAGGCGGCGAAGGGCTCGGGGCCGTCGGCCAGATGCGCCGCCGCATCCGCGAAGGTCGCTTCGAGCGCGGGATCGCCGGCGCCGAGGAAGCCCTGCCAGCACCAGCTACGCCCGGCGGGCGGCGGGAGCAGGCGCTGCCGCACTTCTTCGAAGGAGACGGTAGTGAAATAGAGGAAGGTGACGGCGATGAACGCGCGCATGTCGCCGCGCGCGGCGTAGGCGAGCGCGACGAGGCGCTGGACCTGGTCGGCTTCGCGCGCGAGCAGGCCGCCGTACTCCTCGAAGGTGCCGTCGCCGTCGACGAGGTGCGCGGCGAGACGCTCGATGGCGAGGAAACTCTGCGCCAGGCCGGTGGAGAAGAGCGGGTCGGTGAAGGCGAAGGCGTGCGGCAGCAGCGCCCAGCGCTCGCCGGCGGCGCGCGCGAGGCGGTGCGGCACGCGCGGCACCCAGCGCGGGCCGATGACGAAATCGGCATCGCCGAGCTGCGCCTGCAGCGTCGGGTAGTGCGCCAGCAACTGGCGCCAGGCGGCCGTCGGGTCGCGTGCGGGATCGAGATCCGCGGCCGCCGGCGGACCTTCGATCAGGAAACCGATGCTCGCCACGCCATGGTCGAAGGGCAACACGTACGTCCACCCCTCGGCGAGCAGGTGGTGCACGGCGGCGCGATCGTCGGGGTAGGGGCCGGCGTCCATGCGCGCGCCGCCGGCGACGGCGGCCTCGACGAAGGTGCGCGGCATCGTCACGTGCGCGAAGAGGAGACCGGTGTCGAGCGGTACCGGCGGCTCGCCGGCTGCGATCCCGAGCGCTTGGGCGAGGAAGCCGCCGGGCCCGCTGGCGTCGACGACGAACGCCGCGCGCGCCGTGACGCGCCCGTCCTCGCCGGCGCCGGCGAGCCGCACGCCGTCGTCGCCGATCTCGCAGCCGTCGAGCGCCAGCCGGTCGCGGTAGCAGACGCCCGCCGCCTCCGCCGCCGTGACGAGGTGGTGGTCGACGTCGGCGCGCAGCCAGTGGGCGTCGGCGACCTCGTCGTCGGGGCTCGCCGCTACCAGCAGCCGGTGCTCGTTCCCGATGTCGTTGCGGAACGGCAGGCCGCGCTCGTGCCGGTAGAAGGTGAAGCCGCGCTTGAGCCCGCGCCGCAGGTGCGGCAGCCGCGCGCGCCAGCGGCCATAGGCGGCGAGGTCGCGCAGGTCGGGCATCTCCCAGCGCTCGGCGAGCCGTTCGAGTGCCAGCGCGGCGAGCGGCGTCGACGACTCGCCGATGGCGAAACGCGGATGGCGGCCGCGCTCGACGAGCAGCACCCGCCTGCCGGCGTTCTTCACCGCGCGCGCCAGCACCGAGCCGGCGCAGCCGGAGCCGACGACGGCGAGGTCGAAGTCGCCGAGGTGGCGGGGCGGCGCGCTCACGTGCGCCGCTCGCACGCTTTGTCGCGATTGCCGAGACCCTCGGACTGTGCGCTCACGTGTGACGCTCGCCTTCTGCCACCGTCATGCGCAGAGCTCGCAGGTGACGCGTGGCTCGACCGTGCCGCTCAGGTTCATGCGTAGCAAGCGCACGCGGCGGGCCTCGCGGCAGCCGTCACAGCGGAGCAGGCGGTCGACGTCCCAGGCGTCGACGGTGACGACGCCGGCACCGAGTGCCACGCAGTCGTCGAAGGCGTCCTCGACGGTCGCGGGCGTCGGCGCCGTGAAGTCGCCGCGCGCGGCCAGCGCGCGCATGGCATCGGTGTCGCCGCGCATAGGGATCAGCGATACGTGCTCGACGCCGTGCGCGAATGCCCACGCCGCCGAGCGCTCGGCCCACTCGGCAGCCTCGTCGGCGGGCACGTGTGGCGCGCCGACGAGCACGAACGCGCGCACGCCGCAGCCCATGGCCTGCAGCCTCGCCGCTGCGCCTGCGAAGTCGTCGAGCGTCATCGCCTTGCCGAGGCGCGGCAGCGCCTGCGGGTGGACGGTCTCGAGGCCAATCGCCACCTGCAGCCGCGTGTCGCTGGCGCCGAGTCGCGCGGCGAAGCGCTCCGCGCGCTCGCCGACGAGCCGCGGGTGGCACTCGACGACCACCTGCGCGAACGGTGCGAGCAGCGCCGAGATCGCCTCGTCGTCCTCCGGCGGCACCGCGCGTGCCTCGAAGAAGTTGCTGGCGTTGTAGAGCTTGATCTGCGCGCCGGTCGGCAGCGGACCTGCCGCGGCGAGCGCCTTCTCGATCTGCGCCGACAGCGCGCCGCGCGGCGTCGGCCCGTCGAGCGTGTGGCGCCAGAGGTCGCAGAAGACGCACGAGAACGGGCACTCGGCGCCGGCGAGCAAGACGGTGAGCACCGGCGCGATGCCGCCGCCGGGCTGGCGCTCGTCTTCCCAGAACGTGCCGAGCGGCTGCCAGGGATCGACCGGAGGTTTGGCGGCGCGCAGCGCCCGCAGCCCGGTCACGCCGAGATCGTCGCGAAGTGCGCGCGGTACAGGGCCTCGGGGTGCGCCAGGCGTACCGCCAGCGCTTCGCCGCCGGCGCCGTGCTGGAAGCGGCGTTTCGGCGGCATCGGCACCTCGACGCCGAGGTGGCGCCGCAGGCCACGCGAGAGCACCTCGCCTTTCAGCGCGTAGAGCCGCTCGTGGCTGCCCGCGGCGAGCGAGGCGAAGGGGATCGCCTCGGCGACCGCTATCACTTCAGGCCGCGTGAACGGCGAGAAGGGCAGGAACCCGAACCGCCGCGCCGGCGCCCAGCCGCGCACGCAGCCGCGGCTGTGGCCGCCGCTGTACGTCGACGAGTGCTTGAGCGCCGCGACGCCCCATCCTTCCTGGTAGAGCATGCGGTTGTTGACGACGCTGCGGATGGTGAGCTCGGAGTCCTCCTCGATCGGATAGTCCTTGAGGTTCTCGTCGCCGCCGTCGCCGTCCGCGAGGTGGCGCCACTGCGGGTAGCGCGCGCGCAACGCCTCGAGCAGCGCCAGCCCGACCGCCGCGCACTGCACGTCGAGCGGCCGGTAGTCCTCGATCACTTCCACGGCACGCCACGGATCGACCGCCGAGCTCGGCACTTCCAGCACCTCGAGCAGGAAGCCGAGGCCCAGCGCGTCGAGCACCGACCGCGCCTGCGCGAGATCGCTGCCGCCGCCGTCGACCGCCAGCGTGAACGCCTTGAGACTCGCCGCGCTCTGGCCCCGCGCCAGCAGCTCGTGATGCACGGCGAGCAGCACCGCCGTGCTGTCGGCGCCGCCGGAGAAGAGCACGCCGATCGGCTCGTCCGCCGGCAGCGCCGCGAGCCACTCGCGCACGACTTGCAGCAGCGCGCCGACGTAGTGCTCGCCGATGGTGTCGAGGTCGGCCGGCAGCGTCGCCATCGCCGGCGCGAAGAACCGCGCGTGGGTCGGCTGCGGGTCCGGGCAGCCGATCAGCCGCAGCGTGGTTACGTGGTGCGCCGGCACCATCCGCGTGTAGCTGGGGTGGAACTGGTGGCCGTAGCCCTCGGCGACGAGGCAATCGCGAATGGCGTCGATCCGTTCCGCGACCACCAGCATCGGGCCCGCGGGCTCCTTGGCGAGGAAGAAGCGCAGCGGCCGATCGAGGCTGCGCGCCATCACCACGCGGTCGTCCTCGCGGGCGACGAGCGCGAAGGAGCCGCGGATGCCGAGCGCCGCTGCGGGCGGTCCGGTGAGGAGCCGAGCGCACGCCTCGTGCGGAGTCAGGTCGAGCAACTGCTGGCTGCCGGGCTCGACGAGGTCGATGACGCGATGGACGGGCTTCTGCTGCATCGCTCGGCGTCCTCCTGGCTGCGAGTCTACTGCCGGCCGACGCGGCGGCACTCCGCGCGTGTTAGAAGTGACGTCGAGCCGATGAGCGGCTTTCGATTCCATCCGCCGGCGGTGAGCCTCACGCGCGAGCTCCACTGGGTGCTGCTGCGCGCGTTCGGGCCGCTGGAGGCCGCGGCTCCCGCCGGCGTCGACCTGGCGTCGGCCGTCGAGCTGGCGACTCGACTCGGCGTTGCGGCACGCATCGGCGCCCGCGCGCGCGGCGTTGCGGAGCTCGCAACGGCGCCCGCAGCTACCGCAGACCTGGCGCACGCGAGCGCGCAAGCCGCGGCCACGCAGCTCCGCGCGCGTGAAGCGGCGCACGACGTCGCTGCCGCCGGTGCGGAGGCGGCCGTCGGCTGCTGTTTCCTCAAAGGCACCGCGCTGGCGGACATCAACGCGCTGCTTCCCGGCGGCAGGCCGATCGCCGACGTCGACGTGCTCGTGCGCGTCGACGCCGGCGATCGTCTTGGCGCAGCGCTGGTGCGACGCGGGTTCGCTGCCGGGGCAAGTGAGGAGTATCCGCATCAGCTGCCAGCGTTTCGCCACCCGGGCTTGGGGATGGTCGAGGTGCACCGCCACCTGCCCGGCGTCGCGGTGCCGCCGTCGACGCGCTTCGCCACCTTCGATCACCTCGAGCAGGCGGGCGTGATCGAGGCATCGCCGGAGCTCGGGCCGGCAGCGAAGGTCCCCGCTCGCCACGTTGTCGTCGCCCACGCGCTCGCTCACGCGCTGGCGCAGCATGGCTGGAGCCCGAGTGCCTATCCGCAACTCCGCCTGATCGCCGACCTGCTGGACCTCGGTATTGCCGGCGAGGACGGCGAGCCGCTGCTCGACCGCGCGTTGCCGATGATCGATCGCTGGGTTCCTGCGGAGGAGGTGCGGGCGGCGTACGAGCTCTGTCGACTGCTCGCTGCCGGAAGCTCGCTGGACCTCGCCAGTGACGAACCGCCGATCCTGCTGCTCCGCCACATGCTGGCGGGAACCCTCGACGACCGCTACCGCGAAGCACTGAAGCTCGACGCCGTCGCGCATCCGCTCCACGAGGGCACGCGGCTCGGCGGCCGCTGGGCGGCACTACGGCAAGCGGTCGTGCTTTCGCGTTCGCAGGTCGATCGCATCTACGGCCCGCAGCGCAGCCGCTGGGGCTACTTGATGTGGCGCCTGCTGCGGCCCTTCGATCTCGCGCGGCGCTGGCTGGCCGCGCTGCGGGCGCGGCGCTGAGCAACGCTGGCCAGC
>DASYQD010000174.1:0-89338 GCA_036005845.1 Thermoanaerobaculia bacterium | reverse complement strand
GAAGCCGTGCAGCAGCAGCACGGTGGAGGGAGCTTTGGCGTCGCCGGCGACGAGGTAGGAGATCTGCCCCTTACCGACGGCGACGACCTTCTCCGCGACCTTGCCGCCGCCTCCTCCCTTGGCGCGGCCGAACGTGCCGCGTTTGTAGAGGACGAAGATGAGCGCGACGACGCTGGCACCTTCGGCGACGAATAGCCAGTTCAAAGTGGCGGGATTCTAACCCTGCTGCGAGGGCGCCGGCTCGGCGGCGAGCAGCGCCAACAGGCGCTCGCCGTAGTCGGTGGCCTTGCGCTCGCCGATGCCGCGCACGCGGAAGAGCTGCGCCAGCGAGGTCGGCCGCGCGCGCGCCAGCTCCCGTAGCGTCGAGTCGTGGAAGACGACGTAAGGCGGCACGCCGCGTTCGGCGGCGATCTCGCGGCGCAGCGCGCGCAGGCGCTCGAAGGTCGCCTCCTCGCCGGCGGCGAGCGGCGCTTCGCCGAGGAGCGTCGAGGCGCCCGCGCCGCGGCCGCGGCGGCGCCGCTCGCGCGGCAGCGATTGCGGCGCCGGCACGCGCAGCAGGCGGCAGTCGCGCCGCCCGCGCATCACCTCGCCGCCCTCGTCGGTGAGGCGCAGCACTGGATAGGGATCGCCTTCCATCGCGAGCAGCCGCTGGTCGACGAGCTGGTCGACGACACTGCGCAGCTCCGACACCGACAGCTCGGCGAGCAGGCCGAAGGTGGAGAGCTGGTCGTGGCCGCGCGCCTCGACGCGCTCGGTGCGCCGCCCGCGCAGCACGTCGATGACGTGGCCGGCGCCGAAGGACTGGCGCACGCGGGCGACGCAGGAGAGCACCTTCTGCGCCACCACCGTCGCGTCGGGCACGTCCTCGAGCTCGCCGAGGCACCAGTCGCAGGCGCCGCACGTTTCGCCGGCGAGCCGCTCGCCGAAGTGCTCGGCGAGCGCGCGGTGGCGGCAGCCGGCGCCGCTGGCGTACGCCTCGATGCGGCGAAGGTGGAGCTGGTTGCCCTCCGTGAGCAGGCCGTCGCGCTCGAGCCGCCCGCGCCAGCGGACGACGTCGCCGGGCGAGTAGAGCAGCACGCACTCGGCTGGCTCGCCGTCGCGGCCGGCGCGTCCCGACTCCTGCATGTACTGCTCGAGCGAGCGCGGCGAGCCGGCGTGCACGACGCAGCGCACGTCGGGGCGGTCGATGCCCATGCCGAAGGCGACCGTCGCCACCACGACGTCGACGCGCTCGCCGAGGAAGGCGTCCTGCGCCGCGGCCCGCGCCTCGTCGGCGAGGCCGGCGTGGTAGGGGAGAGCGCTCAGCCCGTGCGCGGCGAGCTGCTCGGCGAGACGCTCGACCTCGGCGCGCGAGGTGCAGTAGACGATCGCCGCTCGGCCAGGGTGCCGCGCCAGCACCTCGCGCACCTGCCGCAGGAGCTGCTCGCGCCGCCGCACGCGGTAGACGAGGTTGGCGCGGTCGAAGGAGCCCACGAGCACCGCCGGCGAGCGCAGCCGGAGCTGGCGGATCACGTCCTCGCGCACACGCGGCGTGGCGGTGGCGGTGTAGGCGTGGAACGGCACGCCGGGCAACGCCTCGCGCAGCTCGCCGAGCTGCCGATACTCGGGACGGAAGTCGTGCCCCCACTCGCTGATGCAGTGCGCCTCGTCCACGGCGACGGCGCGCAGGCCGCCGCGACGCAGCAGCGCGAGGAACGCCTCGCCGCCCTCCATCATCAAGCGCTCGGGCGCGGCATAGAGGAGCCGCAGCTCGCCGCGCAGGAGCCGCGCCTGCACCGCGGCGCGCTCAGCGGGCGACAGCATGCTGTTGTAGGCGGCAGCCGGAACGCCGAGGCCGTTCAGGTCATCGACCTGGTCCTTCATCAAAGCGATCAGCGGCGAAACGACCAGCGTCAGACCGCCGCCCACCACCGCCGGCGCCTGGTAGCAGAGCGACTTGCCGCCGCCGGTGGGCATCACCACCAGGCTGTCGCGCCCGGCGAGCGCCGCCGCGATCGCCTCCTCCTGCAGCGGCCGCAGGCGGTCGAACCCCCACACGCGGCGCAGCTCCGCGTGAAGCCGCGAGCGCGGATCGGGCTCCGCGGCGAGCCCGAGCTGCTCGCAGTCGCGCTGGAAGGTGGGCTCCAAGGTGAGCACAGGGTACCTCTCGCCACATCGAACGGAAACGACGGGCGAAAGCTGTCAGCCGCCACCGCTTCGCGTGGCGCGCCGCAACCGTCTCAGCTCGGCGAAAGAAAGCGCGGGGCCGCCCGAGCGAAGGCGGCCCTAGAAACGAACGCTAGTTGCCCGCCACGAAGAGGTGACCGGCGTTCTGCGAGTAGATCCGCCCCGCCTTGTCGATCGAGGTCGGCGTGTACGCCGCGCCGAGCGCGAGCTGCTGGAAGATCTTGCCGCCGCACTCGAAAGTCGTCACGCCGCATCCCGGGGCCGTGGTCACCACGCCGCCCTGCTCGATGCGGAACAGCCAGCCGTCCTCGCTGTTGGCGTAGAGGGTGCCGTTCTTGTCGATGACGAAAGCGTTGATGCACCACTCGAAGCCGTTCGGATGCGTCTCCGTGCAGCTCACGCTGCCGTTGCCGGCGCGCTCGCAGCTCTGCGTGTTGGTGTTCTGGTACGTCCACTCGACAGTCATCAGCTGGTCGCCGCGGTCGGACAGGGCGTCGGCGCGCAGCGTCGGGCTGAGCTGCGTCACGAAGTAGCCCTCGGGATAGGCGCGGCCGCTCTCGTCGTCGGGGCAGAACGCCGGATCGTCGCAGTACGAGCCCACCTCGCCGTAGTGGTTGTCCTTGGTGTCGACCGAGTAGGTGGTCCCGTGCTTGTAGATGCCCGGCGTGATGTCCCAGCCGAAGTTGTAGGCGCCGAGGAAGGCGCCCGCCGGCGAGAAGCGCATCATGTGGCCCTGCGCGTAGTTGTAGCGGGTGTACGAGCCGTAGTAGATCGAGCCGTCCGGCCCGATCACCGGCGAGGACGAGGAGTCGTCGAGGACGCGCCCGCCGCCGTAAGCGTTGGTGGCCGGGTCGACGCCGTAGTTGGCGCCGGCGCGGCAGCCGCCCGGCGCGCCGTTGGGCGGCAGCGTGCCGCCCAGTGCGACGGGCACGCCGCAGCCGTCGCGGAAGCGGTTGCGCAGCGAGGCGATCCACTTCTGCGTCAGGTTGGGGTTGACCGCCACCAGGAAGCCCTCGCGGCTGATCAAGTGGGCGCGCGAGATGACGTAGATCGTGCCGTCGGGGGCCACGGCGGGAGCGGCGTTGAAGCCGGGGCGCTGCGACCCGCAGACCACCGAATTCGGCACCGCCGTCGGGCTCGGCGGCCAAGGACCGTCGACGATGGTGAAGTCCGCGCGGGTGGAGAAGGCGTTGACGCAGAGCGCGGTCGCCGCCGGCGCACCGGCGGTGATCGCCGAGTACTGGACGGTGGAGAACTGGTCCGACGGCGCCACCTTCACCAGCCACGAGTTGATGGCGTCGTTGTTGAAGTAGTTGGTCGCATCGTTGAGGTAGATCACGTTGTAGTAGAGGTTTCCGCCCGCGTCGACCGTGATCGGGCTGATGACGAAGATCTTCGCCTTGGCGCTCGAGTCCATGTTGACGAATGGACTGATGCGCGACACTTCGGCGCCGGTCGTCTTGTTCACCTTGACGATCGCGCCGGCGGCACCGGGGATGTAGATGTACCCGTTGGCCAGCGCGGGGTGGAACACCGGCTCCCAGTTGTTGTAGAGGTTGCCCGGCGCGTCCCAGTCGCTGGCAAACTGCCACACGATGCCGAGCGAAGTGTGCGAGTTGTTCCAGGTGTACTTCGTCTCGCCCCAGCGCTGCGTCGAGTAGTTATGGACGTTGAATTGACCGTCCTTGAACATCATGTAGACGTCGTTGCCGTCGACCAGCGGCGCCTGGTAGTGCGCCAGCAGCACCGCCTCGCCGTAGATCGGCTCGCTCTCCGCCATCTCTTGCGGCACCAGCGGGTCGTAGACGATGTTGACGAGGTTCTCGTTCAGCGACTGGCCGTTGAACGTCACCATGCTCGAGTGCTGGGGATCGTGTCCCCACTGCGGCCACTGCTGCGCCAGCGCCGCGCCGGCGATGAGGAAGGCAATCAAAGCCACAGCCACGCGTACTCTCATGCCGCTCCCCTTTCCTGGACAGGACGTGGATCGGTTGCTACGCGAGGGAAGCCCCGGCGCTTCTCTGAGAGCGGACCCGTCGCCCCGGGGCGGTCTTCCAGCGCCAGGCGGCTTCCCGACCACTGCTTAGACGGCCGCGGCGAGCGGAATTCCCCGCTAGCCGGGTCTACGCCCGCCGCCGCGAAGCTCGCGGACCGCCTCGAGGCCTGGCGCCACGCGAGCGTGACCGGCGTCGAAAGGGGTTCTCGACGGTCACGCCGCCGTAGCTTTGACCGTCGGCCAAGTCCTCGCTGAGCACGGTCTTGCAGCCCAGCCGGCGCGCCGCCTCCACGATCGCCGCGTCCCAGTACGAGATGCCGAAGCGGGCCGCGGTGTCGAACGCGGCCCGCATGAGCTCGACAGACACGTCCAGCGCCGGATAGCGCAAGAAGGCCTCGACCAGCTTGCTGGCCTGCTCGTGGCTCAAGCGGCCCGTGCGGCTGGGCCGCGTCGCTTGGACGTAGAACTCCTGCAGCACTTGCACGGAGAGAGCGAGATCCTCCGCCGCGAGCAACTCGCGGGCGCGGCCCGTCTTTTCGGCTTCCGCGGGCGCCGTGCTCACCGCGTAGAGCAGGACGTTGGTGTCAACGAAGCGCACGGCGTTCCTGACGACGCTCGTGGAGATCGTCGCGGCCGAGACGAGCGGCGGCGCTGAAGCGTGTGATCGTCGCCAGCACCTCGTCTTGCAGGCGTTTCCGGCGCTCGAAGTCGCTCTCTTCGTCGCCGAGCCGCCCGAGCATCTCACTCACCATCGCGCTCAGCGAGGTGTCGAGTTGGGCCGCCTTGATGCGCGCCTTGCGGTAGACTTCGTCCGGAAGTGCTACGGTGACATTGCGCACGGAATCACAGTAACACGACGAGCCGGATATCGACAACCGACCTCTCGGCCTAGCCCTCTAGCAGTGGTAACCGCTTCGCTCTCTTTGCGTGCCGCGCGGCGGCTGGCGCTGGCACGCGCCGGGCTCCTGGCGCCGGCCTACACGGCCCTGCCGGCGAGCGCTGGGCGTGGCGAGGCAGCGGCGCGGCGGGCGGCACACGCGGTGATCGGGCGCTTCGGGTACCTGCAGCTCGACACCGTGTCGGTGGCGGGCGCGCGCAGCCACGCCATCGTGCTGCTGTCGCGGTTGGCGGGGCTCGAGCCGCGTCTCGCCGAAGAGCTGCTGCAGCCGGGCGAGCCGCTCTTCGAGTACTGGGGGCATGAGGCGAGCTGGATTCCGCTCGAGCTCTACCCGGCGTTCAGGTTTCGCCGCGAGGAGCTCCGCGTCCATCCCTGGTGGGGCGACCTGCTGGGCGAGCACAGGCAGCTCGCCGACGAGCTGCTACGGCGCATCGAGGTGGAGGGGCCGCTGCGCTCGCTCGACATGGAAGGTGAAGGAGGGAAGGGTTGGTGGCAGCTCAAGATCGCCAAGAAGGTGGCGACGGCACTGTGGTCGGCGGGCGAGCTGGCGATCCGCGAGCGGCGCGCCTTTCAGCGAACGTTCGACCTCACGGAGCGCGTGATCCCGGAGCGCTGGCGGCGCGAGACGTTCGACCGCGCCGCGTCGCTGCGGCGGTTGCTGCTCGTCGCCCTCGGCGGCCACGGCTGGGCGACCACCGGAACGCTTGCCGCGACCTGGCGTCTGCGCAACAAGCGCGACGAGATCGCCGCCGCGCTATCCGAGCTCGTCGAAGCCCGTGAGATCGTCGCCTGCACGCTCGTGGTCGATCCGCGCCACGGCCGCGGCAACGTCAAAGGTTGGTGCCGCCCCGCCGATCTCGAGCTGGCGGCGACGCTCGAGCGCGCCCGCCCGCGCGCCGATCGGCCGGTGCTGCTGTCGCCCTTCGATCCGCTGCTCTGGGACCGCGGCCGCGTGCAGCTCCTCTTCGGCTTCGCGCAGTCGCTGGAGATCTTCAAGCCCGCGGCGCAGCGCGTCTTCGGCTACTACGTGCTGCCGGTGCTCGCCGGCGAGCGGCTGATCGGCCGCGTCGACCTCAAGGCTCGGCCAGCGGCGGGCCAGATCGAGCTGCTCGCGGCGCACTACGAACGCGACGACGCGCCGACGCGTGAGCTGGTCGCTGCCGCGGTACGGCGCTACGCCGAGGCGTTGCGCCTCGGCGTCGTCGAGCGCGGGCGCTAGCTTCCGCTCGGGAAGCCGCCCGGCTTCACCGGCTCGTCCCGCTCGACCCTCCACGCCTTGCGGTCCAATCGACCGGTGACGGCGAGGAAGATCGTGAAGAACACCCATAGAGCGAGGAACGTGACGGCGGCCACCGCGCCCCACGGCGACGGCGCGAAATAGATGGCGATGGCAGTGGCAAGGATGGCGCCGAACGGCAACAGCGGGACGAACTTGAACCAGGCGGGAGACCCGCCCGCCAGTGGACGCCCTTCTTCGAACGCTTCGGTGGACGGCCAGAGCGAGGGCTCGACTGCCACGGCGTCGCTCACGATGTGCCCGGTGTCCCTCGTGACGTGCCCGGCAGCGGTCATACCGTGCGCGGTGTCGGTCGTGCAATGCGCCAAGTCAGTCGTGCAGTGCGCCACGTCGGTCATGCCATGTGCCATGTCGGTCATGTTCCAGCCCTCAAGCAGCGCGCTGGGCGTCGGCCGCAACGGCCATCGTCTTGATTGTACGCGTCCTAGCGCCCTCCGCTTCTGGTCGGGCGATTCAGCGCAGGGCCCGGAAGGGGCCGGTAACGCAGCCGTCGTCCGCAAGCACCGTCTCGCACCGTCTCGCACCGTCCCGCGCCATCCGGCGCCATTCTGAAGGTGGGGCGATTCTACGCCGGCTACCATTACTACCTCGATGCGGCGCTTCCTCACCTGTGCGCTGCTGCTCGTGGTAGCCACCGCTCCTGCTCGCGGCGCGTTCCGCGAGCAGGCGAAGATCGAGGCCGCCTACCGGCGCGCGCTCGGCGCCTGGGCGACGGGGGAAGACGAGGACGCGCTGGCGCAGCTCCAGCGGCTCGACGGGGAGGCCGCCGCGGACGGCGACGTGGGCCGCCTCGAGCGCGCCAAGCTCGCGGTCGGCAAGGCGCTCGGCCGCCGCACGGCCGCCTCTCTGCTCGCCGCCGCGGCGCTGGAAGAGCGCGCCTACCTCGTGTACGCCAGCCGGCGGCCGACGATGGCGGCGGAGGCGCGCCGCAGCGCCGCGGCGCTCGTCGAGCTGCACGCCTCGCTCGACCGCGCTGCCGCCGCGCGTGCCGTTGACGCGGCGATGCTGGCCAGCCTCGCCGGCAGCGCCGCCGCCGGAGCGCAGCACGCGGCGGCGGAGGATCTCTACGACCGGGTCCTCGCCCTGGCGCCGCGGCAGCCGGCGGCGGTGCTCGGCTTGGCGGCGATCCACGAGCTGCACGCCGAGTACGGCGAGGCGGTGGAGCTGCTGGCGCCGCTCGTCCTCGAGCACCCCGACGCGCGCGAGGCGCGGCTGCGGCTCGCCGTCAACGAGCTGCGGCTGGGGCGCCGCGACCGCGCCGAGGCCGACTTGCGGGCGCTGGCGAACGACGGCGTCGACTGGGTGCGCTCGCTGGCGGCGCAGGAGCTGGCGAAGCTGCTCGCGGCGCGCGGAGACTTCGCCGGCGCCGCCGCCGTGCTCGAGGCAGCCGCGGCCCTGTTGCCTTGCGATCCCTCGCTGCCGGTGCAGACGGCGCTCGTCGCCGAGCGCGCCGGCAGCGCGACGCCGCTCGACCTATCGACGCTCGGTGCCTGCGGCGAGGCCGCGGAGTCGGCGCGCGCCCGCTACACGCATGCGCCGAGCAGCGAGCTGGTGCCGCTGCGCCAGGCGATAGCCACCGGCGAGCCGGAGTGGCGGCAGGCGCTCGCCGGCGTCCTCGGCGTCGCGGCGCAGACGCGGGTGAGCGAATGAGCGCGCGATTCGGCTCGCCCACTCGCAGCGTCGGTCGGCGCTCCGCGGCAGTCACCTGGCTCGCCGCCCTCGCGATCGTCGCCGCCCTCGCCGCACCCAGCGCCGCCCAGCTGCCGCGCCGCTATCTCGGCATGCCCCTCGTCGAAGCCCTGGCGCGCCTCCAGGAGCAGGGCCTTCGCATCATCTACAGCAGCGACCTCGTGCACCCCGACATGAAGGTGGCCAAGGAGCCCACCGGCACCTGGCTGCACGACGTGCTGGCCCAGCTCCTCGAGCCGCACGGCCTGGCGGTGCGCGTCGGCCCCGGCGGCAGCCTGCTCGTCGTGCGTGCCGGGCCGCCGCCGGTGACGGTACGCCTCACCAGCCCGGTGGCGGGCGAGGTGACGACCGGCGAGGTCGACGTCACGGCCGACGTCGACACCACCGAGCCGGTCGCCTTCGTCGACTTCTTCGTCAACGGCTGGCCAGCGGCGCGCGTCAAGCAGCCACCGTGGAGCGCGCGTATCCCGGTGCCCGACGAAGGCGGCTCGTGCCGTTTCACCGTCGTCGCCCGCACCACTGGCGGCGGCCGCGCCAGCGACAGCGTCATCACGCGGCGCGTGGTGCACGAGGACCGCGTCGAGGTGGCGCTACGGCAGGTGTTCGTCACCGCCAGCTACGAGCGCGGCCGCGGTGGCTCGCCCGAGCTCGGCGTCGGCGACTTCCACGTCTACGACCAGGGCGTGGCGCAGCCGCTCGCCACCTTCGGACGCGGCGACGCGCCGATCTCGGCGCTGCTGCTCATCGACGCCAGCGAGAGCATGCGCGGCGCCGAGCTGCAGGCTGCCTTCGACGCGGCGCGCCAGTTCCTCAAGAAGCTCTCGCCCGAGGACGAGGCGGCGGTGATGGTCTTCGCCGACCGCGTGTTGACGCTGACGCCGTTCGGGCCGCCCGAGCCGGGGCTCCTCGAAGGGATCGACAACACGGCGGCCTCCGGAGGTACGGCGCTCGACGATCACCTCTACGCCGCCCTGCGTTTGCTCGACGAGCGACCGGGCCGCCGCATCGTCGTGCTGCTCTCCGACGGCGCCGACGTGACGAGCACGCTGACCGCGGCCGACCTGCGCTGGAAGGTCGAGCGCAGCGACGCCAGCATCTACTGGCTGCGGCTCGATCGCGCCCGCGGCGAGCGCAGCTTCGCCTCGGCCTGGCGCGACGTCGCCGGCAACGACCGCGAGTTTCAGGAGCTCGGCGAGGTCGTCGAAGACAGCGGCGGCCGCATCGAGCCGCTCCTGCCCGGCGTCGACCTCGGCCGGGCCTTCACCGCCGTCATGGCCGAGCTGCGTGCCCAGTATGTGCTGGGCTACTATCCCCGCGATCTCAAGCGAGACGGCAGCTGGCGTTCCCTCGAGGTGCGGGCCGCGCCGGGGGTACGGCTGCGCTATCGCGCCGGCTGGGTAGATCGGTAGCAGCGAGCGAAGGATTTTGAATCTCTCACCTCTCTAATCGCCGAGCAGAATGAAGAGCGAAGGCTTCGACGCCCACCGGTCCGACCGTGAGCTCGTCCAGCGGATGTTGGGCGGCGACGAGGACGCCTTCCGCCAGTTTTTCGACATGCACTTCCCCGGTCTCTACCGCTTCGCTCTGGCGCGGCTCGGTCACGACGCCGACGCCGCCGAGGAGGTCGCCCAGTCGGCGCTCGCCAAGGTGGTGCGCAAGCTCCACACCTACCGCGGAGAGGCTTCGCTGTTCACCTGGGTGTGCACGTTCTGCCGCTGGGAGATCAGCGCCTGGCACGCGCAGCGCAGCCGCCGCGGCGTGGCCGTCGAGCTGGTCGAGGAGTCCGCCGAGGTGCGCGCCGCGCTCGAGTCGCTGTCCGCCATCGGCGGCGACGGCCCGCGCGAACGGCTGCTGCGGCGCGAGGTCGGCGCGCTGGTGCGGCTCACCCTGGACCAGCTCCCGGTGCGCTACGGCGACGCGCTGGAGTGGAAGTACGTCGAGGGGTTGTCGGTGAAGGAGATCGCGGTGCGGCTGGGCGTCGGCCCCAAGGCGGCGGAGTCGCTGCTGACGCGGGCGCGGCAGGCCTTCCGCGATGCCTTCGCCACGATCTCGCCTGGTCTTCCTGATGGAAGAGGCCTCGAAGGAGTCGTGTCATGAGCGATCGCCACGACGAGTGGGCGGTCACGGGTGAGCCCGAGACGGCGGCCGATCCGGTCGCGCGGCTGGTGCGCTTCGCCGGCGCCCGGCCGCCGGTGCCGGAGGAGCGGGCGGCGCGGGTGGAGATGCGGGTGCGCGAGGCGTGGCAGGCGGGAGTCGTCGCGCGCCGTCGCTTCCGTTGGATGAGTTGGGGCGCGGGTCTTGCCGCGGCGGCCGGTCTGGCGGTGGCCTTCGGGCTGCTGTGGCGGCACGCCTCGCAGCCGCCGCCGTCGCCGGTGCTGGTGGCCACGGTGGAGCGCGTCTCCGGCAGCGTGACGACGGCGGGCGCCGCCGGCGACCGCATGCCGCTGCTGCCCGGCGCGCAGGTGTTCGCCGGCACGCCGATCGAAACCGGCGCCGACGGCCGTCTCGCGCTGCGTCTGGCAGCGGCGGCCGGCGCAACGTCGCCGTCGCTGCGCGTCGACGTCGGCAGCAGCGCGCGCTTCCTCGCCGCCAGCGAGCTGCGGCTCGACGCCGGCGCGCTGTACGTCGATTCACAGGGTGGTGCGCCGGTGCACGTGCACACGCCGTGGGCGGAAGTCACCGAGCGCGGCACACAGTTCGAGGTGCGCGTCGGCGCCGGCGGGGTGCGGGTGCGGGTGCGCGAGGGCGCGGTCGAGCTCGCCGGCCGCCAGCACGCCGACGGGACGGGTGCCTGGCGGGCAACCGCGGGGGCGGAGCTGCTGCTCGCCGCCGACGGGCGGCTGTCGCGCGCCACGGTGCCGGTGCACGGCGCCGCCTGGGACTGGGTGCAGGAGATCGCGCCTTCCTTCCAGCTCGAGGGCAGCACGCTGGGCGAGTTCCTCGGCTGGGTGGGGCGCGAGACCGGCTGGCGCGTGGCGTGGGCCGATCCCGCGCGCGCCGCCGCCGGTGCCGGCACGACGCTGCACGGCTCGATCGAGGGCCTGCCGCCCGAGCAGGCGCTGGCCGCGGTGCTCCCCACCTGCGGCCTCGCCGACCGCCGCGACGGCGAGTCGGTGGTGGTGTTCGCCAGCGCCCGTTAGACCTCTCGTTTCGCCAGGAGATCCGCTGATGGTCCGAGCCTTCCGCTCTCTGCTGCCGCTCGCCCTCGCCGCCGCGGCGCTGCCGTTCGCCGCCGCCGCCTACGCGCAGCGCGACGGCGGTGACGCACCGCCCATCCAGTCCGGCGTGATGTCGCAGGCAAGCACGGCCGCGGTGCCCAAGCCGCCGCCGCCGCCGGTGCCGGTCAACGTGCTGGCGGTGCCGTTCCCCATCTCCGGCGCCGTCGACGACCAGATCGCGTTGCTCGTCGAGGCCGGCGGCAAGGCGCTGCTCGCCAACGTCGACTCCGGCAACCTGGTGGGCGAGATCAAGGCCAGTGCAACCGATTCCACCGGCAAGGTGGTCGACGAGTTCACGCAGCCCTTCGCGCTCGACGCCAGCGACGAGTTGCTGCAGCGGGGCGGGCTCAAGCTCTTCGCGGTGCTGCGGGTGGCGCCGGGCGACTACAAGGTCGACGTCAGCGTCGTCAACAGCGAGACCCGCGGCCACGGCGTCAAGCAGGTCAGCGTGCACGCTCCCGACTTCGCGCGGCGCGAGGCGGCGTTGTCGCCGCCGCTGTTCGCCGACCGCGCCGACCGCTGGCGCGTCTTCCGCCAGAGCGATTCGCCGCACGAGGACCTGCCGTTCCCCTTCGTCGACGCGCAGGGAGGCGGCTTCCTGCCTTCCGCCTCGCCGGCCGTGCCGCCGCAGGGCGGCGAGCTCGTCGTCTACGCCTACGGGCCGCTCATCGACGCGCAGCAGGTGACGGCGAAGCTCGTCGGCGCCGACGGCAAGGCGATCCCGGCGCGCGCCTCGGTGATCGACAGCGCGCAGGGGAAGTTCGTCATCCAGCGCCGGCTGCTGATGAAGGTCGAAGGTCCGCTGCCCGAGGGCTCGCACCGGCTCGAGGTCACCCTCGCCGACTCCGCCGGCGGCCACAGCACGTCGACCCCGCTGGCGGTGCTCGACGACGTGGTGCTGGCGCAGATGGCGAAGCCCGCCGCGGCCGCGAGCGACGAGCCCGAGCAGCCGGTCGACGAGCCTCCGGCGCTGCCCGACGGCTGGACGCGCGCGCAGCTCGCCGAGCGCCACCGCCAGGTGCTGGCGCGCGCCGCGACCGGCGACCTCGACGGCGCGGCGCACGACCTCGCCGAGCTCGAGCTGCAGGCGACGCCGAAGCGCAGCTACGGCCAGCTCAAGGCGCTGCGGGCGGTGGAGAAGGACAACCTGGAAGCGGCGATGGGGCCGGCGCAGGGGCTGCTGCCGCTCATCTACCTGTACGCCAAGGAAGACGTTGAGCTGCTGTCGCGCAACGAGGCGTGGATGGCGGCGCAGAACCGCCTCTTCACCGCCGAGCTGGCGCAGACCTGGGTCAAGTCGAACGGCAACGACGCCGCCGCGCGCCACCTCGCGGCGCAGCTCCTCGCCAGCGTCGGCAGCGCGGCGACGGCGCTCGAGCTCGAGCCCACCAACGAGCTGGCGCTGCTGCGCCAGGCGATCAGCGCCGAGAAGGGCGGGCTCCTCGCCGAGGCGACGGCGATCCTGCAGACGCTGGTCAAGGCCCATCCGGAGAGCGCACACGGCCGGCTGCGGCTCGGCGTCGTCATGCGGCGCCAGGGCCAGGAGGCGGAGGCGGTGCGGCTGCTCACCGAGGTGATGAACGAGCCGACGGCGCCGCACTGGGTGGCGGGGCTCGCCTGCCAGCAGCTCGCCGACCTGGCGCACGAGAAGGGCCAGCGCGAGCGCGCCGAGCAGATCCTCAGGGACGGCATCGACAAGATCGGCCTGCAGTCGCTCTACCTGCAGCTCGCCTTCTACCTCGACGAACGGCAGCGCCCCGACGAGGCGGTAGCGGTGCTCAACGGCATGACGGTGACGCCGGGCAGGACCGAGACCTCCGGCCGCCACAGCTACAACGCGCCGCCGGAGGCGGAGATCGCCGCCGCGCGCCAGCAGGTGGAGGCGCGGGTCGCCTCGGAGTGGCCGCAGCTGCGCGCCGCGCTGCGCATCGCCGCGGTGCCGCAGCAGGGATCGCGATGAGCTTCTGGATCGACAGCGAGATGAACAGCGGGATCGACAGCGAGAGGACGCACCAGTTGGAAGAGCGCACGATGGGACGGTTCGGCGGGCGCGCGCGCCGCGTGCTTGCGGCGTGCTCGGGGATCGCGTTGGCGAGCGTCGTGCTGGTCGGCGCCGCGCCGGCGGCCAAGCCCGCCGCGCAGCGCGGCATCGACGTCAAGATGGTGAGCCCGCCGGGCGGCACGCCCGCCTTCGGCGAGATCGACCTCGCGGTGCGGGTGAAGAGCCCGGTGCCGCTCAAGTGGGTCGACTACTACGTCGACGGCGCCCGCGCCGGCCGCGTCGAGGCGCCGCCGTGGAAGCTGCGCTTCGACGTCGGGCAGTCCAACATCGGCCACCAGGTGCGCGCCGTCGCCGAGGACGTGCTCGGCGGCAAGGGCGAAGCGATGGTGAAGACCGGCAGCATCGCCTCCGACATGTCGTTCGACGTGCGCCTGCAGCAGCTGTTCGTCAGCGTCACCAACGCCGGCCAGGCGGTGCAGGGCCTCAAGCAGGGCGACTTCGAGATCGTCAACGACGAGGGCGACCGCGAGTCGATCACCACCTTCGGCGGCGGCGACCTGCCGATCAGCTCGGTGCTGCTGCTCGACTCTTCCGAGAGCATGAAGGGCGAGCCGCTCAAGGCGGCGCTCGCCGGCGTCAAGGCGTTCGTCGACCGCACGCGCGCCGACGACGAGACGATGGTGGCCTTCTTCTCCGACCGCATCCTCGCCGCCACCACCTTCACCAAGGACGACGCGGCGCTGCAGCGGGCGCTCGGCGAGGTCAAGGCCGCCGGCGGCACGGCGGTCAACGACCACCTCTACTACGCGCTCAACCGCCTGCAGCCACGGCTGGGTCGGCGCGTCATCGTGCTGCTCTCCGACGGCCTGGACGTCAGCAGCTCGCTCGACATGGATCAGGTGCTGGCGCGCGCCCGCCGCAGCCAGGCGATGATCTACTGGCTGCGCCTCGACGACCCGGCGACGGCGGGCAAGGGCGTGCCGCGCTACTCGTCGATCTGGCGCGGCATGGACGACAACGCCCGCCAGTACACGCTGCTCGAGCAGGCCGTCACCGAGAGCGGCGGCCGCATCCTCAAGATCCACCAGCTCGGCGAGATCGACGACGCCTTCCGCCAGGTCATCGACGAGCTGCGCCAGCAGTACGTCCTCGGCTTCCAGCCGCGCGATGCGCGCGGGCGGGGCAACTGGCGGCCGCTGCGCGTCCGCGTGCGCGGCGACGAGTTCGCCGTGCGCACGCGGGCCGGGTTCGTCGACTAGTCAGCTTCAGCGAGCGAGCCGTTCGCCGTCCGCTCCGCGGACCCGACTCTCGACGCGACCAACTCAGACAGTTGCTCGCGCTCGAGTGTAGGCGTCTGTCGTGGAGCGGCGGCCCATTTTCGAGTCTTTCCGGGCGGTCGCTTGTCCGAACGGGCTTAGCTTCTTGACCCCCATCGCGACATTCGCGCTCGTGAGAGCGTGCTTCGGACGGACCTCAGGACGATGGGTGACGTCCTCGAGGTACCAGGCGGACCGCGGGATCTATTCAGCGAGCCTGGACGAGCTCGTGCGCGCCAAGTACCTGCGATCGATCCCGGTCGACCCGATGACTCGCAGCGCTACGACCTCGGTTCCTGAGCTGACCGGCACTGGAGGCAGTCTCCAGGTGGTCAACGTGCGCTCGCGCTCGAAGAAGGAGGGCACCGACGGCCGGTTGTACTCGGAATGGTGCCTAGGCCACACTCACTTCGACAAACCCGCTGGAGGAGCTCGCCGGAGGTACAGGCAAGCCGTCCTCGCGAAGGCCCGAGATGTGGAGCCTGATCGCCTCTTTGATGAGCTGCCGAATCTCGGGCTCGGACTCTGCGGCGGCGATGCGGCCCGGGAGGTCCGGCACATACGCTCCGTAGCTCAACACACCTTTATCGATGATCACGAGGTACTTCATGATGTCCGTCGCCCACGTCGTTGCCGGCTCCTCTCGAGTCGCTTCTCCGCGACTCCCCCTCGATCGACCCCTGTCGGCGCCGATGTGGGGGTTGAGCGCATCGTTGTGATGAGCATCTGGTAGTTGCCGCCGCCTGCCTCTAGAGCTTGCGTCTGAAACCACGAGAGCACCTCGTCGTCCAGGCATCATGAGCCGCGTCCTCAGTGGCGAGGGCCCTACTGGGCCACGTTTCGCCTTGCTGAGTCGTACTTCTTTCTCACCGCTGCTCCGGGAGAAGCGATGAGAGTGTCCTCGATTTGTCAGAGCTCAAGAACCTCCTGGTTCCGTTTCGTCCGTCAGTTCACGCGTCGGGAAGCTCAGCCTGGTACCGACGAGATAGGTCGTCGATTTCGATCCAGTGCACCGTAAGCTGAATGAGGGCGATCAGGTCATCGACATCGTGTTCAGTCCAGCGACGTAAGTAGTGTGTCTCATCGTTCCCCAGCCAAAGCGCTCGTCTAGCCACGATCTGAATCCGGCTATCATTGATGTAATCATTCACTACCTTACCAGCGAACGAGCCTTCGATTTTCTTTGTGTCCTCGTCCGACGTGCTGAGCGTCTTGGCGTAGTCCTTGATGAGGAATTCGAACGCCTTGCGAAATCCTGGACCGCAAATATGGGCAAGCCCAGAATCCCGAGCTTGTTTGGCTTCTTGATAGATCTTCGTGAACTCGGGCGAGATCTTGCTGACCACCGCGGAGATTTCGCTGATAGATACTTCCGTCGGATGAACGTACCGGAGCTCCAGGTCTGTAGTCATTGACGCGCCAGCGTACATTCCCATAAACAAACGTTCGCAGGATGGATTGGTGCACATAAACACGGCTTCAACACGATCGCCAGTGAGCGAGAAGTGTCGTAGGCCCTGAATTACAACGATCTCGTGGCAGATCGGGCACTTCGCTGGAATCTGCAAGTGGTAAGTTTTGCCATTGAAGCCGAATTTGATAGTGCGAGTGGTCATCTCAGTGCTCACATATGCGTGGCTCAGCGCCTCCATTAGCCGTCCGGATCGTCGGACAACCGTTGCGGCAACTCATCGCGACTAGTTTCGCGAACACCATCAGAGGCATCCGATTCACCGAATTCCTCGTTCAGCAGATCGAGTTGGACGTAACCTTCGTCGCCGAGCTGTAGCACGCGCGAAGACTCCTTGGCCGGCAGCTCTTCGACCTCGCGGAGCTTGCGTTCCATGGCGCGGGTGCGGGCGCCGGTTTCGGTGAGCGTTCGTGAGGCGGTGCTGAGCTGGCGTTTGACCTTGTCGAGGACTTCGCCGAACTTGCCGAACTCGGTCTTGACGGCGCCGAGGACGTTCCAGACCTCGCTGGCTCGTTGCTCGATGGCCAGGGTGCGGAAGCCCATGCGCAGGCTCGAGAGCAGCGCCGCGAGCGTGGTGGGACCGGCGACGACGACGCGGTAGGTGTCCTGGAGCTGCTCGACGAGGCCGGGCTGCCGCAGCACCTCGGCGTAGAGGCCTTCGGTGGGGAGGAAGAGCACGGCGAAGTCGGTGGTGCTCGGCGGCGAGACGTAGCGCTCGGCGATGCCGCGCGCGCAGAGGCGTACCGTACGCACGAGCTCCGCCACCGACGCCTGCACCGCTTCCGCATCCGCGGCGTCTGCTGACGCCATCAAGCGCAGGTACGCCTCGGTGGGGAACTTGGAGTCGATGGGCAGCCAGACGGGCTTGGCGTGCACGCCGCTGCGGCCCGGGAGGCGTACGGCGAACTCGACGCGCTCTTCGGAGTCTTCCTTGACGCGCACGTTCTTCGCGTACTGATCGGGAGTGAGCACCTGCTCGAGGATGGCGCCGAGCTGGACCTCCGCCCAGGTGCCGCGGGCCTTGACGTTGGTGAGCACGCGGCGCAGGTCGCCGACGCCGGCGGCCAGCGCTTGCATCTCGCCGAGGCCGCGGTGCACCGCTTCGAGGCGGCCGCTGACGATCTGAAACGATTCGCCGAGCCGCTTCTCGAGCGTGCCGTGGAGCTGCTCGTCGACGGTCTTGCGCATCTCTTCGAGCTTCGCCTCGTTGCGCTGCTGGAGCTGGGCGAGGCGGTTGTCGACGGTCTCGCGGATGACGTCGAGACGGCCCTGCACGGTCTCGCCGGCGGCGCGGAGCTGGGCGTCGAGCGCGGCGCGCACGCCTTCGAGCGCCGTCTGCGTCGCCAGCGTCAGCGCCTCCACCTGGCGCGTGTTGTCTTGCAGCAGGCCGCGCTGCATCGCCGCCATCTCGCCCACCGCGCGGAGCTGCTTGTCGGCGCTGCGCTCGACGGCTTGCGCCAGCTCCTCGCGCAGGCCGCGCGCCGATTGCGCCGCCTCTTCGCGGCCGGTGCGGAGATCCCCGCGCAGCGACTGTTCGAGGCGCGACTGCTCGCCGCGTAGCGCCTCCGTCACGCGCGGCTCGTCGGCGCCGCCGCGGCGCAGCGCCCGCAACGCCACGACGAGCGCGCCGAGCGCCAGCAGCGCGATCACGGCGAGCGGCAACCATGTCGGCATGATGGTGGCTCGATTGTAGCTGCCGGCGTCAGGCCGCCTCGTTCGAGCGCGGTGCGTGCTGCCGCTGATGTGGCGTGGCGCGAGCCGGCTGTACAATGCGCGCTCCGCCATCGGGGGAGCGCAACACCGGGAGCGGAACACCGGGAATGCCCAAGCAGAGAATCCGCGAGCTCCGCGCCACCGAGCTGAAGCTGCTGCAGGAGCGCACCAAGCTGCAGCGCCGCCTCGAAGAGTCGCTGTCGGGCGCCGGCTGGGCACCCGAGAAGGTGCAGCAGCTCAACCGCGAGGTCGACGAGCTCGAGGCCGATCTCGCCGGCGTGCGCGCCGAGCTGCGGCAGCTCGAGCGCGCCGAGCCGCTCCCTGGCAGCGACTAGGCGCCGGCCAGCCGCCGCGACAGCGGTAGCGGCGTTGGCGCGTTGAGGCAGGCCGGCCGTCACCCTCCGGCGGCGCGGAACATGGCCGCTCAGTCAGGCTTGGCCGGTTCTTCAGGCGGCGTCGAGCACGATCCACGCCGCGGCGCCACCCGCCGCGAGCGCGCTCAGGAGCACGCGCTTCGCGGGCGGCAACGCGGAGCCGTCGTGCGGCTTCACGCCGAGGTCGGGATCCGGCTCGGAGAAGCCAGCTGTCCGCCACGCCGCGCCGCCCGCCGCGGCGAGCACTCCGGCAGCCAGGTGTCCGCCGGCGTACTCGCCGGTGACGCCCTTCGGCGCCAGCAGCGGCGGCACGCTGCCGTCGAACACGCGCCGCAGCACGGCGGCCTCGAGCTGGTCTCCCGCTACCGAGCCGGAAGCGCCGGAGACGATGCGGTCGATGCTGCCGAGATCGACGCCCTGTCGCGCCAGCTCGCCGGCAAGCCGCGCACCGAGCGCCTCGCCGCCGGCGCCGAAGCCGTACGACGACGCGCTGGGATCGAAGCCGCGCACGCCGGCGGCGATGCGCGCGAGAACACGGGCGCCGCGCGCGCGCGCCTCGTCCTCGCGCTCGAGCACGAGCACGACGGCGCCTTCGGCGGCGAGCATGCCGGCGCGGCGGCGGTCGAGCGGACGCGCCAGCTCACCGCCCCCGTCCGACGGGGGCGCGACGGCGCGGAAGCGGCCGAGCAGCGCGTGGACGAGCGAGTTGATCTCCTCGCTGCAGCCGGCGAGCGCGACGCGGCTGCGGCCGAGCCGCACCTCGCGCGCGGCGAGCAGCACCGCCTGCAACGGACCCGACTCGCGCTGGGTGACCGCGGCGTTGGTACCGCGCGCGTCGGCGGCGAGCGCCACCTGCGCCGCCGGCGCATTGGCGACGCTCTCCGAGAAGAGCGCCGGCGAGGCGGCCTCTGGCCCCTGCAGCACGATGTCGCGCACCAGCGACTCGGCGTAGCGCGCCGTGCCGAAGGCGGTGGCGAGTGCCACGGCCACCGGCGCTTCGGCAAGCGACCGGTGGTCGATCGCCGCGTCGGCGAGCGCCATCTCCGCCGCCGCCACCGCGAATCGCGACGGCCAGGAGAGCCGCCGCGCGCGCGACGAGGGCAGCCAGGGCGACAGGTCGACGTGCTGCGCCAGCGCTGCCTGCCGCGCCGTGCCGGGCGCGTGAAAGCCCGGCGCGGTGTTGACGGTTGTCAGCCGCGGCGCGCTCGCCGCGAGCGCCGAGGCCAACGAGTCGCGCCCGGCGCCTGTCGCGAGCACGACGCCGAGCCCGGTGATGACGACTCGCGGCGCGCCATCTCTGGCCGCCGCCGGGGTCGAGCTGGAGGGGCCGGTCCAGTCGTCGCTGGCGCCGCGGTCGGCGTGCCCATTCGCGCTCACGCCGCACCGTTCCAGCGCTCGAAGAGCAACGCCGCGTTGCTGCCGCCAAAGGCGAGGTTGATCGACAGGCCGACGCGAAGTTGGTCGTCGCGCACGGGAGCGCCGAGCACCAGGTGGGCCGGCGCCGCCTCGTCGATGCAGCCGCCGGCGGGCGTCGGGTGCACGCAGCCGCGATCGAGGCAGAGGATGGTCGCCACCGCTTCGAGCGCGCCGGCGGCGCCGAGCAGGTGGCCGACGCTTCCCTTCGGCGCCGCCACCGGCACCGCCGCGGCGCGCGTCCCGAGGATGGCGAGCAGCGCCTGCCACTCGGCGGCGTCGTTGAGCGGCGTGCCGGTGCCGTGGGCGTTGACGAAGTCGACCTCGTCGGGCGCGATCCCCGCCTCCTCCAGCGCGCGCCGCATGGCGCGCACGGCGCCGCGGCCGTCGGGCGCGGGCGCCGTCATGTGGTGAGCGTCGCAGCTGCTGGCGCCGGCGAGCAGCTCGGCGATCGGCCGTGCGCCGCGACGTTGCGCGCGCTCCAGCGTCTCGAGCACCAGCACCGCCGCGCCCTCGCCCAGCGACATGCCGTCGCGCTCGCGGCGGAAGGGGAGACAGGGCCCGGCGTCGACGGCGCGCAGCGAGTTGAAGCCGGCGTAGGTGAGCTGGCAGAGCGAGTCGGAGCCGCCGGCGATGGCGAGCTGGACCTCGCCTTCCCGCAGCGCGTCGGCGGCGGCGGCGATGGCGAGCGCGCCCGACGTACAGGCCGACGACAGCGTCTCCACCGGTCCCGCGGCGCCGCTCCAGCGCGCCACCGCGTCGCCGGGGCCGTTGTACTGCTGCGAGGTGATCCACGCCAGCCGCGGGCGGCCGGGCTGCTGGCCGATCAAGTGCGCGTAATAGTTCTCCGACTCCCACATGCCGCCGGTGCTGCTGCCGAAGAAGACGCCGGCCTCGGCGGTGTCGCGGCGCGGCTCCAGCTCGGCCTGCGCGAGCGCCTCGCCGGCGGCGGCCAGCGCGAAGCGGTCGGCCAGCGACAGTCGCGCATGGCGGCTGTGGCCGTTCGACTTCCACGGGATGCTGCCGTCGCCCAGCTCGCCCGGCACCTCAGCGGCGAGCTGCGTGCGGTAGCGCGCGGCGTCGAAGCGCCGGAAGGGACGAATCGCCGTGCCGGCGCCGAGCAGGCCCTGCCAGAGCGCGTCGACGCCCTCGCCCCAGCCGCAGACCGAGCCGAGGCCGGTGACGACAACGCGCTGCTCTGGCGGCAGATCGCCGCGGCGCGCCGCCGTCGTCACGTGGTCTCCCGACATCGAGATCGCTTCGCTGTGTTCTCAGGAGTGCTCGCGATGACGTTGCTGTCGTCATCGCGAGGAGCGCAGCGACGAAGCGATCTCGACCTTTCGAGCTGCGTCACGCCCGACTCCTAGCCAGCTCGCGCAGCGCGGCGCGGTCGAGCTTGCCGCGTTCCGTGTACGGCAGGTCGTCCACCAGCCGCACCTCGCGCGGCTGCAGACCGCTGGGCAGCGCCGACAGGTCGACGGCGCGACCGCGCGCCACCAGGAAGGCGACGATGCGGTCGCCGCGCACGGGGTCGTCGACGCCGACCACCGCCAGCTCCTCGACGCCGGTGGCGCCGCGCAGCGCCTCCTCGAGCTTCACCGCCGCAATCTTGCGGCCGCCGACGTTGCAGATGTCGGCCGAGCGGCCGGTGAGGCGCAGCCGGCCGCTGGCGTCGATCTCGCCGGTGTCGCCGGGCGTGGCGACGCGCCGCGTCAGCTCGCGGTCGCGGCCGAGGTGGGCGCCGTAGTTGGCGGCGGAGACGACCTCGACGATCCCGGCCTCGGCGAAGCGCACCTCGACGCCGGGCAGCGGCCGGCCCACCGAGCCCTCGGCCTCCGGCTCGCCCGGGCGGTCCTCGAAGCTGATGCCGCCGGTTTCCGTCGAGCCGTAGAACTGCTGCACGTAGCGGCCGCTCTTGCTGTGGAAGCGGCGCGCCGTCTCCACCGGCAGCGGCGCGCCGGCGCAGATCACGGTGCGCAGCGGCAGCGCTGCCGGCCACGCGGTCTCGGCCAGCGCACGCGCGAGCGGCGGCACGGTGGGGAAGAACGTCACCTCACCCTCGCCGAGCGCGGCGAGGAGGCGCGAAGGGTAGAAGCTGCTCTCCAGCACCAGCGGCGTGCCGTGGACGGCGAGCGACAGCACGCCGTTGTCGAAGCCGTAGGAGTGCGACAGCGGGATGGCGACGAGCACACGGTCGCGCGGGCGAATCGCCATGCCTTCGACGATGTGCGCGATGCCGGCGAGCAGCGCCTCTTCGGAGAGGCACACTCCGATCGGGTCGCCGGTGCTGCCGGAGGTGAGCTTGACCAGCGCCGTGCCCGGCGGCGCTGCGACTGGCTCGACGTCGGCAAGCGTCGTGAGCCGCACGCCGTCGCCGATCGCTTCGCCGCCTTCGCCCTCGCGGTGGAGGAGCGCCGCGATGCCGAGCTTGCGGCAGAGGTCGACGCGCCCGGCGAGCGGCGGCGCCCCGTCCATCGCCACCACCGGCACGCCGCGCGCCCGCAGCGCCAGGAAGAGCGTGAAGAACGCGGCGCAGTTGCCGGTGGCCAGCGCCACCGGCCCTTCCGGCAGCGCGGCCAGGGGATCGCGCCACGCCGCGACCCGCGCCGCCACCTCCTCGAAGCTGAGCCGCAGCCCCTCCGCGCGCGACCAGAGCGCGGGCTCGCCGCGGCGGTCGCGCACCAGGCGTGCGAAGGCTTGCAGGATGGCGCTCATCGACTTGGAGGGGCTTACCGCGACCGACCCGAAGCGGCTGACCGGACAGGGGATTGTCGCGGGCGGATGCGGCGTTGGCAAGTCGCCGCGCACTCACCGTGACTCGGCCGCGAGCCCGCTGCGCCGCGTGTACACTCAGCGCCGATGCTCGACGCCACGAGCCAGCCGACGAACGGCGCCCCGCCCGCCACCGATTACGACGTGGTGGTGATCGGCGGCGCTTTCGCCGGGGCCTCCGCGGCGGTGCTTCTGCGCCGCTTGCAGCCCGGCTGCCGGGTGCTCGTCGTCGAGCGCCAGGAGCGTCACGGCAAGAAGGTGGGCGAGGCGACGGTCGAGATCTCGGGCATGTTCCTCACCCGCGTGCTGGGCCTCTACGACTACCTGGTGCGCGAGCAGCTTCCCAAGCACGGGCTCCGCTACTGGTTCCAGCAGCGGGCGGACAACCGGCTCGAGGAGCTCAGCGACGTCGGCGCGCTCAAGGTGTCGAGCAACCCGTCCTTCCAGCTCGACCGCAGCAAGCTCGACGAGCACGTGCTGCAGCAGGCGATCGCCGCCGGCGCCGAGCTGCTGCGGCCGGCGAAGGTGACGGCGCTCGATTTCTCGTTCCCGCGCATGAAGATCGAGGTGGAGACCGCCGCCGGCAAGCGCGAGATCACCTCGCGCTGGGTGATCGACGCCTCCGGGCGCCAGTGCTTCATCGCGCGCCGGCTGCGTTTCTACGAGCGGGTCGACGTGCACCCGACGGCGGCGGCGTGGGCGCGCTTCCGCGGCCTCGCCGACATGGACGGGCCCGAGGTGCTGGGCGACCCGCGCCGGCCGCGGCTGCCCTTCGTCTCCGCGGCGCGGCGTCTCGCCACCAACCACTTCTGCGGCTACGGCTACTGGGCCTGGGCGATCCCGCACGCCGGCGGCGAGACCAGCGTCGGCGTCGTCTACGACAAGCGGATGTTCAAGTGGTCAACCGAGGGGCGCATCAAGGAGCAGTTCCGCCACTTCGTCACCCAGGAGGTGGCGGGGCTGCGCGAGCTGCTGGCGCCGGCGACGATGGACGAGGACGACTTCCTCGCCTACGCGCACCTGCCGTACCGCTCGCGGCAGTACGCCGGGCCGGGCTGGGCCCTCGTGGGCGACGCGGGCTCGTTCATGGATCCCTACTACAGCCCCGGCCTCGACCACGCCAGCATGTCGGTGTGGGCGACGGTGCGCATGATCGGCCGCGACCTGCGCGCCGAGCTCGACGAGAAAGGGCTCGAGGCGGCGATCGCGCACCACAACGGCGAGTTCTTCCGCTCCTACGACCGCTGGTTGCGGGCGATCTACGTCGACAAATACGAGCTGATGGGCGACGCCGAGCTGACCGCCGCCAACTTCCTCTTCGACACCGGCATGTACTACCTCGGCATCGTGCAGTCGCGCTTCGACGACCTCGAGCTGCTCGGCACGCCGGCGTTCGGCGAGGACATCTGGCAGTCGAGGCTGGCGGCGTGGACGATGACGACGTTCAAACAGCGGCTCATCCACCTCGCCCGCTTCCGCCGCGCCGTCGGCACCTACGGCAAGAAGAACCTCGGCTGGCGGCTGTACCCGTCGCCGTTCGACGCCCGGCGCAAGTACGCCAGCTACCTGGTGCGGCTGGCGCTGGGGATCTGGCTCGGCGTCGAGCGCGAGCACCTCTGGTATCGGCTGACGCACAGGAAGCCGAAGGTCGAGGTGCCAGGGCCGTATCGCGGTGACGACGCGATGGCGCCGGCGCGCGAGCCGGTGGCCGCCGAGTCGGTCGCCGCCGTGCAGTAGGGCGCCGGCCGCTGGTGTCGAGCTCGATGGCCGAAGCTCCGCTCGCCGCCGCTCCGCTGGCCGCGGTCGTCCAGCTCACCTCGACCTCCGACGTCGAGGCCAACTGGCACAGCGCGTCGTCGCTGATCCGCCAGGCCGCGGCGCGCGGCGCCGCGCTCGTCGCCACGCCCGAGAACACCAACTACCTCGGGCCGCACGAGGAGAAGGTGCGGCTCGCCGAGCCGCTCGATGGGCCCACCTGCCGCCGCTTCGGCGCGCTGGCGGCGGAGCTCGGGATCCACCTGCTGCTCGGCTCGTTCAACGAGCGCGCCGACGTCGGCCAGGACGAGTCCGGCGCCGCCGCGCGCCGCTGCTACAACACCAGCGTCCTCTTCGGGCCCGATGGCGCGGTGCTCGCCTCCTATCGCAAGATCCACCTCTTCGACGTCGCCGTGCCGCCGGATGTCTTCTTCCGGGAGTCGGCAACCGTGGTGGCCGGCAGCGACCTCATGGTCGCCGACACGCCGCTCGGCCGCCTCGGACTCACCATCTGCTACGACCTGCGCTTCCCCGAGCTCTACCGCGAGCTCGGCCGCCGCGGCGCCGAGCTGCTCGCGGTGCCCTCCGCCTTCACGCTCACCACGGGCAAGGACCACTGGGAGCCGCTGCTGCGCGCGCGCGCCATCGAGAACCAGTGCTACGTGCTGGCGCCGGCGCAGCACGGCCGGCACGACGACGGCGGCCTGCGCCACAGCTGGGGGCACGCCATGATCGTCGACCCGTGGGGGCACGTGGTGGCGCTCGCCGCCGATGGCCCCGGCATCGCGGTGGCCGAGATCGACCTGGCGCGGCTGCGGCGCGTGCGCCAGCACCTGCCGGCGCTGGCTCACCGGCGCCTCTGACAGGTAATCTCCCCGCCGATGGCGCCGCCGTCCTTTCTGCTCGCGCTCGCCGACGCCGGCATGCGCTCGCCCTACCAGCAGCTCAAGGGGCAGATCCTCTCAGTGGTCGGGCTGTCGAAGGACGCCGTGCACATCTACATCGGCCTCGGCTGCTTCCTGTTCTCGGTCCTGGTGCTGCGCTTCGCGCCAACGCAGTACCGCGCGCTCATCCTCGGCTTCCTCTTCTCGCTCGGCATGGAGGCGCTCGACCTGCGCGACAACGTGAAGTACCGCGAGACGACGCGCGCGCTCGCCAGCCTGCACGACCTCGTCAACACCAACCTGCTGGCGTACCTCACCGTGGTGGCGCTGCGACTGCGCCTAGGCGCCCCGGCGAAGACGCCCAAGCGAACGAAAGCGGCGAAGTAAGCATCGAGATCGCTTCGCTGCGCTCGCGATGACATTCAGGCGTCATCGCGAGGAGCGCAGCGACGAAGCGATCTCGATGCTGCGGGAGCCCTACCGGATCGACGCCGTGAAGACGTCGGGCTGCAGCCGGTCGGCGTCGCGCGCCGAGCGCCGGAAGGTGGCGACGAAGAGCGGGTGGAAGAGCTTCTTCCCTGCAACCAGCCCCTGGTAGTCGCCGAGGAACTTGCCGCGCGAGAAGGCGGCGTAGGTGGCGTCCCAGGTGGTGCGGCTGATGCGGCGGCTGGGGCCGAAGGTGACGCCGCCGTCGGTGGAGAAGGCCATGTAGAGGTCGACGCCGAGCAGGCGGTTGGGGTCGTTGCGCAGCGAGTAGTAGGTGACGCCGACGCGGCCGCTGCCGTCGACGGCGATCGCCGGGGTGAAGCTCGCCGCGTTGGTCGGCCCGTCGGAGACCACCTCTGGCGAAGACCAGGTGTCGCCGCCGTCGGTCGAGCGCGAGATCAGGATCTGCTCGATGACGCCGGTGAATCGCGAGTCCTGCCAAACCACGTAGAGCGTGCCGGTCTTCGGATCGACGGCGGCCGCGGGTATGTTGCCGCCGGTGCGCATCTCGCGCACGCCGAAGCTGAAGGAGTCGTCGATGCGCGCCGGCGCGCTCCAGGTGGCGCCGCCGTCGTCGGAGCGCGAGTGGTCGAGCTCGACGTGGTCGAAGAAGGCGAAGTCGCACCACACCAGATGGACGGCGCCGCCGGGCCCCACCAGCGGCACGACGCCGAGGTTGACGCCCTGCTTGACGGTGACGGCGGGCGAGAAGCTCGCCCCGCCGTCGTCCGACCACGAGAGCAGCAGCGGCTGCGTGCCGTTTTCGCGCGCCATGTCCCACGCCACGTAGATGCGGCCGCGGAACGGGCTGTCGGGCTGGTTGTCGACGACGATCGACTCCTTGTCGTCGAAGTCGGTGCCCGTCGGCATGTGGACGGTGACTGGCTCGCCCCAGCTCGCGCCGCCGTCGGTGGAGGTGGAGACGACGACGGCGTTGCGCGGGTTCGTTTCGTTGAAAGCCAACGACACGTAGTAGGCGCGGTGGTCGGGGCCGAAGGCTACCCACGGATCGGAAGCGCGCTGCCAGGGCCCGCCGGTGAGCTCGGTCAGGCCGGGGATGTAGCCGGAGCTCCAGCGCCGGCCGGCGTTGGTGGAGAGCGCGAAGGAGAGGGCGCGGGCGCCGCCGCTCTCGAAGCGGCCTTCCTGGTAGCCGGCGAGCAGGCGGCTCTCGTTGGCCGGGTCGACGGCGAAGAAGGGCTCGGCCTGCGTCTCGGGCTGCTGCTCCGCGGCATCGTCGTCCGGGAAGAGGTCGACGTTGACTTGCAGGTTGACTACGCTGCCGCCCGCAGCGGGCGCCAGCTCCGCGACGTCGGAGCTCGCCTTCGGCTCGCGCCTTTGTTTGGCGACAGCGGAGGCGCGCTCCGGGAGCGCGCCTCCGTCGAAGCGGTTCTCGACCTCGTGCGCCTCGATCCACTCGGCGCGCGAGAAACGCGGCGCGCTCTCGCCGGGGCCGGGGACGACCAGCAGCGCGAGGGCAGCGAGGGCGGAGGCGGGCAGGAGGTGACGCATGGAAGTTAGAGCCGGGGCCCGGCGCGGCTCCTTCGCGGCCGCCGGCTCAACGGGGTGCGCTCGGCGCCGGCATCACGGCGAGGCAGCCGCCGCCGTGGCGTGCGCCACGTCGACGACGACGCGCGGCGGATCGCTCAGCGGCATGACGCGGAAGGGGAGCGCCCGCGGCGCGCCCAGCGCCCAACTCACCACGCCTTCGAAGTCGCAGGTCATCTCCAGGCCGTGGATCGCCGAGAGGCCCGGCGGCTGCTGCGGCCTGGCCTCGAGGGTGACACGGCCTTCCGCGTCGTGCGCCTGCGCCGGGTCGAGGCGCACCTCCAACCAGGCGCTGCCCGCCATCGCCACCGCGGCACCGGAACCGCAGCGCCGCGGCGGCGTCGTGCGCCACGCCGCGCGGTAACCGGGCGCGCTGCCCGCCAGCTCGATGGTGACGCGGTCGAAACCCTCATGAAGGCCGAGGTGCGCGGCGCTGCGCACGGCGATGACGGTGGCCGGCATCCCGGCGGCGGCGGCGGGCTCGTCGACGACGGTGGTCGAGGGCAGGAACGCGGGACCGCCGGCCTCCGCCTGGCCGGGCGGCAACGGCGGGCGGCGCGGCGGACCGCCACGGCGCGAGCAGCTGCCCGCGGTGAGGGCGACGACCATGCCCAGCATCGCGACCGCGGCTCGGCACGCGATCGGCGCCAACAAAGCGGTGCGGCGCGCGGCCGTGGACGAGACCGCAATGGGACGACTTGCCGTGTCACCTTCGCTGGCGCGTGCGGCGGGCATGGTGATTCGCTCCGTCATCGCCCGAGGATCTCCGCCAACACCTCGACCCCTTCCTTGACCCGCTCCGGCGGCGCCGCCGTGAAGCAGAGCCGCACGTGCGTCGGGTACGGGCCGAAGCTCGGACCCGGTGCCAGGAAGAGCCCGCGCTCGCCGCAGCGGGCGAGGAAGTCGTCGAGCGGATCGCCGCCCGCGTCGCCCCGCTCGAGCTGATCGGCGACGTCGAGGAAGAGAAAGGTGCTCCCCTGCGGCGCCGGGATGCCGAGCCGCGCCGCCGCCCAGCTCCCGGTCTCGCAGTACTGCTGGCGCGCGACGTTCGCCCACGCATCGCCCGGTCCGGCATCGGGATAACCCGAACCCAGCGCCTTCACGGCGGCGAGCTGCGACGCCGTCGGCGTCGAGTAGAAGGTGTGCGTCGCCACCTTGCGCAGCTCGCCCATCGCCTCCGCCGGCCCGACGACGTAGCCGCAACGGTTGCCGGCCATGCCGTACGCCTTCGAGAACGAGTGCGCCGCGAAGGTGCGCGCCGGATCGAATGGCCGCGTGTACACGTGCTGGCCGTCGAACTGATAGTGCTCATAGACCTCGTCGGCGATCACCCACAGCTCGTGCTCCTCCGCCCAGGCGACGAGCGCGCGCAGCACCTCGCCGGGGATGATGAGGCCGGTCGGGTTGTTGGGCGTGCTGAGGTAGAGCGCGACGGTCCGCTCGGTGCGCTGCGACTCGACTGCTTCGACCGCTTCGGCCGGCGTCGTCACGCGGCCGAGGAACGGCACCGCCACGGGCGTGCCGTGGAACGAGCGCACGATGCCGGCGATGAGCGGCCAGTAGGGCGCCAGCAGCAGCACCTCGTCGCCGGGGCTCACTAAGGCTCCGACTGCAGCCCCGAGCGCGCCGGTGGCGCCGGCGGCGATGAGCACGTTGTCGGGCGTCGTCGCCACGCCGCTCTTCGCCTCCACGTAGCGCGCCACCGCGGCGAGCAGCGCCGGGTGTCCCTGCGGCGCCGTGTAGCGGTGCATGCCCGGGTGCTCGCCGACCCGCAGGTCCTCCATGCGGCAGCCCGTCGGCGGCTCCATCCAGGTATCGCCGACGTGCAGCGGGTAGACCGTTCCCTTGTGCGTTGCCAGCTTCTGCGCCAGCTTCGAGTAGACCGATCCCGAGATGGCGGTGACGGTGGGGGAGAGCTCCGGGTGGCGCGGCATCGTGATGATGCTAGCGGAAGCGCCGACGAACACCGCTCGATGTTGCCTGCAGCTCAAGAATCCGCGACCGCCTCTAAGTAGGCGCGGAGACGCTTCTTCGCGGTCTCGATCAGCGATTTCGGCGTGGAGCTCGTCTTCTTGGCGAAGACGTCGAGAACGACGACAGCATCGTCGTCCAGGTAGTAGACGATTCGCCAAGTAAGGTTCTCAGCGGGGATGCGCAACTCATGACAGCGCTGGCCGATGGTCGGCATCGGGCGCGACTTCGGCATGGCCACAACCTCGCCCTCCTGCAGCTGCCGAAGGAGGAAACCCGCCTCTCGCCGCGCCTCAGTGGAGAGCGGCGGCGTGGTCAGCCCTCCTCCCATGATGACAAAGTGTTTGCCCATGCTGGCCTTTGACTTTATGTCAGGTCGGACATATTATGACCTCGGCATGAACAGCACAACTCGAAAGCGCATCCAGGCCGCCGGCGGCCGTGTCACTACCGTCCAGGAGTTTCTCGGCCTCAGTGACGCCGAGATGGCCATCATCGACATGAAGATCGCGCTCGCCAAGCTGCTGCGCGAGCAACGCAAGAGCGCGGCACTCACTCAGGAGCAAGCCGCGAAGCTCGTGGGCTCCAGCCAGTCGCGAGTGGCGAAAATGGAGGCCGGCGATCCCGCGGTCTCGCTCGATCTTCTGGTCGGCTCGCTCCTCCGACTTGGCGCCTCTCCGGAAAGGGTCGGCAAGGTCATCAAAGGGGTGCCGGCTGCGCGCAAGCGTGGCCGCCGATCCGATGCTCGGCCGGCAAGCAGGGTTCGCCGCTTCGCGCCTGAGTCGCGTCAGGCCTAGTGCGGCGTCGGAGTCGGCGTCGGGCTCGGCAGCGGCGCCGGCTGCTTGGCCTGCTCGGTCTGCCGCACCGCGCGCTGCGCCTGGTTGGAGGCCTTTGCCGCTTCCGCCGCGGTCGACGACGAGCCTGTGGGCTGCTTCTCACCCTCGGCGCCCACCGGCACCTTGGGCGGCGTCGACAGCTCTTCGGGCTTGATGCGCGGCAGGTCGCGCTGGCGGAAGCGCCGGCGCATCTCCTCGCGCGACGGCGGCCCGTGCTCGACGGTGTAGAGCGCGTCGCCGCTGGTGCGCGCTCCCGTCTGCGCCTCGAGGTGGAGGTGCTCGCTGATCAGGTAGCGCACCCGCAGCGTGCTGCTGGCGTCGAAGAGGCCGATGCCGTAGCTCACGTAGAGGCGCGGCGAGAGGTACTTGCCGATGACGAACGCCGCCTCCTGCAGCGTGTTGCCGGGCACGATGCTCGCCTCCTGCAGGCCGAGCGCGGCGCCGAGCTTCTTCGCCAGCAGGTTGCCGCCGCGGATGCCGAGGCTGGTGGCGGCGTTGGCGAGCATGCTGCCCTCCTGTTGGTTCGTCGACTCGAGCGGCCGGCCGAGCAGCAGGTAGGAGAGCGCCTCACTGTCGCTCATCGTCGGCTCGGCCCATACCGACACCTCGGGTGCCTTCAGCGTGCCGCGGGCGTTGATCCCCGCCGTCAGGTTCTCATCGGCGATCTTGCGGTAGGCGCGCACGTCGATGCCGGGGTCGTAGATGGGGCCGCCGGCGAAGTAGAGCCGCCCGTGCTCGATCACCAGGTCCTGGCCGTACGCCTTGAAGGTGCCCTCGGAGAGCTCGAGCTGGCCGGTGGCCTTGGTCCCCTGCTCGGGGTCTTCGATCACCGTCACGGCGCCGCGCAGCTTGGTCTCCAGGCCTTCGGCGGAGAGCTTGACGTCGCTGCCGAGGATGACGACGACGCGGGCCTCGATGGTCATGCCGATGTCGACGGCCTTCGGCACCTGCGCGCCGACGAAGACGACGTCGCGCGAAGGCTCGACCACGTCCACCTTGCCGGCCTTGTAGGTGAGCTGCGCCTGCGGCACGCGGACCGCGCCGGCGACCCGCAGCAGCGCGCCGTCGTAGGCGATCTGCAGGTCGGGGTTGGCGAGGATGCGCGCCTCCTCGACGTTGGCGAGCTGCACGCGTTCGCCCTTCAAGTCGAGGCGCAGCGGATGCCCCTGGCTCGGCAGCAGCGGCGAGGTGCCGGTGATCTTCAGCGTGCCCTCGCCGGAGCGCAGGCTGCCGTCGATCTTGAGCGGACCGCTGCCGTCGCCGCTGGCGGTGACCTCGATGTCCGTGAGCTTCAAGCCGAGGCTCGGCACCTCGGCGGCGGCGCCGGTGACGTGGGCGCTGCCGGCGATGCCGGGCGCCGCCAGCGTGCCCGAGAGCGCGAGGTCGGCGGTCGCCTGTCCGCTGGTGGCGCCGAGCACCGGCACCACCGCCTGCAGGAAGTGCAGATCATTGAGCTGTGCCGTGAGGTGCCCGAGCAGCGGCTGCTCGGCGGCGGCCCGGCCGATGCGGAAGCCGGGCAGGTTCACCGAGCCCTGCACGCTGCCGGCGGGCTGGCCGGCTTGCGCCAGCTCCACCTTGCCGCCGATCGCCACGCCAGCGGCATCGGCGACGAGACGCACCTCGCCGCCCTGGAGCTCGAGCTTGATCTCCTCGCCGCGGCTGGCGCTCCAGATGGCCGTGCCGGCGCTCGGCCGCAGCAACGCCTCGCCCACCAGCACGCCGCCCGCGGCGCTGCGCAGGTGCACGTCGCCGCTGACGGTGCCGGCGACCATGAGATCGGGCGGCAGCAGGCGCGCGAAGAGGCGCAGCGGCAGCTCGGTGGCGGTGGCGTTGACGTTGAGCGCCTCGCCGCGCGGGTTGCCCGCGGCGCGCCAATCGAGGTCGGCGCAGAGCCGCGCGCCCGAGGACACCCAGCACATCCCCTGCACGCGGGCCTCGCTGGCGCCGAAGGTCATCGGCGTCGGTCCGGCCAGCTCCCAGCGCCCGGTTTCTTCCGCCTCGGCGCTGAGCCGCGTCAGGGTACCCGTCCACACCAGCTGCGACGCGGCGGCGGCGCTCGTTGGCAGGCCCGGCCCCGGCGTCGACGGGAAGCCGCCGCTGGCGGCGAGGTCGAACGCCTCGTCCTCGCCGCGCGCCGAGACGGTGATGGTATGCGCCTCGCGCGTTCCTTTCGCCTGCAGCACCATGGTGTCGAGCTTCTCGGCGCCGATGTGCAGATCGGTGCCCGTCAAGTCGAGGTCGATGACGCCGCCGGGCGCGAGGTCGAGCGCGAAGCGCCCCTCGAGCGTCGCCGCCTTGTGGGTGGTCCAGCCGACGTTGGTGCCCGACATGGTGGCGTCGATCACCGGCGCCGTCGCCGCGCCGCGCACGGTGCCGCGCGCGGTGACGACGCCACTGGCGCGCGTATCGAGGGTCGCCAGGTCGAGCGCCTGCACGTCGAAGCCGAGCCCGAGCCGCGGCGAGATCTCGCCGGTGAGCGCCAGCCGCGCCGGTCCCCACGAGCCTTCGACGTTCGACAGGCCCACCGCGCCGTCGCCGAGCAGCACCGTGCCGTGCGCCACCAGCTCGCGGTCGCGCAAGGTGCCGGTGACGTTCTCGACCAGCACCTCGCCGCTGGGTTCGCCGCGCACCGTCTCGCCGTGGGTGCGGAAGGCGCCGCTGACGTTGCCGTTCCAACCGGCGAAGGCACGCGACGGGTCGAGGTTGTGCGCGTTGCCGGCGAGTGACCACGACACGCTCGGGTCCCAGGCCACGGTGCCGGCGGCGTCGACCATGCCGCCGAGGAAGGCGCCCTCGACGCGCTCGAGCGCGGCGCGCTTGTCCGTGCCGCGGCCGACGACGTGCCAGTCGCCGCGGGCGAACCCGGCAGGCACCTGCGGGAAGAGCGCCGCCGGGCTGATGCCGCGTGTCGTCGCGTCGGCGTGCCAGGTGAAGGTCGGCTCCCACGCGAAGCCGCCGCTGGCGATCAGCGCGCCGTGCGGGTTGTCGACGCGCAGGCTCTGCACCACCATCGCCCGCTGGTCGCCGTGGCCGACGATGCGCCAGGCGCCGCCGGAGAGCGCCGCCGGCACCACGCTCCACGTCGCGTGCGGGTCGATGCCGTAGGCGGTGGCGTTGACGCTCCAGGTGGTCGACGGCTTCCAGCGCACGCGCGCGCTGCCGGCGACGCGGCCGCCGAGCACGCGCCCTTCGACCGTCTCGGCGACGAGCTGCGTGCGGTTGCCGCGCGCCGTGCCCTGCCAGCGGCCGGCCGGGAAGTTGGGGAAGGCGAAGGTGCCGTCGACGACGAGGCGGTAGTCGTCGACGTTGCCCTCGAGGCGCGCGGTGCCGGAGGAGCTGCGCACGGCGGGATCGCGGGCGTCGATCGGCCACGTCATCCGCAGCCACTCGGCGCGCCCGGCGAAGCGCGACGGCTTGTCGGCGGGGAAGACGAAGTCGCCGACCCAGGTGATGTGCCCTTGCGCATTCGGGCGCTTCGCCACCAGCGGGTCGAAGTGCCAGGTGTCGCCGTCGCGCGTCAGGCGGGCGTCGACGTCGGCCGTGCCCCAGTCCTCGACGTCGACGCGGCCCCGGGCGGTGGCGGTGAACTTCGCCAGCGTCGCGTCGGTGAAGGTGACGTGGCCGGTGGCGCGCGTCACCGGCGAGGTGGGCGCGTAGAGCCGCGGCAGGAGGTCCCGGAAGTCCGCCTCGCCGGTGAAGCGCGGATCGAACAGCGCCTCGGCCAGCGTGCCGCGGATCGTCGCCGGCGACGGCTTCTCCAGCTTCTGGTCGAGCCGCAGCGCGCGCAGCGTGCCGAAGACGTGACCGCGGCCCGCCAGCGGCGCGCGCTTCTCGGGTGGCCGGTAGGCCCACACCACCTGCAGGTCGAGCGGGTAGTCGCCCTTCGGCCGCAGCCAGCCGCGGGCGTCGAAGTCGACGTCGGGCGAGACGACGTCGATGTCCTCGATGAGCAGGCGGTCGCGCCACTCGCCGGTCTTCATGGTGATGCGGTCGATGACGACGGGCCTGCCGCCGGCTCCGGTTTGGTTGGAAGAACCCGGCCGCTCGATCTGCACGTCGTCGACGCGCAGCGCGCGCACCACCACGTTGTAGCGCAGGTCGATGTCGTTCAGCTTGCGCTCGGTGACCACCTCGCTGGGCAGGATGCGCACCCGCACGCCGCGCACGGCGAGCGACTCGATGTCGAGCGTGCGGCGGCGCAGCCGCGCCATGTGCCACTGCAGGCGCGCCTCGGCGATGGTGACGTCGAAGCGCTCGGTCTGGTAGTGGAGATCGCGCAGCACCAGCGGGCCGCGGATGGGGCCCTCGATCGAGCGCGCCTCGAGCTTGCCGGGCAGCAGCGCCGAGACGCGCGCGAAGACGAAGCGCGCGCCGGCGCGAGTGCTCACCGCCCACAGCAGCAGCGCGACGGCGAGCCCGAGCAGCAGCACGAGGGCGGCCGCCGTCCATACCCCGACGCGACGACGGCGGCTCCAACGCCGCGGCGGCGGCTGCAACGCCGGCTGCGTGCTGCGCGTGATCTCGGGCTCGTCGGGCTCGCTCATCGCCGTGGCGTCAGAGATCGGGGCCGAGCGAGAAGTGGAAGCGCATCGGCGTGTTCGGCTCGTCGAGCGCAAAGGCGACGTCGGCGCGCACGAGGCCCACCGGTGAGAGCCAGCGGAGGCCGACGCCGGCGCCGGACTTGAGACCGCCTTCGCCGACCACCAGCCGGTCGAGCGCGTTGCCGCTGTCGTAGAAGACGGCGGCGCCGAAGCGGCCGAAGTTGCGGAAGCTCAGCAGCAGCGCATCGAACTCGACGCTGAACTCCATCAGCGCATCGCCGCCGGTGGGCAGCCCGTTGCGGCGCGGCGTCAGCTCCTGGAAGCCGTAGCCGCGCACGCTCTGGTCGCCGCCGGCGAAGAAGCGCAGCGACGAGGGCAGCTCGTGGAAGTTCTGCGTCTCGGTGTAGCCGAGGCGCACGCGTGCCAGGCCGCGGATCGGACCGGCGATCCGCTGCACGTACTTCGCCTCGGCGATCCCCTGCAGGAACGTGGCGGTGGAGAGCGTCGCCTCGTTCGCTGCGCGCAGCTGCAGGCGGATCTTGCGGCCGTGCAGCGGATAGAGCACGTCGTCGGCCTGCAGCAGCGACACCGTCGCCTCCGGCATCAGCAGCTTGGCGTTCGCGGAGTCGGGGCCGACGGTGAAGGTCTCGAGCAGGTAGGCGAGGTCGAAGTGCTGGCGCCACTTGCCGCGGGCGCGGTCGAGGCCGGCGGAGGCGATGCCGCCGCGGTGCTTCTCGGTGTCGGTGGCGACGTCCTCGTAGCCGAGCGAGTAGGTCGTGTAGTCGGTGCGCGCCGCCGACTTCGGCACCAGGTAGGTAGTGCTGAAGTGCTGCTCGACCTGCGAGGCGTTGATCAGCGCCTCGGCGCGGTGGCCGCGGCGGTTGACCCGCCGCACGTCGATGCCGAGGGTGCCGCGGGCGCCGGTATCGGGGCCGTAGCCGAGGCCGAACGACAACCGCTCGCGGCGCGCCGGCACCAGCGAGACGTGGATGGGCACGCGGCGGTCGACCGCCTCGTCCTCCTTCGGCAGCACCTCGACGCGGCGGAAGTAGGGAGTGGAGGAGAGCGCGTCCTGGAGCTGCAGCAGCTTCCTCAGGTCGAACGGCTCGCCGGGCTTGAACGGCAGGTAGCCGTAGAGCAGGTCGGGGTCGAGCATCGCCTCGTCGAAGGTGACTTCGCCGAAGGCGTACTGCGGGCCGGTGTAGAAGGCGAGCCGCACGCGCGCGGTGTAGGCGGCGAGGTCGACACGGATCTCGTGCTGCGTGAAGTCGGCCTCGAGGTAGCCGTGCGCGGCGGCGTAGTCGACCAGCGACTGCTTGCCGGCCTCGTACGACCCGTGCACGAGCGGGCTGCCGCGGCGGAGCGGGAACTGCTGGACGATCTTGCGGAAGCCCTTGTCGCCCGCGCCGCCGCCGGCGAGTTGCAGGTCGACGCCGGCGAGGCGGAGGAGCGGACCGGGGTCGATGTCGTAATGGGCGACGAAGCGGCCGCCCTCCTCCTTCAGCGACGCGTCGACCGTCGGTTTGTAATAACCGAACGGCTGCAGGGCACGTTCGATGTCGCCGACCGCCTGGTTGTGGAGCTGGTGGACGCGGTCGTGCGACGGGTCCTTGGCCTGGGCGATCGAGAGCAGGGCGCGGACGTTGTCCTCGACGGCGCCCTTGACACCCTCGATCTCGACCTTCACGTCGACCGCGGCGGCCGGCGCGACGCCGGCAAGCGCGAGAAAGCCCAGGAGCGCGGTGAAGCCGAGCGCGGAGACCGCGCGGCGACGAGGCGCTTCGCGCCGAGGCCGGGCGCACGCCCACTCCCGCACCACCGCCCCCAGGGCGCCCCGGCGCTCTAACGCCATCGCGCGGCCGCGGCTACAAACTATGTGCCAACCGGCGCCGTCGCCCGCTGGGTGTGGACTGGTGGGGCGACCCGTTGCTTTTGCCCTCGACGCACTAAGTTCGCATTGACAGGCGATTTGCAGCCGATTATTCTGTGGACATGGCATTCGACGGAACGATCGACGACACCGACCTGCGGATGCTGGGGCTTCTGCAGGTCAACGCCCGCATCTCCAACGCCGAGATCGCCCGCCAGGTGAATCTTGCTCCCTCTGCCACTCTCGAACGGCTGCGCAAGCTCGAGGCGCGCGGTCTGGTCGCGGGCTACGGCGCGCGCCTGGCGCCGCGGCCGCTCGGCTACGGCCTCCTCGCTTTCGTCTTCGTGCGCTCGGACGAACGGGTAGGCGACGGCACCACCGGCGACCAGCTCGCCGCCATCCCGGAGGTGCAGGAGGTGCACCACGTCGCCGGCGAGGACTGCTACCTGGTGAAGGTGCGCGCCGCCGACCCCGAGCACCTCGGCAAGCTGCTGCGCGAGAAGTTCGGCGCCGTGCCGCCGGTGCGCTCGACGCGCACGACGATCGTGCTCGACACCATCAAGGAGGACGCGCGGCTGCCGCTGCCGGAGCCGGAGAGCACTCCCGCGACGCTGGAAGCGGTGTCGTGACCGCCGCTCTCGCCGCCGCGGGCCGGCCGAGCCGCATGCGCATCGCCAGCGCTTTCGCGGCGGTGTACGTGTTGTGGGGCTCGACCTACCTCGCCATCAAGTTCGCGATCCAGTCGCTGCCGCCGTTCTGGATGGCGGCGAGCCGCTTTCTCATCGCCGGCGCGCTGCTCTACGTGTGGGCGCGCCGCCGCGGCGAGCCGAAGCCGACGCGCCTGCACTGGCGCTCGGCGGTGGTGGTCGGCGGGCTGCTGCTGATGGGCGGCAACGGCGGTGTCGTCTTCGCCGAGCAGCGCGTGCCCTCGGGGCTGGCGGCGCTGCTCGTCGCCACGGTGCCGCTCTGGATGGTGATGCTCGACGGCGCGGGGCGTGGCTGGCGGCGGCCGCCGGTGCAGGTGCTGCTCGGCATCGGTCTCGGCCTCGCCGGCGTAGCGCTGCTCGTCGGTCCGGGGCGTTTCGCCGGCGGCCATGGCGTCGACCCGCTGGGCGCCGGCGTGCTGCTCTTCGGCGCCCTCTGCTGGGCGACGGGATCGCTCTACTCGCGGCGCGCGCCGCTGCCGCCCTCGCCGCTGCTCGGCACCGCGATGGAGATGCTCGGCGGTGGAGCGTGCCTCGCCGTCGCCGGCTTGGTCTCGGGCGAGTGGCACCGCCTCGATCTCGCCGCGGCCTCGCCGCGCTCGCTGCTCGCCGTCGGCTACCTCGTCGTCTTCGGCTCGCTCGTCGGCTTCACCGCTTACGTATGGCTGCTGCGCGTGACGACGCCGGCCCTCGTCGCCACCTACGCGTACGTCAACCCGGTGGTGGCGGTGTTCCTCGGCTGGGCCCTCGCCGGCGAGCCGATCACCGCCCGCACGCTGATCGCGGCCGCGGTCATCGTCGGCGCCGTCGTGGTCATCACCACCTACCGTGCGCGGCCGCAGGCGGTCACGGTGGAGGTGAAGCACGAGCCCGCCGAGCTGCACGAGCGCTCGACGGCGAAGAACGCGTCGCGCGGCCGCGCGGCGTAGCATCGGCGGCCGACCGGTGGCGCGTCTCTTGCGGTGTTGCGTGCCGCGGAGGTACGCCATGCCCACCCACTCGTCAACCACCGGTCCCTCGCGTCGCCTCGTCGGGACGGTGCTCGTCCTCCTGCTGCCGCTCGCCGTCGGCGGCTGCGCGGCGCTTCATCTCGAGCGCCCGCGCGTGTCGCTCGTCGACGTCGGCCTCGAGAACGTCGGCCTGTTGCAGTCGTCGCTGGTGATCGGCCTGCGGGTCGAGAACCCCAACAGCTTCCGTCTGCCCATCGAGCGCGGCGTCTACACCTTCTTCCTCGGCGGTGAGCGCGTCGGCGTCGGCGGCACGCGCACGCCGCTCGACGTGCCGGCGCACGGGATGAGCAACGAGCAGATCGTCATCCAGCTCGACAACCTGCGCCTGCTCTCGCGCCTGCGCGGGCTGCTCGATCGCCAGGCCGTCGGCTACCGTATCGAGGCGGATCACTACATCAGCGGCTTCCGCTCGCAGGCGCTGCACAGCGTCGCCGAAGGCGAGCTCGACGGCTCGCGCATCGACCTCGGCCGGTAGTCTGCAACTCGAGGCCCTTGCCGCGCCGCGGCTATCATTTGCCGCATGCAGGCGCACCTGTGGACGCTGATGCGGCTGCGCAAGCCGCGGCTGGTGGCGCCGCTGCGCGACGAGCCGTGGCGCGGCACCGTCGTCGACCCCGAGCGCGGCACGGTAGCGCTGGGCGGCTGGTTCTGGCCCGGCGAAGATTGCCGCACCGTCGTCGTGCTCGTGCACGGCCTCGGCGGCTCGACGGCGAGCCCGTACCTCACCGCGACCGCGGCCGCCTGTCAGGCGGCCGGGCTCGCCACCCTTCGGCTCGGTCTGCGCGGCTGCGACGGCGGGGCCGGCGACTTCTACCACGCCGGCCTGACGGCCGACGTCGCGGCGGCGCTCGCCTCGCCCGAGCTCGCGCCCTACACGCGCGTCGTCGTCCTCGGCTTCTCGCTCGGCGGTCACGTGGCGTTGCGCTATGCAACCGAGGACCACGACGAGCGCCTCGCCGCGGTTGGCGCCGTCTGCGCGCCGCTCGACCTGCGGCAGGCGCAGCGCTCGTTCGACCGGCCGAGCGCGGCGGCGTGGCCCTATCGCCTCTACATCCTGTCGCGCCTCAAGCGCCTCTATGCCGAGATCGCGACCCGCGGGCCGGTGCCCACGCCCGCCGAAGAGGTGTGCCGCGTGCGCACGCTCTACGACTGGGACCGGCTGACGGTCGTGCCACGCTTTGGCTTCGCCTCGCCCGAGGACTACTACGCGCGCGTCAGCGTCGGACCGCGGCTGCGTCGGCTATCGGTGCCGGCGATGCTCGTCGCCTGTCCGAGCGACCCGATGGTGGCCGCGTCGTCGATCGTCGACGCGGCGGCCGCGGCGGGCGGCGCGCTCGAGTTGCGCTGGGTGCGGCGCGGCGGGCACGTGGCGTTTCCAGCCGGTCTCGACCTCGGCTTCGCCGGCGCCCGCGGCCTTCCCGGCCAGCTCGCGGGCTGGGCGGCGCGCGCCGCGACTGGGGAGTTTCCCTCACGGCGCGTGAGTGACTTCCCCGACGGCGTCGGCGTCGCCGCTGCGGCAGTCTGAGCCTGCTCGTCGCGGTGCCAACGTCCTCCTTGGCCGCGCCGCCGGCGAGCGGGTTTCGAGCATCCAAACGTCCGGCAGCGGACGACCGCGCGGTGGCGAGCAGCGCGCTACCGCGCGCTTTTTATTGAGCCCGGAGCGCGCACGCCCGTGCGCGCGGAGGGCTCAACCGCGAGGAGCGCAGCGACGAAGCGGTCTCCCGGACCACGAGTCCGGCATCGGCCCGTATGCTAGGATCCCATCGATCCCCCGCGGCCGCGTCCCGTCCCCGCGTTACCTCATGGGTACCTCCCGCATCGTTGTCGCTGCCGTGCTCGCCGCCGCCTGCGTCGCGCCGGCAGCGGCACAGCTCGCGCCGGCGCCGGGTGGCGACCTCGGCGTCGCCGAGCAGTCGAGCAGCCGCCATCACCAGCCCGCGGTGGCGTTGGTGCGCGACGGCTGGCTCGTCGCCTGGGACGACGAAGCTCAGGGGCTGATGGTGCGCCGCTTCCTCGACGACGGCCATCCGCGCGGCCGCGCCGCGGTGCTGGCCGCCGACGATGCGATTCCCGCTCTGCCGTTCAGCGGCCGCCTGCGGCGCGAGGCGCACGAGGTGGCGATCGCGGCGCGCCCCGACGGCAGCTTCCTCGCCGCCTGGGTGGACGTGAAGCTGCGCCACAGTGCCGATGGCTTCAACGAAGACCGCCTCGTCGTCTCGCGCCAGCTCGTCGCGCGGCTGTTCAATGCCGAGACGCGCCCGATCTCGCGCACCTGGGCGCTGTCGAGCCTCGACGGTCTCGCCAGCCGGCCGGAAGTCGTCTTCGCCGGCGACCGCTTCGTCGTCACCTGGCAGGAAAAGGGTGGCGACGACGCCGGCGTCCACGCGCGTGCTGTGCGTCCCAACGGTCCGGCGGCCGACCAGCTCCTGGCGCCGCGCGGGCTGCGGCCGGCGATCGCCGCCGGCGGCGACGGCTCGCTGGTGGTGTGGGAGAAGTGCTGCGGCGCCGGCGATGGCTACCGCGTCTTCGCGCGGCTACTCGACCGCTTCGGTTTCGCGGACGGTGAGGCTTTCGAGGTGGCGGACGACCTTCCGCGCGGGGCCCGCGCCCCCGCAGTCGCGGGACAGCCCGGCGGCGATTTCCTCGTCGCCTACCAGCGCTCCCTGGAAGGGGAGGAGCGGGCGAGCCGCATCTACGGGCAGCTGGTCTCGAAGTCCGGGTTGCTCGCCGGCGGCGAAGTCGCGCTGTCGAGCGGCGCCGGCACGTCGCACACGGTGCCCGTAGCGGCGACGCTCGCCAACGATGGTTGGGCGGTCGGTTGGCTGACCTGGGTGGACGGCTTCCGCATCGCCGCCACCGTCGCGCCGTTCACTGCGCTCGGCAACGCAGACGGCAACGCAGTCGACCTCAACGCGATGCCGATCGTCGGCCTCGAGCTGGCGCTGGCCGCGAGCCCCGACGGCCGCCTGGTCGCGGCGTGGGAGGGCTTCGACGCGCACGGCGAGCAGGGCCTGCGCGCGCGGATGGTGCGCGGCCCGTCGAAGACCGCGCGCGCTCTGCTGCCGCACTGAGCCAAGCGCCGCCGCGCGCGATTAACATCGCGGCATGAGCTCCGCCGATCCGCAGCGGCCCGGCAACCGCCTCGCCGCCGCCAGCAGCCCCTACCTTCGGCTGCACGCCCACAACCCCGTCGACTGGTACCCGTGGGGCGACGAGGCGATCACGCGCGCCCGCCGCGAGGACAAGCCGATCTTCCTCTCCATCGGCTACTCGACCTGCTACTGGTGCCACGTCATGGAGCGCGAGTCGTTCTCCGACCCGGCGATCGCCGCGCTGATGAACGAGCGCTTCGTCAACGTCAAGCTCGACCGCGAGGAGCGGCCCGACCTCGACGAGGTCTACATGACGGCGACGCAGCTGATGACGGGGCAGGGCGGCTGGCCCAACTCGCTCTTCCTGACGCCGAAGCTCGAGCCCTTCTTCGCCGGCACCTACTTCCCGCCCGACGACAAGTGGGGACGGCCGGGATTCCGTTCGGTCTTGCAGGGCATCGGCGAGGCGTGGACGGCGCGCCGCGGCGACGTCGACGAGCAGGCGCGCGAGCTGGGCGACGCCATCCGCCACCATCTCGGCGGTCGCTTCGCGCCGGCGGCCGGCGTGCCCGGGCCGGAGCTCTTCGACGCCGCGCTGCGCACGCTGGCGCAGCGCTTCGATCCGACGTGGGGCGGTTTCGGCGAAGCGCCGAAGTTCCCCACGCCGTCGAACCTCATGCTGCTGCTCGAGGCGGCGGAGGGCGGCGACGCGGAAGCACGGCGCATGCTCGCCATCACGCTCGACCGCATGGCGCGCGGCGGGCTCTACGACCAGCTCGGCGGCGGCTTCCACCGTTACGCCACCGACCGCGAGTGGAAGGTGCCGCACTTCGAGAAGATGCTTTATGACAACGGCTCGCTGCTGGAGATCTACGCGCGGGCGTGGAAGCTGCTCGGCGACCCCGAGCTGGCGCGCGTCGTGCGCGAGACGGTGGCGTTTCTCGAGCGCGAGCTGCTGGTGCCGAACCCGGAACACCCGGCAGCAGTCGCTTTCCAGAGCGCCATCGACGCCGAGACCGGCGGACAGGAGGGCGCCTTCTACGTCTGGACGGCGGCGGAGCTGGAGGCAGCGCTCGGCGCCGAGGACGCCGCGTTCCTGGCGCCGCTCTACGGCTTCGACCGGCCGCCGTTCTTCGAGCATCTGCACTACGTGATGCACCTGCCGCGGCCGCTGCAGGAACAGGCCGAGCGGCGCCGCATCGGCTACGAAGAGCTGCTGGCGTCGATGGCGCCGCTACGCGACCGGCTGTTCGTCGCGCGCGCCAGCCGTCCGCGGCCGGCGACGGACGACAAGGTGCTCGCCGACTGGAACGGGTTGGTGATCGCCGGGCTCGCCGTCGCGGGACGGCTGCTGGGCGAGCCCGCGTGGGTGGAGCGGGCGAAGGTGGCGGCCTGGTTCGTCGTCAGCTGGATGAGGGGCGACGGCAATCTGGAACACGTGTATAGCGAGGACGAAGCGCCCGAGGCTTTCCTCGCCGACTATGCGTACGTCGTCCACGGTCTCCTCGAGCTGTACGGGAGCACGGGTGCGAGCGCCGTCGGAGGCCGCGGCAGCTGGCTTGGCGCCGCGATGGACCTCGAGCGCGAGCAGCGCGAACGGCTGGCGCACCCCGACGGCGGCTGGTACGGCGCCGGCGAGAGCGACGACCTCATCAGCAGGAGCCGCGACCTCTTCGACGGCGCCTCGCCGTCGCCCAACGGCGTCGCCGTGCTCAACCTGCTGCGGCTTGCCGAGATCACCGGTGCGCGCGAGTATCGCGACGAAGCGGAGCGTGCCCTGCGCGGGTTCGCGCCGCTCGTCGAATCGCAGCCGGCCGCGGCGCGCACGATCGCCATCGCGGCGCGGCGGTTCCACGAGTCGGCCGCCCGTTGGGTGCCGCTCGCCGGCGAGGCGGCCTCGGCGGTTCAGGTCCGCCTCGACGTCAAGAGCCCATCCGTGAACCTCTGGCACAAGCTAGAGCTCACCCTCACCATCGCGAAGGGCTGGCACGTGGCCACGCAAGCCGCGCCGGCGAGCGCCGGGGCCGCCACCGTGACCCCCGTTCTCGGCGAGTTGCGAGCGATGCAGTGGCCGCCGCCGACGCGGACGTTGCCAGGGGTCGACGGCGTTGCCGTGCCGATCTGGGAGGGCGAGGTGACGATCCGCGGCGAGGTCCGTCCGGAGGGCGTCACCCGCCTCCACGTCGTCGTGCAACCCTGCGACGACGAGCGGTGCCTCGCGCCGGTGACGCTCGACGCCGTCTCGCTCGGATAACGGCGAGCTCAGCGCGCGCCGAGCTTGTAGACGGCCGTCTGCGGGTTGTAGGTCCGCCAGTCGAACCAGTAGTCGAGCAGGACGGGGACCTTCTCGAGCCGCTTGCCGGCGAGCGGTCCCGACACCGCCTCGCCGGCGAAGCTCCACTCGCTGGTCGTCGCATCGTCGACGAGGCGCAGCGGTTTGGCACCCGGTTTCGCGAAGAGGTGCAGCTCGCGACCGTCGACGGTGCGGCGGAAGGCGCGCACCGAGCGGCCGTCCTCGCCGACGACGAGCACGATCGGCACGCCGCCGACGCTGTCGACGATCGGACTCTGTTTCTGGAGGGCGGCGAGCGGATAGGCCTTCGCCTCGTCACCCACGCGCACGCCGGCGACGATCTCGCGCGGCGGCAGCGGCTCGCCGGGCAGCCGCGGCGTCACCACCGGCGCCTTCGCCGTCTCCGCCTCCCAGTTCTCGGAGAACTTGCGCCAGGGCGCGCTTTCCTCCGGCCGCAGCACCTTGCCGTCCGGCTGTTCGCGCTTCCACAACGCGAAGGAGATCTCGTCGTGGAAGACGGGCTCGAGACGTCGGCCGCGCAACGGGCCGGCGAGCGCCTCGCCGCTCACCTGTTGCCACCAGCTACCGGTCTCGTCGTCCTGCATGAGAAAGTTCTGGTTGTTGATGCCGGCGAGGTGGAAGGTCAGCCTCCTGCCGCTGCCCGCTCCATCGAGAACCGCCTTCCACACCAGACCGGTGTGACAGAGCGTTCAATAAGTGGCGGCGATGGGCACGCCGCCGACGGTGTCGTTGACCACGTGGTGGTAGGCGACCTGGCGCACCGGGTAGGCGCGCGCCTCGCCGCCGAGCGCGATGGCGAGCACCGGCTCGTCGTCGGCCACCCAGCTCGCCTCCGCCGCCGGCGCGAAGCGGGTCGCCGGCAGCGGCGCGAACATCTTCTCGAAGAGGTTCTGCCGCGCCATCCACGCGCCATAGGCGAGCGCGGCGACGACGACGGGGAGCGCAAGGCGCGTCCACCAGCGGGCGCCGCGCCACAGCCAGGCAGCGAGGACGATGGTGGCGAGGACCGCCAGCACCGTCGTCCACGGCGCCAGGCGGCGGATCCAGAAGGCCGCGGCGACGGCGCGCGGCGTCTGCGGCGCGAAGGGGCGGATCAGCCACATCGGCAGCGCCAGCGTCGCCGCGGTGGCGACGATCAGGAGCAGCAGGCCGAGGCCGGCGAGGCGGCGCCGTGCGGTGATCGTCATGGTGTCGAAGGCGAAGGTAACACAGGGCGGCCGCGCTAATCGGACCATCGAGATCGCTGCGTCGCTGCGCTCCTCGCGATGACAATCGCCGTCATCGCGAGCATCTTTCGAACGCAGCGAAGCGATCTCGATGCGCCGGTGAAACACGGCGCCCGTCCTCCCCGTAGTACGGGTCAACCGCATCCGAGAAAACCGCTGTATCGCGGAGACCACACCATGAACGCTCCTCGCCGCCTGCCGCTCCGACATCTCCTCGCCGCCGCACTGCCCGTCGCGGTCCTCTGCCTCGCCGCCGCGCCGGCGGCCGCCGCCCACATCTCGATCAACCTCGACGACGACAACGGCATCCGCGTCGTCGACCGCGATGTCGTCATCGACTCCGACGCCGACGGCGCCGAGGCGACGGTCGAGCCCGACGGCACGCTGCGCGTCGACGGCCGGCGCGTCCACGTCGCCGAGCGCGACCGCCAGGCGCTGGTGCTCTACAACCAGTCCGTCCGCCGCATCGAAGACCGCGCCATCGACATCGGCATCCAGGGCGCCGGCCTCGCCGTGCACGCCGTCGCCGAGGCGCTCGTCGCCGTCGCCAGCGGCGACCCGCACCGCGCCGAGCGGCGCGTACGCCACCACGCCGAAGACCTCAAAGACAACGCGCGGCGGCTTTGCGCCGACGTGCGCGCCGTCGAGCAGCTCCAGGACACGATCGCCGACTGCGTCGGCGAGTTCCGTCCCTTCGCGGTAATCCACCTCGACGACGACGACTGCCAGATCGAGGACTGAGCTCGCTGCCTCGCGGCGGCGGTGTCGCCGCGAGTGGAATCAGCGCCCGCATCGGGGCGTAGCAAATGGTGGCGGGGATGCGAATTCCCGCCGCCGTATACTGCGATGTACCCGATGACTATGAGCCCACTGCTGCCCACGCGGCGCCGGCGAACGGGCGCCGGGGCTGCGGCGCCGCCGGCAGGCGCTAAGCTGTCCTTTGCGGCCCTGGCGCTCGTCATCGCGGCGCTGCCGCTCGCCGCCGCCCCTTCTGCGCCCGCTTCGCCCCGTCCCGCCGCGGTGGTGGTGGCGCGCCTCGACACCATCATCCACCCCGTCGCCGCCGAGTTCGTCGCCAAGACGTTGGCGCACGCCGACGCGGAGCATGCAGCCGCGGTCGTGCTCGAGATCGACACGCCCGGCGGCTTGATGACGTCGATGGGCGACATCACCCGCGCCATCGTGCAGGCCAGGACGCCGGTCGTCTGCTGGGTGGGCCCGGAGGGGGCCCGCGCCGCCTCGGCCGGCTTCTTCGTGCTGATGTCGTGCGACGTGGCCGCGATGGCGCCGGGCACCAATACGGGCGCCGCTCACCCCGTCGGTGGCAAGGGCGAGGACATCGCAGGCCACCTGGGAAAGAAAGTGGAGCAGGACGCCGCGGCGCAGATCCGCTCGCTGGCCGCGCGCCACGGCCGCAACGTCGAGCTGGCGCAGGCAGCGGTGGTGGACAGCAAGTCGTTCACCGCCGACGAGGCGTTGCAAGGGAAGCTGGTGGAGATCGTCGCGCCGTCCGTGCCGGCGTTGGTGCAGGCGCTCGACGGGCGCCCGGTGAAGAAGGGCGAAGGCGCCGCGGCGCCGCTGCACACCGCCGGCGCACGGCTCGACGACGTCGAGATGGGCAAGGTGCAGCGGTTCTTCGCCGTGCTCGCCCAGCCCGACATCGCCTACCTGCTGCTCGCCATCGGCATGCTCGGTCTCTACTTCGAGATCGCCACGCCGGGTGCGGTGCTGCCGGGAGTGCTCGGCGCCACCTGTCTCGTGCTCGGCTTCTACGCGCTGTCGGTGCTGCCGGTGTCGTTCGCCGGCGCGGCGCTGCTGCTGCTCGCGGCCCTGTTCTTCTTAGCCGAGATCAAGATCACGAGCTACGGCCTGCTCACCGTCGCCGGCACGATCTGCCTGGTGCTCGGCTCGCTGATGCTCTTCGAGAGCCCGGAGCCGGCGCTGCGCGTGTCGCGCTCGATCATCGCCGGCGTCGCCGCCTCGGCGGTGGTGACGGCGCTCTTCCTGATGACGCTGGTGTTCAAGGCGCATCGCGCGCCGGTGACGACCGGCGCCGCCGGCCTCGTCGGCGAGCGCGGCGTGGCGAAGAGCGCTCTCGAGCCGCGCGGCCGCGTGTTCGTGCACGGCGAGCTCTGGACGGCGGTGTCGGAGGCGCCGGCGCCGCCCGGCGCGGCGGTGGAAGTGGTGGCGATGGATGGCATGACGTTGCGGGTGCGGCCGCTTCCGGCGACGGTGTCGCCGCTCGTGGCGCCGTCCTCCGCGGGAGGCTGAGCGATGTTGCCGACGACGTTCGGGTGTGTGGGCTTCTTCATCATGGCGCTGTTCTTTTATCTCTTGCTGTCGATCCGGGTGGTGAAGGAGTACGAGCGGCTGGTGGTGTTCCGCCTCGGCCGCCTGGTGCAGCACGAGAAGGGGCCGGGCATCACCTTCGTCTGGCTGATCATCGAGAAGGCGGTGCGGATCTCGCTGCGCACGCTGGTGATGGAGGTGCCGCCGCAGGACATCATCACGCGCGACAACGTCTCGGTGAAGGTGAACGCGATCATTTATTTCCGGGTGTTGAACCCGTTGAAGGCCGTCGTCGAGGTGGAGAACTTCGAGTACGCGACGCGGCAGTTGTCGCAGACGACGCTGCGCTCGGTGCTCGGCCAGGCGGAGATGGACTCGCTGCTGTCGGAGCGCGACAAGCTGAACGAGCAGTTGCAGACGATCATCGAGAGCCACACCGATCAGTGGGGCATCAAGGTGTCGATGGTGGAGGTGAAGAACGTCGACTTGCCGGTGGAGATGCAGCGCGCGATGGCGCGGCAGGCGGAGGCCGAGCGCGAGAAGCGGGCGAAGATCATCCACGCCGAGGGCGAATTCCAGGCTTCGGCTCAGTTGGCCAAGGCAGCGGCGGTGATCTCGGAGAACCCGACCACCTTGCAGTTGCGGTATTTGCAGACTTTGACGGAGATTTCGGCGGAGAAGAATTCGACGATCATTTTCCCCATACCGATCGACGTTTTCGAGAGCTTCAAGAAGAAGCTCGGCGAGTAGGTTCGCGAGCTCGCGGCGAGGAGGGGAGCGCTCGCGGTTCGCGGTTCGCGGTGCGCGGGCGCTCGCTGGTCACGGGCCGGCGTTCGCTGCCGGGTTCGGAGGGCGCCGCTGTGGGGCACGCTCGCCTTTCTGAGGTGTGCGGGTGGGAGCGGCTCGCTTGCCTCCGGGCGCTTGCTCGATCGCTGTTTTCGACTACTTACTAATGCGCCCTCCGGAAGCCCCACTGCGGCGCCCTCCGGACCCGGCTGTCGCGAACGCCTTCAGCGTGGTCGTCGGAAGCTGGCCATAGTTGGATCGCGAGTGGCCCACGCCGTGGCTCGTCGAAATCTGACGACTACGGCTGGACCGCGAGTGGGCCACGCTGTGCGATCGGCGCGACGACGAATGAATAGCGGCACGACGATGCGTGTGTCGCGACGTGCATCGAGCGCGAGGTAGAGAGCCTGGCCCACCACGGCGACACCCGAGCTCGCCAACAGGTCGCTCGACATCCACTCATGTAGGCGAGTGCCAGCGGATCCGGAGGCCGCCGCGGCGGGGCCTCCCGGAGGGCGCTGCAAGTGATGCTCCGTGACAGCGGTGCGTTGCGCGCCCTCCGGGCGAGGCGAGCGCTCCCGCCCGACTACTTCGGAAGCGAGCCGTGCCCCGCGGCGGCGGCCTCCGGATCCGCCCGCACTCGCCGGCCGGGAGGTCACCATCACTCGCAGTCCACCCCACTCTTCCAGGTGAGCCTGCTCGAGCCACGAGCTCCGCCGCCGGCTCGACTTAAGCGCTTGAACCGATTACCCTCTGAGGCGGGAGGGCGACGTTGAGCGAGCAGGAGCCCAGCTATTACGAGATCGCGTTGACCAACCGGCAGGTGCTGGTGGCGTTCGTGATCCTGCTCGTTTGCGTGTTGGCTTCTTTCTTCGCCGGCGTCTGGGTGGGGCGCGGGTCGCCGGCGGCGGCTGCCGATGGGCCGCAGCAGGCGGCGGCGGAGCCGACGCCTTCCGGGCAGCCCGAGGAGCTGGCGTTCTTCAACGACGGTGCAGGCAAGAGCGACACGGGCAGCGAGCGTCCGGATCTCCAAGACCTGGCGCAACACCCGCGGCAGGGCACGACGCTGGCGCAAGACCTCGGCGTGAAGGATGCGCCGCAGGCGGGCGCCAGCCCTGCGCCGGCCGCTCCCGGCGGCGAACCGGAAGGGGAGCCCGGCCCGAGCGCTCCGCCTGCCGCTTCGCCCGCCGGCACTGCCGCGCCGGCTGCTTCCGCGGCTCCGGCGGGAGCGCTCTTCATTCAAGTGTTCTCCTCGCGCGACGAGCTCCAGGCGCGGCGACTCGAGACTCGCATGCGCGCGGCGGGCTTCAAAGCGTTCCTGTCGCCGGCGGGGCCGATGTTCCGCGTCCGCGTCGGGCCGTTCACGCAGCGCGCGGATGCGGACGCCGCGGCTGCCAAGGCGCGCCGCGAGTTCCGCGTCGATACCTGGATCACGGCTGCGCCGTAAAACGAGCTGAACGAGCCAGGGAAGCGGACACGGTTGCGCACGCAGCGGCGTTCGCTCGTTCTCCTGACTTGGTTAGCCTTCGCCGCGCTTGGTGGGCTGCTGTGGGCCTCGCAGTTCGAACCGCGCGCGTACGTCTTAGCACCGTGGCTGGCGCTGGTGCCGTTGCTGTTGCTGATGGGCTCGCCACGGCCGGCGCTGCTCGGGTTCGTGCACGGCGTCGTCTACTGGGTCGCCTCGATTCCATGGATCGCCTCCACGCTCGTGACCTACGGCCAGCTGCCGGCGTGGCTCTCGTGGGCGCTGCTCGGCCTGCTGGCCTCCTACCTTGCGCTCTTTCACGCTGCGTTCACCGGCTTCGGTGCGCGGCTGTGGGGGCGTGGCGGCTGGTCGGCGATGGTCGGGCTGCCGGCGCTGTGGGTGGTTCTCGAGCTGTTGCGCGGCTGGATCGCTTCCGGGTTCCCTTGGAACATCGCTGCGTACGCGTGGGTCGACGTTCCCGGCGCGCTGCCGCTGTCGTCGTGGCTGGGGCCGTGGGGGATCTCGTACCTCGTCGTGCTCGCCAACCTTGGCGTTGCGATGGCGATCGCGATGCGCCGGCCGCGGCTCGGCGCGATCGCGGTGCTCGTGCCGTTGACGCTGCTGCCGCTCGCCGGGCGTTTCGCGCACGGCGAGGCGCGGCCGGGGCCGCCGCAGACGGTGCGCTTGCTGCAGCCCAACATCGCCAACCTCGTTCACTACGAGCCGCTGCCGGCGATGCGCAACTACGCGCGCTTGGTGTCGATGTCAGAAGGCGCGTGCGATCGTGCGGGCGCCCTCGTCGTATGGCCGGAGAGCGCCGGCTGGCCATTCGACTACCCGCGAGACGCCAACTTCCGCGACGACCTGCACCGTCTCGCCGCGCGCGGCTGTCCGATCCTCTTCAACACCGCCTTTCAGGAGAGCGACAAGCGGTGGCGCAACGCCGCCTTCCTGCTCTTGCCCGACCTCCGCGAGCAGCGCGCCGACAAACGCCACCTGGTTCCGTTCGGCGAGTACGTGCCGGCGAAGGCGCTTTTTCCGTTTCTCGACAGCCTGGCCCGCAACGCCGGCGACTTCACGGCGGCGAGCGAGCTACGGCTGCTCGACTGGGGACGCGAGAAGCTGGCGGTGGCGATCTGCTTCGAGGTGATCTTCCCGGGTGAGGTCGCGGAGGCGGTGCGCGGCGGCGCCACCGCGCTGGTGACGATCACCAACGACGCCTGGTACGGCGACACCAGCGCGCCCTGGCAGCACTTCCGCGCCGTGCGCTTCCGCGCCGCCGAGGAGCGGCGGCCGCTGGTGCGGGCCGCGATCACCGGCATCTCGGCGCTGGTGCGCGCCGACGGTTCTGTGGCGTCGCAGCTCGGCCCGTACCAGCAGGGGGTGTTGCGTGGCGAGGTGGTCGGCGGCGTGGGGCTGTCGCCGTACGCGCGGCGGCCGTGGCTGGGGCCGGCGCTGGCGTGGGTGCTGGCGATCGGCGCGCTCGTGCTCGTGCGTCGCCCATTTGCTACATTGCGGGCTTCCACGCCACCGCCAACGAGGAACTTCGCACCATGACCGTTGCCGATACCCGCCAGCGCCTCGACCAGCTCGCCTCGCAGATCATCACCCTTCGGGGGTACCTTTGAGGAAGCGGACCTAGACGAGAAGCTCGCCGAGATCGACGCTTCCATCCAGGCCCCCGGCTTCTGGGAGGACCCCGAGAAGAGCAAGCCGGTGCTGCAGCGCCGGCGGCAGCTCGAACGGCGGCAGCAGGCGCTGCGGCGCCTCACCAGCGACAGCGAGGAGCTGCAGACCTGGAACGAGCTGCTCGCCGAGAGCGAGGAGGGCGGCGAGGACGCGGCGAGCTTCGCCGACCGCGTGCAGCACGAGCTCGAGCAGCTCGAGCTGCAACTCAAGCTCTCCGGCGAGAACGACGACAAGCCGGCGCTGATGCTGGTGCACTCGGGCGCCGGCGGCACCGACTCGCAGGATTGGGCCGACATGCTGCTGCGCATGTACCTGCGCTGGGCGGAGAAGAACGGCTACGAGGTGGAGCTGCTCGACCGCCAGGACGGCGAGGAGGCAGGCATCAAGAGCGCCACGCTGGCGGTGCGCGGCGATTACGCCTACGGCTATCTGAAGGGCGAGATGGGCGTGCACCGCCTGGTGCGCATCAGCCCCTTCGACGCCAACGCGCGGCGGCAGACGTCGTTCGCCTCGCTCGACGTGTATCCGGAGATCGACGACGACATCGAGGTCGACATCGACGACAAGGACCTGCGGATCGACACCTTTCGATCGTCGGGCGCCGGCGGGCAGCACGTCAACAAGACGGAGTCGGCGATCCGCATCACCCACCTGCCCAGCGGCATCGTCGTCTCGTGCCAGAACGAGCGCAGCCAGCACAAGAACCGCTCGACGGCGATGAAGGTGCTGAAGGCGCGGCTCTACGACCTCGAGGTCAAGAAGCGCGAGGCGGAGAACGCCAAGCGCGAGGGCGAGAAGAAGGACATCGCCTGGGGCAGCCAGATCCGCAGCTACGTACTGCACCCCTACCGCATGGTCAAGGACCACCGCACGGGCGTCGAGGTCGGCGACGCGGATCGGGTGCTCGACGGGGACCTGGCACCGTTCATCGAGGGGTATTTGCGCGGGGAGATGGACAAGGGCGTGCGCGAGCTCGCCGTCTAGGGGCTGAGGGTCGGAGAGGCGCGGAACGGCCGCCGGCCGCGCGGGTCCCCGCCTGCGGGTGGGTATCCCACCGTGCTCGCAAGCTGCGCGCGGTGGGAGCCCTCCCCCCCGCGCGCCCGCTGCGGCCGGCGCCCGACCCGCGCCTCGATCCTCGATGCTTGAGGGAAGTGAGGATGTGACGGGCTGCTAGGCTCCTTAGCCCATGTTGCGAGTCGACTATGTGTCGCCGCTGCCGCCGGCGCGGACGGGGATTGCGGATTACAGCGCGGACTTGCTGCCGCATCTGGGCGAGCGGTGCGATTTGCGGCTGGTGGCGTTGCCGGGGCAGGCGGTGTCGCCGCTGCTCGCGGCGCGGTGGCCTGTGGTGACGCCGGCGGGGCTGGGCAATGAACGGCTGCCGCTGTACCAGATGGGGAACAACGAGCTGCACCGGCCGGTGTGGGAGGCGGCGCTGCGCGTGCCGGGCGTGTTGGTGCTGCACGATCTCGTGTTGCACCACTTCCTGCTCGGGCGGACGTTGGGGCAGGCGCCCGGCGACTTCGACGGTTATCGGGCGCAGCTCGCTGCGGACCACGGCTGGGTGGGGGAGCTTGCCGCGGCGCCGGCGCGGTGGGGGTTCGTCGACACGGTGGTGCAATTTGCGTTGCCGGCACGGCGGAGCTTGCTGCGCGCGCAGCGGGGGGTGCTGGTGCACAGTGCCTGGGCGGTGGAGGAGTTGCACGCCGAAGATCCCGAGCTGCGCGCGCGGCAGGTGCCGATGGCGGTGCCGCTGCCGCCGCCCGCCGATGCGGCCGCCGGCGCGGCGCTGCGTGCGCGGCTCGGCATTCCTGAGGGCGCACCGGTCTTGGGCTCGTTCGGTTTCCAGACGCCGATGAAGCGCACGCACGTGGCAGTGCGTGCGCTGGCGCGCCCCGAGCTCGCCTCCGCCCACCTGCTGGTCGCCGGCGAGGTGTCGCCGATCGTTGACCTCGTTGGCCTAGCACGGCAGCTCGGCGTCGCCGACCGCGTGCACGTGCTCGGCTACGTGGAGTTCGCCGAGCTCGAAGCCGCGATCGCGGCGAGCGACCTCTGCTTGAATCTGCGCTATCCGACGGCCGGGGAGACGTCGGCGTCGCTCTTGCGGATACTCGCCGTCGGACGGCCGACGATCGTCAACGAGTACGCGCAATTCCGCGATCTGCCGGACGAGGCGGTGGTGAAGGTGCCTCTCGCCGACAGCAGCGATCCGGATGGCGAGGCGGCGGCGTTGGCGCCGCGTCTCGCCGAGCTGCTCGCCGCGCCCGAGGCGCTGCAGCGGCTGGGGGAGGCCGCGCGTGCGCACGTGGCGCGCGAGCACGATCCGGCGCGCGCCGCGGCCGCGATCGTGGCCGCGTGCAGCGAGCTTGCCGATGCCGAGCCACCGGGACCGGCGCCGGCGCGAGAGCCGCTGCCGCGGGCGCCGTTCTGGGAGCCGCTCGCGGCGGCGATGGAGGTCGAGCCGCTCGACGGCTGGTCGCCGGGCGAGCGCCGCACGATCCGCGTGCGCCTGCGCAACACCGGCGAGGCGCGCTGGCTCGCCGCGCATCGCGGGCTTGGCGGCACGGTGCTTCGCGTCGTGCTGCGCGGCGAAGAGGGGGGGGTTGTCGAAGAGCTGCCGTGGATCGAGATGCCGCGCGACGTCGATCCCGGCGAGGAGCACGTCTTCACGGTGCCGCTGCGGCGGCCGTTGGGCGCCGCACGCCTGCAGGTGGCGCCGTGTCTGCTCGAGCTCGGCGACGCTTGGCAGTTCGGCGGGCCGCGGTTCGAGGGCGAGGTGTAGGTGGACGCGCGGTCAGGGGACGTGAGAGTCGACGCGGCGGCGGTCGAACCGCCGCCGCGTTTCGGAGGAGAGGTCTAGGTGGGCGAGCGGTCGGCGCAGGAGAGCGTCGACGTCGCGGCCGTCGAGCCGCTGCCGTGGGCGCCGTTGCTGGCGCTGGCGTTCGGCGTCGCGCTGCTGGTCGGCGTCGCCATCGTGCCGGGGCCGGTGCTCGACTCCGAGAGCGCGGCGTCGGTGCTCGCGTCGCAGAGCCTCGCCGGCGACGGCGACCGCGTGTGGGAGGCGGCGGACGTCAAGCGCGAGCGCGAGCTGGCGCTGCGTGTTGGGCCGGTGCCCGACCTGGCGATGATCGCCGTCGACGCGCCGGAGACGGTCGATGGCAAGCCGTTCGGTCCACCGCTGCTCTACGCCCTCTTTCTGGCGCCGTGGGCGGCGCTCGCCGGCGCGCGCGGCGCATTGCTCGCACAGGGTTTGCTGTTCGCGCTGGCCGCGCTCTACGCGGCCGCGACGCTGTCGCGGCACGTCGGCCGCAGCGCTGCCTGGTTACCGATCGTGCTCCTCTTTGCCAGCGCCACCGGTGCCTACCTGCTGCGACTCTGGCCCGAGGTGTTGCTCGCGGCGCTGCTGCTCGTGGCGTTCGCGCTCGCCCGTAACGCGCACGCCGCGTTGCCACCGGTGTTCACGGCAGGGTTGCCCGAGATGTACCCCGAGGAGGCGCCGGTGCGCGGCGGGCGCTTCGCGCCGCGCTGGCTCGCGGTGGGCACGCTGCTCGGCGCGGTGGCGAGCGCGGCGCCGTGGACGCTGCCGCTACTCTGGCCGGCCGCGGCCACGGTGCCGGCGAGCCGGCGTCGCGCCGGCACCGTGTGGATCCTCGGCGGCGCCGCGGCGACGTTGCTGCTGCTCGCCGTCGCGGGCGCCGCCACCACGCGCACGACGCCTTCGCTGCGCGCGCTGCTCGCCGGTCTCGGTTGGGACTTCCAGCTCGCGTTCCACCCGCGGGTGCTCGCGTGGGACGTCGCCTACGCGTTCGCCGGCCGGCACCTCGGCGTCCTCTTTTATTTCGCGCCCGTCGTGCTCTTCGCCTTCCTCGGCGATCGCAGTCAGGGGCGCGGCGCGATGTGGGCGGGCGCGTTGCTCTCCCTTGCGCTCCTTCTCCTCCTTCGCCCCTTCGACATCGCCGGTTCGTCGCTGGCACTGGGCCTGCGCGCCGCGGTGCCGCTTCTGGCCGTGCTCTGCCTCGCAGTGGGTCGGCCGCCGTCGAAATGGGCGATGCTCGTCACCTGCATCTGGGCGGCGGCGTGGTTGTGGCCGCTGTGGAAGTCCCCGCGCCACCCGTTCGACTCCGCTGGCAAGCTGCGCTACGCGGCGCCGTACCTCGCGCCCTGGGCGCCGCTCGAGACGACGCAGCCGAAGCTCCACTTTGGCTCGCGCCTGCGCTTCGGCAACGGCCGCCTGACGCTGCTCGGCGGCGCTGCTCTGCCCGGCGGCTCGGTAGCCGCGGTGCCGGCGGGCGAGTGGGTCGAGCTCCTCGCCGCCACTCCCGCCGCGGCGCCGGGGTTCTGGGTGGAGGGCGGCGAGCAGGCGGGCAACGAGCTGCCGGTGCGCGGCGCCGAGGTGAGCGAGCTGATCTTCCGCCCCGATGGCGGCATCGCGTTCCTGGTGCGGCCGAAACGTACCGCGGCGCGGCACGAGATGCCGGGCGACGACCGGCCGTGGAGCTTCTACCACGTCTCCGTGCGCCTGCCGGGGCCGCACGGCAAACAGTTCACCATTCGCGTGCGGCCGGGATAAAAGCGATGAGCGAGCGAGACAACCCCCAGCAAAAGCCGAGCGGGAGCTGGATCGTCGAGGTGCGCAACCGCCTCGCCTCGCCGCCGCCGCAGCGGCTGCCGGTGGCGCGCGTCGGCGAGGCGGCGCGTCGCGCGGCGGTGCTGGTGCCGCTCTACGTCGACGCCGGCGGGTTGTGGGTGTTGCTCACCCGCCGCGCCGAGGACTTGCCCTACCACCGCGGCCAGATCGCCTTCCCCGGCGGCAGCCTCGAGCCCGGCGAGGAGCCGTGGGCGGCGGCGCTGCGCGAGAGCGAGGAGGAGATCGGCCTCGAGCCCAAGAAGGTGCTGCCGCTCGGCATGCTCGACGAGCTGGCGACGCCCACCGGCTTCACCATGCAGCCGTGCGTGGGCGCTGTGCCCTACCCGGTGGAGACCAAGGTCGCCGCGCGCGAGGTGGCGGAGGTCTTCGCGCTGCCGCTCGCCGCCGTCGCCAACCCGCAGCTCGTCGAGCGGCGCACGGTGCTCGTCGACGACGTGCCGCGCGACCTCACCGTCTTCCACGTCGGCGGCCGGCAGATCTGGGGCGCCACGGCGCTGGTGCTGGCGAACCTGCTCGAGCGTCTCGACCTCGCGCGCGAAGCCGCGCGCTGAGCGGCGCGCCCGGCGGGCAGGATGGTCGGAGAGGCAGCGAGAGAGGCGGCGATAGAATGCCGCCTCGACTGCCTTCGCCTTCATCAGGAGAGATCGCCATGGCCACGGTTCACGCCTCTTCCATCGACCGCATCGCCGAGCGGCTCGGCAACGACGCCGACAGTCTGCTGTCGTTCACCTGCCAGGGCGTGCGCCGCGAGCAGTTGCAGCTGCCGGGGCCCGATCACCTCGACCGCTGCTTCGCCGGCTCGGACCGCAAGCCGCAGGTGCTCGTCAACCTGCACCGGCTGCACCATCACGGTCGGCTCGCCGGCACCGGCTACCTGTCGATCCTCCCCGTCGACCAGGGCATCGAGCACTCGGCGGCGGCGTCGTTCGCGCCCAACCCCGAGTACATGGACCCCGAGAACATCGTCAAGCTCGCCATCGAAGGCGGCTGCAACGGCGTCGCCTCGACGCTCGGCGTGCTCGGCTCGATATCGCGCAAGTACGCACACAAGATCCCGTTCATCCTCAAGCTCAACCACAACGAGCTGCTCACCTATCCCAACCAGTTCAGCCAGATCATGTTCGCGCAGGTCGAGCAGGCATGGGAGATGGGCGCCGCGGCGGTGGGCGCCACGATCTACTTCGGCTCCGACGACGCCGGCCGCGAGATCGTCGAGGTGGCGCAGTGCTTCGCGCACGCGCACGAGCTGGGGCTCGCCACCATCCTCTGGTGCTACCTGCGCAACCCGGCGTTCAAGAAGGACGGCGTCGACTACCACACGGCGGCCGACCTCACCGGCCAGGCCAACCACCTCGGCGTCACCATCGAAGCGGACGTCATCAAGCAGAAGCTGCCCACCAACAACGGCGGCTACCCGGCGCTCAACTTCGGCAAGACCAGCAAGCGCGTCTACGGCGACCTCGTCACCGACCACCCCGTGGACTACGTGCGCTGGCAGGTGGCGAACTGCTACATGGGGCGTGTCGGGCTCATCAACTCAGGCGGCGAGAGCGCCGGCGCGAGCGATCTCTCGCAGGCGGTGCGCACCGCCGTGATCAACAAGCGCGGCGGCGGCTGTGGGCTGATCTCCGGGCGCAAGGCGTTCCAGCGGCCGATGCGCGAAGGCGTCGAGCTGCTCAACGCGATTCAGGACGTCTACCTCTGCGACGAGGTGACGATCGCCTGAGCGGCGGGCGGCGCCGGCGGTCCCGGGAACGCCGCGATGACGAAGAAGCGACGTTCCGCGCAGCGCCGGCCTGCGGCGGAGCGCGGTGCGCGCGGCGAGGAGCGCGCGGCGCGACCGGCCGAGGACGAGCGCCGCGACATGCGCGCGAGCGAGCACGAGCTACGGCACGCTGGCGGCGTCGCGAATGCCGCCAGCCCGATGCCGCTGGCGCGGTGGCGGTGGCTGGCGATGCTCGTGCCCGTCGAGCTCCTGGTGCTGGCGCTGACGCTCGGCTACCTGTGGAACGAGGACTTCTGGTGGTACCTGAGCTCCGGCGAGGCGGTGCTCGACGCGGGACGCATCCCGGCGCACGATCCATTTCTCTACACGCCGACGCGCGGCAGCCATTGGGTGATCCACTCCTGGCTGTGGACGGTCCTCGTCGCGCTGCTGCACCGGCTGGGGGGCTTGGGGCTCGTGGTGATCGGGCAGGCTCTGGTGGCGGCGGCGGTCGTCGGCCTCGTCTACACCGCGGCGCGGCTCGACCGCTGGGGGCTCGCCAACGCCTGCTGGTCGACCGCGCTGGTGCTCGCCGCCGGCGCGCGGCTGTGCGGCAAGGCGGAGCTGGCGACGTGGCTGATGCTCGCGGCGTTCGTGCGGCTGCTGGGGTGCGGCGGCGCGTTCACCTGGAAGCGCGGCGCGCTGATCGGCGCGCTCTTCGTGCTGTGGGCCAACCTGCACGGCGGCTATCCGCTGGGGCTCGTCGCCGTCGGCTGCTACGCCGCGGCCGGGCAGCTGGCGCGCTGGCGAGCCGCGCGCGGCTCAACGCGCGACGCCACTGATGCGAGCGCGGCGCCGCCGCTGTGGACGCTGCCGGCGTTCGCGGCGCTGGCGCTGCTCGGGCCGGGGAGCTGGCGCGAGCGCCTGGCGCCGCTCAGCTTCGTCTCCGGCGCCGCGAACGTGCAGCCGCGCGGCGAGCTGGGCACGCTGCTCATCGTCGAGTGGCGCAGCCCGTTCGCCGTCGCCGACGTCTGGCCGTCGGTGATCTATCTCGGTCTGCTGATCGCCGGCGCGGCGAGCTTCGTCGTCTGCCGGCGGCGCTCGCCGGCTCGGCTGCTGCTCTTCCTCGCGCTGGCCGGGTTGGCGGCGACGGCCGTGCGGCACCTCGTGCCTTTCGCCGTCGTGACCGCGCTGGTAGGCATCTACAACCTGCGCGAAGGCCGGCGCGAGCGACGCGGCCGGCGAGCGCCGAAAGCGGCGCGGACTAAGGCGAGCGATTGGCGGTACGCGGTGGCCGCGGGCGCTCTGGCGTTTGCGCTCACGCTCTCCGCGGCGGCGCTCTGGGCGGGGCGGCGCGGCTTCGAATCCGGCCAATCGAGCGCCGGCTCCTTCAGCTTCTTCGAGATGGCGCCGCGTCTCGCTTGTCCGGGTGCGGCGTCCATCCTGCTCGCTCAGGACCTTGCCGGACCGATCTTCAACGATTACCAGATGGGCGGCTATCTCGGCTGGCGCCTGCATCCGGCGCGGCGTGTCTTCATCGACCCGCGCGTGCTCGACCCTCAGCTCGTCGTGGACTACACGCAGATGGTGGACTCGCCGGATGCCTGGGCGGCGGCGGAGCGGCGCTACGGCTTCCGCACCGCCGTGCTCGGCCTCTACTCGAAGACCCTGCGCGGCGCCATCGGCAACGCCTTGCTGCACGATCCGCGATGGCGCGTCGTCTACGCCGATGCACTGGCGGTCGTTTTCGCGAAGGATGCGCCGGGCGTGGCGCCGGTGTTCGAGCTCGCGCGCGCGGGCGCCGCGAGCACACCGCCTTTCGTGGTCCCGACAGGCGCATGGAGCGCCATCGTCGAGCGCGTCCAGCGGATCTTCCTCGGCGAAGAGCCAGGCAACTACCTGGTCGAGTATCTCGCCTCGCTCGGCGAGCTCGGCCGCAGCGAGGACGTGGTGCGGCTCACCGCCGCGGCGCTCGCGCGCCGGCCGGGAGACCCGCTGCTCCTGCGCCAGCGCGGGGCGGCCAAGCTCGTCCTCGGCGACCTTGCGGGCAGTCTCGCCGACTGCGGCGCTGCCTACGAGCGCAAGCCGGACGACCCGATGATCGTCGCCCTCTACGCCCTGGTGCTCGACCGCAGCGGCCGCGCCGGCGAGGCCCGTGCGCTGGTCGACCGGGCGCTCGAGCGCTCGCCGGGTGACGAGCGGCTGCAGGACCTGCGGCGCCAGCTCGGCGCGCACTGAGTTGCACTGCCGAGCGAGGTGTTCGCTGCCGCGCGGCGACCGGCAGCTCGCGTCCGCTCAGTGGCAGTGGTCGGCGACGAGCGAGCCGCTGGCCGTGTCGCCGGCGGCGTTGCGGCAGTCGAAGTCGAGCCGCACGCTGAGGTCGTAGATCTCGTTGACCCGCCACCCGGTGTGTTCGAGCGACATCTCGAAGCGGCCGCAGTCCGCCCGGCCAAAGAGCACGCCCGCGTCGAGCGGTTTGTCGGCCGGAAAGAAGCGCAGGCTCGCGGCGCCGGTCGGCTCGACGATCAGGCGCGTCGTGATCGCGCCGTTATCGAGGAAGTCGGCGCCGAAGAACAGCTGTCGCTCGCCGGAGCCGCAGACGCGCGGCACGAGGTCGTGCTGGCCGAGCTTCGTGGAAGCGAGGTGCACTTTGCCGGTGGGCTCGCTCCGCGCCGCGTCGAGCGCCGAGCTGACGATGCAGCCGCCGTGAAGCACTGCCGCGCCGAGGAGCGCCAAGAGCCGCCGCGATCGAAGAGAGGGCATGGCCTGCCTGAACTTACCGCGTCTGCGCCGCTTCCGGCGCCGGCGCGAAGCCCAGCACCTCCGCCAGCCGATCGTGCGCCGTCTCGGCGTCGCGCTCGCCGATCGCCATCAGCTTCTCCAGGTAGTCCGGGTGGAAGAGCAGCAGCGAGAGCAGGTCGGCCGAGCGCGTCTCGTGGCTGCCCAGGCCGCGGGTCATGAAGCCGAGCCCCTTCGGCAGCGCGTCCTGGTAGTCGGCGGCCAGCTTGCCGAGATCCTCCGACGGCTGCAGGATGTGCAGGTCGATCGGCCGCAACGCATCGCGCTGCTCGGGTGGCAGCTTGGCGAGCAGCCGGTTGATGCGCTTGAGCGCTTGCGCGTCCTGCTCGACCTGGTCGAGGAAGACGGCGTTGAGCACGGTGCCGATCACCTGCGCCGGCGGCGGGTAGCCGCGGGTCACCGGCTGGTCGGCCTCCGACTGCGTGCGGCGGTAGCGCGTCGAGACGGCGAGGATGCGCTGGGCGCCGAGGTGGATGGCGGGAGCCAGCGGCGCCAGCAGGCGCACCCCGCCGTCGCCGTACCAGGAGCTGCCGATGCGCACGGCGGGGAAGAGCAGCGGCAGCGCCGCCGACGCCATCACGTGGTCGATGCCGATGCGCGCCTTGGCGGTGCGGCGCTGCGGGCTCTCGGAGGTGGCGAAGTCGCGGCCCTCGATCCAGGTCACCGTCTGCCCGGTGGCCCAGTTGATGGTGGTGAGGGCCAGCGCCGAGAGCCGGCCGTTCTCGACGTTGTCGCCGATGCCCACCAGCTCGCCCGACACGGTCGCCATCACCGAGCTGAGCAGCGTGCGCAGCGGCGCGGTGTCGAGCAGCCCCTTGGCGCGGGCGACGAGGTGGGCGCCGCCCGAGAGCAGCCGCGTCCCCCAGCGCACGACGCTCTTGGCGAGGGCCGAGGCGTCGACGCGGAAGACGTTGTCGAAGGTGAGCGTCGCCCACACCTCGGCGAGCCCGCCCGCCGCCTCTGCCATCGTGCCCGGGTGCGCCGCCACGTAGGCGGCGTTGATGGCGCCCGCCGAGGTGCCGGTGATGATCTGGAAGCGGAAGTCGGGAAAGGCGCGCCGCAGGTAGCGCAGCAGCCCCACCTGATACGCGGCGCGCGCGCCGCCGCCCGAGAGCACGAGCGCGACCGGGCCGTTGCCGGGAGCGCGGACGAGCGAAGAGGGAGGCGAAGCCATCGCGGCGAGACGCATTGTTGCGGCTGCGGCGAAGCACGGTCAACCAGGGCGTTCGCGGACGGAGGCGGCCGCGACCGCTGCGATAGACTCCCTGGCCCGTGCGACCGGGCCCTCTCATCCACCAGACCAACCTAGGCCGTTTCGACCTCGCCGTCCTGCCGGACACGACGTTTCGCCTCGACGGCGGGGCGATGTTCGGGGTGGTGCCGAAGGTGCTGTGGGAGCGGCAGAAGCCGGCGGACGCGCAGAACCGCATCGAGATGACGACCAACTGCCTGTTGCTGCGCGGCGAGGGCGCGGTCGCACTCGTCGACGCCGGCATCGGCGAGAAGCTCGACGAGCGCGGGCGCGAGACTTTCGCGGTGCCGCCCGAGGGCGAGCGCCTCCTTGACCGGATGGCTACTCTGGGAGTGGCGCCCGAGGACGTCACCCACGTGCTGCTCACCCACCTCCACTTCGACCACTGCGGCTGGAGCACGCGGCGGCGCGGCCATCCGGATTCTCCGGAACCCAGGTGGGTGCCGACGTTCCCGCGCGCCCGCTACTTCCTGCAGCGCGACGAGCTGAAGCATGCGTTCGCGCCCAACGACCGCGATCGCCCGAGCTACGACCGGCGCAACTTCGAGCCGCTGGTCGAAGCGGGCGCGCTCGAGCTGTTCGACGACGCGGCCGAGCCGCTGCCGGGCGTGCGCATGGTGCGCGCCGGCGGCCACTCACCGGGCATGTGCGTGGTGACGGTCGACGGCGGCCCTCGGGGTGGAGAACATCGCGAGAAGGCGGCCTTCTTCGCCGACCTGGTGCCGACGGCGGCGCACCTGCCGACGCCGTGGGTGATGGGCTACGACCTCTGGCCGCTGCGCACGATGGAAGAGAAGCCGCGGTGGGTGGCCGAGGCGGCGGCCGGCGACTGGCTCTGCGTCTTCGAGCACGACCCGGTGACGCCACTGGCACGGCTGGTGCCCGGCGACCGGCCCGGCCGCTTCCGCGCCGAGCCCGTCGTTCCGGCGACTGTTTGAGCAAGAACGAAAGCATTTCGGGCGCGAGAGAGAGGACATAAGGAATGGCAACCGAAGTCGTGATGCCCCAGATGGGCGAGTCGATCGCCGAGGGCACGATCACCAAGTGGCTGGTCAAGGTCGGCGACAAGGTCGACCGCGACCAGCCGTTGTTCGAGATCTCCACCGACAAGGTCGATGCCGAGATCCCCAGCCCCGCCGCGGGTGTCGTGCTCGAGATCCGCAACAGGGAAGGCGACGTCGTACCGGTGTCGCAGGTGGTGGCGGTCATCGGCGAGGCCGGAGAGCAGCCCGGCGCGGGCAAAGCGGCGGCGGCGCCGGCGGTGGCGCCGAAACAGACGGACCAACCGGCGGCAGCCGCGGCACAGGTCGCGTCGCCGGCGCCAGGCTCGAAGCAGCCAGCGGCGTCGCCTGGTGGCGCGCCCGCCGGGAAACCGCAGCCCGCTTCAGCACCTGCCTCCCCTGAGCTCGCGGCATCAGCAGCCGCGAAGCCCGCCGCGCGAGCGACCGCGCCAACGGGCAGCGCAAGGCCTGCGCCGGCTGTTGCCGGTGGTAAGGCCCCGGCTCCCGCCGCTCCCGAGGGTTCCTTCGACTACGACCTCGTCATCATCGGCAGCGGTCCCGGCGGCTACGTCGCCGGCATCCGCGCCGGCCAGCTCGGCCTCAAGGTCGCCGTCGTCGAGAAGGACCCCAAGCTCGGCGGCACCTGCCTGCACCGCGGCTGCATCCCCACCAAGGCGCTGCTGCACAGCGCCGAGGTGCTCGACACGCTGCGCAAGTCCGAGACCTTCGGCGTCGTCGCCGGCGAGGTGAAGCTCGACGTCGCCAAGACGCACGAGTTCAAGCGCGGCGTGGTGGCGAAGAACGCCAAGGGTATCGAAGGCTTGTTCAAGAAGTACAAGGTGACGCCGGTGCTGCAGGGCCGCGGCAAGCTCGTCGATCCCCACACCGTCGAGATCGCGAAGAACGGCGGCGAGACGCAACGCGTCAGCACGCGTTACGTGATGATCGCCACCGGCTCGGTGCCGCGCGAGATCGGCATTGCGCCCTCGGACGGCAAGCGCATACTCAACTCCGACCACCTGCTCGAGCTCGAGAGCGTCCCCAAGTCGCTCGTCGTGCTCGGCGCCGGGGCAGTCGGCACCGAGTTCGCCTCGATCTTCCGCTCCTTCGGCAGCGAGGTGACCATCGTCGAGATGCTGCCGCGCCTGCTGCCGGTCGAGGACGAGGAGTCCTCGGCCGAGGTGGCGCGCGCCTTCCGCAAGCGCGGCATCGAGGCGCTCGTCGACGCCAAGGTGACCAAGGTCGAGACGACCGACAGCGGCGTCAAGCTCACCCTCGAGCACAAGAAGAAGCAATCGGTCGAGGCGGAGATGCTGCTCGTCGCCATCGGCCGCGCGCCGGTGACCGACGGCCTCGGCCTCGAGGCGCTCGGCGTCGAGGTCGAGCGCGGCTACGTCAAGGTGGTCGACGGCTACATGCGCACCGCGGTGCCGCACATCTACGCGATCGGCGACGTGGTGCCGAACAAACCGTGGCTCGCACACGTCGCCTCGGCCGAGGGCATCGTCGCCGTCGAGCACATGGCGGGGCACGAGACGCGTCCCGTCAATTACGGGCGCGTCCCCGGCGTGACGTTCTGCGACCCCGAGGTGGCGAGCGTCGGCTTGACCGAGGCGAAGGCGAAGGAGCTCGGCTACGACGTGCAGGTCGGCAAGTTCCCCTTCACTGCGCTCGGCAAGGCGGCCATCGTCGGCAAGACCGAAGGCTTCGTCAAGATCGTGCGCGAGAAGAAGTACGACGAGGTGCTCGGCATCCACATCGTCGGCGTGCACGCCACCGACCTCATCGGCGAGGCCTGCGCGGCGCTCGGCCTCGAGACCACCGCCGAGGAGCTCTTCCGCGCCGTCCACCCGCACCCGACGCTGAGCGAAGCGATGGCCGAGGCGGCCCACGCCTCGCACGGCTCGGCGATTCATTTCTAGGTTCAGGAGAGAGACCGCGATGGCAACCGACGTCGTCATGCCCCAGATGGGGGAGTCGATCGCCGAGGGGACGATCACCAAGTGGCTGGTGAAGGTGGGCGACAAGGTCGACCGCGACCAGCCGCTGTTCGAGATCTCCACCGACAAGGTGGACGCCGAGATCCCCAGCCCCGCCGCCGGCGTGGTGCTGGAGGTGCTGCACAAGGAAGGCGAGACCGTGGCGGTGTCCAAGGTCGTGGCGCGCATCGGCGAGGCGGGCGAGCAGCCCGGCGCCGCCGGCGAAGCTGCGCCGGCCCCCGCGGCCGAGAAGCCGGCGCAACCAGCGGCAGCGCCGAGCGCCGCTGCGCCGACCACCGTCGCGGCACGCGAAGAGAAGGCCCGCGGCGACGCCGCCCCCGCACCCGCGGCCGCTCCCGCACCGGCTGCGGCCCCTTCGCGTCCGACCGCGGTTCCCTCGCCGCCCGCCGCCGCGCCGGGCAGCGTCGAGGAGCGCGTCCGCAAGTACTCGAGCCCCCTGGTGCGCAAGATGGCGCAGGTGGAGGGCGTCAACCTCGAGGAGCTCAGCGGCTCCGGCATTCACGGCCGCGTCACCAAACGCGACCTCGAGGCCCACCTCGAAGAGCGCAAGACCCGTCCGGCTCCGGCGCCCGCGCCAGCTCCAGGTGCGCGCCCGGCGGCCCCAGCACCTGCCGGCGGCGGCTTCTTCGTCCCCGCCTACGCGCAGGGCGAAGAGGTCGAGATCGAGCCGATGTCGAAGATCCGCGAGATCACCGCCGCCCACATGGTGTACTCCAAGCACACCTCGGCGCACGTCACCACCGTCTTCCACATCGACATGACGCGGATCACCAAGATCCGCGACAAGGTGAAGAACGCCTTCTTCGCCGCCCACGGCACCAAGCTCACCTACATGCCCTTCATCTTCGCGGCGGTGGCGGCGGCGCTGCGCAAGCACAAGAAGGTCAACGCCTCCATCGACGGCAGCAGCGTCGTCTACAAGAAGCGCATCAACATCGGCATGGCGGTGGCGATGGACCGCGGCCTCATCGTGCCGGTGATCCCCGACGCCGACCAGAAGAACCTCGCCGGCCTGGCGAAGACCGCCAACGACCTCGCCGATCGCGCGCGCGCCAAGAAGCTGCTCCCCGACGAGCTCAAGGGCGGCACCTTCACGGTCACCAACCCGGGCGTCTTCGGCAGCCTCTTCGGCACCCCGATCATCAACCAGCCGCAGGTGGCGATCCTGGGCATCGGCACCATCGAGAAGCGGCCGGTGGTCATGCAGGACGCCGACGGCGCCGACACCATCGCCATCCGCACCATGTCGTACTTCGGCATCACCTACGACCACCGGCTGGTCGACGGCGCCGACGCCGACCACTTCATGAACGACGTCAAGAAGGTGCTCGAGCAGGGCGACTGGCCGGAGCTGCAGCCGTTCCTCTAGGCGCGCGGCGAATCGTTTTCGCTGAAGCGAAGCGTTAACGGCGAAGGGTTTCGCCGTTCGGCCCCGTCTCACGTCCTGAAGACTTGCAGCGCCGGCAACGGCGGTAAGATGATCGAAACAGGCCGAACCGACAGCGGGCCGGGCTGCCGCAAGGCAGTGCGGCCCACGGAGGAGTGGACGCATGGTCGAGCGGAGTCTCTCGCGTCGTAGCCTTCGAGCCCCGGTAACCGCCTTCCTGATGTCCCTGCTCCTGCTGCTCGCCGCCCTGCTGGCGGCGGGGCCGGCGCTGGCGCAGGAGCAGACCGGCGACCTCGCCGGCACCGTGCGCGACAGCAGCGGCGGCCCGCTGCCCGGCGTCACCATCACCGTCACCGGCCCCGGCGCGCCGAGCGTGCAGGTGACCGACACGCAGGGCGCCTTCCGCGTCCTCAACCTCTATCCCGGCACCTATGCGCTGACCGCCGAGCTCGAGGGCTTCTCCAAGCTCGAGTCGTCGAACGTGGCGATCCGCCTCGGCCAGACGACCCGCCTCGAGCTGACCCTCAGCTCCGCCGTCACCGACACCATTACCGTCACCGCCGACTCGCCGCTGCTCGACGCGCACGAGACGAGCCGCGTCACCAACCTCGCCTCGACCGACCTCGAGAGCCTGCCGACCGCCCGCGATCCCTGGTCGCTGCTGGCGCTGACTCCCGGCGTGCAGGTCGACCGCGTCAACGTCGGCGGCAACGAGAGCGGCCAGCAGTCGGGCTTCCTCGGCCCCGGCGCCGCCGGCACCGAGAACGCCTTCACCGTCGACGGCGTCGTGATGACCGACATGGCGGCGGTGGGCGCCTCCGCCACCTACTTCGACTTCGGCGCCTTCGAGGAGGTGCAGCTCACCGTCTCCTCGGCCGACGTCACCGTCGCCACCGCCGGCGTCACTATCAACCAGATCACCAAGCGCGGCACCAACGAGTGGAAGGGCGAGGCACGCTACCTGCGCACCGACGGCTCGTTGCAGTCCGAGCCCAAGCTCGAGTTCGGCAACAAGATCGACAACGTCGAGGAGTACGGCGCCAACCTCGGCGGTCCACTGATGAGGGACCACCTGTGGGCCTGGGGCTCGTGGGGCGAGAGCGACATCCGCAACCTGGCGCCCAGCCCGTCGGGCGACGGCCGTCTGCTCGACCGTACCGTGCTCAAGGATTACAACTTCAAGCTCAACGGCCAGCTCGGAGCGTCCAACTCGGCGGTCGCCCACTTCTGGACCAACGACAAGCTCAAGTACGGCCGCGTCTTCACCTTCCTCGGCTTCCCGCTCGAGGGGGCCACCCACGACCAGACGACGCCCTCGGACATCTGGAAGCTCGAGGACTCGCAGCAGTTCGGATCGAGCCTCATCCTCACCGGCCTATGGTCGCGGGACAAGGGCGACTTCACCCTGACGCCCAAGGGCGGCTTCGGGCCGGACATGTTCACCGACGCCGACAACATCCTCCACGGCACCAGCTTCGACTTCAAGCAGAACGCCGTGATCGAGCAGGAGCGTCTCGACGGCAACTACTTCGCCACCACCGGCAACGTCAACCACGAGCTGAAGTTCGGCGCCGGCTTCCGCGACCAGGAGAACCACTCGATCACCGTCTGGCCGCACGGCCACAACGTCAACTACTACGACGGCACCATCGCCATCCTGCGCGTCAGCCGCAACCGCGTGCTGGGAGCGAAGACCGACTACACCTCGGCGTGGCTGCAGGACACCGTGTCGCTCGGCCGCTGGACGCTCACCGGCGGCCTGCGCTACGACAAGCAGAAGGGTAAGAACCTCCCCAGCACCAGCCCGGAGAACCCGCAGGCGCAGGGGCTCATCCCCGAGCTGCGCTTCCAGGGCAACGACGCCGGCGGCTTCGAGTGGACGTCGGTGGTGCCGCGGCTCTCCGCCACGCTCGCCCTCGGCGCGGAGCGCACGACGCTCCTGCGCGCCACCTTCTCGCAGTACGCCCAGCAGCTCGGCCAGAACCGCATCAGCTACGTCAACCCGGCCGGCGGCTACTCGTACGCCTACTTCTACTTCGAGGACGCCAACGGCAACCTCGTGTTCGACCCCAGCGAGGCGCCCAGCCTCTCCTTCGCCTACACCTACAACATCGACCCCGACCACCCCGAGTCGCTGGTCAGCGTCAACGTCAACGACCCCAACCTCGACCCGGCGACGACCGACGAGGTCACTCTCGGGCTCGAGCACATGTTCCGGCCGGACTTCGCCGGCGGGCTCAACATCACCTGGCGCAAGACGACCGACATCATCGACTTCCGCGGCCTGGTGATCGATCCCAATACCGGCCAGGTGCGGCAGTGGACGCGCAACGACTGGGAGCTCAACCGCACGGTCACCGGCGTGCTGCCGGACGGCTCCTCGCGCACGGTGCCGGTCTACGGCCTGCGCGAGGACATCACGCCGACGACCGGCTTCTTCGTCACCAACGGCGACAGCGAGAACGACTACCTCGGCGCCACCGCCAGCTTCACCAAGCGGCTGGCCAACCGCTGGTCGGCGCGCGGCCACGTCACCTGGAACGACTGGAAGTGGAAGGTGGGCGACGAGACCCGCTTCCACGACGACCCCACCAACACCGTCGACGACGGCCTGACCGCCAGCGGCGGCAACGACATCTACACCGAGCAGTCGGGCGGCTCGAAGGCGGACGTCTTCGTCGGCTCGAAGTGGTCGTTCGGCTTGAACGGCCTCTACCAGATCGCGCCCGAGCGGCCGTGGGGGTTCAACGTCGTCGGCAACCTCACCGGGCGCCAGGGATACGGCTCGCCACCGGTGTTCCGCACCCGCCGCGGCGAGCCGGGGCGCGTGCTCGCCGAGCTGTCGAACTCGAACGACGAGTTCCGCAACGACGACGTCATCGTGCTCGACGGCCGCATCGAGAAGGAGTTCCAGACCGGCGAGCTCAACTGGCTGCTCGGCATCGACGGCTTCAACCTGCTCAACGAGGACTACGTGCTGCAGCGCGACCGGCGCGAGGACCTCGGCAGCGGCAACGTCGAGCGCGAGCGGCTGAGCCCGCGCGTGTTCCGCGTCGGGGTGACGCTGCGCTTCCGCTAGTGGTAAAGCGCGGGCGGTGAAGAGGGGCGCCGGCGTGGGCCGGCGCTCTTCGTGTCTCGGCGCGGGCTAGGATCGGTTCGCCCATGCGCTTGCGTTCGGCCGCACGGCTGTTGCCACTGCTGCTCCTGCTGGCGGACGCCGCCGCGCCCGCGCCGGCTGCCGCACCGGTGCCGCAGCCGCTGCGGCCGGACGTCGTCCTCGTCACCATCGACACCCTGCGCGCCGACGCCCTCGGCTTCGCCGGCAACCGCCGCGTCGCGACGCCCAATCTCGACCGCCTCGCCGCGGCGGGGCGCGTGTTCATCAACGCCCACGCGCACAACGTAGTGACGCTGCCTTCGCACACCAACATCCTCACCGGCCTCTACCCCTTCCAGCACGGCGTGCGCGACAACAGCGGCTTCGCGCTGCCGGCGTCTGTCGCGACGATGGCGAGCGTGCTCCACGACGCCGGCTACGCCACCGGCGGTTTCGTGGGCGCCTATCCGCTCGACTCGCGCTTCGGGCTCGACCACGGCTTCGAGGTCTACGACGACCGCACCACGACCGGCGCCGGTGAGGAGCAGCTGGTGCTGGCGGAGCGGCGCGGCGACGAGGTGGTCTCCGCCGCGCTCGCGTGGTGGAAGGCCAGCGCGGGGAAGCCGCGCTTCCTCTGGACGCACCTCTACGACCCGCACGCCAGCTACCAGCCGCCCGAGCCCTTCGCGACGCGCTACGCCAAGGAGCCCTACCTCGGCGAGGTCGCCGCCGTCGACAGCTTCCTCGGTCCGCTGCTGCTGCCGCACCTCGAAGGGCGCGAGCCGCCGTGCTTCGTCGTCCTCACCGGCGATCACGGCGAGGCGCTGGGCGAGCACGGCGAGGAGACGCACGGCCTGTTCGCCTACGAGGCGACGCTGCACGTGCCGCTGGTGTTGTGGGGGAGGGGAGTGGCGGCCGGCATCGACGCGCGGCCCGCACGCCACGTCGATATCTTTCCGACCGTGCTCGCGGCAGCGGGAGCCGCCGCGCCCGCCGGCGGACCGCAGCGCCCGGGACGCTCGCTGCTGCAGCCGTGGAGCGACGGCCCCGACTCATACTTCGAGGCGATGTCGGCGGCGCTCAACCGCGGCTGGGCGCCGCTGCGCGGGCTGCTGCGACAATCCCCGAATGGTGAAGCTCACAAGTACATCGCCCTGCCGCTGCCCGAGGCCTACGACCTGCCGCGCGACCCCGGTGAGCTGCGCAACTTGGTCGACGCCGACCGCCGCGCCGCGCGCGCCGCCTTCGACGCGCTGCCGCCGGCATCGGCGTGGCCGCCGCCGGCTCGCGGCGCGGTGGGCGGAGAAGAGCAGGCGCGCATGCTGGCGCTCGGCTACGCCGCCTCCGTCACGCCGACCAAGAGCACCTTCGGCCCCGAGGACGATCCCAAGCGCCTCGTCGCCCTCGACCGCAAGATCCACCAGCTCACCGAGGCCTACTCGCGCGGCGATGTCGACGCCGCCATCACGCTCGCCCGCGATCTGGTGGCGGCGCGGCCGATGCCGCTCGGCCACTCGCTGCTCGCCAACGCGCTGCTCGAAGCGGGGCGCACCGGCGAGGCGCTGCAGGTGATGGAGAAGGCGCGGGCCTCAGGGCTCGCGGCCGACACGCTGCTGCGCCAGCTCGGCCTCACCCTCGCCGAGGTCGGCCGCACTGCCGAAGCGGTCGCCGTGCTGCAGCCGCTCGCCGACCGCGGCGACGTCGGCGCCATGAACAACCTGGCGCTGGCGCACTCCGAGGCGGGGCGGCAGCGCGATGCCTTCCTGCTGCTGCAGCAGGTGCTGGCGAAGGACGCCGACAACGCCAAGGCCCTCGAGGTGCTCGGCCTCGTCGAGCTGCGGCTCGGCCACTGGCCGCAGGCCCGCGACGCCTCGCGGCGGGCGGTGCAGCGCCGCGCCGGCCTCGCCCACGCCTGGAACAACCTCGGCGTGGCGAGCTACCAGCTCGGCGACGTTCCCGCCGCGCTCGACGCCTGGAAGCAGGCCGTCGACCGCGAGCCCGAGCTGTGGGACGCGCTGTGGAACCTCGGCCTCGAAGCGGCGGCGGCGAAGCGCGCCGACCTCGCGGTGCCGGCGTTGCGCCGCTTCGCCGCCGAGGCGCCGGCGGACCGCTACCGCGAAGAACGTGCGCGGGCGCGGGCGCTGCTCGCACAGCTCGGCGCCGGCGCGAGCTGATCGCGGCCGCGCGTCGGCGCCGCGGCACGGCGGCTACAATCCGGCCGCCATGACAGCGGCGTCGTCCCTCGGCAGACCGCGCACGGTCCGCGTTCGTCCGTTCGTCACCGGCGCGCTGCTGGCTCTGGTGGCGGTGGCGGCCGATTGCGCGTCACCGCCGGCCGGCAGCACGCCGGCGGCAAGCACGTCCGGTGCGAGCACGGCGGCTGCGCCGGCTCCCGCGGTGCCCGCGCGCCCCGCGTCATCGCGCGCCGGCGTGCGCCCGGACCTCATTCTCCTCACCATCGACACGCTGCGCGCCGACGCGGTGGGTTTCGACGGCAACCAGAGCGGCACGACGCCGCTGCTCGACCGTTTCGCCGCGGGTGGGCGCGTCTTCACCAACGCGCACGCCCACAACGTCATCACCCTGCCCTCGCACACCAACATCCTCACCGGGCTGTTTCCGTATCAGCACGGCGTGCGCGAGAACACCGGCTTCAAGCTCGGCAAGGCGATCCCCACCATCGCCACGGTGCTCCATGATGCCGGCTACGCCACCGGCGCCTTCGTCGGCGGCTACCCGCTGTCGGCGCAGTTCGGCCTCACCCGCGGCTTCGACGTCTACGACGACCGCTTCACCAGCGGCGGCCTCGACGACCAGTTCGCGCTCGCCGAGCGGCGCGGCGACGAGGTGGTGAAGTCGGCGCTCGCTTGGTGGCACCGTCCGAGTGGCGGCAAGCCGCGCTTCCTCTGGGTGCACCTCTACGACCCGCACGCGCCCTACCAGCCGCCGGCGTCTTTCGCGCAACGCTTCCCCGATCCCTACCTCGGCGAGGTGGCGGCGGCCGACTCGTATCTCGAGCCGCTGCTCGAGCCCCTGCTCGCCGCCAACGCGGCGCCCACCTTCCTGGTGATGACGGCCGACCACGGCGAGGCGCGCGGCGAGCACGGCGAGCAGACGCACGGCCTCTTCGCCTACGAGGGCACGCTGCACGTGCCGCTCTTCATCTGGGGCCCGGGCATCGCGCCGGGACGCGACGACCGCCCGGCGGCACACATGGACGTCTTCCCATCCTTGCTCCAGGCCGCCGGCGTCAGCGCGCCGGCGGACGGTCGGACACGCCACGGCCGTTCGCTGCTGCGCGCCTGGACGCCGGCCGAGCAGAGGGCCGACCTCTACTTCGAGTCGCTGTCGACGGCGCTCAACCGCGGCTGGGCGCCGCTGCGCGGCATGCTGCGCATCGCGCCGTCGGGCGCGCAGCGCAAGTTCATCCACCTGCCGCTGCCGGAGCTCTACGAGCTGCCGCGCGATCCGCACGAGCGGAACAACCTCGTCGACGCCGACCGCCCCGCCGTGCGCGCCGCCTTCGCCGCGCTGCCGCGCGAGTCGACCTGGCCGCCGCCGCGCGAGGCGGTGTCGAGCGAGGAGGCCGCCCGGCTGCGCAGCCTCGGCTACGTCAGCGACAGCGGCGGCACCACCATTGCCTTCGCGCCGCAGGACGACCCCAAGAACCTCGTCGACCTCGACCGCAAGATCGAGCAGCTCATCGACGCCTACTCGCGCCACAAAGTGCCCGAGGCGATCGCCCTCGGCCGCGAGCTGGTGCAAGCGCGGCCGTCGATGCCGCTCGGACACTCGCTCTACGCGCAGGCGCTGCTCGAAGCCGGCCGCGACGACGAGGCGCTGCAGGTGATGCGCGAGGCGCGCCGCCAACGCGTCGCCTCGCCGACGCTGCTGCGCCAGCTCGGTCTCACCCTCGCCGAGCGCGGCATCATCGACGAAGCGCGCGCCGTCCTCTCGCCGCTCGCCGCGGCCGACGACGCCGAAGCCGAGGTGGCGCTGGCGACCGCCGACTCCGAAGCCGGCCAGCAGCGCGAGGCCCTGGCGCGCCTCGAGCGTGTCCTCGCCGCCGACCCGCGCGACGCCGGCGCCTGGGAGACCAGCGCCCTCGTCCATCTCCGCCTCCAGCGGTGGGCAAAGGCCCGCGACGCCGCCCGCCGCGCGGTCGACCTCCAAACTGTGCGCCCGCGCGCCTGGAACGACCTCGGCGTCGCCCTCTTCCAACTCGACGACGTCCCCGGCGCCCTCGACGCCTGGCAACGCGCCGTCGAGCTCGACCCGCGCCTGTGGGACGCGCTATGGAACCTCGGGATCCAAGCCTCCAACCACGGCCGTCCCGCCGTAGCCCGCGCCGCACTGCAACGCTTCCTCGACGCCGCGCCGCGCGATCGCTACGGCAACGACATGGCAGAAGCCCGTCGCTTGCTCGCCGCCTTGCCAGCAGGAAGCTGATGACGGGCATCACTGCTTCGTCTGTTGTGAGAAGCCACGACGTGGGGCGCGCCGGGGGGAGGGCTCCCGGTCGCGCGGAGCCGTCCTCGGCGAGCACGAACGGGATACCCACCGGCAGGCGGGGCCCCACGTCGGGCCTTGCCGGCCGAAGCGTGTTTGCTCGATGCGTTCCGTTCTTCTCGCTCCTTTTCGTGCTCACGGCGTGCGGCGGCCGCGATGCGACGAAGCTTCACGTGCCCAAAGGCACGCCGGTGGTGCTGATCTCGATCGACACCCTGCGCAGCGACCACCTGCCCGCCTACGGCTACAAAGGCGTCGACACGCCGAACATCGACGCCCTGCGCCGCGAGGCCATCCTCTACGCGCACGCCTACACCGTCACGCCGCTGACGCTGCCGGCCCACACCTCCATCCTCACCGGCGTGCTGCCGGAGGTCCACGGCATCCGCGACAACGTCGGCTACTCCCTGGACCCCGCCCGCCGCAAGAAGGGCGACCCGCCGCTGCTCACGGCGCTGCTCAAGGCCGACGGCTACGCGACGGCGGCGGGCGTCTCCGCCTACGTGCTGCAGGGCAAGAGCGGGCTCGAGGAAGCCTTCGACCTCTACGAGGACGGCGTCGAGTTCCAGACAGGTCGCGGCCTCGGCCAGCTCCAGCGGCCCGGCGGCGAGACGCTCGCCAAGGTGCTGCCCTGGCTGCGCGAGCACGCCGGGGCGCCGTTCTTCCTCTGGCTCCACCTCTACGAGCCCCACACTCCCTACGAGCCGCCGCCCCAGTTCGCGGCGCGGAGCAAGCTGCCTTACGACGGCGAGATCGCCACCGCCGATGCCATCGTCGGCGACCTCTTTGCCGAGCTCAAGAAGCTCGACAAGTGGGACGACGCGGTCGTCGTGCTGCTCGCCGATCACGGCGAAGGCCTCGGCGACCACGGCGAGGACGAGCACGGCGTGCTGCTCTACCGCGAGGCCATCCAGGTGCCGCTGCTGCTCAAGCTGCCGAAGGGCAAGCTCGGCGGCAGCACGGCCGAGGCCGCGGTGTCGCTCGTCGACGTGGCGCCGACGATCGGCGACCTCCTCGGCCTGCCGCGGCCGGCGGCGTGGAAGCGGCCGTCGCTGCTCGCGGGCTTGGACGACAAAAATATTTCGACTTCCCAAGCGCGCACGGCCTATTCGGAAACGTTTTATCCGCGTCTCCATTTTGGCTGGAGCGACCTCGCCGCCGCCGTCGACGGCCGCTTCCACCTCGTCATGGGTCCGCACCCGGAGCTTTACGACGTCGTCGCCGACCCCGCCGAGCGCCGCAACCTGCTGAGCCAGGAGCGCCGCGCCTTCGCCTCGCTGCGCCAGGAGGTGGAGCGGCACGACCGCCGGCTGCGTCCGCCCGCCGAGGTCGACCCCGAGTCGCAGCAGGCGATGGCGGCGCTCGGCTACGTCGGCACCAGCGCTGCGCTCGAGGGGCCGCTGCCCGACCCGCGCGAGCACCTCGGCGAGCTGCGCGACCTCAAGGAAGGCTTCGAGCGGCTCAGCCGCAAGGACCCGGCGGCGGCGGTCGCCGCTTTCCGCCGCGTCATCGCCGAGAACCCCGGCATGGTGGACGCTTGGGAGTTCCTCGGCCACGCGCTGGAGAAGGCCGAGCGGCCCGACGAAGCGCTCGCCGCCTATCAGGAGGCGCTGCGCCGTTCCGGCGGCTCGCCGCACATCGCCATGGCGGCAGCGTCGCTGCTGCTGGCGCAGGGCCGAATCGCCGAGGCCGAGGAGCACGCGAAGCTGGCACTCTCGGCGCACCCCTCGTTCGCGCACGGCGTGCTGGCGCAGGCCGCGCTGCAGCGCAAGGACCTCGCCGCCGCCGAGCGCGAGGCGAAGCTCGCGGCGGCCGGGACCGGCAGCGCCGACCGCGTCGGCCCGCCGCTCACCCTCGCCATGGTGCAGCACGCACAGGGCCGCTACGAGGAGGCGCTCGCCAACGCCGACGCCGGCCTCGCCGCCTGGCAGGCGCGCAAAGCGCGCGATCCCGAGCTGGTGCGCGGCGGCTTCCTGCTGCGCGGCCGCATCCTCGCCGACCTCGGCCGCGCCGCCGAGGCGGAGATGGCGTTCAAGCAGGAGATCGCCCTCTTCCCGGCCGATCCGCCGGCGTACACCAACCTGGCACTGCTCTACGCCCTCACCGGCCGCGGCGACCTGGTGGCGCCGGTGCTCCGCACGCTGATCGAAGGACACCCCTCGCCGCACGCTTACGTCGAGGCGGCAAAGGCTCTGCGCGTCATGCAGCTCGCGCCGCAGGCCGACAAGCTGCTGGCGCAGGGCCGCCGCCTCTACCCCGGCAGTCCGGAGCTGCAAGCCGGCGTCGGTTAGCAGGGATATCGAAAAGGAGTCGGCAGGGTCAGGTGGGAAGAACCCGACCCTGCCGAGGAGGGAGGGGATGCGGATCCTGCGTCGCTACGGACAGGTGCCGAAGGCGTCGACGTCGCGCACGGCGCCGGCGACCTTGCCCGCGGGGTTGTAGAACGCCCACGTGCGGCCGGTCTGCGTGTCGCGCACCGACACCGTGAGCTCGGCGTCGGTGACGGCGGCGAGCTGCACCCAGAAGTGGCCGTTCTCGGCGCAGCCGTCGGCCACCTTGAGCATGAGCTGCGCGTCGTCGCCTGGCGCGAAGGCGAAGAGTCCCGCGCGCGCCGCCCCGGGCGCTTCGGCACGCAGCGCCGAGCGCAGCGGCTCGCCGTCGGCGCGGCGGAACTTCACCGTCGCCTCGAACCGGCCGTCGCCCAGGCACAGCGCGTGGGCGCCGCCGGCGCAGGCGCCGATGGCGCCGTCGGTCGCCGCGGCGGCGATCTCGGAGTACTCCGACAGCCCGGCGTCGCTCTCGGCGCGCAGACGGTACTGGAATGCCGCGCCGCTCGGCAGATCGGCGTCCACGTAGTCGCTGCGCCCCGCCGGCACCACCGCGACCTCGCGGAAGACGCCGCCGTCGTCACGCCGCTCGACGTGCACTGCCTTGGTCGCCATCGGATCGGCGGCCCAGCCGAGGCGGATCTCGCGCGCCGACTGGCCGGCGGCCTTGAGGCCCGACGGCGCCGCCAGGGAGCTCGGGCAGCCATCGTCGTCGTGGATCGTCACCGTGGCGCTGCTGGTGCCGATGGTGGCGCCGCCGGTGGGCTTGGTGAGCGTCACCGGGAACGTCTCGTCGGGCTCGATCGCCGTGTCCTGCTTGATCGTTACCGCGAAGGTCTTGGCGTCGCCGTCGCCGGGGTTCCAGGTGAGCACGGCGTTGCGCGGCAGGAAGTCCTTGCCCTTCGCCGCGCTGCCGGTGCCGGTGGCGATCTTCACCGTCACCTTGCCGTCCGAGCCGCCGGTGCGCGTCACCGTCAGCGACACCTGGCCGCCGCCCTCGTCGACGGTGTACGAGCCCGGGTCGATCGACAGCGTGCCGGGGCCGGAGCCGCCGCCGTCGGGATCGCCCTCGCCCTGTACGACGACGGTGCCGCGCATGCCGCCGGTGGGGCTGCCGTGCACTTGGCAGTAATAGCCGTAGGTGCCGGGAGTGGTGAAGGTGCGCTGGAAGGTGGTGGTCGAAGCCGGTTGCCCGGTGGTGAAGGAGCCGTCGTCGGCCTTGATGTTGTGCGACGTGCCGCCGGTGTTCCAGGTCCAGCAGACCGGCTGGCCGACGGCGATGGTGATCGTCGCCGGCGAGAAGGCGGTGGCGCCGCCGTTGATCGTCACCTTGTTGGTGACGCCGACGCAACCTTCCGGCACGTCGTGGTCGCCGCCGCCGGGGTCCGGCTCGTAGTCGACCTTGCCACTCATCGCGTGGTGCTGCGCGGCGGCGGGGGAGGCGAGCAAGACAGCAGCGGCGGCCATGAGGAACGGCAGGGCCAGCGCGGTCGAGGTGCGGACGAGTCTCATCGGGGGCTCCTCCTGGGGTCGCGTGCCGGCCCTGCGCGTGCGAATGCCGTGGCCGGCTCTTTGGTCGGTGAGTGCCTCGTCTCCCGGTCGCGGTTCACCCCGTGATGCGGACCCGCCGTTTTGGCGGCATGTCGTTTGCTCTCCACCACACTGCGGAAAACACGACCGCACAGGCCACGAGGGCAAGTGCCGGGACGTGTGCAACTTAGTGAAAGGAGGCAGAGGAATGAAGCGTGTAGTTCTTGCCATGACAGCGGCGCTCGTCCTGATCGCGCTGCCGGCGGTGGCGCAGTACACCACCCCGTCGACGACGACGACGCAGCCGAGCACGACGACGACGACCGCGACGCCGAGCAACAACCTGGACACGACGACGACCAACGACACCACGACGACGACGACGACCGACACGTCGGCGACGATGGAGACGCCGTCGACCACCACCACCACGACCGACAACACCCCCGTGCAGGAGGAGCGCACCAATCCGGCGGTGCCGACGCACAGCCCGAACAGCGGCCTGACGGCCAGCGGCTCGGTGGTGTCCTGGAACAACGACGAGGTGGTGCTCCGCACCGCCACCGGGATCACCCACTTCCACCTGCTCCCGAGCACGACCGGCGCCGGCTCCTTCACCGAAGGGCAGCGGCTGACCATCGACTTCGACCGTAACGAGCAGGGCGTGCTGATCGCCAAGCAGATCCGGTCGGAGGGCACCACCGCGCCGGTGGCGCAGGGCATCACCACCACGGGTGCGGCGGCTGCGGGCAGCAACGTCGCCGAGGCGGTGGAAGAGGGCGTCGAGGAGACCGCTGGCGCCGACGTCGACAACGACAACGCCATCGGCACCCGCGGCGGCACCGCCAACACGGCGGCCACCACCACGGGCATGACGAGCACGACCACCACCAACACCACCAGCTCCAACCTGCCTGCCACCGGGAGCGAGGCGCCTCTCGCCGGCCTGCTCGGGCTGCTGGCGCTCGGCGGCGCCGCCGCGCTCCGCCGGCTGTAACCACCCGCGAGCACACACCTCGCCACCGAGAGCTCCCGCGCCAGCAAGCGGTGGGCTCTCGGGTCTGGCGAGAGCTTGCTGAACCCGAAGCGGCGGGGCCGCACGAGGTATCCGATGCATTGATCGGAGAACCGTGCGGCCCTCCGTTACTTTCGACCGACGCGAATGGAAACCCTTTCCTCCTCATCGCCACCGCAGGCTCGCACGCGGCGCCCGTGGGCTCGGCGGCTCGAGGCCGTGCTCTGGCTCGCCGGCGCGCTGACCCTGGCGTGGGTGGGCTGGGGCTATCTCGACGCCCGCCTCTACCAGCAGCGGCAGGAGCGTCTGCTCGAGGAGGCGCTCGCCTCGCCCGCGCTCGACGGCGGCGCGGCGACGACGGATGGAAACGCAACCGCCGCTGACGGCGGCGAGCCGATCGGCATTCCCGCCAGCGAGCTCGCGAGCGCCGCTCCGTCCGGCCCGGCTCTCGGCGTATCTGCGCCGCCCGGATCGGCCGCTACCCATCTTCCAAGCACGCGTACCGCGAGCGCGCGCGTTGCCGGCGACACCTCGACGACGCGGCCGGCGCTCGACGCGCTCGGCCGCATCGTCGTGCCGCGCGTCGGCCTCGAGGTGATGGTCGCCGACGGCGTCGACGCGCGAACGCTGCGCCGCGCGGCCGGCCACATCCCCGGCACCTCGCGCCTCGGCAGCGCCGGCAACGTCGGCATCGCCGGCCACCGCGACAGCTGGTTCCGGCCGCTCAAGGACGTCCGCGCCGGCGACGAGATCGTGGTGACGACGCCCGGCGCCATCAGCCGCTACCGCGTCGAGTGGGCCGAGGTCGTCCTCCCCGACGACACCAGCGCGCTGCGGCAGACGCCGTACCCCGCGCTCACTCTCGTCACCTGCTATCCGTTCTATTACGTCGGCACCGCCCCCGACCGCTTCGTCGTCCGCGCCCGCCTCGTCGAGAGCCGCGCCGCCACCGCGGCCGACGCCGCGCGCTACGCGCCGCGCCGCGGGCGCTGACCGGCGCGCTCCCGCGCCTCCGGGAAGGCGCGTTACGGGAAGCGAGTTGCTTGCCCCGCCATAGCGTGCCGACGGCTCCGTGCAGGCCTAACAGTTGGATGTAAGCGGTTCCACAATGGTTTTCTGATCGCTTTTCGCCGCTGGCGACGGAGCTATTGACAACTCGCGCGAGTGTTCGATACGGTCCGCGCACTCATTTAGCCCCGACCGGATTTCCGCTTTTTCTCCGGTCGGGTCACGGCCCGGGTCCTCCGCCCGGGAGATGACGGGGAAAGGGACGATCCTCCGGATCAGATTCCCCAGCTCATCAGTTTCCTGTCGGTGGCGGTGTCGCTTCTTGCGCGCTCGACGCGCGCGTGAAGCCGTCCACTCTGCGCGGGAGGGGAACGCTTGCGATTCCGGTGGATGGTCTTCTCGTTGGCAACGTCGCTGGCATTGCCGTGCGCGGTTGCGGCGCCGTCCAGGGCGCAGTCGAGCCCGATCGCCAGCGGCGCGCTGCGCATTCAGGGCAGCCGCCTCACCCTCTACGCCGACGAGCTGACCACCGACGCCGACCAGACCGTCAACGTCGGCGAGCGCGCCCGCGTGCGCACCTGCTTCGGCGGCGTCGACGAGCCCTGCGGCGCGACGCTGCCCGGCGATCCGCGCGTCGCCGGCCTGCTGGTGCGCGCCGAGCTCGCCGGTCCCGAGGTGCCGCAGCCGATCGCGCTCGAGACGGTGCCGGGCGGCAGCTTCGTGCTGCCCGGCTTCCAGCAGGAAGGCGACTACCGGCTCGAGAACATCCGCCTCGTCGATGCCGCGCACGGCGAGGTGATGGCGAGCGCCGAGCCGAGCCTCGCCATCCTCCACGTGCGCGAGATCCTGCTCGCCTCCGCCACCGTGCGCACGCTGTCGCTCGAGGAGCTGCGCCAGCGCGGTATCACCATCACGGCGGAGAACTTCCAGGCCTTCGACTTCGCCGTCGGCTTCGCCTTCGGCAGCGAGATCGTCGAGATCAAGCTGCCGATGATCTACACCGGCTACGGCACCGTGCAGCCGCTCGACAAGCCGCGCGTGGAGCTCGACGGCCTGCCCGAGGACGTCGCGCACGCGGTGTCGCGCTGGCAGCCACCGCAGATCGTGCCCTTCAAGCTCGAGGAGGCCGAGCCGGAGGACGGCCTGCGCCGCGGCGAAGAGGAGGACGAGACCCTCAACCTGCCGCTCTTCGGCGCCATCGTGCTGCCGGGCAACGTCTCGTACCTCAACCAGTTTTTCGAGGCGAAGCTGGTGGTCGCCAACGGAGCGCCCGCCGGCTCCAACGCGCGGCTCGAGAACGTCGCCGGCTTCCTGCGGCTGCCGTCGTACAACGCGCTGCGCGTCGCGGCCACGGATCCCGCGGTGGCGCCGGGAAGCGCGGTACCGGTGCTCGACGCCGGCGGCGGCCGTTCGCTCGCGCCGGGCGAGCAGGGCACCGCCGCGTGGACCGTGGAGGGCCTCGTCGCCGGCAGCCACACGCTGCAGATCGACGTCACCGGCGACCTCGTCCGCCCCGGCCGCGAGCCCTTCCCGCTGCTGTCGCGCATCCAGGCCGCCGTCGAGGTGGTGGATGCGCGCTTCAACCTCACCTTCAGCCACCCCGACGTGGTGCGCGAGGGGGAGGCGTACTCGCTCTTCGTCACCGTCACCAACCTCTCTCGCGCGACGCAGAACCTCGTCAGCGTCGACCTCGACGAGCAGCACATGACGGGCGCCCACCGCGCCGATCCCAACGACGACCTGCTGCGCACCATCCAGTCGCTCGCTCCGGGGCAGGGCGAGACGCTGGAGTACAAGCTCGTCGCCGACCTCGACGGGCGGGTGGTGGCGACCACGTTCCAGTCCACCTCGACGGCGGGGCAGGGCACCATCCACCTGCGCACCGGCGTCGGCGAGCTCGGCATCCCGCTGTCGCCGGCGACGCTCGTCCTGCCGCGCTTCAGCGAGCGGCTGAAGACGCCGTTCGTGGCGACCGACGACCTCCTCCGCGCGCACGCCCGTTTCCTCGGCCTCGCGCACAGCCTGGCGGTGGCGCCGGCGGCGCTCACCCCCGCCGGTCTGCCGCACGTCATCAAGAGCGACGTCGAGCGACGCGCCATCGATTTCGCCGAGGCCGGCATGCGCACCTACCTCCACGAGCCGCTGCTCGAGTCGCTGGAGGTGCTGGCGCTCGACTACCTCGGCAACCGCGCGCCGCTGCTCGAGATCGACGAGCTGCGCCGGAATACCGGCAAGGGGCTGGCGGTCGGCACCGAGCTGGCGAAGCTGCTCCGAGGCGAGCAGGGCCGGCGCAACCTCGACGGCGAGGAGCTCTTCGACCAGTTCGCCGAGACCACTACTTATACGAGTCCGTACGTCGCGGCCATGCTGATGCCGGCCGCCGGCAGCGAAGCGCTGCAGCTCGAGGTGAGCGGCGCCTTCGACGGCTTCGCCGGCACCGTCAAGGGCTACGCCGGCGAGACCGCCGCGCTGCGCGGGCTGCCGTTCGCCGACTTGGTGCCGGTGCTCCGCGACGCCAGCGAGAGCGTGACGGTGCCGCTGGCGCTCGTCGGCCACGTCACCCTCGACGAGCAGCTCCAAGTCGCGGTGCGCAACCCGACGGGCGCGGCGCTGCACGGCCAGCTCCTCGCCATCGTGCCCGACGCCGACGGCAGCGACGACCGGCGCCTCGAGGTGATCGACGTCAGCGTGCCCGGCGGCGGCGCGGTGGTGCTGCGCGTCGGCGCCGCGATCGCCAGCCCGGCGCTCGCCGACGGCGCCGGGGCGCCGCTGCCCACCACCGTCTACAGCACGACCGTGCAGCGGCCGCCGTTTCGCCTCATCGGCGCCGTGCAGGACTTCCGGATGAACGAGCACGGGCCGGACGACCTCGGCAACATGGACCGGCCGAACCGCTACGGCAACGGCGTGCTCTACCTCTTCAACCGGCCGCCGCAGAAGGACGGCGCCGAGGACGCCGGCAACTACCGCATCCGCTCGAGCTTCAGCGGCCTCGACACGGCGGGCCTGGTGGCCTCCGGCGTCTCCGACAAGCTCGGCACCGGCGCCTGGGTGCAGGACGAGCCCCGCGTCGTCGCCGTGCGCTACGCGACGCCGCTCTCGGCGCTGGCCAATCCCGCCAACGGTCAGCCGCTGCTCAGCAACGAGCACCTGCTCGACCGCGGCGGCCTGCTCGACGCCTGGGGCGAGTCGCTCTCGGCCGATGTCCCGCTGCCGACGATCGAGACCTCGCCGCTGCACTTCGGCGGCCTGGTCACCGGCAAGGTGGTGCGCGGCACCGGCGAGCCGGTCGCCGGCGCCAAGGTGCAGCTCATCCGCTCGCTGCTCTGGGAGACGCTGCAGGACACCGTCACCAAGCTCGACTACCTCGGCGAGGTGACGACCGGCTCCGACGGCACCTTCTTCTTCGACTTCGTCGAGAACCCGCACTGGGACCGCCAGGTGCTGCCGCATTTCACGCTGCGCGCCATCATCCCCGCCGGCGCCGACCCGTTGCTGCAGCCGGAGGAGAAGCAGGAGGTCTCGGCCACCATCCGGCTGCAGAACCGGGTGATGCGCGTCAACATCGCGCTGCTCGGCCGCGGCACCGTGCGCGGCGTGGCGATCTACGGCGACACCCGCGAGCCGGTGCGCCAGGGCAACGTCACCGCCGCGAGCACGCTGTTCAACGAGCAGCGGCGAGTCGACCTCGCCGCCGACGGCACCTTCAGCATCGCCGGCGTGCCGGTGGGGCCGATCACGCTCGTCGTTCGCGACCACGACGGGCACGTCGGTTACGCCACCGTCGGCGTCGACCGGCCCGGCGCCGTCGTCGACGCCGTCGTCGAGGTGCCTCGTTTCGTCGTCGGCAAGGGCACCGTCGCCGGCGTCGTCGTCGGCGCCACCGACGGCGAGCCCATCCCCGGCTCGCGCGTCGCCGTCTACTCGCACGGCGCGGCGCTGGCCGAGCAGGAGACCGACTCGCTCGGCCGCTTCCGCTTCGACGACGTGCCCGAGGGGCAGGTGTCGCTGCAGGCCTCCAACTGGGCGATCTCGCGCGTCTCGGTGTTCACCGACCTGACGCTGGCGGCGGGCGAGGTGAAGGAAGTGACGCTGCGCCTGCCCCAGGGCGCCAGCCGCACCGTCACCGGCACCGTCCTCTTCTTCGATCCCATCACCAACAGCAACGTGCCGGTGCAGGGCGCGGTGGCCTTCATCGAAGGGCCCGGGATGTTCGCCTACACCGACGCCTTCGGCCGCTACCGCATCGAGGGCGTGCCGGTGCAGGGCACCAACGAGCGCTACAGCGTCAAGGCGATCGATTTCGCGCGCCGGCTGCAGGGCACCGTCCTGCTGCCGCCGATCCTCGACGTCTCGCCCGACGTCGTCGACGCGCAGTCGATCGTGCTGCAACAGATGAGCGGCGGCATCGACGGCGTCGTCCTCGATCCGCTCGGCCGCCCCTACGCCGGCGCCGAGGTGATCCTCTTCCCCTATCCGCCGGTGACCTCCGGGCCCGACGGCAGCTTCTCGTTCAACAACGTGCCGCTGGGCGGCAAGTCCATCGTCGCCCACGTCGGCGACGGCCTGCAGCCCGGGCGCGTCGGTTACTTCGGCGAGGCGTCGACGAGCGTCGTCTACGGCGGCCACCGGCCGTTCGTCAGCGTGCGCATGGCGGGCGCTGGCGTCGTCACCCTGCTGACCCGCACCGTCACCTCGACCGGCGTGCTGACGCCGGTCTACTACAAGCCCACCTACTACAGCGCCACCGAGTACCGGGTGCGGTTGAAGGGCGCCTACGTCGAGACCTCGACCGACCAGAACGGCCGGCTGCAGCTGGTGCTGCCGGTGGGCGCGTACGAGCTGGTCGCCTACAACCCCTTCCACGGCATCAAGACGATCACCGGCGCCGTCGAGTACGCCGGCCAGATCGTCAACCACGAGGTGATCTTCGAGGACGCCGCGACGGTGACCGGCCAGGTGGTCGGCGTCGACGGCCGCACGCCGGTGCCCGACGTCGAGGTGGAGCTCGAGGCCAACGGCCTGCTCGGCCAGAAGCAGCGCACCGACGCCGACGGCCGCTTCCGCTACGACCTGGTGCCCAAGGGCCGCGTGCTGGTCACCGCCCGCGGCGTCGCCGGCAACGTCGAGCGCGTCGGCCGCACCCTCGGCTACGTCGGCACAGCCGGCCAGACGCTCGACGTCGTCGTGCAGATGAAGGCGCAGGGCACGGTGACCGGCAGGGTGGTCGACATCTTCAACGGCGTCGAACGGCCGCTGGCCCACGCCTACTACTACCTGCAGGAGGACAGCTTCCCCTTCCGCCGCCTGCCCGACGAAGGGCAGTGGTTCGTTACCGACGCCAACGGCAACTACTCGGTGTCGCACGTCTACGCCGGCGGCGTCACCGTGGTGGCGCGCGACAGCGGGCAGGTGAGCCGCCAGGGGATGGTGCGCGGCGAGCTCACCGTCGACTGGCAGGTGCTGCAGATGCCGCGCATCGAGATGGTCACCAACGTCGGCGCGCTGCAGATCACGGTGCGCAACCCGGTGACCGGCGGCGCGGTGACCGATGCGCAGGTGCGCCTCTCCAACAACGAGGCGACCGTCACCGACGGCGAGGGCGTCGCCTTCTTCGACGCGCTGCCGCTGGGCACCTACTCGGTCTACGCCTTCTACGCGCCCAACGGGCAGAGCGGCCGGCTGTCGGCGGTGGCACTCACCTCCGCCGGGCAGCAGATCAACCGCACCATCTACCTCGACCAGCGCGGCGAGGTGCGCGGCACGCTGTGGGACGACGCGGCGAAGACGCGGCCGCTGGGCGGCGGCACCGTGCGGCTGCAGGGCGAGACCGCCGGCGGCCGCGTCACCGCGCTCGCCACCACCAGCAGCGCGCCCGCGGCGCTGGGTACCTTCGAGTTCCTCGGCATCCCCGAAGGCAGCTTCACGCTCGAGGCGGCGCTGCCCACCTCGCCGCGGCGCGCCGGCGCGACGGCGGCGATCACCGCCACCTCGCCGATCGCCGTCATCGACATGGTCCTCGAGCCGGTGAGCGACGCCTACTTCCGGCTCTTCGAGAAGCTGCGCGCCGGCACCTCGCCGGTCAACCTCGGCAGCGGGCTCTTCAGCCTGCGGCTGACGCAGCCCGGCTACGACTACGCGCAGCTCGCGCCCGCCGCGGGCAGCGACCGCTTCTTCTTCCCCAGCGTGTTGAGGAGCCGCTCTGCCGGCATCAGCGCCGAGGAGCTCACCGGCGAGCGCCGCACGGCGAGCGCCTCGTTCGCCAACTTCACCTCGCCGGCTCCCGTGCCGGGCAGCGGCACCAACGCCGACCCGTATCAGCTCGTGCTCTCGCCGAAGGGCGTCGTGCGCGTCTGGGTGCGCGACCCCGCCGGCGCGCCGGTGGCGGGCGCCAACGTCACGCTCAACACGCCGATCGGACCGTTCCCCTCGGTGAGCGGACCCGACGGCAGCGTCGTCTTCACCGCCGTGCCGGCCGGCGCCATTTCGGCGAGCGTCAGCTCGCTGGTGAGCGGCACCGGCGGCTACGCCACCGGCACGCTGACCTATGACGACGACATCGTGGAGATTACCGTCGCGCTGGCGCCGGCGGTGCGAGCGCACGGCGTCGTCTACCAGCCGGTGCCCGACGACCGCTGGAACGGCGATCCGACGATCCTGGTAGGGGCGCCGGCGACCATCGTCGAGATCCGCGACTCGCGCAACCGCAGCCAGGTGGTGCTCACCGACGAGGCGGGCGCCTACCACTTCACCGCGCTGGCGACCGGCGGCTTCTCGATCTCGGCGCGCAACAACAATGGCGACCAGCTCGCCACCGGCGGCGGCGTGCTCGTCGGCCCCGACGGCAACGACAACCTGGTGGCGCCGATGATCCTCGACGCCTCGCCGCCGCGGCTGCTGTCGATCGCGCCGCCGCCCGGCATCGAGGGCGTCTCGCGCACCGCCGTCGTCGAGCTCGTCTTCTCCGAGCAGCTCCTCGCCGGCGTGCTGCCGATCAACAGCGGCAACCCGTTCGCCTACTTTTCGCTGCGCTCCGCCAGCGGCGCCTGGGCGCAGGGCACTTGGACCTCGACGCTCGACGCCGACCGTCACCAGGTCGTGCGCTTCACGCCCAGCACGCAGTACGACAACTTCACCGTCTACAGCGTCAACGTCGCCGGCGGCCCCGGCGGCGTGCGCGACCGCATGGGCCGGCCGCTCACCACCTCCGGCAGCGTCGGCTCGACCTTCAAGACCGCCGACGGCGTCGGCCCGTCGGTGATCCGCAGCGAGCCCGACCTCGGGCGGCCGGTGGACCCGCGCGTCACCATCCGCTTCGACTTCAGCGAAGCCGTGCACGCCACCGACGAGCAACTCGACGGCGACTTCGTCGGCGACGCGGTGGAGCTCTACTTCCAGCGCAGCGTCGGCTCCGCCACCGAATGGCAGCGGCTGCCGGTCGTCACCTACCTCACGCGCAGCAACTTCTCGCTCGCGGTGCAGCCGGTCGAGGGCGTCAACCTGCAGGGCGACACGCTGCGGCGGAAGATCGTGCTCACCGGGCTGCAGGACGCCTACGGCAACGTCATGCCGCCGTACGAGCGCACCTTCCGCATCTACGACGCCCAGGCGCCGCACGTCGACGCCGTGCCCTTCCCGGCCGGCAGCACCAACGGCCAGCTCCTGCAGGGCAACCGCTACGTGCTGACGCCGGCGCTGTCGGCGCTCGACGACGTAACACCGCAGGCTCCCGGCGGCGACGTCGACCGCGTCGAGTACTACTTCACCGATCCCACCGATCCGCAGCACCCGGTGTCGCCGGCCTACTCGTCGACGGCTTACCCGTACGTTTACTCGTTCATCGCCGCTTACGCCGGCAACAACGTCGACCCGCGGCCGTTCCCGATCTGGGTGCGCGCCGTCGACACCAGCACCAACGCCAGCAACGTGGTGCAGGTGGCGATGGTGGTGCTGCCCAACACCGATCCCAGCGTCGAGGCGGTGCAGGTGGCGGCGAGCGCGCCGGTGCCCGGCACGCCGTACGCGGGCTCGAAGCTCACCGCCACGGTGTCGGGCTTCTTCGATCTCGACGGCTCGCAGCTGACGCTCTTCATCGAGCTCTGGCAAGAGGGTGCCGCGGCGCCGTTCGCCACCTCGCCGGCGCGGCTGGTGACGAAGCCGGCGAACGGCTGGGGCGACGCGGCGTCGCAGACCGCCACCTTCGACCTGCCGCTCGACATGGCGGAAGGGACGCGCCTCTACGTGCGGGCGCGCGTGCTCGACCCCAACGGAGCCGCCGGTGTGCGCGAGAGCGAGCACTTCGCCGTCGTCGACGACGCGACGCCGCCGGTGATCGACGACTTCTCGGTGCGCCTCGCCGGCGCGCCGGTGACGCACCTCTTCATCGGCGAGGAGTTCTACCTCGAGCTGCGCGCCCACGACGGCGAGACGGCGATCCAGACGGTGACGATGCAGCTCGACCGTACCGATCTCTTCCCGGGCCCGCTCACCGCCACGCTCGTCACCGGCACCAAGGACCTCTACCGCACCGGCACGCTGGTGGTGCCGGCAGGGATGACGAGCTTCATCCCCATCCACGCCAAGGTCGCGCTCGCCGACTGGGGCGGCAACGGCATCGACCGCACGATCGAGCTCCAGATCGGGCCCGAGCGCGACCCGGCGGCCCCGCAGGGGCGCTGGAAGGCGCCGTGGCAGGGGTCGCTCTGGCCGGCCAATTACGTGTCGGTGATGTCGGCGCAGGGCGCGGCGATGCTGCTGCGGCTCTACGCGCGCGACACCAACCTCGACGTCGACGGCAACCCGATCCCCGGCCACCTGGTGAGCGTCGAGGTGCGCGGCCTGGTGCGCAACGCGGCGGGCGATCTCGAGCTGGCGTCCACCTGGACGGCGGCGCAGAAGGTGCCGGGCACCGAGGACATCGCCGGCGCCACCTACCAGGCGCTCTGGCGGATCCCGAACCTCATCCCCGAAGGCGCCGACGTGCCATTCGAGGCGCGCCTCGTCGACTCGGCGGGGACGGTGACGATCTCGCGGGTGACGATGACCGCGGTGGCGCCGCGGCAGGTCTACGAGGCGGCGATCACTTCGGTCGGCACCACCGATCCGATGCTGCGCGACGGCTGGAACGCCGACGGTCCGGTCTTCCTGCTCGACAACACGACGCTGAGCGTCATCCCGCGCACCGACGGCACCGTGCGCTCGCTGCCGGCGCTCTTCCTCTACACCGGAGCCTCCACCGAGAGCGGCTCGCTGCAGCCGCGGCCGGCGGTGCTCACCGCGCCGGAGATCACCACCTACGACTCGGCGATCCTCTACCAACCGCTCGAGTTGGCCGTCGAGCACGAGGTGGGTGTCGGCGTGTTGAGCCGCGTCGACATGACGAAGAAGGGCCTTCTCGGCAGCACCTCGACGCGCTCGATGGTGCTGCCCGGCGAGACCGGAGCGGCGCCGCGCGCCGGCGGCTCGCACGGCGGCGCCGGATGGTTCGGCTCGCCCGGCGGCTGGAACCGCAGCGATCTCGCCCAGCCGGGCTCGGTATTCGACAGTCTGCGCGATCCGCACCTGCCCGGCGGCGGCGGCGCCAGCGTCGACGCGAGCGCCGGCGGCGCGGGCGGCGGCGTCATCCGCCTGCTCGCTCCGGCGGCGCGCGTGCGCGTCGACGGCGAGGTCGTCGCCGACGGCGGCAACGGCACCGGCGGCACCAGCGGCGGCGGCGCCGGCGGCGCCATCCGCATCACCGCGGCGCGGCTCGAGGGCAGCGGCCGCATCGAGGCGCGCGGCGGCGCCGGCACCAACTTCAGCTTCACCGGCGGCGGCGGCGGTGGGCGCATCGCCATCTCGTACCAGACGCTGAGCACCGCCTTCGACACCGCGGCGCAGCTCGACAGCAGCGGCGGCATCGACGACGGTCCGGTGCCGAGCCGCGCCGACCGCCGCGGCGGCGCCGGCACCACTTACCTCGAGGTCGTCGACCCGGCGACGGGCACGGCGGCGGCGGGCCGGCTGCTGCTCGCCAACCCGATCGACCCGGCGCGCGCGGCGCTGACGCCGCTGCCGGCGCTCGGCGACGGCAACGTCTGGACGATCGACGCGGCCGCCGGCGTCGTCGTGCTCGACGTGCCGCGCGTGCGCGGCGAGCTGGCGGGCGACCGCCTTCTGCTGGCGGCAGCCGACGGCAGCGCGCTGGGCAGGTTCCCGATCACCTCGCAGCGGCGGCTCGTCGACGCCTCGGCGCCCGGCGGCTCGCGCGTCGAGCTGCACGTGGCGGCGACC
>DASYQD010000173.1:0-16424 GCA_036005845.1 Thermoanaerobaculia bacterium | reverse complement strand
TGCGCGAGTGGAAGGAGGGCAACAGCTTCGTCGGCAAGCCGAAGGGCCGGGTGACGGTCGAGGCGCCGATCAAGGGCAAGCCCACCGAGCTCGACATCACCGCCGAGCTGCGCACGGCATGCGAGAGCCTGGTCGGGCCGGTGTCGGAGACGATGATGGACCTCGTGGCGCGCGTCGAGCCCGAGTACCAGCAGCGCGTGCGGCAGAACGTGCTGCTCGCCGGCTGCTGCTCGCTGATCGGCGGCCTGCCCGAGGCGCTGCAGGAGTCGCTCGAGGAGTTCGGCGGCGGCCGCGTGTCGCGCGTCGCCGATCCGGTGTTCGCGGGCTCCGACGGCGGCCTCTCGATCGCCACCGACGCGGCGGACTCGGACTGGGAGAAGCTGTCGACCTGAGCGGCGAGATGGACGAGGGCAGCCGCGACTTCGCAGCCCAAGGCGAGGCGTCCGAAGACGGCGCCGAGGCGGCGGCGAGCGCTGCATCGTCGACGCCAGCAGAGTCGGCGCCAGCGGCTCGGGCGCCGAGCGCGCCGTTGCCGTCGCGTACCGCGCCGCGGCTCTCCTACGAGGCGGTGGTGCGGCTCTCCTGCGCCGGCCGCCGCGGCATCCACACCGGCTTCGTGCGCGACATCTCGCGCGGCGGCATGTTCCTGCGCCTCGTCGATCCCGAGCCCGTCGGCCGCCGCCTCGGCTTCGAGCTCTTCCTGCCCGGCTGGCGGATGCCGGCGCGCGGCGTCGGCGAGGTGGCGTGGCAGCGCCCGTCGTACGAAGGGCCGGGTCGGCCGCCGGGGATGGCGATCCGCTTCGTCGCCCTGGAGCAGCGCGCCATCGAGATGATCGCGGCGTTGTTGCCCGGCGGCGAGGCGCCGTCCGTCGAAGTGCTCGCGCCGCCGCCGCTGCCGCCGGTGCGGCGGGACGAGCGGCGCGAGGGTGGCGCGATCGGCGAGGAGGCGGCAGCACGGCTCGCCGGCGCGACCGCGATCGGCGCCGCGGTCGAGCCGTCGCTCGAAGCGCTGCTCGCGGCGTCGGGCGTGAGCTCGCCGGCGCCTGCGGAGGTGGAGCGGCCACTGCCGGCGGAGCTGGCGGAGGACGGGCCGATGATCTTCGTGCCGCCGCCGCCGCCGTCCGAGCTGCTGCCCCAGCCGGCGCTTCCTGCGGGACCGCCCGTGCACGCCTTCGCGGAGCCGCCGCCCGCAGGCTCGCGCTTGCGGTGGGGCTCGGCGGCGGCGGGCATCGCGGCGCTCGGCGCCATCGCGTCGCTCCTCGTCGTCGGCGCGGCGCGGCGCGACGTGCTGCCGGGGGAAGGGGCTGCCGCAGTCGATACGGCGATGCCGACGACCACCTCGACGGCCGCGTCGGCTGCTGTGGCCGAGGCGTCCCGCGAATCAGCGGCCGCGGCGCCTCGTACCTCCGGCGACGCCACCATCGGCGACGCGCCCACTGCGCCAGGCGCGGCGGCGAAGGTTCTCGCGGAGTCGCCCGCAGCGTCAGCGGGGAATGCGCCGCGGCTTCAGCCCGCGCCAGGCATCGCGCCGACGGCCGCGGACACACAGATGCACGCCGCTCCGCTCAACCCCGCGACGCGCCTCACCGGCTTGCGCTGGGAGCCGCTGCCCACCGGCGGCACCCGCATCGTCATCGCTCTCGACGGCGCCTTCGCGGCGGCTCGGCTGCGCGCCTCGCGCATCGGCGGCGAGTCGCCCCGCCTCGTCGTGCGCCTCCTCGGCCTGGCCGGCGGCGCGCCGCTCGCGCCGTGGGAGCCCGCCACCGGCGAGGTGCGCCGCATCCGCGCCGGCCGCCACGACGGCGAGGACGGCGGCGAGATCCACCTCGTGCTCGACCTCGCCGACCCGGCAGTGCGCCTCGTCGCCAGCGAGGTGCGAGGCGGCGAGCTGCGCCTCGATCTCGCCAAGGCTCCCGACGTCAGGTAGCGCGCACCGGCCGCCGGCGCTCGGCCAGCTCCCGCGACGCCGCGGCGGCAACGAGCGACGGCCGAGGATCGGCGAGCGCCGCGGCGCCGAACAGGACGACGGCGATCCACAGCAAGTCGGCGAGCAGCAGGTGGAGGAGCTGCAGCGCCACCGGCGCCAGCAGCCCGAGGTTCGCGGCGCCCACCGCGAGCTGCACGAGCGCCAGCAGCGACACCGCGCTGCCCAGCTTGCGCGGCGTGCGCCCCATGCGCGCCGCCTGCACGAGCTGCGGCAGGAACAGCAGGTAGGCGGCGACGGCAACCGCAAGCAACGGGTGCAGGATGCGCAAGCGCAAGAGGAAATGACTCGCCGGCGACAGGTCCTGTTGCACGCCCGCGGCCAGCGAACCGGCCGGGAACAGCGTGTCGCCGAGCGCCGCGATCGCACCGCTGGCAGCCACCAACAGCAACCCGCCGCACGCGGTCACGAGCAGCATCGCCACGCGCGTGTCGCGGCGCAACGGCGGCGCATCGCCCACCCACCACGCGGTGAGCGCCAACGACCCGAGCAAGAAGAACGTCACCGCCAAATGCAGCCCCATATACGCCGCACGCGCTACCGAAGCATTGCTGCCCACCAGGTTGAGCAACACCAACCCCGCCCCGATCGCGGCCTCGACGACGATCAGCACCAACGCCGCCATCGCCGCTCGCCGTCCCGCATGCCCGCGCGGCAACGTGCGCCAACACCAGATCGCGAGCACCACCACCATGACCAACGCGAGCCCGCTGGTGAGGCGATGCGTGAGCTCGATCAGCGTCGCCGTCGTGGGCGCCTGCGGCACCACGACGCCGTTACACAGCGGCCAATGACTGCCGCAACCCGCTCCCGACCCCGTAGCGCGCACGACAGCGCCCCAGAGCACGACGAGCAGATTGCAGGCGAGCGTCCAGACTGCAAAACGCGCGAGCCGCGACACGCTCGAATTGTACGGGACCGTTCTTCCCTCATTCGCAGCACACGTGAGCTGCGAAGCCGGTGCGGGCGCCAGGCGGAGCGGGCGCGCCGAGCGGAGGGCTCCCACCGCGCGCAGCGTAGCGAGCACGGTGGGATACCGATCGGCAAGCGGGGACCCGTGGAGCCTGGCGCCCGCATCGGCTTACCACGACCACTCGAAAACTGTCCGCGACCGCAGCCGCTAGAGTAGCGACATGCAGTCATTCTTGCGGCGACGCGTTTCAGCCATCGCGTTGCTCGTCCTCTCCGCGCAGTTGGCGATCCTCTTGGCGGCGTGTCGTCCAGCCGCACTCACCACCATCCCCGCCGCCGCGCTCGCAGGCGAGCCGCCCGTCGTCCGCTTCGTCGCCCATGCCCAGCTTCCCACCAGCGGCACGAAGCTCGACGACCTCGACGTCGGTGGGCTCTCCGGCCTCGCCTACGACCGCGCCGCCGACCTCTTTTACGCCGTCGTCGACGACCCCACCGGCCACCCGCCCGCGCGTCTCCTTCGCTTCCGCTGGCATCCGCCCGCTGTCCCCGACCTCGTCGACTGGCTCGAGCTCGCCGACCAGCGCGGGCCACTGCCCACGGCCGGCGCCGACCTCGAAGGCGTCGCGCGCACCGCGGCGGGCGAGCTTTTCGTCAGCTCCGAAGGCGACGTCAAGGGTCACATCGCGCCGTGGGTCGGCGACTTCGACCCTACTGGCCACCTGCGCCGCCGCCTGCCGCTGCCCACGGCGTTTCGCCTCGGCAAAGGTCACGGCACCGGCCACAACCAGGGCTTCGAAGCGCTGATGCTCGCGCCAAGTGGTGACGCGCTCTTCGCCGGCGCCGAGGGCCCGCTGGCGCAAGACCAGCCGCCGCCGGCAGACGAGCTCAGGCGCGTTCGCGTCCTGCGCTGGGACCTGCGCGGCTCTGCACTGCCGCGCCAGTGGCTCTACCCGATCGATCCGCAACACGCCAAGCCCATCGGCGAGGCGAAGTTCGGCGTCGCCGGGCTCGTGGACCTGCTGCCGTTCTCGCCCGGTGTCTCTCCGGATGTCTCGAACGGCCACCTGCTGGCGCTCGAGCGCTCCTACGTCGACGGCGTCGGCTTCGCGGTCAAGCTCTTCGAGGCGTCGCTCGCCGGCGCCGACGAGGTCACCGGCGCCGACTCCGTCGCCGGCCGCGCCGTGCACACCATCGCCAAGCGCAAGCTCGCCGACTTCGCCGACCTCGGCGTGCCGATCGCGAACTACGAGGGACTGGCGTGGGGCCCGGCGGGGGAGGACGGCGCACCGCTCCTCGTCGCCATCAGCGACAACAACTTCAACGCTCCCGAGGGCACCAACCTGGCGGCCTTCGCGCTCGCCGGCGGCGCGGTCACTCCTGGTGGCCGTGCCAGCTCTTCATCCCCGTCGTCGCCCCGAACGCGTCGCTGACCAGGTCGGCCACCGGCTGCGGCAGCGTGTTGACGAGGAACGGCGTCACCTTGATCAGCCACGGCTCGAGCACGAAGGCGCGGTTGTGGCGCACCGCCGCCACCACCTGCTCGGCGACCTTGTCGGGAGTCAGAAAGCGCGTCAGCTTCGGCGGCTTGACGCCGGCGAACATGCCGGTATCGACGTAGCCCGGACAGACGCTGGTGACGCCGACGTGACCGCGGCCGAGCTTCTTGAGCTCGAGGCGCAGCGACTCGGAGAGCCCGATCACCGCCCACTTGCTCGACGCGTAGGTCGAGCCGAAAGGGAGGCCGACGAAGCCCGAAGCGCTGGAGATGTTGACTAGGTGGCCTTCGTCCGACGCGATGAGATCGGGGAGGAAGGCGTGCGTCATCGCCACCACGCCCTCGACGTTGACGCGGTAGGTGCGCAGGTGCTTCTCGACCGGCACCTCGAGGAACGGTCCGCCGTGCACGATGCCGGCGTTGTTGACCAGCACGTGCACCGGGCCGGCCTCGTCGTGGAGCTGCTCGCGCAGCCGTGCGATCGCCGCGGTATCGGTGACGTCCACGACATAGCCGCGGCATGGCACGCCGCGGCGCACGAAGTCGGCGACCATGTCGTCGAGCGTCGCCTTCACCACGTCGGTGAGCACCAGCTCCGCGCCGGCGGCGGCGAAGCGGCGGGCCATGGCGTGGCCGAGCCCGCCCGCGCCGCCCGTGATCAGCACCCGCCTGCCGGAGATCTCGCGCATGGCCGCCTCCCGCGTTGGCGGCGAGATTACCACGCTGCGGCAAAGAATTGCCGCAGCGCGGCGAACGTGATGCCGCGGGCATCGAGATCGCTTCGCTGCGCTCGCGATGACACCACGAACGTCATCGCGAGGAGCAAAGCGACGAAGCGATCTCGATGCTCGACTACCGAAGGTGCTTGGCGAAGAAGTCGAGCGTCAGCTTCCACGCCTCGTCGGCTGCCGCCTTGACGTAGTTGCCGCCCGAGGCGTTGGCGAAGGCGTGGCCGGCGGCGGGGAAGCTGTGGATGTCGGCGCTCTTGCCGAGTTCCTTCAGCGATGCCTCGAACTGCTGCACCATCTCGGGCTTGATCGACTTGTCCTCGGCGCCGAAGAGGCCGAGCAGCGGCGCCTTCAGCTTCGCCAGCTTCGTCTTGTCGGTCTCGGGGAAGCCGTAATACATGACGACGGCGTCGACGCGATCGGGCGCCAGCAGGCCGGTCTGCAGCGCCCAGCCGCCGCCGAAGCACCAGCCGACGACGCCGAGCTTGCCGGCGCCCTCCTTGTCGCGCAGGAACGCGACCGCCTGCTTGAGGTTGTCCTCGGCGGCGGCGGGGTTGCCCATCACCTCTTTCATCAGCGCCTGCGCGCCCTGCGGATCCGTGGCCACCTTGCCGCCGTAGAGGTCGACCGCGAGAGCCGCGTAGCCGTGCGACGCGAACTGGCGCGCGAAGTCGCGGACGTTATCGTTGAGCCCCCACCACTCGTGCACCAGGATGAGCGCCGGGCCGCCCTTCTTCCATCCCTTCGGCGTCGCCAGCGCGCCCGTCACCGGCTTGCCGCCGACGGTGGCGTACTCGACGCTGCGGGTGACGACCTCCTCGCCGCCGCCGGGGCGGCCGACGGCCGGGCTCGGCGCCGGGCTGTCGTGCGCGTGCTCGTGCGCCATGGCGGTCGTGGCGTCCGAGGCGGGAGCGGCGGGTTTCGGAGGTGTCGATTGGGCGCACGCCGCCGTGGCGACGGTGGCGCCGAGGATCACTGCCGTTGCCAGCGTCGACAGCAGCAAGCGGGGCAGCGCCTGCAACAGCATCGCGGAGTCGGTGAGGTCTTGGGCGAGGTTGGTCATCGTCGTTCCTCCCTGCAGCCGCGACGACGCTAGCACGGTGGCTCGCGAGCGAAACGCCGAGCCGGCCGGCGCGAGCCGCGCCGTTACGGGATCAGCCCGCGCACGAGCAGGAAGGTGAGCGCCGAGATCGCCGCCGCGCAAGGGATGGTGAGCACCCACGCCCACACGATCCGCCCCGCCACGCCCCAGCGGACGGCCGACAGCCGCCGCGTGGCGCCGACGCCGACGATCGCTCCGGTGATGGTGTGCGTCGTCGACACCGGGACGCCGAGCTTGCTGGCGAGGAAGAGCGTGATGGCGCCGCTCGTCTCGGCGGCGAAGCCGCCGATCGGCTGCAGGCGCGTCACCCGCTGTCCCATGGTGTGCACGATGCGCCAACCGCCGGAGAGCGTGCCCAGCGCAATGGCGGCGTGCGCGGCGAGGATCACCCAGAGCGGGATGTCGAAGGTGTCGAGGTAGCCGCCGGCGAACAGCACGCCGGCGATGATGCCCATCGTCTTCTGCGCGTCGTTGGAGCCGTGCCCCAGGCTGTAGAGCGCCGCCGAGATGAGCTGCATGCGGCGGAAGACGCGGTTGACGCGCGCCGGGGTCCAGCGCGCCGCGATGATGTAGAGCGCGCTCATCAGCAGCCAGCCGAGCACCAGGCCCATGAGCGGCGCCAGCACGATGAACAGCAGCGTCTTCGTCCAGCCCGAGACCAGGATGACGCCGAAGCCGGCCTTCGCCACCGCGGCGCCGGCATAGCCGCCGATCAGCGCGTGCGACGAGCTCGTCGGCAGTCCCCACAACCAGGTCAGCAGGTCCCAGACGATGGCGCCGATGAGACCCGAGAGGATCACCGCGTTGGTGACCGCCGAGAGGTCGATCATCCCCTTGCCGATCGTCTTCGCCACCGCGGTGCCGAAGGTGAAGGCGGCGGCGAAGTTGAAGAAGGCCGCCCACGCCACTGCCTGCAGCGGCGACAGCACGCGCGTCGACACCACCGTGGCGATCGAGTTGGCGGCGTCGTGGAAGCCGTTGATGTAGTCGAACAGCAGCGCCACCGCGATGACGCCGACGACGATGGCGAGGCTGGGCGTCATCAGCTGTGCTTCAGCACGATGCCTTCGAGCACGTCGGCCACCGCCTCCGAAGCGTCGGTGGCCGCCTCGAGCAGATCGAGGATCTCCTTCCACTGGATGACGCGGATGGGGTCGCGCTCCTCGCGGAAGAGCTGGGCGACGGCCTCGCGGTGGAGGAGGTCGGCCTCGTGCTCGAGAGTGTGGATCTCGCGGATCCGCTCCGGCACGCCGGTCCGCTTCTCCAGCGCCTCGACGCCGAGGCGCAGCTGGTCGGCCTGCTGGCCGATCATCGCCGCGAGGTCGGCGGCGCCGCGCCGCACGCTCTTGATCTCGTAGAGCGGGAAGAGCGTCGCGGCGGCGTCGATGGCGTCCATCACGTCGTCGAGCGTGCGCGCCAGCGCGTGGATGTCCTCGCGGTCGAGCGGGGTGACGAAGGTGGTGTTGAGGCGCTGGACGATCTGCCGCGTGCGCTCGTCGCAGTCGTGCTCGACGACGCGGATCTCGTCGGCCTTGGCGTGGTCGGGCGCGGTGCCGCCGAGCATGGCGCGCAGCAGACGGGCGCCGTCCTGGACGCGCCCGGCCATGGCGGTGAACTCGTCGAAGAAGCGCGCTTGCTGAGGCAGGAAGCGGAAGCGCACGCGGCTGACCTCCTCGCAGGGAACGGCAAGTGATGAGATGACGAGTGATCCGGCGCGCGAAACCTAGCTGCGATCCCGGTGACGGTCAAGCGACGGCCGCGCGGCGGCCAGGTGACGATGTGACGACGCGGTGACGGCGGCGTCACGACGCCGTGTCGCCCGCTCGGGCCGAGCTACTCGCCGCGGTGCTGCGGGTAGAGCTCGACGCGCTCGCCGCCTGGCTCGAGCGATTGCTTGAGCAGGAAGAGGATCTGCCCGGTGTGGTAGCTCATGTGCTCGACGGCGTGGAAGACGACGCCGAGCACGTCGGTGTCGTACCCCTGCACGCGCAGCGGGCGCTCCAGCTCGGCCGCGTCGAGGCGGCGCAGCAAGGCGCAGCAGCGGCTGACGACGTCGTGCAGTCGCGACAGCAGCTCCGCCGCGTCGGCCCCGCCGCGCGCCGCGAACTCGCCGGCGCGGTCGCGCACGAACGGCTCGCCGCCGACGTTGGCGAGGAGCCAGAGCGAGAGGTTGCCGCAGAGGTGGAGGAGCAGGTTGGCGACGCTGTTGGCATCCGGCGTCGGCCGCCACCAGAGACGCTCCGGCGGCAGCCGCTCGACGGCGAAGGAGATCTTCGCCAGGTACTCCTCGAGATAGCGCGCCAGGAGCTCGGGCAACGGCGCCGGGCCGCGCGACAGCGCGGTGGCGAGCAGCGGACGCGGGTGCTCAGTCGGCATGGAGGCCACCTTCACTCTGCGTGGAGAAAAGCGTAGTAGAGGACGAGCAGCACCGTGAGCACCACCATCAGCCAGTGCACCTCGCGCCAGCGGCCGGAGAGAAGCTTGATCGCCACCCAGGAGACGAGGCCGAGCGCGATGCCGTTGGCGATCGAGTAGGTGAACGGGATGCCGATGACGGTGAGGAAAGCCGGGATCGCCTCGTCGAAACTCTTCCAGTCGACCTCGCGGATCCCCTCCATCATCAGTGCGCCGACGACGATGAGCGCCGGCGCGGTGGCCAGCGGCGGCACTGCGGTGAACAGCGGCGCCAGCACCAGCGAGGCGAGGAAGAGCACCGCCACGACGACGCCGGTCAGCCCGGTGCGACCGCCCTCCTCGATGCCGGTGGCCGACTCGATGTAGGCGGTCACGGGGCTGGTGCCGAGCGCGGCGCCGGCGGTGGTGCCGAAGGCGTCGGCGAAGAAGGCGCGGCCGGCCTTGGGCAGGTCGCCCTTCTCGTCGACGAAGCCGCCCAGGCGACCGACTCCCATCAGCGTGCCGGCGGTGTCGAAGAGGATGACGAAGAGGAAGGCGAGGACGACGGTGGCGAGGGTGCCGCTCGCCATGCCGTGCCAGTCGAAGGCGAAGAGCGTCTGCTCGGGCAGCCGCGGCAGGGCGATGACCGCGGTCGGCGGTGGCGAGACGCCGAGCAGCCACGCGGCGCCGGTGGCGGCGGCGATGCCGATCAGCAGCGCCGCGCGCAGCCGCAGCGCCAACAGCACCGCCATCAGCAGCAGGGCGCCGAGCGCCAGCAGCACGGCCGGCGCGTGCAGGTCGCCGAGCGTGATCATCGTCACCGGGTGCTTGCGTACCAGCCCTGCATTCTCGAAGCCGATGAGCGCCAGGAAGAGCCCGATGCCGCCGCCGATGGCGAGCTTGACGTTCACCGGGATGGCGCGCAGCAGCAGCGTGCGCAGGCCGCCGGCGGAGAGCGCCATGAACAGCAGGCCGCTGACGAACACGGCAGTCAGCGCGGTCTGCCAGCTCACCTTCATGCCGCCCACCACCGAGTAGGCGAAGTAGGCGTTGATCCCCATCCCCGGCGCCAGCGCGAACGGATAGTTGGTGAGCAGCGCCATGGCCAGCGTGCCGACCGCGGAGCCGACGGCGGTGGCGAAGACGACGTCGCTCGGCGGCATCCCGGCGGCGGCGAGGATCTGCGGATTGACGAGGAGGATGTAGGCCATGGTGAGGAAGGTGACGACGCCGGCGCGCACTTCGGTGGCGACGGTCGTCTGCCGCTCGCCGAGGTGGAAGAGGCGCTCGAGCAGGCCGGCGCCCGTGCCGGGCCGCCGCGGCTCACCGTTTGCCATCGTCGATCCTCCCGGTTCCCAAGTGCCGTGAAGCGGCGGGATTCTACGGTGGAGAGGCGGCGGGAGAGCGGCGAACTCCTCTGCTATCATCGCGTTCCGCGGCCGCCGCCCTAGGTCACACCCGGATGCCGCTCGCCCGCCGCCGACACCCTCAGAGATGAAAAAGCTCGGAGAGCTCCTCGTCGAACGCGAGTGGCTGACGCGGGACCAGCTGACCCAGGCGCTGCGCCACCAGCAGGTGTTCGGCGGCCGGCTCGGCACCTGCCTGCTGGAGCTCACGCTGCTGTCTGAGGAGCGGCTCACCAAGGCGCTGTCGGACCAGCTCAGCGTGCCCGCGGTGACGCAGGACGACCTGCGCGTCATCGCCGAGAACCTCACCGAGCAGGTGCCCGCCAAGCTCGCCTGCCGGCTGCGCGCCATCCCCTTCGAGCGCTTCGGCAACGCGCTGTCGGTGGCAGTGGTCGACGCGCGCGACCTGCAGGCGCAGGACGAGCTCGCCTTCGTCACCAGCAAGCGGCTGAAGATCCACGTCGCGCCGGAGGTGCGCATCCTCGAGGCGCTGGAGAAGCACTACAACTGTCCGGCCGAGCCGCGCTTCTCGCGCATCTGGGACCGCCTCAACCGCGCCAAGTACCTGTGGCAGGAGGAGACTGCCGCCGGCGCCCGCCGCAAGCCCGAGGCGCCGCCCGCCACGCCGGAGCCAATCCGCGCCTTCCCGGGCCCCCAGTGGCAGCCGGCGCCGCCGCCGCCGCTCGAGTCCGGCGTGCACAGCGTGGCGGCCGCCGCGGCGACGCAGCGCGCGGCCCAGGCGCAGGCCGCGCGGGCGGCCACCGCGACAGCGGCAGCGCCCGTGGCGCCGCCGGCAGCGGCGCCGATGGCGGCTCCAGCACCAGCACCCGCGGCCGCGGCGACTGCCGCTGCACCGGTTGCACCGCCTGCGGCGCCGGCATCGCCGACGCCTGCCGCCGCTGAGCCGGCGCGAAAGCGGCGGTGGCTGTTCGGCTCGCGGGCGCCAAAGGAAGCGCCGGCCGCGGCTCCCGCGGCGGTGGAGTCACCACCACCCGCGGGACCGCCTGCCGCCGCGCTCGCACCGCCGGCCCCAGCTCCCTCGGCGCCGACTCCGGCGGCTCGCGTAGCCGCGGTCCCGTCGCCGCCGGCGCAGCCCGTGGCACCCGCACCCGCCGCGGCCGTTCCGCCGCCGGCGGCTCCACGCCCGGTGCACCCACCGCCGGCACCTCGTCCTCCGCAAGCTGCGCCGCCAGCAGCCCCGGCTGCTCAGCCGACCCCTCCAGCTGCTCAGCCAGCGCCGCCGACCGCGGCGCCCACGCGTCGGCCTGTTGCGGCGTCGTCCGCGAACGCTGCAGCGGCACCCGAGAGCGACGCCGCGGCACCGGCGATCGCCAATGCCTCAGCCGCGACCGCACCGGCCAGCGATACCGACACGCTGCCACCCGCGCCGACTCCGACACCGCTGGTCGAAACCACCGCGCCGGCGCGGGCCGCTGCCGCGTCCGCGCCATCCGCTGCCGCCTCCGCGCCTGCGGCCGCGGCACCCGCGCCCGCCGCGGCTTCGACCGACGGGGACAGCGACACCACGCCGATGATGGTGGTGCCGAAGCCGGTGGCGACGCTCGCCGACTTAGAGGCCCGCATGGGCGAGGTGGACGAGCGCGACGACGTCGCCCACGCGGCGCTGTCGTTCCTCAGCCGCCGCTTCCAGCGCAGCCTGCTGTTCATGATCCGCGGCGACACCGTGGCCGCGTGGATGGGCGGTGGCGAGGGCGTCGACCAGCGCCTCTTCGGCGAGATCGAGATCAGCTTCGACGAGCCGTCGCTCTTCCTCAACCTGCGCGAAGGCAGCCCGTTCTACCGCGGCCCGCTGCCGCGCCTCGACACCCACCAGCGTCTGGTGCGCGTCTGGGGCGGCAAGTACCCGAAGGAATGCCTACTGCTGCCGGTGCGCATCAAGAAGCGGCTGGTGGCGGCCGTCTACTGCGACGGCGGCCACGACGACCTCGCCAAGGTCGACGTCGGCGAGCTGCAGCAGATGGCGGCGCTGATGGCGCGCGGTTTCGAAGCCTTCCTGGTGAAGCGCAAAAAGCAGTGATGCGCGCGATCGGCGCGTGACGCGTCGACGCGCTCAATCCTGCTCGCGCTTCCACTTCCTGCCGGCGAGCGCCGTAACCACGCCGTGCAGCGTCTTCACCTCCTGCTCGGTCGGCGAGGCGCGGGCGATGAAGTTGCGCAGGTTGCGCACCATGTTGGCGCGCGTATGCGGCGGCCAGAGGAAGTTGGCGGCGTCGAGCTCGCTCTCCAGGTGGCGGAAGAGGTTGTGCAGCTCGGCGCGTGTGGCCTGCCGGTGGCGCTCGCCTTCCGGACCCATCGGGGGCGCCGTGTCGGCCTGCTCGGCGCCGCTCTGGTACCACTCGTAGGAGACCAGCATCACCGCCTGCCCCAGGTTGAGCGACGAGTAGGCGGGGTTGAGCGGCACCGTCAGCACCGCATCGGCGAGCGCCACCTGATCGCTGTCGAGACCGGTGCGCTCGGGGCCGAAGAGCACGCCGCACCCTCCGCCGTCGGGCGCCGCCTGGCGCATCTCCCGCACCGCCTGCCGCGGCGTCAGCACCACCTTGCGCAGGTCGCGCGGCCGCGCCGTCGAGGCGTACAGCCGCCGCAGGTCGGCGACGGCGTCCTCCAGGCGGTCGAACACGCGCGCCGCTTCGACGACGTGGTCGGCGCCCGAAGCGGCGGCGAGCGCCCGCGGGTTGGGCCACGGCGGCCGCGGCGCCACCAGGCGCAGGTCGGTGAGACCGCCGTTCAACATCGCGCGCGCCGCGGCGCCGACGTTCTCGCCGAGCTGCGGCGCGACCAGCACGATCGCCGGCCCGCCGAGCCGCGCCTGCTGGGTGGAGTCGGAGCCGGCCATGGCCGTTGTTCTACACTAAGCGTGTTCATCTTCGGCGCGTTCATCTTCGGCGCGTTCATCCTCGGAGCTTGGTCCCTGCCCACCCCGTGACCGAAGTCCGCCTGCCCACCTTCGACCGGCGCCCCGCCGATCGGCACGTCCAGGTGCGGGTGCAGACGGCGGCATTGCTGGCGCTCGTGCTGGCGATGCTGCTCACCCAGCTCGTGCTGGAGAACCGGCGCGCCGCGCGGCGCCTCGGCGTCAGCATCGGCGACCGCACGCCGGGACTCGACATCGCCGCCGTCTCGCCCGCGGGCCCGGCGGCGCAGGCTGGCCTGCAGGCCGGCGACCGCGTGCTGGCGATCGACGGCAAGGCGATCGCCGACGCCGAGGGCTATCAAATTGCTGCTCGCAATCTGCGGCCTTCGGGGAAGGTGCCGTTCCTCGTCGAGCGCGGTGGGCAACGCATCGTCGTGCCGGTGAGGCCCGGGATGCCGCTCGAATGGCGCAACTGGATCCTCAATGCCCTCGGGGCGCTCGCCTACCTGGCATTGGCGCTGATCGCGCTCCGGCAGCAGGACAACGACCTGCGTTCCAAGCTGCTGCTGTTCTTCTCGTTCGCGGTGGCGATCGAGCTGGCGCTGCCGGGAGCGGCGTCGCCGACGCTGCTCACTTACGTGGTGACCCCGCTCTTCTACCTGCTCACCGGCCTGCAGATGGGGCTCGAGCTGCACCTCGCGTCGGTGATTCCCGATCGGCAGCCGTGGCTGCGACGCCATTCCTGGGTGGTGCCGACCTACTACGCCGTCGGCCTGGCGTTCGCGACGCTGGGGATCCTCACTTACATCGGCGCCGGCGGCCTGGGGATCGACCTGCCGTGGACCCCCCGCCAGTTCGACCAGGTGCTCAACACCGTCGGGCTGCCGTTGTGGGCCTTCGCCGAGACGGCGCTGCTGATGCGTCCGGCGCTCAAGCACCCTCAGCCGCAGGGGCGACACCAGGCGGCGCTCGTGCTCGCCGGCGTCTTTCCGTGGGTCGCCGTCGTGGCCCTTCGGCTCGGGCATGCCCTGGCCGGCCAGCCGAGCCCCGCCTGGGTCGATGCCGTCGAGCCGCTGGCCTTGCTCTGCTACCCGGTGGCGGTGGCGGTGGCGATCTCGAAGTTCCAGCTCTTCGACCTCGAGCTGGTGGTGCGACGAAGCCTCGTCTACACCGCGCTCACCACCCTGCTGCTGCTCGTCTTCTACGCCGCGCTCGGCGCCGGCGGTGTGCTCTTCTCGGAGTTCGTCACCGGCGGCGAGCGGATCTGGGTGGTGGCGGGCGCGACGCTGCTCCTGGGACTCCTGTTCACGCCGCTGCGACGATCCGTCGAGCACGTCATCTACCGGCGCTTCTTCCCCGAGCGCGTGGCGCTGCGCCAGCGGCTCACGGCGCTCGCCGGCGAGCTGCCGGCGCTGGGCAAGCTGCCGCTGATGGGCGAGCGGCTGGTGAAGACCCTCGGCGAGATCCTCGGCATCCGCTGGGCGACGCTGCTCATCGCCGACCCGGTGAGCGGCCTGCTGATGCCGCTGTCGACGACGGTGGCCGACGCGGCGGAGGGACTCGAACGTTCGCTGCTGCTGTCGCCGGCCGACCCGGGCCTCAAGCTGCTCACGCAGTCGGGCCGCGCCTTCCCGGCCCGCCAGCTCGCCGCCAAGAGTGCGGTGCTCGGCCATCGCCTCGAGATGCTCGGCGCGCAGATGGCGGTGCCGCTGTTGAGTCACGGCAAGCTCATCGGCCTGCTGCTGCTCGGGCCCAAGGAAGCCGGCGACCGCTACGGCGCCGAGGAGATGGAGCTCCTCAACCTGCTCGCCCACCACGTGGCCATCGTCTTCGAGAACGCGCGGCTCTTCGAGTCGGCGACGCGCGACAGCCTGACCGGCCTGCTGCGCCGCGAGGCGATCCTCGAGCGGCTCGACGCCGAGCTGCAGCGCGCGGTGCGCTACGGGCGCCCGCTCGCCATCGGCCTCGCCGACCTCGACCACTTCAAGTCGGTCAACGACCGCTTCGGCCACCTGATGGGCGACGCCATGCTCAACTGGGTGTCGCGCATCGTGCAGAGCGGCCTGCGCAGCACCGACCACGTGGGCCGCTACGGCGGCGAGGAGTTCCTGCTGCTGCTGCCCGAGACCGACCTGCCCGGAGCGGTCGCTGTAGCGGAGAAGGCGCGCGCGCTGGTGGAGAAGGAGCGCTTCGTCGACGATGACGGCAGGGCGGTCGGCGGCGTGACGCTGTCCATCGGCCTCGCCTCTTTGGACGACCTGGGCGGACTGCCGCGCGACCGCGCCACCGCCAAGGAGCTGATCGCGGCGGCCGACCGGTCGCTCTATCGCGCCAAGGAGGAAGGCCGCAACCAGGTGCGGCCGGCGATGGCGGTGGGCGCGGAGAGCTTCTCGCCCGGTGAGCTGCTCAGCAGCTAGCTCGAGGCGTTACTCGCGGACCCAGCCAGGCGCGCCGGTCGCCGCTTCCGCCCGCGTCGACAGCCGCTGCAGCAGCCGCGCCATCACCTCGCGCCAGCGCGGCAGCTCACCGTGCTCGCGGCGCGCCAGCAGCACGTCGAGCTCGTCGTCGAGGCCGACGAGCGCGTCGAGCTGGTGGAGCAGGTCGTCGGAGATGGCGCGCGCGTGCGCGGCGCGGCCGAAGAGCTGGTGGTAGGCGCGCCGCAGCAGCGCGCGGTCGTGCTGGCGCAGCTCCTGGCGATGGCTCACCGTCTTGAGCAGCTCGGCGAAGCCGACGAGGTCTTGCCACAGGTGGCGGCCTGCCGCAAGGTCGGGCGGGTCGGCGACGATCCAGGTCGAGATGCGGCGCCGCAGCTCGCGCATGGCGACGCGGTCGTCGAAGCGGAGGAGCGGGTAGAGGTCGAGCTCGCGGAGCTGGTGGAGGCGATCGTGGACGCCGGCGAGGCGGTCGGGCAGCGTCGCGTCGTCGGGCGCCGGCGGGCGCAGGACTTCGCGGCGAACGTCGGCGTAGAGGCGGCGCGTCTGCAGCGACACGTCGAGGTCGGACCACTGGCGCATCGGCGGCTCGAGGCCCTCGAAGTCGTGGAGCGCGGACTCCACGGAGATCAGCGTGCGCTTCAAGGTGCGCAGGGCGGCGTCGCAGCTGCTGGCGATGCGGAGGAAGTCTTCCTGGTCGACGGCGGCGATGAGGTCTTGGAGGGCGCCGCGTAAGTCGGCGCGGGCGAGGAAGACGAGGTCGGTGACTTCCTGGCCGGCGATCTCGGTGGAGATGAGGTGGCCGATGTCGTCGAGGGAGTCTGCGGCGCGAACTTCTTGCTCGGGGATTGTGGCGCGTTCGTAGTGGGATTGGACGGCTTCGAGGAGGTCGATGGCGTGGCGGAGGCGTTCGACGAGGCGCGGAGCGAAGAGGGCGCCGCGGGCTACGGCCAGGTCGTCTTCGGGGATTTGGAAGTGGATGGATTGGAGCTCTTCGATGACGGCTCCTAGGCGCGCGAGGATGGGGAGGGAGGCGGTCATCGCGAGTTCATGGTACTCGGGTGGCGTTGGTGAGTACGCGGCGGGGGGTGGGTTG